>NZ_DATFAN010000026.1:0-75025 GCF_035254525.1 Ideonella sp. | reverse complement strand
TGACCATGCCGACCGGATGCTCGCCGTTGACGACGTCGCCGAGCCCGCCCGGCAGGAACTTCGCCAGATGCGCCTTGACCGCGACCGGTCCGACGCCCGGGCCGCCCCCGCCGTGCGGAATGCAGAAGGTCTTGTGCAGGTTCAGGTGCGACACGTCCGAGCCATACTTGCCGGGCTTGGCCACGCCGACCAGCGCATTGAGGTTCGCGCCATCGGTGTAGACCTGTCCGCCGTGCGCGTGGATGGTGTCGCAGATCTCGACGATCGCCTCCTCGAACACGCCGTGGGTGCTGGGGTACGTGATCATCAGGGCGCCCAGGTCGGCCGCGTTCGCGGCGATCTTCGCCCGCAGGTAGTCGAGGTCGACGTTCCCGTGCGGATCGGTCGCCACGACCACGACCCGGTAGCCGGCCATGACCGCGCTGGCGGGGTTCGTGCCGTGGGCGGACGCAGGGATGAGGCAGACCTTCCGGTGGCCCTCGCCGCGTGACCGGTGCCAGCCGCGGATCGCGAGGAGGCCCGCGTACTCGCCCTGGGAGCCCGCGTTGGGCTGCATGGACACGGCCGCGTATCCCGTGCACTCGACCAGCATCTTCTCGAGCTGCGCCACGAGCTCGCGGTAGCCCTGCGCCTGGTCCATCGGGGCGAAGGGGTGCAGGTGCGCGAACTCGGGCCAGGTGATGGGGATCATCTCGCTGGTCGCGTTCAGCTTCATCGTGCACGAGCCCAGCGGAATCATGCTGCGGTCCAGCGCGAGGTCCTTGTCGGCCAGGCGGCGCAGGTAGCGCAGCATCTCGGTTTCGCTGTGGTGGCTGTTGAACACCGGGTGCGTCAGGAAGGCGCTGGTGCGGCGCAGCCCCTCGGGCAGGCGCAGGGCCACGCCCTGGGCGTAGTCGTCGACGCTGGGCAGCGTCTGGCCGGCGGCAGCGAACCAGTGCCACAGCGCGGCGAGGTCGGCGCGCGTCGTCGTTTCGTCCAGCGAGACGCCGACATGCCGGGGCGAGACGCGGCGCAGGTTGGCGCCGGCCGCCAGCGCGCGGGCGATGACCTCGTCGGTGCGCTCGCCGGTCTCGACCGTCACGGTGTCGAAGGCGAACGGGTTCGTGACCTTCAGGCCCAGCTTGGCCAGCCCCTCGGCCAGGATCGCGGTGTAGCTCGCCACGCGCGTCGCGATGCGCTTCAGGCCCTCGGGGCCGTGGTAGACCGCGTACATGCTGGCGATGACCGCCAGCAGCACCTGCGCGGTGCAGATGTTCGAGGTCGCCTTCTCGCGGCGGATGTGCTGCTCGCGCGTCTGCAGGGCCAGGCGGTACGCGGGCGCGCCGTGCACATCGACGCTCACGCCGACCAGGCGGCCCGGCATCGAGCGCTTGAAGTCGTCGCGGCAGGCCATGTAGGCCGCGTGCGGGCCGCCCGCGCCCATCGGCACGCCGAAGCGCTGGGTGTTGCCGATCACGATGTCGGCACCCCATTCGCCCGGGGCGGCCAGCAGCGTCAGCGCCAGCAGGTCGGCTGCGACGATGAAGGCGGCCTGCTTGGCATGGGCCACCTCGACGACCGCGCGCATGTCGTGGATCAGGCCGTCGGTGGCCGGGTACTGTGCAAGCACTGCGAAGTAGTCGTGCTCTTCCATCAGCTTCGGTGCGAAGCCGACCAGCACCTGCAGGCCCAGCGGCTCGGCGCGGGTCTTGACGACCTCGATCGTCTGCGGGTGGCAATCACCCGCGACGATGATCGTGTTGCTCTTGCTCTTGACGCTGCGCTTGGCCAGCGTCATCGCCTCGGCCGCGGCGGTGGCTTCGTCGAGCATCGAGGCATTGGCGATCGCCATGCCGGTCAGCTCGGCGATCATGGTCTGGAAGTTGACCAGCGCTTCCATCCGGCCCTGCGAGATCTCGGCCTGGTAGGGCGTGTAGGCGGTGTACCAGGCCGGGTTCTCGAGGATGTTGCGCAGGATGACGCCCGGCGTGTGGGTGCCGTGGTAGCCCTGGCCGATGAAGCTCTTGAGCACCTTGTTCTTCGCCGCCACCGCGCGCAGCTCGGCCAGCGCCTCGGCCTCGGTGGCCGCCGGCGGCAGGGCCATCGGCGTGCTGCGCGCGATCGAGCGCGGCACGATCGCATCGATCAGCGCCTGGCGCGAGGCGGCGCCGATCACGCTGAGCATGCGCGCCTCCTCGGCACCCTCGGGGCCGATGTGGCGGGCGACGAATTCGCCGTGGTTTTCGAGGGCGTCGAGGGGGGTATGGGCGTGCATCAGCATGGCGCAGGAAGGGCGGGAGGGGGCAGGGCCGGCCGCGGCGCACATCGCCGTGGCGCCGGCCGGTGGCTACAGCGGGGAACGCGGGAGAGGGGGTTACAGCGTCTTCAGCAGAGCGTCGTACGACGGCGGATCCATCAGCTCGTCGAACTCGGCCATGTTGGTCACGTGGACCTTGAAGAACCAGCCGTTGCCCATCGGGTCGGTGTTGGCCAGCGCCGGGTTGGCGCGCAGCTCCTCGTTGACCTCGACCACCTCGCCGCTGACGGGCATGTAGATGTCGGCCGCAGCTTTGACCGATTCGACGACGCCGGCGACATCGCCCTTGGCGTAGGTCTTGCCGACTTCGGGCAGGTCGACGAACACCACGTCGCCCAGCGCGTCCTGTGCATGCAGCGTGATGCCGACCACCGCGGCCTCGTGGTCTTCGATGTTGATCCACTCGTGGTCGGCGGTGAATTTGGTCGTCATGGGCGTGGCTCCTCGGGAAATGGGGTGGGGTGGGCGAAGGTTGATTCAGGGCGGGCCGACGGTCAAGGCCGTTGACCCGGGGGCCGGTGTTCAGCCGCGGTGGTAGCGGTGCGGCGCGAAGGGCATGGGCGCCACGCGCATCGGCAGGCGCTTGCCGCGCACCTCGGCAAAGACCTCGGTGCCGACGCTGGCATGCGAGGTCGGCAGGTAGGCCATGGCGACCGGCTGGTTGACCGTGGGGCCCAGCGTGCCGCTGGTGACGATGCCGAGTTCGGTGCCGTCGGCAGCGACCAGCTTCGCGCCTTCGCGCACCGGCGCGCGTTCCAGCCCGATCAGGCCGACGCGCTTGCGCAGTGCGCCGCCGGCGAGCTGGGCGTCGATCACGGCGGCGCCGGGGTAGCCGCCGGCACGGGCGCCACCAGCGCGGCGCACCTTCTGGATCGCCCAGGTCAGTGCGGCCTCGACCGGGGTGGTGCTGGTGTCGATGTCGTGGCCGTACAGGCACATGCCGCCTTCGAGGCGCAGCGTGTCGCGGGCGCCCAGGCCGGCGGGCTTGACCTCGGGCTGGGCCAGCAGCTCCCGGGCCAGCGCAACGGCCTGGCTGGCCGGCACCGAGATCTCGAAGCCGTCTTCGCCGGTGTAGCCCGAGCGGGTCACGAAGCAGGCGGCACCGGCCAGCCTGACGCCGGCACCGGTCATGAAGGTCAGCGAATTCACGGCCGGGTTCAGGCGCGCCAGGGCCTGCGCGGCCAGCGGGCCCTGCAGCGCCAGCAGCGCGCGCTCGGGCAGCGGGCGAACCTCGCAGCGCTGGCCGATGCGGGCCTGAAGGTGGGCGATGTCGGCGTCCTTGCAGCCTGCGTTGACGACGACGAACAGATCGCCGAAGGCCGGTGCGTCGGCCGCCCCGGGGCGGGTGATCATCAGGTCGTCGAGCAGGCCGCCTTGCTCATTGGTGAAGAAGGCGTAGCGCTGCTTGCCGGCGGCCAGGTCGATCACGTCGACCGGCACCAGCGTTTCGAGCGCCGCGGCCGCATCGGGGCCGATCAGGCGCAATTGGCCCATGTGCGAGACATCGAACAGCGCGGCGGCTTCGCGGCACTGCTTGTGCTCGGCCATCAGGCCGGCGGGGTATTGCACCGGCATCGCATAGCCGGCGAAAGGCACCATGCGGGCGCCGAGTTCGAGGTGCAGGGCGTGCAGCGGGGTCTGCAGCAGGGCGGAGGCGGGGGCGGCAGCGGACATCGGTGAGATCCTGTGTCGAGGGCAATCCAAGGAACCTGAAACGGTCGGAAATGCCCTCGCTGTCCGCTTTACCTGAGAGATTGACGGCGCCGGCTGGGTGGCCGGTTGCCGCTTGCCCCTTCGGTGGACGGGTTCCGGGACCCGTCTCTCTCCAGTGAGGAACGCCTCGCATCCTGACGCGAAGCGCTTGCCAGTCCTTTTGCCTGAGCGTTCGAGGGGTGTACGCCCTCTGCGCCTTCGGCGGCCCCGGATGGGGCTCTCTCCTGGCAAGCGGGCAGTGTAACCGAGCCCCGTGCCACGCGGCGCTATGCTGGCGCGCCGCCCCTTGGCCACGATGCCGCTTCCCATGACCGCCGCCCAGGTCTTCATCAGCTACCGCCGCGACGATGCCGCCGGCTATGCCCGGGCGATCGCCGCGGAGCTGTCCGAACGCTTCGGTCCCCAGCGGGTCTTCATGGACGTGGACGACATCGCCGCCGGCCAGGGCTTCGCCGAGGTCATCGAACGGGCCGTGGCCGAGGCCGGCGTGTTGCTCGTGCTGATCGGCCGGCGCTGGCGCGGCGAGCGCGAGGGCGCGCCGGCCCGGTTGGACGAGCCGGTTGATTTCGTGCGCAGAGAGGTGGCCGCCGCGCTGCACCGCGGCCTGCGCGTCATTCCGCTGCTGCTCGACGGCGCACCGATGCCCTCGGCCGCCGAGTTGCCCGAGGAGCTGCGCCCGCTGGCCGGCCTGCAGGCGCTGGAGGTGGGCAATGCCCGCTTTGCCGGCGACATCGAGCGCCTGGTGGCCGCCATCGGCCTGCCTGCGGCAACCCGCCCCGCGGCGTGGCGGCGCCGCGCGCTGTGGCTGGGGGCGGCGGGCCTGGTGGCGGCGTTGGCCGGCGCCGCGGCGTGGAAGCGGCAGTGGGGGCGCTCGCCGGCGCGCCCGGCCGTCAACGGGGACTGGGTGGCCGAGGTGCGGTACGACTGGCCGAATGCGCAATACCGCGAACGCCTGCGCCTCGACGGTGAGGCCGGCGAGCTGCATGGCAGCGTCACCTTCCTGGGCGTCGCGCGCGGCCTGCTCGAAGGGCGCGTCGACGCACAGGGCGTGAGCTTCGTGACGCGCAGCAGCGAGATGGACGGCGCCGAGCTCGTGCACCACTATCGCGGCCACGTGGCGGCCGACGAGATCCGCTTCGTGATGCAGACCGAGGGTGGCACGACGCCCCATGAGCCGGTGAGCTTCGTCGCGCGCCGTGACGGCGGCCCGGCGGGGCCCTGACTGTTCGGGCGCAAGCCCGCCGCTTGCGCATGGGGCTACATTGGGGCCGATCACGACGGCCCGGAAGGAGAGCGCGAATGCTGACCGAAGACGACCCCTTGCTGCTGCGCCACGACGACCCGCGCGGTGTGGTGACGGTGACGCTGAACCGCCCGCAGGCGTTCAACGCGCTGTCCGATGGCATGCTGGCCGCGCTGCAGGCCGAACTGGATGCGCTGATGAACGACGGCAGTGCGCGCGTGCTGGTGCTGGCGGCGTCGGGCAAGGCCTTCTGCGCGGGGCACGACCTGCGCGAAATGCGGGCCCAGCCCTCGCTCGACTACTACCGCGGGCTGTTCGCCCGCTGTGCCAAGGTGATGCTCGCGATCCAGCGCCTGCCCATCCCGGTGATCGCCAAGGTGCAGGGGGTGGCCACCGCCGCCGGCTGCCAGCTGGTGGCGACATGTGACCTGGCGGTGGCCGTGCGCAGCGCTCGTT
This sequence comes from Ideonella sp., assembly GCF_035254525.1. GTDB lineage: Bacteria > Pseudomonadota > Gammaproteobacteria > Burkholderiales > Burkholderiaceae_C > Ideonella. The sequence continues at coordinate 69,317 of NZ_DATFAN010000026.1, read as the reverse complement.
TCGCCGTCAGTGGCGTCAACCTGGGCTTGTTCTGTTCGACGCCGGCGGTGGCCTTGAGCCGCAACGTCGGCCGCAAGGAGGCTTTCGAGATGCTGGTGACCGGCGAATTCATCTCGGCCGAGGAGGCGCAGCGTCGCGGCCTGGTCAACCGCCTGGTCGACGACGCGGCGGCGCTGGATGCCGAGGTGGAGAAGCTCGCCGCCAGCATCGTCTCCAAGCCGCGCATCGCGGTGGCGCTGGGCAAGGAGCTGTTCTACCGCCAGCTCGAGGCGGGCGTCGAGGCCGCCTACATCGATGCCGGCCAGACCATGGCCTGCAACATGATGGACGAGGCGGCGCTCGAGGGCGTGCAGGCCTTCAACGAGAAGCGGCCGCCGGCCTGGGGCACGCGCCGCTGAGCGAGTGGCCAGGCGCGGCGGGTTTCAGGTGGCGGTGGTCTCGGGGATCGTCACCGGGCCGCGTCCGCTGAAGCGATCCAGCGCGAGGTAGATCACCGGCGTGATGTAGAGCGTCACCGCCTGCGAGAAGACCAGGCCGCCGACGACCGCCAGGCCCAGCGGCTGGCGCAGCTCGGCACCGGCGCCGATGCCCAGCGCGATCGGCAGCGCGCCCATCAGCGCGGCCAGCGTGGTCATCATGATCGGCCGGAAGCGCAGCACGCAGGCCTCATGGATCGCCTCGCGTGGCGCCAAGCCGCGCGAGCGCTGCGCATCGAGCGCGAAGTCGATCATCATGATGGCGTTCTTCTTCACGATGCCGATCAGCAGCACGATGCCGATCGTCGCGATCAGCGTCAGGTCCTGCCCGAAGAGCATCAGCGTGCCGAGCGCGCCGACAGCGGCCGAGGGCAGGCCGGCAAGGATCGTCAGCGGGTGGATGAAGCTTTCGTACAGCACGCCCAGCAGCACGTAGATCACCAGCAGCGCCGCGACGATCAGCACCACCTGGTTGCCCTGAGAGCTCTTGAACACCGCCACGTCGCCGCCATAGCTCGCGACGACGGACGCCGGCATGCGGATCGCCTCGCGTGCGGCCTCGACCTTGGCCGTGGCATCGCCCAGCGCCACGCCCGGCGCGAGGTTGAACGACACCGTCACCGCCTGCAACTGGCCGACGTGGTTGACCGAGGTCGGGCCGACGCCGCGCGCGACCGTCGCGAAGGCCGACAGCGGCACGAGCGCGCCGGTGGCCGCGCGAACGTAGATGCCGGCCAGTGCCCGCTCGTCCTGCTTGGCCTCGGGGGCCACTTCCATGATGACCTGGTAGCTGTCGGTCGGCAGGTAGATCGTCGACACCTGCCGCTCGCCGAAGGCGCTGTACAGCGCCGAGCGGATCGCATCGATCGACACGCCCAGGGTGTTGGCCCGGTCGCGGTCGATCTTCAACTCAGCCTGCAGCCCGCGCAGCTGGGCGTCGGTGTTGACATCGCGAAAGGCCGGGTCGGCGCGCAGGCGCTCCTGCAGCTTCAGCGCCCACTCGTTCAGTTCGTCGGCGCGCACGCTTTGCAGCACGTACTGGTAGCGCGCCTTGCTGATCCGGCCACCCAGGCGCAGGTTCTGGATCGGGGTCGGGAACACGTTCAACCCGACGACCTCGCGCAGGTCGCGCCGCATGCCTTCGAGCACCTGCTTCATCGGCTCGCGTTCGCCGCGCGGCTTGAGGTTGATGAAGATGCGGCCGGTGTTCTGCGCGCCGCCGCCGCCGTTGAACGAGCTGACGGTGGCGACATTCGGGTTCGCCCGCACGATGGCCGCGGCGCGCTCCTGCAGGCGCACCATCTCGTCGAAGGAGGTGTCTTCGGCGGCCTCGGTGTTGATGAAGACCTGGCCGATGTCCTCTTCCGGGAAGAAGCCCTTGGGAACGACCGCGAAGAGCCAGGCGGTGGCAATGAAGGTCAGCAGCGCGACGACGAGCACGAAGCGCCGATGCGCCAGCGCCGCATCGAGCGTGCGGGTGTAGGTGGCCAGCACGGCGTCGAAGCCGCGTTCGAAGGCGCGCACCAGCGCACCGGGCTTCTTCTTGTGCTCTTCGTCGGCCAGGAACCGGCTGGCCAGCATCGGCACCAGCGTCAGCGAGACGAAGGCCGAGACGATGATCGCCAGCCCGACGATCACCGCGAACTCGTGGAACAGCAGCCCGATCACGCCGGGCATGAAGAAGATCGGGATGAAGACGGCGACCAGCGAGGTCGAGATCGAGATGATCGTGAAGCCGACCTCGCGCGACCCGCGCAGTGCCGCCTGGAACGGCCGCTCGCCGGCCTCGACGTGGCGCACGATGTTCTCGAGCATCACGATCGCGTCATCGACGACCAGGCCCACCGCCAGCGTCAGGCCGAGCAGCGAGATGTTGTCCAGGCTGTAGTCGAGCCCCCACAGCAGCGCGACCGCGCCGACCAGCGACACCGGCAGCGACAGCGTCGGGATCGCGGTGGCGACGAAGCGGCGCAGGAACAGGAAGATCACCATCACCACCAGCGCGATCGTGCCCAGCAGCGTCAGCGTCACGTCGTGCAGCGCCTCGCGGATCGATGCCGAGCGGTCGTTGACCGGCGTGATCACCACCGACTGCGGCAGTTCGCTGCGCAGCCCGGGCAGCGCGGTGCGCACCGCGTCGACCACGCGCACGGTGTTGGCGCCGGGTTGGCGGTAGACGCCGATCGAGATCGCGGTGTCGCCGTTCAGCGTGGCCCAGGTCTTCATCGACTCGATGCTGTCCTCGACGCTGGCCACGTCCCTCAGCCGCACCGGGTTGCCGGCGCGGGTGGCGACGATCAGCTCGGCGAACTCGGCGGCGTTGCGCAGCTGGCGATTCGCCTGCAGCGTCAGCGTCTGGCGCGGGCCGTCGAGCGTGCCGACGGGGGTGTTGACGTTGGCGGCGCGCAGCGCCGTTGAGAGCTCGTCCAGCCCCAGGTTGCGCGCAGCCAGCGCCTCGGGGTCGACCCGCACCCGCACGGCGAAGCGCTTGGCGCCGAAGATGTTGATCTGCGCGACGCCGTCGAGCGTCGACAGCGCCGGCGAGATCAGGTGCTCGGCATAGTCCTGCAGTTCGGTCGGCGTCAGCGAGGGCGAGGTCAGCGCGATGAACAGCACCGGCGCATCGGCCGGGTTGACCTTGCGGTACGAGGGCGGCGAGGTCATGTCCTGCGGCAGCGCGCGCTGGGCGCGCAGCAGCGCGGCCTGCACGTCGACCGCGGCGGCATCGACATCCCGCCCTTCCTCGAACTCCAGCGTCAGCGAGGTGTTGCCCAGCGTGCTCGAGGAGCTGATCGTCTTCAGCCCCGGGATGGTCTGGAACTGCTTTTCCAGCGGCAGCGCGACCGAGGTCGCCATCGTTTCCGGGCTGGCGCCCGGCAGCGAGGCGCCGACGTTGATGACCGGCGTGTCATAGCTGGGCAGGGCGGCGATGGGGATGCTGCGGTAGGCGATCACGCCGGCCAGCACGATGGCGGCGTTGAGCAGCACCGTCATCACCGGACGGCGGATGAACAGTTCGGACAGGTTCATGGTGCCGAGGCCTTGCGCGCGGCGCTGCTTGCCGATGCGGATCCCGATGCGGATGCCGAGCCCGCCGAAGCGGAGGTCGCCGCGCGCTCGACCACCGCCGCGCCGGGACGCAGGTTCTGCCGCCCGTCGAGCACGATGCGTTCGCCGGGGCGCACGCCGCTGACGGCGGCCTCTTCGCCCTGGCCCTGGACGACTTGCACCGGCCGCGCTTCGGCGTGGCCGTTCGCCACCACGTAGACGATGTCGCCGCGCGAGCCCTGGATGACCGAGGCTTGCGGCACCAGCACCGCGCCCTTGAGCACGCGGGCTGTCATCGAGATGTTGACGAAGGCACCGGGCCAGAGCCGGTTGCCGGGGTTGTCGAAGACGGCCTTGGCCTTGACGGTTCCCGAGCCCGCATCGACCAGGTTGTCGACGAACTTCAACCGCCCCTGCAGCACCTGGTTGGTCGCCTGGTTCGCGTCAGGCAGCGTGGCGCTGACCGGCGCACCGCCGCCCGGCAGCGCCGCCAGCGCATCCGGCAGCAGGCGCTGGGGCAGGGCGAAGGCGACGGCGATCGGGTCGAGCTGCGTGATCGTGACCAGCGAGGTGTCGCTGGCTTTCACCGCCGTGCCGGGGTAGACCGCGATCGTGCCGACCCTGCCGGCGCTCGGCGCGGTGATGCGGGCATAGCCGAGCGCGACGCGGGCCGCGGCCAGGGCGGCGCGATCGGCCGCGACCAGCGCGGCAGCGGCATCGACCGTGGCCTGGTTGGCGTCGACCTGGCCTTGCGAGATGAAGTTCTGTGCCAGCAACTCGCGGCTGCGGGTGAGCTGGCGCTGTGCGTCGGCCAGCGTGGCCTGGTCGCGCGCGACCTGGGCCTGGGCCTGTGCGACCCGGGCCTCGTCCGAGCGGGCGTCCAGCGTGAACAGCAGCTCGCCGGCCTTGACGAACTGGCCCTCGCGGATGTGCACCTTCGCGATCACGCTGTTGACCTGCGGCCGCACGTCGACGCTGGACAGCGGCGTGACGGCGCCGGCGCCGGAGATGGTGATCGGCAGGTCGTGCTGACGCGCGGCGACGGTCGTCACGCCCACCGGCGCCGCCGACGCCGCACCGCCCGGCGGCGAGGCCGCAGGCGCGGCAGCACCAGCGCCGTCGGGCGCGCGTTGGCAGCCGGCCAGCAGGGCGGCCGCGAGGGGCAGGGCGAGCGCAGTCGCGCGGGCGGGCAGGTGAAACCGGGTCATGGACGATGGGTGTTGGAGGTTTTTCGTCAGCGGGTGTCAGCGGGCGGCGGTGGAAGCGAAGACATCGCGCAACACGGCCAGCCCGGCATGCAGCGTGCGCAGTTCCTCGGCGCTGCGGCCGGCGAGCACCTCGGCGAGCTCGGCCCGTGCGCCGAGGCGGATCTGCGCCAGCTGGGCCGCGCCTGCTTCGGTCAGGTGAAGCTGCGAGCGGCGGCGGTCATCGGCCGCGGTGCGCGGCTCGACGGCGCCGGCGCGCACCAGGCGGTCGACCATCGTCGATGCGGTCGGCAGCGTGACGCCGAGAAACGCGGCCACCGCACTGACCGAGGCCCCGGGCTGGTGGGCGATGAAGTTCAGGCAGCGGAACTGGGGCACCGAGAGCTGATCGCCCACGTGGCTGCGCATCGCGTGGCGCAGCGCGTCCATCACCGCCGGCACCACGTCGAGCACCTCGGTGGCGCTGTCCGTGGCGCTGGGTCGGGGGACTTTGACGGGGCGGGTCGGGGGCATTGCTTAGCTCGGCTAACCAATTCGCAAGCGTATCACCGGCGGACGGGGTCTTTCGGGAGAGCGGTGACGCCGGCCCGCGGCAAGGCGCGTCATAGATTCTTGGGATGCCCAGGCGCGCCTGGGCCGGCTCCAATGCGGCGGGGGCCGCCGCGCTGCGATTCGTCGCGGTCCACAACGACAAGCTGCACCGAGGACCTTCCATGTCGAATCCCCACGCCCCGTTTCACCCGATCATCTATGTGCGCGGTTATGCGATGACGCCGACCGAGATCGACGAGACCAGCGCCGACCCGTTCTGCGGCTTCAATCTCGGCTCGACCGTCTACCGCGCGGTGCCCGACAAGGCGCGGCAGCCGCGCAAGTACATCTTCGAATCGCCGGTGGTGAGGCTGGCCTCGGACTTCGAGTACCGCGACGTCTACCAGGACGGCTACGACATCCTCGACCCCGAGTGGAGCGCCGACAGCGAGAACACCCTCAGCGCGCGGTCGATCGTCGTCTTCCGGTACTACGACGAGGCGTCGCGCCTGCTCGGCATCGGCCAGGTGCCCGACATCGAGCAGTTCTCGGCCAAGCTCGGCGAGCTGATCCTGCGCGTGCGCGACCTCGTCTGCAGCAACGCCGAGAACGGCATCGCCCCCGAGGATTTCCGCTGCTACCTGGTCGCGCATTCGATGGGAGGCCTGGTCTGCCGCGGCCTGCTGCAGGGCAAGACGCCGTTCAAGAAGAAGGACCACCCGCGCCAGTACGTCGACAAGTTCTTCACCTACGCGACGCCGCACAACGGCATCGAGGTGGCGGGCGTCAACGTGCCCTCGTGGCTCAGCGTGGCGGACATGAACAATTTCAACCGCGACCGCATGGCCGACTACCTCGACCTGAAGGACGCGCTGGCGGCCAGCGGGCGGGTCGACTGGATCCGCGAAGACCGCTTTGCGCCCGAGCGGGTGTTCTGCATGGTCGGCAGCAACCGTATGGACTACGAGGTGGCGCTGGGTGCCTCGCGCACCTTCGCCGGCCACGGCAGCGACGGCCTGGTGCGCATCGAGAACGCGACGCTGACCGGCCTGAAGGCCGATGGCAGTGCCGGCCAGCCGTGCGCCAAGGCCTTCACCTTCCGCTCGCACTCGGGCTACTTCGGCATCGTCAACAGCGAAGAGGCCTACCAGAACCTGGTGCGCTTCCTGTTCGGCGACGTGCGCGTCGACATCTGGGTCGACATCGAGGAGATCCGGCTGCCGCCGGCGGTGCAGAAGGCGCAGGACGCGGGGCAGGCGGTCAATGCGCTGTACCAGTTCGAGCTGCAGGCCTCGCCGCGCGGCAAGCTGTGGTACCTGACGCGCCGCACGGCCGAGGAGGATTCGGTCGCCTGCCTGACGCACGAGCAGTGGATGAAGGCGCCGAAGAAGGGCTGCACGCAGTACGTGTCGACGGTGTTTCTCGCCAACCGGGCGCGGGTCAACAAGAAGCGGCGCTCGCTGGCCTACAGCATGTCGCTCGGCGTGCGGGTGCCCGACTACGAGGTCGACCGCCGGCTGTGGGTCGACGAGCACTACGAGGGCGGCTACCTGTTCCGCAACACGGTGATCGTCGAGATGGTGCCACCGGCCAACGAAGGCGACACCTGGAGCGTGCAGTACGCCTGGCAGGACCAGGGCACCAGCCCGGCCAACACGCCGATCGACTGGAAGGCGCTCAAGGGCGGCAAGATCGAGGTGCCGATCGCCTTCGAGACGACGACCGCGCCGGGCATCCGCGGCAAGCTGCGCTTCGTCGTCTCGGCCTGGAACCCGGACGCGGCCGTGGAGGAGTGATCAGGCTGCGACGCCGACGCGGTTGCGGCCTTCGCGCTTGGCGGTCAGCAGCCGGTCGTCGGCGGCCTTGAGCAACGCGTCCGGCGAGGTGCAGGCAAGCCCGGTGTCGGCGATGCCGGCCGAGAAGCTCAGGCCGTGCAGCGTCGTGCCGCCCAGTTCGAACACTTGGGCGCGCCAGCGGCGCAGCAGTGTCTGCACCTTGCGCCGCGCGCCGGCCGCATCGGTGCGCGGCATCAGCAAGCAGAACTCCTCGCCGCCGTAGCGGCACGCCACGTCGCTGCGCCGGCACTGGCCGGCGAGCAGTTCACCGAAGGCGGCGAGCAGCCGGTCGCCGGCAACGTGGCCATGTTCGTCGTTGATGCGCTTGAAATGGTCGAGGTCGATGATCGCCAGCGACATCGTCTGCGCGTCGCGCTGCGCCAGCGCGAACAGCGTCGGCAACGCATCGTTCAGGTGGCGGCGGTTGAACAGGCCCGTCAGCGGGTCCTGCGTGGCCTGCGCCATCAGCGCCTGCTGCAGCGCCTGCACCTGCTTGACCTGGCGCGTCAGCTCGTCGTTCATCGCGGCCAGTTCGGCGCGGGCGCGCTCGAGCTGGCGCCGGTGCGCGTCGTTCTCGTCCAGCCGGTGCTGCAGGCGCAAGACCTCGGTGTGCAGCGCGGCCGCCTGGTAGCGCGCGCCGGAGGCCATCTGCCCCTGCAAGCGGCTCAGGCGCTGGGATTGCTGCAGTGCAGCCAGGGATTCGGCCACCTGGCCGGCGGCCTCGTGGGCCTCGCTCAGCACGACGAAGAACTGGGCACGCATGCGCACGCTCAAGCCCGGCTCATCGTCGCGCAGGGCCCGGGCGAGCGCGGGCAGCATCGCGGCCACGGCGTCCCGCGGGCGCCCGTGCGCCAGCGCCAGGAGGCCGGTGGCGGTATCGCGCTCGAGCCGCTCATCCGCCAACAGCGCGTCACCCTGGCCCCAGGCCCGCTCGACCAGATCGGCACCCAGCGCCACCTGGCCGGCGCGCAACGCCGCGATCGCCAACGTTTCGTAGTGGGCGGCCATGCGGCCACGCCCGCTCGGGTCGGCCGGCAGGGCGAGCAGGGCGGCGATGTCGGGCAGGCACTCGGCCGCGCGGCCGAGCTCGGTCAGCCCGATCACCCGGTTGATCCACAGCACGCTCTGCAAGCGCGCGTTCTTCAGCGCGCCGCAGCGGGCCAGGCCCTGGCCCACGTGCACCAGCGCATGCTCGTAGTCGCCGATCTGCAGCAGCTCATGGGCGAGGTTGCAGTGCAGCACGGTATCGAAACCGCGCCCGCCGCGCGGGCCGGCGTGGCGCAGCGCCTCGAACATGTAGGCAAAGGCCTGGGCGGAATCGCCGCGCGCCGAGTAGCAGCCGGCAATCGCGTTCAGCAGCACGCCCAGCTGCTCGTGCTTGAGAATCTGCACGCCCTCGTCGCGCCGGGGCAGCACCAGGTCGAGTGCTTCCTGCGCCCGGCCCTGGCGCCAGGTCGAGCGGGCCAGCCCGGCCGCGGCCAGCAGGTGGCCCGGGCGGTCGGCGGCGCGCTCGAACGATGCCTGGGCCCGCCGCAGCTCGGCCGCCGCTTCGGCGGCGGTGGCGTAGTACAGCAGATGGAAGCCCAGCGCCAGCCGGCCCCACCCCTCGGCCATGGCGTCGGATTCGGCCACGGCGGCCTTGATGGCCCGCTCGGCCAGCGCGCGGGCCTGGGCCGAATCCACCTGCAGCAAGTTCCAGGCACGCCGGGCATGGCGCAACGCTGCCGATGTGGATGAACGCCCTGTCGCCATGCCAGGGATTATCGGGTCGCGCCGGCCCGGCTCGGCACTCAACTGCCCACCAGCTCGACCCCGTAGACCTTGCGCAGCGTCTCGCGCACGGCGGCCGTGCGCAGCCACTGAAGGCTCGCCAGGCTGACGGCGGTGCGCATGTACTCCGGGCCGAAGCAGTTGAGGAGCTGGCGCTCGTCGCTGGGCGAGAAGTGGCCGGTCAGCACCGCGGCGCGCATCGCGTCGATGCCGGGCTGCAGGTCGAACACGTTGCCGACGACCACGCCCTCGGGCGTGCCGCTGGGCGGTTGCGTGAACCCGCAATGGGCCTGCATGTGGATCATCACGCTCTGCACGACCAGGGCGTAGGCGAGGTATTCGATCGCGCCGGCGCTGCCCGCGCCGCCCCAGTCGGCCAGCGTGACGACCGAGACCGGCCCGCGGTTCAGCCAGAACCACGCCCGCGTGCCGCCGCCGCCCAATGGCTGCGCGGTGATGAGCACGAGCGGGCGGTTCGCGCTCTCGGCGGTCGCCCGGGCGTGAAAGGCCTCCGCGATGCACAGCGCAGGGGTGTCGTCGCGGGCGCAGCGCGCTTCGTCGGCCTGGCTGACCAGGTCGGTGCGGAACGGTGTGGTGTCGAACTCCAGTTGCCATGCGCGCTGGCGGTGGTTGATCTCGTACAGCAGGTACGGTGCCATGGCGCGCAGGTGCTGGTAGTCCGCAGCGGCCTTGTCCCGCGTGCCCGGCGGGGCCCCGCCATCGGGTTCGGCCGCGAAAGCACCGAACGCGGCGAAGCGCACGCGGATCGGGCTGACCCGGGATTCCGGCGACCAGGCCTTCAGCAGGAAGAGCGCCGTCGCGCCGATGATCAGCACCAGGCCGATGCGCAGCGCCCATTCGGCCTTCGACAGGCGCCGATGATCGGCGGGCCGGCGCACGGTGAGCGCGAGAAACACCCCGACCAGCGCCGCGAAGCCGACCGAGACCTGCCGCAGCAGATAGCTTTGCAGGAACAGCGGCAGATCGAGCGTGACCTGGTAGCGCCACTGCAGGTACTGGTAGGACACGATGCACACGCCGGCGTACAGGAACCCGGTCAGGGCGACCGGCTCGATCACCGGCCAGTACGGCGTGCGCTTCAGGTAGTCGAGCAGTGCCTTCCAGAGCTCGCCGACCATGTGTCTTGCCCCGCGGCCTTGCTCAGCCTTGCGGCGCGTCGGCGGGCAGCATGGCGGCCGCCTTCTTCGCCTCGGGCGCGAGCACGAGCGGTGCCGGCAGCGACTTGATCGTGTATTCGAAGCCCTCGATCGGCCCCGGCAGATCGGCCAGCGGCACGAAGGCGTAGACCACCGCGGCGCTGTTGGGGCTCAGCTGCTCGGGGTAGGTCAGGCGCTTCTTCAGGTCCGGCGACAGCGAATCCCACAGCGGCCGGTCGAGCGCCGACAGCTGGAAGCTGGCCACGATCTTCTTGCCGCCGCTGGCCACGAGCAGGCGATCCTGTTCGATGGACAGCGCCAGGGGCGCCTGGCGTTCGCCGACGCGGACGCGTACGGGGATCAACTTGTACTTGCCGCCCACCGAGTTGAGCGCATAGGCCACGAATTGGATCGTCACGCTGGCGCCCACGCCATCGCCCGGCATGCCGGCACGCTCGTTGGTGTAGATCTCCTGCGGGTCGTTGAGGGCGCCGCCGCCGGCCGCAAGCGTGGCACTCGCGCAAATGCCGACCCACACTGCTGCAACACCGCGCGCGATGATCGTGCCGAGGCCCATGGGGTTCCCCTTCAGTGGCTGTCGATGTCAGAGGCGATGGGCCACCCTACCACGGGCCCCGTCAGGGCTCAAGACAACGCAGGAACGATTGGATCGCGCGCGGCTCGGCCAGAAACGACAAAGCCGCCGGGCATGGGGCCCAGGCGGCTTTGGCGTGACTAAAAGGGTGACGAGCCTGACCCCGGCACTGGTTGCAACAGTTAGGGCTGCTTGGTTCCCCACCTGACCCAGTTGGCCGCGCTTCCATGCGAGGAGGCCCGTCAGCCGTGATTGTAGGCGAGCGGCGCGATGCCCGCCGGGCGGCGGGCTATTCGAGGGCCAACCAGAGCAGCCCGCCGGCGGCCGCCAGCGCGCCGGCCGGCACCCCCCAGCGCTCCAGCCGCGACACCGCCTCGCCGGCGACCACCTCCACCGGCACCGGCGCGCCCTCGAGCACGCGGTGGGTCACCGAGTCTTCGAGCATGCGGGTGATCGAGTTCTTGCGTGCGGTGCCCATCACGATGTGGTGGGCGCCCAGGCGCTCGGCGTGGCGGCAGATCTCGTGCGCCCGGTCGCCGGCCGCCCAGTGGACCTGGTAGGGCACGCCGGCCCGGTCCAGCAGCGCCCGGGCGCCGGTCATCGCGGCCTCGGCCCGCTCGCGGTGCCAGGCGTCGCGGTCGTGGCGGCTGACGAAGCGGGCGATGTGCCGCGACAGGTGGGGCTGCACGTTCAACAGGTGCAGCTCGAGTTCATGGTGGCGCTGGTACTCGGCCATCGTGTGGCGCAGTGCGCGCAAGGCATTCGGCGAGCCGTCGAGCGGCACGAGGACTTTGAGCATGGCCAGGTCTCCTTCGTTGGCAGCGGCGGATTCGGCCGCCGGCGCGGCGGGCTCCGAGCTGGCCCCGAGCGGGCGCAGCGCGGCGAACTCGGCCAGGCGGGCGTGGATGCGCGATTCGAGCCGGCGATGGTTCTTCACGAAGCCGGCCCACAGCACCGCCGGGATCGCGAGCCAGAGCAGGGCCGCCGCCAGCGGGGCCTCGGTCAGCCAGGGCTGGATCACCGGCTCGTGGCCGATCATCTTGATCGCCGTCCAGACCAGCACGCCGGCACCCAGGTAGACGACGCCCGGGAAGCGGTCGACGACCTTCAGCACCATCGTGCTGCCCCAGACGACGATGGGCACGCTGATCAACAGGCCCGTCACGACCAGCAGGTAGCTGCCGTGCGCTGCACCAGCGACCGCCAGCACGTTGTCCAGCCCCATCGCGGCATCGGCGACGACGATGGTGCGCATCGCCCCCCAGAAGGTGGTCGCCACCGGCCCGTGCTCGTCGCCGGGGCCTTCTTCGGGCAGCAGCAGGCGGTAGGCGATCCACAGCAGCAGCGTGCCGCCGGCCAGCAGCAGGCCGGGGATCTTCAGCAGCCAGACGACGATCACGGTCATCAGGCTGCGCACGCCAATGGCGCCGACGGCGCCCCAGACGATGGCGCGCTTCTGCAGCCGCGCGGGCAGGGCACGCGCGGCCAGCGCGATGACGATCGCGTTGTCCCCCGCGAGCACGATGTCGATCACGACGATCGCGAGCAGGGCGGTCAGGAAGGGGGTGGCATCCATCGCCACCATCGTGCGGCGGCGCGCGGCCCCGTCGATTGCGATTCACGATGGTTCGCGAATCGCAATGAACGGCGTGGGGCGATGAAAACCCGGGGCTGGCAGGCGGGCCGCTGCGTGCTACAAGCAGTTCTGCAAAGCGGGAGTAGTTCCGCGCGCAGTGCAGCAACGCATTGCGTGTGCCGCGCCGTCGTCAATACGGGCTTCTGGTGTCGATGAGAAGCCCCGGCCCGCGGGTAGCCAGCGCGCTTGGACAAGACCTTTGCCTTTCCCAGTTCACCGAGGAATGGCAATGGACGACAACGCCAACGGCCGCGCGGCCGCACCGCGCCGCTATCTTCGTCATGGCATGCTGCCGCAGCTGGCTGCCTTCGAGGCGGTCGTGCGGCTGGGCAGCGCGACGCGCGCCGCCGAGTCGCTGTGCATGGCGCAGCCAACCCTGTCGGGCCAGCTGCGCAAGCTGAGCGACGCGCTCGGCGTTCGGCTGTTCGAGCTGCACGGCAAGCGCTTGGTGCCGACCGACGCCGCGCAGGTGCTGCTGGCCAGCACGCGCGATGCCTTTGCGGCCTTCGAGCGCTGTGAACAGGCGCTGGCCGAGTTGCGCGGCGGCGACCGGCCGCACTGAAAACTGTTACGCCTGCGGCGGCGGGCGGCCGCTATCCTCAGCGACCCCGTTTTGACAGGAGGATCCGCCATGCTGTTCGCCCGCCCGTTGGCCCTGCTCGCCCTGGTGGTCGCGTCGTCGGCTGCCGTCGCCGCCCAGCCTCACATGGAAACCGCGCTGGCCCATTTGGAGCAGGCCCTGGCCGAGCTCAAGCAGGCGAGCTCCGACAAGGGCGGCAACCGTGCCGATGCGATCCGCGCGGTCGAGAAGGCGATTGCCGAGGTCCGGCGCGGCATCGAATACGACCGCACCCACCTGAAGCCCGGCGAGGTGATGCGGCGCTGAGTCGCCGCGCCGCGCTTCAGCGCAGCTGAAGATCGTCGTCGCCGAAGCAGATGCCCAGTGGCTCGATCAACAACTGCTTCGGGCCGGCCTCGACGCGGCCGGCAACCAGCGCATCCACGCCCTGGGCCTTGGCGATCGCCACGGTCCTCTCGGCATCGGCGGCGGCGACGAAGAGCGCGAAGCCGGCGCCCATGTTCAGCGTCGAATAGGCCTCGCGGTCGTCCTGCTGGGCGTGTTGCTGGATGAATTGCAGCACCGGTGGCACCGGGGGCAGCGCCTCGATGCGGTAGGTCAGCGTGCTCGGGTGGCGCAACAGCTTGCGCCAGCCGTGGCCGGTGATGTTGGCGCAGTAGTGCATCGCGATGCCGGCCTTGGCGAGCGCCTCGGTCACGGGGCTGTACAGAGTGGTCGGGGCGAGCAGCGCGTCGCCGTAGCTCAGGCCCGGCGCGACGTCGGTCAGGTAGCCCTGCGGGAGACGCTCGACCAGCTTGCGCGCCAGGCTCAGCCCATTGGCGTGGATGCCGCTGGAGGCCAGCAGCACGATCGCGTCACCCGGCGCGAGGGCGTCGCCGACCGACAGCCGGCTCTTGGGGTTGACGATGCCGGTGCACGATGCGGCGAGGTCGATGCGGCCGCTCTCGACGATGCCGGCCAGCGCCGGCGTCTCGCCGCCGCCCCAGGCCACGCCGCACACGTCGCAGGCCTTCTTCCAGCCCTCGACCAGGGCTTGTGCACGCTGCGCGTCGCCGAACCAGTCGCTGCCGCCAGCGGCCCAGTAGGCCTGCACGACCAGCGGCGTGGCGCCGACCGTGATCAGATCGTTGACCGCCATCGCGATCGTGTCCTGCGCGATGCCGGCGTAGTAGCTCTTGCCGGTCAGCGCCTTCATCTCGTCGGCCACCAGGGCCTTGGAGCCCAGGCACTCGACGATGCTCGCCAGGTAGAACGGGCCCACGTCGACCACGTAGGCGGATTCGCCGCGCGAGGCCTTCACTTCGGTGAAGCCGTGGCCGGCGAGGTGCCCGGCGGTGGCGGCGGCAGCGCGCTGCGCGGCCACCTTCAGCGGGTCGATCAGGTCGTAGTTGACACCGGCCTGCTCGTAGCTCAGCGTGCCGGGGGTGGAAGGCGTGGAACTCATGGCCGCGGATTATCCGCCAGCGGTTCGGCGCGGCCCGGGATGGCACGGTGCCCCTCGTAGAATGCCCGTCATGAGCTATGTGGTCCTGGCGCGCAAGTACCGTTCGCGCAACTTCGAGGAGATGGTCGGCCAGGACCATGTCGTGCGGGCGCTGACCCATGCGCTCGAGCAGGGCCGCCTGCACCACGCCTACCTGTTCACCGGCACGCGCGGCATCGGCAAGACGACGGTCTCGCGCATCCTCGCGAAGTGCCTGAACTGCACCGGGCCCGACGGCACGGGTGGCATCACCGCCAAGCCCTGCGGCGTGTGCTCCGCCTGCCGAGAGATCGACGCCGACCGCTACATCGACTACACGGAGCTCGACGCCGCCAGCAACCGCGGCATCGACGAAGCGCGTGACCTGATCGAGCGCGCCTCGTACAAGCCCAGCGTCGGCCGCTTCAAGGTCTTCATGATCGACGAGGCGCACCAGCTGACCAAGGACGCGTTCAACGCGTTGCTGAAGACGCTGGAAGAGCCGCCCGAGTACCTGAAGTTCGTGCTCGCGACGACCGACCCCGAGAAGATGCTGCCGACGGTGCTGAGCCGCTGCCTGCAGTTCAACCTGCGGCCGATGGCGCCGCAGACGGTGGCCGAGCATTTGCAGAACGTGCTGGCCAAGGAGAACGTGCCGGTCGAGCCGGGTGCGCTGCGCCTGCTGTCGCGTGCTGCGCGCGGCTCGATGCGCGACGCGCTGTCGCTGACCGACCAGGCCATCGCCTACGGCGGCGGGCAACTGGAGGAAACGGCCGTGCGGGCGATGCTCGGCACGGTCGACCGCCGCCACGCGCAGCGTTTGATCGAGGCGCTGGCCGGGCGCGACGGCCCGGCGCTGCTGGCCGAGGCCGAGGGTCTGCGCAGCCAGGGCCTGTCGGCCGCGGGCACGCTGGAAGAGATGGCCCGCCTGCTGCAGCAGATGGCCGTCGAGCAGGCCGTGCCCGGTGCCCTCGACCCGACCGACCCCGATACCGACGCGAGCCGCCAGCTCGCATCCAGCCTGGCACCTGACGAGACCCAACTGCTCTACAGCATGGTGCTGCAGGGCCGCGCCGAGTTGAGCCTGGCGCCCGACGAGTACGCCGGCCTGGTGATGGTGTTGCTGCGTTTCCTCGCGTTTCCAGCCCAGGGCGGCGGCGCGGCGCGCTCGCCTGAGCGCCCGGCGAATGCCCCGGCACCGGCGTCGGCCGCCTTGCAGGCGCGTCAGGCCGAGCGGGCACGGGCCGTCGTGCCGCCGCCGGTGCCGAGCGTGGCGCCGGCATCGCCTGCTCGGCCGACGGTGGCCGCCGCGGCGCGACCCGCTGCCGCGCCCACGCCAGCCTCGGCGCCCAAGGCAGTGCCCGCGGCCGCCGACGAACCCCCGCCGTGGATGGACGAGGCGCCGTTCGAAGGCGAGGCGGCTGCGCTCGTGTCGGCCCGTGCACCGGCGGTGCACGCGGCAACGCCCACGCCCACACCCACACCCACACCGCCGGCGACCGCGGTGATCCCGCAAGCGGCCACGGCGGTGGCGCCGAGCACGCCGGTGCCGGAGGTGCGTCGCACCGCGCTCGGTGACCGCTGGGCCGACCTGGTGGCGGCACTGGTCGCCGCCAACGCGATCGCCGCGCTCGCGCGGGAACTGGCCATGCAAGCCGAGTTGACGCTCGTCGAGCCCGCCGACGGCGGCGCCGAGCGCTGGTGCCTGCGCGTCGAGCGCGAGACACTGCGCGCGCCAACGCTGGCCGAGAAGCTGCAGGCCGCGCTGCGCGCCCACACGGGGCTGAGCATCCGGATCGAAGTCGCGGCCGGCACGCCGGGCGATTCACCGGCGCGGCGCGAGGCCGAGGCGGCCGCGCAGCGCCAGCGCGAGGCCGAGGCGATCATTCACGACGACCCGCTGGTCCAGGCGATGCTCGCGCAGTTCTCGACGGCGCGCATCGTACCGGGCTCGATCCGCCCCGCCTGACACCTCTTTCCACCGAACCCACCGAAGGACGCACCATGATGAAGGGTCAACTCGCCGGCCTGATGAAGCAGGCCCAGGCCATGCAGGACAACCTGCGCAAGGCGCAGGAGGAACTCGCGACGATCGAGGTCGAAGGCCAATCGGGTGCCGGCCTGGTCAAGGTCGTGATGACCTGCAAGAACGACGTTAAGCGCGTCACGATCGACCCCAGCCTGCTGGCGGACGACAAGGACATGCTGGAAGACCTGGTCGCCGCCGCCTTCAATGATGCGGTGCGCCGCGCCGAGGCGACCAGCCAGGAGAAGCTCGGCAAGCTCACCGCCGGCATGCCGCTGCCGCCCGGCATGAAGATGCCGTTCTGACCGGGGCGGCGTGTCCACCTCGCACCTCGACGCACTGATCGACGCGCTGCGCAAGCTGCCGGGCGTGGGGGTGAAGTCCGCGCAGCGCATGGCCTTCCACCTGCTGCAGCACGACCGTGGCGGGGCGCAGCAGATCGCGCGGGCACTCGAGCAGGCCGTGCAGTCGGTGCGCCACTGCAGCCGCTGCCACACCTTCACCGACGACGAGGTCTGCGCGATCTGCCGTGACACGACTCGAGATGCGCGGCAGCTGTGCGTCGTCGAGACGCCGGCCGACCAGGCGGCGCTTGAGCGAACCGGCAGCTATCGCGGCTACTACTACGTGCTGATGGGGCGCATCAGCCCGCTCGATGGCGTGGGTGCGAGCGCGCTGGGCGCTTCGGGCCTGCTGGTGCGAGCCAGCGATGGCCAGGTCGAAGAGGTCATCCTCGCCACCAGCTTCACTGCCGAGGGTGAGGCGACGGCGCATGTGCTGGCCGAGGGCCTGAAGGCGCGCGGCCTGAAGGTCACTCGGCTCGCGCGTGGCGTGCCGGCGGGCAGCGAACTCGAGTACGTCGACCTGTCGACCATCGCGCATGCGCTGGTCGACCGGCGCTGAAGGCCGGCCTCGCCCCGGCGCTGTTCCTCTTACTTGCGCGACATGCGCACCGGGCTCGCCTTCGGCGTGGCCGATGAGCGCATGACCGGCCGGGCGGCGGGGCGCGTGCCCGACTTGCTGACCGCCGCCACGCGGGTCGCGGGGCGGTTGGGCACGTAGACGACGATCGCCGCGCCGGCCTTGAACTGAGACGAGGCGCTCACCTTGTTCCACTGAGCGACCTGGCTGGCCGCGACGTTGTAGCGTTTCGCGACCGAAGCGACCGATTCACCGCGCTTGCCGGCGCGCAGCGTCAGCCGTTTCAGCGGCGGCACGTCAGGTGCCAGGGCGATCATCGCGTTGTCGGCCAGGTGCTCCGACACATCGTTGTCACGCCGCGCGGTGCGCGGCACCAGCAGCGTCGAACCGGCCTTGACCAGCATGCGCGGCGGGATGCGGTTCACGTCGCGCAACGCCGCTTCGCTCATTCCGACCTGCTTGGCAGCGTCGGCCGGGCGCAGCGTCTTCGGCGCCACCCACGCCGTCCAGGTGGACAGCGGCCCCCGGTGCGCGGCCAGCGCCTGGGTGAACTGGTTCGCGTTGTCGTACGGCAGCAGGATCTGCTCGGTGCCGGCCGCCAGGATCACCGGCTTGTTCATCTGCGGGTTCAGGTAGCGAAACTCCTCGAGCGGCACCCCGGCCAGGCGAACGGCCAGGCTGACGTCGATGTCGCGCTCGATCGGTACGCTGAGGAAATACGGGTGATTGCGCAGCTCGGGCAGTTCGAGGCCGAACTGGTCGGGGTGGCTCACGATGTTCTTCACGGCCTGCAGCTTGGGCACGTACAGACGGGTTTCGTTCGGCATGCGCAGGCTCAGGTAATCGGTGGGCAGGCCGGCCTTCTCATTGCGCGCGATGGCCCGCTTCACGTTGCCCTCGCCCCAGTTGTAAGCGGCCAAGGCGAGATGCCAGTCGCCGAACATCGCGTACAGCCGGCCGAGGTAGTCGAGCGCGGCGCGGGTCGACGCGAGCACATCGCGCCGGTCGTCGCGGAAGATGTTCTGTTTGAGGTCGTAATCCTTGCCCGTCGACGGGATGAACTGCCACATGCCCGACGCGCGCGCCACCGACTGGGCCTGCGGGTTGAACGCGCTCTCGATGAAGGGCAGCAATGCGAGCTCGGTGGGCATGCCGCGCTTGTCGAGCTCCTCGACGACGTGAAAGAGGTAGCGGCTGCCGCGCTCGGTCATGCGCTGCACGTAGTCGGGCCGCTGCGCATACCACTGCTCGCGCCCATGCACGAGATCGTTGTCGATGTCGGGCATGCCAAAGCCCTGGCGCACGCGCGCCCACAGGTCCACCTTGGCCTTGTCGTCATAGAGGTCGACCGGGCGCTCGGGTTGGACAGGGTCGATCGGCGTGGCGACGAAGTTCTCGGCATCTTCGGGGGCCGACGCCGCCGGGGTGGCTGGGGAGGCTGGGGCAGCGGCAACCGATTCGGCCGGTTCGTCCGCCGGCGCCGGTGCTGGCGCTGCCTCGACGATTGGCACCGCGGCCGGCTCGATCGGCGTGGCACAGCCAACGAACCAGGGGACGATGGCGACGGCGATCCACAGCGAGGACAGTGCCGGGCGTCGGGCAGATGGGTGCTTCATCGGTAGTTGTTCTTCCATTGGCGCAGCGCCGCGAAGACCTCCGTCGGGTCGTCGCTGCGCGCGCCGTGGTGATGCGCCGATTCAGCCAGGGCAGGCTCGGCGCACCGCATGAAGGGGTTGATGCGCCGCTCCAGCCCGATGCTGGAGGGCAGCGTCGGCTCGCCGCGAGCGCGCAACGCCTCGCACCGGGCCTGGTGCCGGGCGATATCGGGGTTGCCGGGCTCGGCCGCAAGCGCGAAGCGCAGGTTGGCCAGCGTGTACTCGTGGGCACAGCACACGCGCGTGTCCGGCGCCAGCGCGGCGAGTTGGGTGAGCGACGCGTGCATCTGGGCCGGCGTGCCTTCGAACAGGCGACCGCAGCCGCCCGAGAACAGCGTGTCGCCGCAAAACAGCAGCGGCCCTCCGGGGGCCGCTTCAGCGTGGTAGGCGATGTGGCCGGCCGTGTGCCCCGGCACATCGAGCACCTCGAAGGAGATGCCCTGCCATCGCAGTTCGTCGCCGGCTTCGTGAGGCACGACCGGCACCGGCATCGGCTCGTGCGCGGGCCCATGCACGGGGCCCTGCAAGTGGGGCTGCAGTGCTTCCAGGCCACCGACGTGATCACCGTGGTGATGCGTCACTAGAATGCCCGTCAGCGCCAGCCCGCAACGGTCGAGTGCGTCGATCACCGGCGCCGCGTCACCCGGATCGACCACGAGGGCCTCGCGGCCGTCGTGCAGCATCCAGATGTAGTTGTCGGCAAAGGCGGGCAGGGCGATCAGATTCATGACGCAAAACGACGCGATTATAGAGTTGGGCCTCTGGTTGGGGACCCCGCCTGGCCGCTATCTGCTGGAGTGGGAGCAGGCGCGTCTGGACCGGGCCGTGGCCGACATCTTCGGCTTTCATGCGCTGCAGATCGGTCTGCCCGAGATCGACACCCTGCGCAGTAACCGCATGCCGCACCGCTGGGTGGCGAGCGACAGCCTGACCCTGCCGTCGCCCATCGAATTGCCGCCGTTGGCCGGCGACGCGGGCAGCCCTGCCTCGCTGGGCCCCGTGCCGGTGGCGCTCCACTGCGAACACGACGCGCTGCCGTTTGCCGACCAGGCGCTGGATCTCGTGGTGTTGCCGCACACGCTGGAGCAGGCCGCCGACCCGCACCGCACGTTGGCCGAGGTGGCGCGCGTGCTGCGCCCCGAGGGCAAGGTGGTCATCGTCGGGCTGAACCCGGTGAGCCTGTGGGGCGTGCGCCAGCGCCTTGGGCATGCGCGGCTGCGGCTGGCACGCGAGCATGGCGGCCAGCGCAGCCTGTTTCTGCCGCGTGCCGGAGAATTCATCGGCTATTGGCGCGCCCGCGATTGGTTGCGCCTGCTCGGCTTCGAGATCGAGGCGGGCAGCTTCGGTTGCTGGCGGCCGCCGATGGGCGCCCAGCGCTGGCTCGATCGATTTGCCTGGATGGACCGTGTGGGTTCGCATTGGTGGCCGGTGTTCGGCGCGGTGTATTGCCTGGTCGCGGTCAAGCGGGTGCGTGGCTTGCGGCTGATCGGGCTGGCCCGCAGCGAGCGCGTCAAGCCGCAGGGCACCCCGGTGCTGAACCGCAGCATTCAATTCGAAGAAGAAGGAACGACGTGACTGAAGTGAGGGCCTCGACGAGCGAGGTGACGATCTATACCGACGGGGCCTGCAAGGGCAATCCGGGCCCCGGGGGCTGGGGCGCCTGGATGCGCGCTGGCGGCCACGAGAAGGAGTTGTTCGGTGGCGAGGCCGCGACGACCAACAACCGCATGGAACTGACCGCGGTGATCGAGGCGCTGTCGACGCTGAAGCGCCATTGCAGGGTGGCGATCTACACCGACAGCGAGTATGTGAAGAACGGCATCACGACCTGGATCCACAACTGGAAGCGGCGTGGCTGGCGCACGGCCGACAACAAGCCGGTCAAGAACATGGAGCTCTGGCAGCGCCTCGACGCGCTGGTGCAGCAGCACCAAGTGGCGTGGCATTGGGTGCGCGGCCACACCGGCGACCCGGGCAACGAAAAGGCTGACGAGCTGGCCAACAAGGGCGTCGCTTCGGTGAAGCGCTGACCTCGCCGAGGCCGCGCGGCCTCAGCCTCCGATGTAGTGCATTTCGACCTTGCGCTCGCCAGCGTGCGGCGCCGTGGCCGAGCCGCGCAACTCCGAGTAGCGATCGTCGCGGCCGGCCCAGATGTGGGCGATGGCCGAGGTGATCTCGGCGTCGCTGGCGCCGCCACGCAGCATTGCGCGCAGATCGTGACCGCGGCTGCCGAACAGGCACAGGAAGAGCTGCCCTTCGGTCGACAGACGAGCGCGGTTGCAGTCGCGGCAGAAGGCCTGCGTGACGCTGGAGATGAGGCCGATTTCGCCGCGACCATCCGCGTAGGCCCAGCGCTCGGCGGTTTCGCCGGGCGCGCTGGCTTCGAGCGCCTGGATCGGCCACTCGCGTTGCAGGCGCTGCAGCAGTTCGGCAGAGGGAACCACGTCGTCGAGGCGCCAGCCGTTGGTGGCCCCGACATCCATGAACTCGATGAAGCGCAGCGTCGCCGCCGGGCCATACCGATCGCGGAAGTAGCGCGCCATCGGCAGCACTTCGTGGTCGTTGACCCCACGCTTGACCACCATGTTGACCTTGACGGGCCCCAGGCCGACGTCGAGCGCCGCGTCGATCCCGGCCAGCACCTCGGCGACCGGGAAGCCCACGTCGTTCATGCGCTGGAAGATCGCATCGTCCAGCGCATCCAGGCTGACCGTCAGCCGCTTCAGCCCGGCGGCCTTCAGCGCCGCGGCCTTGCGGGTGAGCAGCGAGCCGTTGGTGGTCAACGTCAGGTCCAGCGGCTCGCCGTCGGGCGTGCGCAGTTCGGCCAGCATCTCGATCAGGCCCTCGAGGTGCTTGCGCAGCAGCGGCTCGCCGCCGGTCAGCCGCAGCTTGCGCACGCCGTGGGCCGCGAACAGCCCGGCCAGACGGGTGATCTCCTCGAAGCTCAGCAACTGGGCGTGCGGCAGGAACGCATAGCGGGTGTCGAAGACTTCCTTCGGCATGCAGTAGCTGCAGCGGAAGTTGCACCGGTCGGTCACCGAGATGCGCAGGTCGCGCAAGGGGCGGCCGAGTGCGTCGGCAAGCAGGCCGGTGGCAGCGATCGGCGAAGCCGGTCGGATCACCGGGGCGCGGCGCCAATCGGCCAGTGCTATGACTCGTTCACCCATGGCCGCATTGTGCCGTGCCCGAGGCACCCGGTGGGCGATGGGGTCGGCGCCAGCACGGGCTTGCGCCCGCTCGTGTGCCGTGGCTCAGGGGGCTGGCCGGGCGGGCTCGGCGAGGCTCGCCTGCGGCACGCGCCGGGCGCCATTGAAGCGCTTGGCCCAGTAGGCGACCCGCATGTCCTCGACGCGGACTTCGCTGCCGCTGCGCGGCGCGTGGATGAACTTGCCGTCCCCCACGTAGATGCCGACGTGCGAGAACGTGCGCCGCAGGGTGTTGAAGAACACGAGGTCGCCGGGTTTCAACTCGTCCTTGGCGATCGTGAACAGGCCCGGTGCATGGGCCTGCTCGTCGGCGCGGCGCGGGAGCACCAGGCCGATGCTGTTCTCGAACACGTAGCGCGTGAAGCCGGAGCAGTCGAAGCCACTCTCGACCGTGGTGCCGCCACGGCGATAACGCACGCCGATGAAGTTCATCGCGGCCATCACGAGGTCGGTCGTCGTTTCGCGCACCTGCCCCAGCAGGCCGGGCTCGGCGGCTGGGGGAGATGCCGCGACGCCGCCATTGGCCTGGATCAGCCCGCGCTCCTGCAGCAATTGCATGACGGGGTCATGCGCCGCAGGTTGGGGCGCTGCGTGGGCCAGCCCGATGGCCGAAGCCAGAGCGCCGGCCAGCAGCAGGCGGCGAACGGACTTGCCAGGCGCGAGCCGGCCCGGCAGGGAGTGGGAAGACCTCGGCACGGGCGGCAGGATACGGGCCCCCCTAACTTGTTGTCAAGCCGAAAAACCAGTGTTTTCAACTACTTGCAATTCACTCTTCGTCTGGGTTGCGGCGCTCGGGGGGAGCGTGACGGAGTGCCCGACGATGAACAGGCTTGAGCATCCTGCCCGGCTCCCACGCCACAATGCCGGCTTTTCGGCGGTGCGGCAGGCGACAGTGGCTCGCCACGCGTGCCGGCGCAGAACAGGAATCCCGATGATGAAAGCTTGGATGGTGCTGGCCACCTGCAGCGCAGCCTTGACGATGGCGCCGGCGGCCCGGGCGAGCGATCCCGCGCAGTTGCCGGGGCCGGCATTCCCGGAGTTCAGGACGGCCGCCCAGGTGCGGCAGGCCTGCGACACCGGCCTGCGCGGTGCGGCATCGCAACTGAAGTCGTTGGCCAGGCAACCGGCCTCGGCCCAATGGATCGCCGAGTACGACGCCTTCTACGGCTGGGTCGAGGACATCCATGGCCCGATCGAATTCATCCGCAATGTGCATCCGGATCAGAAGGTGCGCGATGCGGCAGAAGCCTGCGAGTTGCGCTGGCAGGACTTCCTGACCAGCGTCGGCCAGAACCCCAAGCTGTACCAGGCGGCCAAGGATTCGGTGCCTGCCGACGAGATCGACCGCGAATCGCTTCGCGTCACGGTGGAGGGCTTCGAGGATTCGGGTGTCGGCTTAGGCCCGGCCCAGCGTGCGCGCGCCAAGCAACTCGTCAACCGGATCGGCGAACTGGGGCAGAAGTTCGACATGAACGTGCGCGACGGCAAGTTGCGCCTGTCCTTCACGCCCGATGAACTGCGCGGCGTGCCGGAGCAGGTGCTGAAATCGGCCAGGCCGGGCGCGAAGGGCAGCCTGCTGCTGGGGCTGGACTACCCGACCTACTTCCCGGTGATGGAGCGCGCCGAGAACCCGGCCACCCGAGAAAAGATGTGGCGCGCCAAGATGAACGAGGGTGGCCCGGCCAATCTGAAGCTGCTGGCCGAGATCGCCCGCCTGCGGCGTGACTACGCGAAGCTCTTCGGCTTCGAAAGCTACGCCGACTTCGTGCTGCGCCGGCGCATGGCCAAGAGCATCGCGAATGCCGAACGGTTCCTCGGCGAGGTCAAGCATGCGGTCAATGAAGGCGAACAGCGCGACCTCGCCGAATTGCGCGACGCCAAGGCGCGCCATCTCGGCCAGCCCACAGACAAGGTGACGCTGCAGCGCTGGGACGTGGCCTTCTACACCGAGCGCCTGCGCAAGGAGCGCTTCACCGTCGACGAGGAGTCCTTCCGGCCCTACTTCCCGCCGCAGGAAAGCGTTCGCTTCGTGATGCGCATTGCCGAGACGATGTTCGGCATCCGCTACACGCCGGTGCCGGCCCGGCTGTGGCACCCCGAGGCGCAGGCTTTTGCGATCAGCGACGCCGCGACCGGCAAGCCGATCGCGAGCCTGATCGTCGACCTGTACCCGCGCGACGGCAAGTATGGCCACGCGGCGGTGTGGTCGTATCGCAGTGGCTCGACGCTGAGCGACCGCATTCCCCAGGCCGCGCTGGTGGTCAACTTCGACCGCAAGGGGCTCACGATCGAGGAGCTCGATACGCTGCTGCACGAGTTCGGCCACTCATTGCACGCGACGCTGTCGAAGACCCGCTACGCGCTCAATGCCGGCACCAGCACCGAGCTGGACTTCGTCGAGGCGCCGTCCCAGATGCTCGAGGACTGGATCTTCGACCGCAAGGTGCTCAAGCTGTTCGCCGAGGTGTGCCCGAGTTGCACCCCGGTGCCCGACGAGCTGATCGAAAAGGCCCGCGCAGCGCGCGAGTTCACCAAGGGTAGCCAGACGGCGCGCCAGCACCTGTACGCGAGCTTCGACCTGGCGCTGCACGGCCCCGAGGCGCCCGAGCCGATGGGCCTGTGGCGCCGCATGGAGGGTGGAACGCCGCTGGGCTACGTGGCCGGCACCACCTTTCCGTCAGGCTTCAGCCATGTGGCCGGCGGCTACGGCTCGGGCTACTACGGTTACCTGTGGAGCCTGGTGGTGGCGATGGACCTGCGCACGGCTTTCGCCGCCGACCGGCTCGACCCGGCGGTCGGCAAACGCTACCGCGACACGGTGCTGAGCCAGGGCGGCCAGCGGCCGCCCGAGCAGCTCGTGCGCGACTTCCTCGGCCGCGACGTCAGCCCGAAAGCCTTCTTCGACTACCTGGCGAAATAGGGCGCCCGCCCCTTGCCGGAGAGTCAGAGCACGTCCGAAGCATAGTCCGCCAACCGTGAACGCTCGCCCCGGGCGAGCGTCACGTGGCCGGAGTGCGGCCAGCCCTTGAAGCGGTCGACTGCGTAGGTCAGGCCCGAGCTTCCTTCGGTCAGGTAGGGTGTGTCGATCTGCGCCAGGTTGCCCAGGCAGACGATCTTGGTGCCGGGGCCCGCGCGGGTCACCAGCGTCTTCATCTGCTTGGGCGTCAGGTTCTGCGCCTCGTCGATCAGCACGAATTTGTTCAGGAACGTGCGGCCGCGCATGAAGTTCAGGCTCTTGATCTTGATCTTCGAACGCACCAGGTCGTTGGTCGCGGCGCGGCCCCATTCGCCGGCCGAGTTGTCGCTCTTGGCCAGCACCTCGAGGTTGTCGTCCAGCGCGCCCATCCACGGGCCCATCTTCTCTTCCTCGTTGCCGGGCAGGAAGCCGATGTCCTCGCCGACGGGCACGGTGACGCGGGTCACGATGATCTCGGTGTAGCGGCGGTCCTCCATCACCTGGGACAGGCCGGCGGCCAGCGTCATGAGCGTCTTGCCGGTGCCGGCGGTGCCGGTCAGCGTGATGAAGTCGCAGTCCGGGTCCATCAGCAGGTTCAGCGCGAAGTTCTGTTCGCGGTTGCGCGCGGTGACGCCCCAGATCGCGTTCTTGCCGTGCGTGTAGTCGCGCAGCGTCTTCAAGACCGCCGTCTTGCCGGTGATCTCGGTCACCCGGGCGTACAGCGGCGCCTCGCCGGGCGACTCGAGGTAGACAAACTGGTTGACCATCAGCGCCGGCACCAGCGGCCCGCTGATGCGGTAGAAGGTGTGGCCACCCTGGCTCCAGCTCTCCATCGTCTTGCCGTGGCGATCCCAGAAGTCGCTGGGCAGCGGCAGCACGCCGGTGTAAAGGAGGTCGCCGTCTTCGAGGGTCTTGTCGTTGTAATAGTCCTCGGCGTCCAGCCCGAGCGCGCGCGCCTTGACGCGCATGTTGATGTCCTTGGACACCAGCACGACTTCGCGGCCCTTGAGCTCCTCGCGCAGCGACTGGACGACGCCGAGGATCTGGTTGTCCGCCTTGCCTTGTGGCAGCCCGGCCGGCAGCTTGATTTCACGCAGCGTGGTCTGGAAGAACAGCTTGCCGCCAGCCTCGCGGTGGCCGGTTTTCGCCAGCGCGATGCCGGCAGTGGGGTCGAGCTTGCTGTCGGCGGCCAGTGCGTCGAGCTCGCGACTGACCTGGCGAACGTTGCGCGAGACCTCGCTCATGCCCTTCTTGTGGCCGTCGAGCTCCTCGAGCGTGATCATCGGCAGGTAGATGTCGTGCTCCTCGAAGCGGAAGAGCGACATCGGGTCGTGCATCAGGACGTTGGTGTCGAGCACGAAGAGCTTGGCCGGGCCGGCGCTGCGCGGCTTGCGCGCCTTGGGCTCGGCAGCGGCCGTCTTGCGGGCGGGCGCCGCGGCGCGGCTTTTCGCCGGCAGGGGCGGCGCGGCCAGGGTGCCGGCACTGTCACTGTCCTTGCGCAGCGCGAGGGCGGGGGTGTCGTCATCGGCGCTTGCGGCGCCGGCCTGGGGGCTGTGGCGCGCCGATTTCGGCGCGGCTTGGGTTTCGTAGGCGGAGGGCGGGAGGATGGCGGCGCGGGTGGTGGGTGGCTTTGGCAAGGGCATGGAGGGCAGGCTCAATGACAAGGGTGCGCGGGTGCCAGAGACAAAAAAGCCGCACAGACGGCTGTGCGGCTTGGTGGGTTGATGCTCGGCATCGGCGTCTCGGGCATGAACCCATTATGCACATCCGCAGCGGAACGTCACGCCGCCTTCTTCAGGTCCTTCACCGCCTTCAGCACCTCGTCCACGTGCCCGGCAACCTTGATGCCGCGCCACTCGGCGCGCAGCATGCCCTGGCCATCGATCAGGAAGGTCGAGCGCTCGATGCCCTTGACCTTCTTGCCATACATGATCTTGTTCTTGACCACGCCGAACATGTGGCAGAGTTTCTCCTCCGTGTCGGCGATCAGTTCGAACGGCAACTCGAGGTTCTGCTTGAACTTCTCGTGCGAAGCCATGTTGTCGCGCGACACCCCGAACACGACGGCGCCGGCCTTCAGGAAATCCTTGTGCTGGTCGCGGAACTGCATCGCCTCGGTGGTGCAGCCGGGGGTGTTGTCCTTCGGGTAGAAATACAGCACGATCGCCTGGCCCTTGAAGGCCTGCGGCGTGAACTTCACGCCCCCGGTGGCTTGCGCTTCAATTTCCGGCAGGGGTTTGTTGAGGGCTGGCGTCATGAGGTTTGTGTCTTATGCGGGCGCCCCTGTGAGGCATAGCCCGTCATTATAAATTGAAGTGTGAGGTATTCCTCGCGTGGCGGCTTGAACCGGCCGGTCAAGGGCCATGCGCCACCGCGCCTTCGATCACGAAGGCGCCGAGCACCCTGCGCCCCTCGTGGACCAGCACGTTGAACGTGCGGCAGGCCGCGGCGGTGTCCATGGTTTCGACCCCGATGCGGCGCTCGATCAACGAGCGGTACAGGGCAGGCGAGACGAACCGATGGGTGGCACCGCTGCCGAAGACCACCAGTTCCGGGTCGAACTCGACGATCGCCGCAAAGTGATCGGCCTGCAACGCACTGGCGCTTGCCACGGGCCAGGCCTTCACCTCACCGCGCCACGGCACCAGGACGCTGGACGCGAACGAAGTCGCGTGCACCCAGACCCGGCCGGTTTCCAGCTTCGAAATGGCGTTCACGCCATCGAGGTGATCCGGTTGAAATTTCATCGTGCTCCCTGGGCATCTCCACCGGCTGGCCGACGCCAATCCTTGGTGAAACGCCTATGGTTAAATTGTACGTTTTGCAGCGCAACAACGCACCTGCGAGGGTCGCCCCGAGCCACCCGTCCTGCCGCGCTGTCGAGGAGCCCCCGGTTTGAAACCCATCGCCAAGTCCAGCAAGCTCGCCAACGTCGGCTACGACATCCGCGGCCCGGTGCTCGACAAGGCGCGGGAGATGGAGGAAGAGGGCCACAAGATCATCAAGCTGAACATCGGCAACGTCGCCGCGTTCGGCCTGGAGCCGCCCGACGAGATCGTGCAGGACATGATCCGCAATCTCCCACATGCGGCCGGCTACACCGATTCCAAGGGATTGTTCGCGCCGCGCAAGGCGGTCGTGCACTACTGCCAGGAAAAGAAGATCTCCGGCGTCACGGTGGACGACGTCTACCTGGGCAACGGCGCCTCCGAGCTGATCGCGATGAGCATGAACGCGCTGCTCGACGCGGGTGACGAGGTGCTGATCCCGTCGCCGGATTACCCGCTGTACACCGCGGTGGTCGCGCTGTCCGGCGGCACGCCGGTGCACTACCGCTGCGACGAGGGCTCGGGATGGCTGCCCGACCTGGCCGACATGAAGGCCAAGGTATCGCCGAACACCAAGGCGATCGTCCTCATCAACCCGAACAACCCGACGGGCGCGCTCTATCCGGTCGAGGTGCTCGAAGGCATCGTCGAGATCGCGCGCCAGCACCAGCTGATCGTCTTTGCCGACGAAATCTACGACAAGACGCTGTACGACGGCGTCGAGCACACCAGCATCGCCTCGCTGGCCGACGACGTGCTGTTCCTGACGTTCAATGGCCTGTCGAAGAACTACCGCTCGTGTGGCTACCGCGCCGGCTGGATGGTGGTTTCGGGCGACAAGCGCCACGCCCGCGACTACATCGAGGGCCTGAACATGCTCGCCTCGATGCGCCTGTGCGCCAACACGCCGGGCCAGTTGGCCATCCAGACCGCCTTGGGGGGCTACCAGAGCATCAAGGACCTGGTCGCGCCTGGTGGGCGGCTGGCGCGCCAGCGCGACCTCGCATACTCGCTGCTCACCCAGATTCCCGGTGTCTCGGTCGTCAAGCCGACCGCGGCGCTGTACATGTTCCCCCGCCTGGACCCGAAGGTCTACCCGATCGAGGACGACCAGCAGTTCGCCTACGAACTGCTGGCCGAGGAAAAGGTGCTGATCGTGCAGGGAACCGGCTTCAACTGGCCGACGCCCGATCACTTCCGTCTGGTGTTCCTGCCGAACACCGACGACCTCACCGAGGCCGTGGGCCGCATTGCCCGCTTCCTCGATCACTATCGCAAGCGTCACTCCTAGAAGATTCCTATGACAACACCCAGTGTTGCGGTGCAGGCTCATGTCGCAGAGCGGCGTGAAGTCGAAACCAAACCTATCCAGGTCGGCCTTCTGGGCATCGGCACCGTCGGCTCGGGCACCTTCAAGGTGCTGCAGCGCAACCAGCATGAAATCCAGCGCCGCGCCGGCCGGGGCATCGAGATCACGATGGTGGCCGACCTCGACGTGGCCCGCGCGAAGTCCATCGTCGGCGAAGGCGTGGAAGTCGTCGCCGACGCGCGCGCGGTGATCGCCAACCCGGCGATCGACATCGTCGTCGAGCTGATCGGCGGGTATGGCATCGCCAAGGCGCTGGTGCTCGAGGCCATCGCGGCCGGCAAGCACGTGGTCACGGCAAACAAGGCGCTGCTTGCGGTGCACGGCACCGAGATCTTTGCCGCCGCGCACGCCAAAGGCGTGATGGTCGCCTTCGAGGCCGCCGTGGCCGGCGGCATCCCGATCATCAAGGCCTTGCGCGAGGGCCTGACGGCCAACCGCATCGAATGGATCGCCGGCATCATCAACGGCACGACGAACTTCATCCTCAGCGAGATGCGCGACAAGGGGCTGGATTTCGCCACGGTGCTGAAGGAGGCCCAGCGCCTGGGCTATGCCGAATCCGACCCGACCTTCGACATCGAAGGCATCGACGCCGCGCACAAGGCGACGATCATGAGCGCCATCGCCTTCGGCGTGCCAGTCCAGTTCGACAAGGCGTATATCGAAGGCATCACCAGGCTGCAGGCCACCGACATCCGGTACGCCGAGCAGCTCGGCTACCGCATCAAGCTGCTGGGCATCACCAAGCGGCGGGAGCATGGCATCGAACTGCGGGTGCACCCGACGCTGGTGCCGGCCAAGCGGCTGATCGCCAACGTGGAAGGGGCGATGAACGCGGTGGTGGTGCAGGGCGATGCCGTCGGCACGACGCTGTACTACGGCAAGGGCGCCGGCTCCGAGCCGACGGCCTCGGCGGTGGTGGCCGACCTGGTCGACATCTGCCGCCTGCACACGGCCGACCCGGACCACCGCGTGCCGCACCTGGCCTTCCAGCCCGACGCGATGGCCGACACCGCGATCCTGCCGATCGAGCAGGTCGTGACCGCCTTCTACCTGCGGCTGCGCGTGGCGGACGAAGCCGGTGTGCTGTCGAAGATCACCACCATCCTGGCCGAGCACGACATCTCGATCGACGCCGTGCTGCAGCGTGAATCCGCCGAGGGCGAGAAGTCGACCGACCTGATCATCCTGACCCACGACACCGTCGAGGGCCGCATGCGCGACGCGCTGGCCAAGATGCAGGCGCTGTCCAGCGTGCTGGCGCCGATCGTCTCGATCCGCAAAGAAGAGCTGGCCTGAACGACATGCAGTACCTCAGCACCCGCGGCGATCCCGCGCCCAAGCGCTTCTGCGAGATCCTGCTCGAAGGCCTCGCGCCGGACGGCGGCCTGTACCTGCCGGCTGCCTACCCGAAGGTCGACGAGGCCACGCTGGCCCGTTGGCGCGGCCTGTCGTATGCCGACCTGGCTTTCGAGATCCTGTCGCTGTACATCGACGACATCCCCAGCGCCGACCTGAAGGCGCTGGTCGCGAAGACCTACACGCAGGCGACCTTCGGCACCGAAGCCGTCGTTCCGGTGCGCCGACTCGGCGACTCGGGGCTGTACATCGAAGCCCTGTCCAACGGCCCGACGCTGGCCTTCAAGGACATGGCGATGCAACTGCTCGGCAACCTGTTCGAGTACGAGCTGGCACGGCGCGGCGAGCAGCTCAACATCCTCGGGGCGACCTCGGGCGACACCGGCAGCGCCGCCGAATACGCGATGCGCGGCAAGCGCGGCGTGCGTGTGTTCATGCTCAGCCCGCACGGCCGCATGAGCCCGTTCCAGCAGGCACAGATGTTCAGCCTGCAGGACGAGAACATCCACAACATCGCCGTCGAGGGCGTGTTCGACGACGCGCAGGACATCGTCAAGGCGGTTTCCAACGACCTGGCCTTCAAGCGCAGTCAGAAGATCGGCACGGTCAACTCGATCAACTGGGCGCGCCTGCTGGCCCAGGTCGTCTACTACTTCGCCGGCTATTTCCAGGTCGCGAAGAGCGATGCCGAGCAGGTCAGCTTCGCCGTGCCCTCGGGCAACTTCGGCAACGTCTGCGCGGGCCACGTGGCCCGCATGATGGGGCTGCCGATCAAGCATCTCGTCGTCGCGACCAACGAGAACGACGTGCTCGACGAGTTCTTCCGCACCGGCACCTACCGCGTGCGCAAGGGCGCCGAGACGCACGAGACCTCCAGCCCGTCGATGGACATCTCCAAGGCCTCGAACTTCGAGCGCTTCGTGTTCGACCTGCTGGGCCGCGACGCGGCCCGCACGCGCGAGCTGTTCGGCACCCAGATCGAGCGCCAAGGCGGCTTCACGCTGTCGGCCGACGAATTCGCGCGCATCGCGGCCTTTGGCTTCCAGTCCGGCAAGAGCACCCATGCGGACCGGCTGGAAACGATCCGCTCGACCTGGCAACGCCACGGCACGATGATCGACACCCACACGGCCGATGGCGTGAAGGTGGCGGCCGAGCGGGCCGAGGCCGGCGTGTCCATGGTCGTGCTGGAGACCGCGCTTCCGGCCAAGTTCGCCGAGACCATCCGCGAGGCGCTGGGGCGCGAGCCCGAGCGCCCGGCTGGCCTGGAGGGCATCGAGGCGCTGCCCAAGCGTTTCGTCGTGATGCCGCCGGATGCCGCCCGGGTCAAGGCCTACATTGCGGAACACACCGGCCTGCCCGCCTGACGCCGGTTGCCGTTTGGCCTTACGCTGTGACCCATGATGGCTGACGCGAAGACACCCGCTGCCCGCCCCCCGTTGATGCCGCTCGACGAGGCGCTTTCGCGCCTGGCCGACGTGGCGTCGGGCCACCGCATCACCCAGGCGGAGGAGCTGCCGACCGCCGCGGCGCTTGGCCGCGTATTGGCCGCGCCCGTGGTGTCAGCGCTGGACGTGCCGCCGGCCGACAACAGCTCGATGGATGGCTATGCCTTGCGCGTGGCCGATCTGGCTGCGGGCCGGCCATTGCCGGTCAGCCAGCGCATCGCCGCCGGTTCGGTGGGCGCGCCGCTCGAGCCCGGCACGGCGGCCCGCATCTTCACCGGTGCGCCCATTCCCGCCGGGGCCGACGCCGTCGTGATGCAGGAGCAGTGCGAGCTGATTCCGGGCGAACCCTCCGAGGTGGAAGTGAATGGCACCGTCGAGGCCGGCCAGTGGATCCGCCGCCAGGGCGAGGACGTGCGCCATGGCAGCACGGTGCTGGCCGCCGGCACGCGCCTGACGCCGCAGGCCCTGGGCCTGGCCGCGTCGGTCGGCGCGGCTTCGCTGCAGGTGCTGCGCCGGCCTCGGGTGGCCCTGTTCTCGACCGGCGACGAGCTGGTGATGCCGGGCGATCCGCTGCCGCCCGGCGCGATCTACAACTCCAACCGCTTCACGCTGCGCGCGCTGCTCGAGGCGGCCGGCTGCGTGGTCGACGACCTCGGCATCGTGCCCGATCGGCTGGCCGCCACGCGCGAAGCGCTGCGCCGTGCGGCAGAGGGCAACGACCTCATCCTCACCTCGGGCGGCGTCTCGGTCGGTGAAGAAGACCACCTGAAGCCGGCCGTGCAGGCCGAGGGCCGGTTGGACCTCTGGCAGATGGCCATCAAGCCTGGCAAGCCGCTGGCCTTCGGTGCCGTGCGGCGTGCCGCGGGCGGCGAGGCGCTGTTCATGGGCCTGCCGGGCAACCCGGTGTCGAGCTTCGTCACCTTCGTGCTGGTGGTGGCGCCAGTGCTGCGGGCGCTGCAGGGCATGGTGGCAGCCTTGCCGCCGGCGCTGCCCCTGCGTGCTGGCTTCGAATGGCCCAAGCCCGACAAGCGGCGCGAGTTCCTGCGTGCCCAGTTGAACGCCGAGGGCGAGTTGGAGCTCTATTCGAACCAGAGTTCGGGCGTGCTGACGTCCGCCGTCTGGGCCGACGGCCTGGTCGACAACCCGCCGGGACGGGCCATCGCCCGGGGCGATACGGTGCGGTTCCTGCCGCTGGCCAGCCTGGTCGGGCGCTGAATTCGACGATGACGAAATCGATGAAGGTCAAGCTGCGTTTCTTCGCCTCGCTGCGCGAGGCGCTCGGGGGCCAGGGTGAGCTCGAGCTGCCCGAAGGCAGCCGGGTGGCCGACGCCCGCGATGCCTTGATCTCGCGCGGCGCGCCGTTCGACGCCAGTCTCGCCCGCCACCGCGCGCTGCGCGCGGCGCTGAACCAGACGCTGTGCGACGAGTCGGCCGCCCTGGCCGAAGGCGACGAGCTCGCCTTCTTCCCGCCGGTCACTGGAGGCTGAGGCGAGCATGGCCGCTGCGCGCGTCACGATCCAGACGGCCGACTTCGACGCCGGCGCCGAAATGGCCTCGCTGCGCGCGGCCGACCATGGCGTTGGCGCGGTGGCCTGCTTCGTCGGCACGGTGCGCGACCGCGAGGGGCTGCAAGGCGCCGCCGGCAGCATCCAGGCGATGGAGCTCGAGCATTACCCGGGCATGACGGAGCGCGCGATCGAGTCGATGATCGATGCGGCGATGGCGCGCTTCGCGATCCGCGCGGCGCGGGTCGTCCACCGCGTCGGTCCGCTGCTGCCGGGCGACCAGATCGTGCTGGTGGTGGTGACCTCCGTGCACCGCGGCGAAGCCTTCCAGGCCTGCGAATTCCTGATGGACTACCTGAAGACACAGGCGCCTTTCTGGAAGAAGGAGACCACCCCCGAGGGGGCGCACTGGGTCGATGCGCGGGTCAGCGACGACCAGGCCCTGGCTCGCTGGGGCCACTTCGCGCCGAACGCCGGGCGCTGACCCCGGGCTGAACCCCGGGGCGCGCGCCGGGAGTTTGGCCCTACCATCGGCGGCATGCCGCCGTTCGACGCCAAGGCCCTGCGCAGCACACTGGGCCGCTTCACCACCGGGGTCACGATCGCCACCTGCCGCGATGCCGATGGCCGCGCCGTCGGCCTGACCGCCAACTCCTTCAATTCGCTCTCGCTCGATCCGCCGCTGGTGCTGTGGTCGCTGCGCTCGGCCAGCCCGGCGCTGTCGGCCTTCCGCACCGCCAGCCACTTCGCGATCAATGTGCTGTCCGAGGCCCAGGTCGGGCTGTCGCGGCGCTTCGCGAGCGCCGTGCCCGACCGCTTCGCCGATGGTCAGTGGGCCGACGGCGCGGGCGGGGCACCGGTCCTGGCGGGGTGCACCGCGGTGTTCGAGTGCGCCCTGCACAGCCAGCAGGAGGCCGGCGACCACGTGCTGTTCATCGGGCTGGTCGAGCGGATGCACGAGGCCGCACTGCCGCCGCTGCTGTTCCAGGCCGGGCACTATCGCCTGCTCGGCGAGATTCTCTGACCCAACACTTCCAGCTCAGGAGGCCCCCGTGACCGCCTCGACCCGTGCCACCCCGCACATTGCCGGCGATCCGGCGCTGTTGTCGCCGCGCCAGCGCGAGCTGGTCGCTTTGGCCGCCGAGCTCGGCCGCACGCGCTTCGCGCCGCGCGCCGCCGTGCACGACCGGGACGCCACCTTCCCGGTCGAGAACTTGCGCGACCTGCGCGACAGTGGCCTGCTGGCGCTGTGCGTTCCAGCGCAGCGGGGCGGCTTGGGAGCCGATTTCACCGCCGCGATGCTCGTGGTGGCCGAGATCGGGCGGCATTGCGGCGCCACCGCGCTGTCGTTCAACATGCACGCCAGCGCCACGCTGTGGGCCGGCCCGGTGGCCGACGCACTGGATCTGACGCCGGCCGAGCGCGCCGACCAGGAGGCCCACCGGGCCATCCACTTCGAACGCATCGTTCGTCACGGCAAGCTGTACGCGCAGCCCTTCTCCGAAGGGGGCGCTGCGTCGGCCGGCAAGGCACCGTGGGGCACGCTTGCGAAGAAGGTCGAGGGGGGCTACCTCGTCAACGGGCGCAAGCTTTTCGCCACGCTGGCCGGCGTGGCCGACTACTACGGCGTGTTGTGCACGCTGGACACGCCCGGCGCCTCGCAACGCGATGCGCTGTACCTCGCGGTGCCGGCGGATTCGCCGGGCGTCAGCGTCGGCGGCGAGTGGGATCCGCTGGGCATGCGCGCCACCGTGTCGCGCGACCTGCTGCTGAAGGACGTCTTCGTGCGCGACAACGCGCGCCTGCTGCCCGAGGGCCGCTACTTCGAAGCCACACAGCGCTGCCCGTACATGTTCGCGACGCTCGCCGCCACCTACATGGGCATTGCCCAGGCGGCCTACGACTTCACGGTGCAGTATCTGCGCGCCGAACTGCCCGGCATGCCGCCGGTGCAGCGCCGTATGTACCCGACCAAGCAGCTCGCGGTGGCGCAGATGCGCATCATGCTCGAGCAGGCGAGGGCGCTGTTCCTCCAAACGGCGCAGAACGCGCAGCCTGACCCGGATGCCGAGGCGCGGCTGCGCCTGCTGGCTGGCCACTACACGGTCATGGAGAGCGCCAACGCCCTGTGCGCACTGGCCATCCGCACCTGCGGCGGCGCCTCGATGCTGAAATCGCTGCCGCTGGAGCGCCTGTACCGCGACTCGCGCTGCGGCTCGCTGATGCTGCCGTGGACGGCCGAACTGTGCCTGGACCAACTTGGCCGGGACGGCCTCTACGACCCCGGCGAGGGCGACGAAGTCATCGAGTAGCGGGGTCC
Source organism: Ideonella sp. (assembly GCF_035254525.1). Lineage (GTDB taxonomy): Bacteria > Pseudomonadota > Gammaproteobacteria > Burkholderiales > Burkholderiaceae_C > Ideonella. The sequence continues at coordinate 33,429 of NZ_DATFAN010000026.1, read as the reverse complement.
AGACGACTTGGGGCGCTTGCGCGAGCGCAAGGCGCCAAACTGCGTCAGGCCTTGAAATTGCCTCGGCGATGCCCCAAGTGGCATGGCAACGGAGGATTCCACCCATGCGTCAGGACAAACTCACCACCGCTTTCCAGCAGGCATTGGCTGATGCCCAGAGCTTGGCGGTTGCTCGAGACAACCCCTATGTCGAGCCGGCCCACCTGCTGGCCGCGATGCTCACGCAGCCAGACGGCCCGAAGGCCTTGCTGGACCGCGCCGGCGCGAACACCGCGGCGCTGAAGACGGCCATGGACACGGCAATCAACGGCTTGCCCAGCGTGCAGGGGGGCGGCCCGGTGCAGGCGGGGCGCGATCTCGTCCAGTTGCTGCAGTCGGCCGACAAGGAGGCCAGCAAGCGCGGCGATCAGTTCATCGCCAGCGAGATGTTCCTGCTCGCGCTGGCCGACGCCAAGAGCGACATGGGCGGCATCGTGCGCGGCCATGGCCTGACCCGCAAGTCGCTCGAGGCCGCAATCGAGGCGGTGCGCGGCGGGCAGAAGGTCGATTCGGCCGATGCCGAGGGCCAGCGCGAGGCGCTGAAGAAATACACGCTCGACCTGACCGAGCGCGCCCGCCAGGGCAAGCTCGATCCGGTGATCGGCCGCGACGACGAGATCCGCCGCGCCATCCAGGTGCTGCAGCGCCGCTCGAAGAACAACCCGGTGCTGATCGGCGAGCCGGGCGTCGGCAAGACGGCCATCGTCGAGGGCCTGGCCCAGCGCATCGTCAACGGCGAGGTGCCCGACACCCTGCGCAACAAGCGCGTACTGGTGCTCGACATGGCGGGCCTGCTGGCCGGCGCCAAGTACCGCGGCGAGTTCGAGGAGCGGCTCAAGGCCGTGCTGAAGGAAGTGGCCGCCGACGAGGGCCGGATCATCCTGTTCATCGACGAGTTGCACACGATGGTCGGTGCCGGCAAGGCCGAGGGCGCCATTGACGCTGGCAACATGCTCAAGCCGGCGCTGGCGCGCGGCGAGTTGCACTGCATCGGCGCGACCACGCTGAACGAGTACCGCAAGTACGTCGAGAAGGACGCCGCGCTCGAGCGCCGCTTCCAGAAAGTGCTCGTTGACGAGCCGAGCGTGGAGGCGACGATCGCCATCCTGCGAGGTCTGCAGGAGAAGTACGAAGTCCACCACGGCGTCGAGATCACCGACCCGGCCATCGTCGCCGCAGCCGAGCTCTCGCACCGCTACATCACCGACCGCTTCCTGCCGGACAAGGCGATCGACCTGATCGACGAGGCCGCGGCCAAGATCAAGATCGAGATCGACTCAAAGCCCGAGGTGATGGATCGGCTGGACCGCCGCATGATCCAGTTGAAGATCGAGCGCGAGGCGATGAAGAAGGAGCACGACGAAGCGTCGCAGCGCCGGCTCGGGCTGATCGAAGACGAACTGCTCAAGCTGCAGCGTGAGTACAAGGATCTCGAGGAGATCTGGAAATCCGAGAAAGCCACGGCCCAGGGCTCGGCGCAGGTCAAGGAAGAGATCGAGAAGATCAAGTTCCAGGTCGAAGAGCTCAAGCGCAAGGGTGACTTCAACAAAGTCGCCGAGTTGCAGTACGGCAAGCTTCCCGAGCTGGAGAAGCGCCTCAAGGAAGCCCAGGCCAAGGAGGCCGGCAAGAAGGGCTCGCCCGGCGCGCCGCAGTTGTTGCGCACGATGGTCGGCGCGGAAGAGATCGCCGAAGTGGTGTCGCGCGCGACCGGCATCCCGGTCAGCAAGCTGATGCAGGGTGAGCGCGACAAGCTGCTGCAGATGGAGGCGAAGCTGCATGAGCGTGTGGTCGGCCAGGACGAGGCCATCACCGCCGTGGCCGATGCCATCCGCCGTTCCCGTGCCGGGCTGTCCGACCCGAATCGCCCGCTCGGCTCGTTCCTGTTCCTGGGCCCCACCGGCGTGGGCAAGACCGAGCTGTGCAAGGCGCTGGCCGGCTTCCTGTTCGACAGCGAAGACCACATGGTCCGCATCGACATGAGCGAGTTCATGGAGAAGCACTCGGTGAGCCGCCTGATCGGCGCGCCCCCGGGCTACGTGGGCTACGACGAGGGCGGCTACCTGACCGAGGCGGTGCGGCGCAGGCCCTACAGCGTGCTGCTGCTCGACGAGGTCGAGAAGGCTCACCCGGACGTCTTCAACGTCCTGCTGCAGGTGCTCGACGACGGGCGCCTGACCGACGGCCAGGGCCGCACGGTGGATTTCAAGAACACCGTGATCGTCATGACCAGCAACCTGGGCTCGCACCAGATCATGCAGATGGTCGGGCAGCCGAGCGAGGCGATTCGCGACGCCGTCTGGGTCGAGGTCAAGCAGCATTTCCGCCCCGAGTTCCTGAACCGCATCGACGAGACGGTGGTGTTCCACGCACTGGACAAGGCGAACATCGAGGCGATCGCGAAGATCCAGCTCAAGGGCCTGGAAGCGCGACTGGCCAAGATGGAGATGAAGCTCGACGTGGCGCCCGAGGCCCTGGCCGAAATCGCCAAGGTGGGCTTCGACCCGGTGTTCGGCGCGCGGCCTCTGAAGCGGGCGATCCAGCAGCAGATCGAAAACCCGGTCGCGCGGCTGATCCTCGAAGGAAAGTTCGGTGCGAAGGACGTGATCCCGGTGCGCTTCGAGAACGGCGAGTTCGCGTTCGGGCGCGTGGTGCACTGATCGGCTCTTTCGCCGGAAGGGCACGGCCGCCAGTGGCTGCCGTGCCCTTCATCGCCTCGACGGGGTCTTCAGCGCGCGGTGCCGGTGATCTGAACGCGCACCGGGTCACCCGGCTGCACGACCAGGCCGCCGTCCTCGCAATTCCAATGCCCATGGCCGGCGACACGTTCGGCCCGTAGCCGCTGATGGCGATGCGCTTGCGCACGCGGCCGTCCAGGCGAACCTCGAAGACTGTCGGCCGACCGTAGTCGGTCAGCCAGAGCGTCTCGGTCGAGGCCTGGTAATCGAGCCGGATGGGCGAGGCGACCGGCGACGACGTCGTAGTAGTGGGCGATCGGCCGTTGCGCTGGCGCAAGCCCGGGACAGGGAGGGCCCGCGTTTGGCAGCTTCGCGGATGGCCTACTCCGATGACCGAATGGTGACGTTGCCTAGAATGGCCGCTCCCTGACAAGGGCCCCTGCGGCCCGTTCGACGTCATGCAAGACAAGAAACAGGCCGCGGAGTCCGGCACGGCCCCGGTCGTGGTGGTGGGCGCCGGCCTGGCCGGATTGACGGTCGCGTTGCACGTGGCCGCCCAGGGCCAGCGCGTGATCGTGCTGGCCAAGCGCAATCTCGGCGAGGGCGCCACCGCCTGGGCCCAGGGGGGCATCGTCGGCGTGCTGGGCTCGGACGACAGCGTCGAGTCCCACGTGCGCGACACGCAGGACGCCGGCGCCGGCCTGGTCGACGAGCAGACCGCGCGCTTCATTGCCGAGCACAGCCCCGCGGCCATCGAGTGGCTGGTGGCGCAGGGCGTGCCGTTCTCGCCCGACCCTGCCGGACCGCTTGGCCTGCACCTCACGCGCGAAGGCGGCCACGCGGTGCGGCGCATCGCCCATGCCGCCGATGCAACCGGCCGCGCCATCCACGAGGCGCTTCTGGCACGTGCCAAGGCGCATCCGCTGGTCACGCTGAAGGAACGCTGGATGGCGGTGGATCTGATCACCGAGCGTCACCTCAAGCGCGAAGACGCGCCGCCGCACTGCCACGGTGTCTATGCGCTCGACATCGATCGCCAGCGCGTCGAGACGCTGCCGGCGCGCGCGGTCGTGCTGGCCACCGGGGGCGTCGGCAAGACCTACCGCTACACGACCAACCCCGACACGGCCACGGGCGATGGCATCGCGATGGCCTGGCGTGCCGGCTGCCGGGTGGCCAACATGGAGTTCATCCAGTTTCACCCGACGTGCCTCTATCACCCGCAGGAGCGCAGCTTCCTGATCACCGAGGCCTTGCGCGGCGAGGGCGCCGTGCTGCGGCTGCCGGCCAACGGCTACGCGACCCCTGAAGAGCCCTGGGGCCCCCGCTTCATGCCGGCGCACGACGAGCGCGCCGAGCTGGCGCCGCGCGATATCGTCGCCCGGGCGATCGACTTCGAGATGAAGAAGCATGGCGTCGATCACGTGTGGCTCGATGCCACCCACCTCGGCGAGGCCTTCCTCAAGGAGCACTTCCCGACCATCCATGCGCGTTGCCTGACGCTGGGCATCGACATCGCGCGCCAGCCGATTCCGGTGGTGCCGGCGGCGCACTACACCTGCGGCGGCGTGGTGACCGATCTCAACGGCCGCTGTGATCTGCCCGGCCTGTATGCGGTGGGCGAAGCCACCTACACCGGCCTGCACGGCGCCAACCGGCTGGCCAGCAACTCGCTGCTCGAGTGCGCGGTGATCGGGCGCACCTGCGCCCAGTCGATCATCGCCGGGCCGACGCCTCAGGTGCCGCCACTGCCGGCCTGGGACGAAAGCCTGGTCGAAAGCGCCGACGAGCAGGTGGTGATCTCCCACAACTGGGACGAGCTGCGCCTGCTGATGTGGAACTACGTCGGCATCGTGCGCACCACCAAGCGGCTCGAGCGGGCGCTGCACCGCATCGAGTTCCTTCGAAGCGAGATCGACGACTACTACGCGAACTTCCGGGTCACGCGCGATCTGCTCGAGCTGCGCAACCTGGTCGAATGCGCCGAGCTGATCGTGCGCTCGGCGCTGATGCGCCACGAAAGCCGTGGCCTGCACTTCAGCCGGGATTTCCCGCAGACACTGCCCGTGAGTTTTCCCACGGTATTGACGCGACCGGCGCGCAGCCGGCCACGCTGAGCTTGCACCCGGCTGGTGCTTGGGGTACATCTGGCGCGCTAAGTCCCGGGCTGACCGGGCTGGAGGGAATACATGGGTGCAGCGCAGCGCGCGCCGCTGGTCACCGTCCGCGACCTCATCGTCGTCGGGCAGCCGCTGCCTTTCCACGTGCATGACGCCTATGGCCGCCGCTTGCTGGCAGCCGGCCAGGTGCTCACGGGCGACACCCAGCTCGACATGCTGCTCGAGCGCGGCGCCTGGGTCGACCAGGAAGAAGCCGCCGTCGTGCGGCGTGACCGCCGCGCGGCACAGGCCGGCGGTGGCGCGCCGCTGGTGTCGACCTACCGCGAGCCGACGTTGTTCGACCGCTGGGAAAAACTCATCTGGGAGCTGGATGCGCTGCTGCGCAAGGTCATCGCGGGCCTGCCTTGTGCGCCGGAGCTGGAAGTGCTGGGGCGCCAGCTGATCACCCAGGTCGAACGCGACGTGGACGTGGCTCTGTTCGTCACGATCCGCCCGTCCGACCAGCGCTTCGCCCTCTATGCGCTGAGCCACGCCCTGCACGCGGCCACGGTGGCGGTGGTGCTGGCGCGCCAGCTGGGCTGGGGGCCCGAGCAGCAGCTGCGCCTGGTGCTGGGCGCACTGACGATGAACGTGTCGATCCTGGAACTGCAGGCGCAGATGGCTGCCCAGCAGGATCCGCCCACCGGCCGCCAGAAGCAGATCATCCGCGCCCATCCCGAGGCATCGGCGGCGCTCCTGCAAGCGGCGGGCGTGGCCGATGCCGAGTGGCTGACCATGGTGAAAGAGCATCACGAGCGGGCCGACGGCACCGGCTATCCGCAAGGGTTGAAGGGCTTGAGCGACATGGCCCACGCGTTGCGTACCGTCGATGTGTTCACCGCCAAGATCAGCCCCCGCGCCTTCCGGCCGGCGCTGCCGGTGCAGGCGGCCGCGCGCCAGCTGTTCCAGGAAGAGCAGGGCGGTCAGCTGGCGGCCGGCATGATCAAGGCGCTGGGCCTGTATCCGCCGGGCGACCTGGTCCAGCTGAAGAATGGCGAGATCGCGGTGGTTGCACGCCGCGGCGCGAGTGCGACGACGCCGCTGGTGGCGAGCCTGACCAACACCGCCGGGCAGCCCATCGCCGCCACGGCCCACCGCGACACCGCGCAGCCGGAGTTCGCCATTGCCGGCCCGGCCGTCGAGCGCAAGGGCCTGTCCCGCGTGCTGCCCGAGCGGGTCTACGGCTTGATGGACTGACGCGGGCCGGTCAGCGCCGCGCGCGCATCGCGTTGCGCGCCTGCACGAAGCCGAAGGCGAATTCGACCGCCTCCTGCACCGCGCGCTCGGACTCGGCACGCTCGTGTTCGGTCTGGAAGAACGCGAAATCCACGTCGTGGCGGATGTAGCGCGGCGGCAGCCGGTTCAGCGCCACGCAGGCGATGTCGGCCAGCGTGTCGCCGTTTTCCTGCAGGTGCGGGTGGTGGTGGGCCTGCTCCCGCACGGCGGTGAACACGGCCTTTTCGTAGAAGTTGTGGATCGACGCGGTATCCATGCCTGCGGCCTCGGGAGGTGGGTTCGGCCGACAGTGTCACCCGCCGGCCCGGCGCCGAACGCGCGAAATGCGTGACTTTTCAGGCCGGCCTGCCCAGCACCCGCATCGAATAGTCGACCGCGATCACATCCTTGGTGAGCTTGCCGATCGAGATGCGGTCGACGCCGGTGGCGGCGATGTCGCGCAGGCCCGCCAGCGTGATGCCGCCCGACGCCTCGAGCAGTGCGCGGCCCGCAGTCAGCGCAACCGCCTCGCGCATCAGGCCGAGGCTGAAGTTGTCGAGCAGCACACTGGTGGCGCCGGCATCCAGCGCCTGCTGCAGCTGGGTCAGCGTCTCGACCTCGATCTGGATGTCGACGCCGGCGTTCAGCTCTCGCGCGTTGCGCAGTACCGCGGCAATGCCGCCGGCCGCAGCGATGTGGTTTTCCTTGATCAGGATGCCGTGCCACAAGGCCAGCCGCTGGTTCTGCCCGCCGCCGATGCGCACCGCATACTTCTGCGCCTGCCGCAGGCCGGGGATGGTCTTGCGTGTGTCGAGCACCGCGCAGCCGCGCGGGTTCGGCGAGGCGCCGACGATCGCGTCGACGTGCCGGCGCGTGACCGTGGCGGTGGCCGACAGCAACTGCAGGAAATTCAGCGCCGGGCGTTCGGCCGACAGCAGCGCGCGTGCCTCGGCCTCGATCTCGCACACCGGCGTGTCGGCCGCCATCTTGGCGCCTTCGGCGTAGTGCCACTGCACGCGGGCCTGTGGGTCCAGCGTGTGCAGGCAGGCCTCGAACCAATCGCGCCCGCACAGCACGGCGTCTTCACGCACGCTGACGCGCGCGGGCACGCGTTGACCGGCGGGCACCAACAGGCTGGTCCAGTCGGCGCGGCCGATGTCTTCGAACAGCGCGTCGCGCACGTTGCGCGCCCGTGCCTCGGCGAGGGTTTCGTCGTGGTCGAACATCAGGCCGCCCTCATGCCGCGCCGATGCCGCGCACCATGCCTTGCACCTTCGGCGCCAGCGCAGACGGGTTCGCGGCGACGAAGGCCAGCATGCGGTCGATGCAGTGCACCGCCTTCTGGCCGACGGCCGGGTCGACCTCGATCTCGCCGCTGCCGTGCTCGAGGCAGTCGATCACGCCTTGCAGGCCGTTCATCGCCATCCACGGGCAGTGTGCGCAGCTCTTGCAGGTGGCCGAGCTGCCGGCGGTCGGCGCCTCGATCAGCGTCTTGCCGGGGGCCAGCTGGCGCATGCGGTGCATGATCTGGTTGTCGGTGGCGACGATGTATTCCTTCGCCTTGCCGTCGATCACGGCCTTGAGCATCTGCGAGGTCGAGCCCACGACGTCGGCGAGCTTGACCACGCCCTCGGGAGACTCGGGGTGCACGAGCACCATCGCGCCCGGGTGCTCGGCCTTCAGCAGCTCGAGCTCGGTGGCGCGGAACTCGTCGTGCACGATGCAGGCGCCGTTCCACAGCAGCATGTCGGCGCCGGTCTCCTGCTGGATGTAGCGTCCCAGGTGCTTGTCGGGTGCCCAGAGCACCTTCTGGCCCTGGTCTTTCAGGTGCCGCACGATCGCCAGCGCGCAGGAGCTGGTCACCATCCAGTCGGCCCGCGCCTTCACCGCCGCGCTGGTGTTGGCGTAGACGACGACTTGCCGGTCGGGGTGGGCATCGCAGAAGCGGGTGAAATCGTCCGGCGGGCAGCCCAGGTCGAGCGAGCAGGTCGCATCCAGATCGGGCATCAGCACGCGCTTGCCGGGCGACAGGATCTTCGCCGTCTCGCCCATGAAGCGCACGCCGGCGACGACGAGGGTCTGGCTGGCGTGGTCGCGGCCGAAGCGGGCCATCTCGAGCGAATCGGCGACGCAGCCGCCGGTTTCGAGGGCCAGGTCCTGCAGGTCGTCTTCGACGTAGTAGTGGGCGACCAGCACGGCGTTCCTGGCCTTCAGCAGCGCGGCGGCCTTGACCTTCAGATCGTCGCGCTGGGCGCGCGTCAGCGCCGGCGGTACCTTGGCCCAGGCGTGGGCGATGCAGGTGGCGCCGCTGGCGTCCTGGCGGGTGTAGTCGTAGACGGCTTCTGTCATGGCGAAATTCTAGGTGGGGCCCGATCGGCCGACGTCAAGCAGGGTCAGGCCTCCGCAAAGAAGCGGCTGGGCGGCACGCCGACCGCGCGGGTGACCATCGCGCTGAAGGCGCTCGGGCTCGCGTAGCCCAGCTCGGCGGCGATCAGCCGCATCGGCTGCTTGCGCGCCGCCATCAACAGGGCCTGGGCCAGCAGCAGCTGCTGCCGCCACTGGCCGTAGCTGGTGCCCAGCTCCTCACGGAACCAGCGCGACAGCGTGCGGGCGCTGGTTGCCGCATGCGCGGCCCAACCCTCGATATCGGCGTGGCGCAGCGGCTGATCCAGCATCGCTTCGCACAGGCGGCGCAGTCGCCCTTCGCGCGGCAGCGGCAGGCCGAGCTGCAGGCTGCGCGCGCGGCGCATTTCGTCCAGGATGAGCGCGCAGATCGTGCGCTCGCGGGCCACGTCGGCCGGAAGGCCCGGGACGGCATCGGGATCGACGACGAGCTGCAGCACCAGCTCGCGCATCAGCGGCGAGACCTCCAGCACGCGGCAGTGGCCCCACGCACCGTCGGCACCCAGCTGCACCACGGCCGATTCGTGCAGGTACAGCGTGCGAAGGTTGGCCCGCTCGACGGCGGTGACCGCGTGCACCACGCCCGGTGGGATCCACACCGCCCGCGACGGCGGCACGAGGTAGGTGCTGCCGGCGCCGTCGCCCTGGGTGGAGACGCGCACCGCGCCGTTGATCGAGAACACGAGCTGCGCCCAATCGTGCCGGTGGGGCTGGATGTCCATCTGATGCGCCATCTGGCGCACCTTGCCTCGCAGCGGGCGCTCGATGCTCGGTGCGAAGCGCTGCGGATCCAGCGGCGGCAGGCTGGCACGCCGGCGGGGGGAGGGCGGTCTTGGCATGAATTCGATACTTCTTGGCAGGCTATCGTAACCATGACGGGGAAGCCCTGCCTACAGTGCCGACATGAACTCCGTCAGCGTGCCCGTGACCGCCGCGGCCTCGGCCCGGCGCGACTTCGCCACCATCGGCCTCATCGGCCTGGCCCATGGCTGTTCGCACTTCTTCCACATGCTGCTGCCGCCGCTGTTCCCGGCCTTCATCCGCGACTTCGGCCTGAGCTACTCGGAGTTGGGCTTGCTGGTGACCACCTTCTTCGTGATCTCGGGCGTCGGCCAGGCGCTGGCCGGCTTTCTCGTCGACCGCACCGGCGCGCGGCCGGTGCTGTTCACCGCGCTCGGCTGTTTCGTGCTGGCGGCCCTGGCGGCGGCCGGCGCCAACGGCTTCGGCGGGCTGATGCTGGCCGCGGGGCTGGCCGGCCTGGGCAACTCGCCGTTCCACCCGGTGGACTTCACGATCCTCAACAAGCGGGTGTCGCAGCCGCGCCTGGGCCACGCGTTCTCGGTGCACGGCATCTCGGGCAATCTGGGCTGGGCGCTGGCCCCGGTGTTCTCGATCGGCATCAGCGAACTCACCGGCAACTGGCGCATGGCCTATGTGGGCTGCGCGCTGGTGGCGCTGACGGTGCTGGTGCTGCTGGCCCTGAACCGCAAGGCCATCGACGACCGGCAGGGCGCGTGGGCGCATGAGCGCTCGGCCCATGCGGCGGCGCCGAGCGAACACCCGATGGCGTTCCTGCGCCTGCCCTCCGTGTGGCTGTGCTTCTCGTTCTTCTTCTTCACCACCGCGGCGCTGGCCGCGATCCAGAGTTTCGCCAGCCCGGCGCTGCAGGCCATGTACGGCCTGCCGACGGCGATCACGGCCTTCGTCGTCACCGGCTACATGCTGTGTGGCGCGGTCGGCATGGTGATTGGCGGCTTTCTCGTCGGGCGCACTGAATCGCTCGAGCGCAACATCGGCTTCGCGATGGCGGCCTCGGCCGCGCTGCTGGCGCTGGCCGGCAGCGGCTGGCTGCCGGGCCTGTTGACAGCGGGCGTGGCGGCGCTCGCCGGCTTTGGCACCGGCATCGCCGGCCCGTCGCGCGACATGCTGATCAAGCGCGCCGCACCGCCGGGCGCCACCGGCCGCGTCTATGGCACGGTGTATTCGGGCCTGGATGTCGGCTTCGCGATGGCGGCGCCGGTGTTCGGCGCGCTGATGGACCGTGGCTCGCCACACGGCGTGTTCCTCGGCTCGGCGCTCGCGCTGGTGCTGGGCATCGTGGCGGCGAGTCTCGTCGGGCTGGCGCGGCGGCGGGCGCTCGCGCCGGCCTGAGCCAGACGCGGCGCTACAGTGCCCCATGCCTGACCAAGATCCTGCCGCGCGCCCGGCCGGCCATGCGCTGGTCGAGGCGCTGGTGGCTCAGGGCGTCGACACCGTGTTCGGCGTGCCCGGCGAGAGCTACCTCGCGGTGCTCGACGGCTTTCACGAACACCGCGAGCGCATCCGCTTCATCGCCTGCCGGCACGAGGGTGGCGCAGCCTTCATGGCCGATGCCCACGCGCGGCTGACCGGGCGGCCGGGCATCTGCTGCGTCACCCGCGGCCCCGGCGCGAGCAACGCCGCGATCGGCGTGCACACCGCCTTCCAGGACAGCGTGCCGCTGGTGGTGCTGGTCGGCCAGGTCGCGTCGGATCAGCGTGACCGCGAGGCCTTCCAGGAGCTCGACTACCGGCAGCTGTTCGGCCCGGGCACGCTGGGCATGGCGAAATGGGCGGCCGAGGTGCAGAGCGCCGATCGGTTGCCCGAGTACCTCGCCCGGGCCTTCCACGTTGCGCTGCAAGGGCGGCCCGGGCCCGTGGTCCTCGCGCTGCCGGAGGATCTTCTGGGCACCCCGACCGCCGCGCCGGTGCTGCCGCGCGTCGAGCCGGCCGAGGCCTGGCCCGCGCCGGGCGCGCTGCGCGAACTGCGAGCCCGGCTGCTGGCAGCCCGGCGCCCGTTCCTGATCGCCGGAGGCCACGGCTGGACGTGCGACAGCGCGCTGGCCTTGCAGCGATTCGCCGAGAACTGGCAGCTTCCGGTCGGCTGCGCGTTTCGCTACCAGGACGTGTTCGATAACCACCATGCGCTGTACGCCGGCGACGTGGGCATCGCCATCAACCCGGCCCTGGTCCGCCGGATTCGCGACGAGGCCGACCTCGTGCTCGCGATCGGTGTGCGCTTGGGCGAGATGACGACCGGCGGCTACACGCTGCTGCAGGCACCCCGGCCGCGCCAAGTGCTGGTGCACCTGCACCCGGGCGCGGAGGAACTGGGCCGCGTCTACGCGCCGGACGTGGCGTTGCAGGCCTCGCTCGCCTGCGCCGGCAAGGCACTCGAGACGCTCGCGGCGCCGCCGACCCTGCCCTGGGCCGATTGGAGCGCCGCCGCGCACGCCGACTACGAAGCGAACCGCGTCCACCCACCGGTGGAACCGCTCGACATGGCCGAGGTCGTCAAGACGATCGAGCGGCTCGCTCCACCCGACGCGATCTACACCAACGGCGCCGGCAACTACGCCGGCTGGCTGCACCGCTACCTGCGCTATCGCAGCCTGGCGGCGGCCGGCAAGACCCAGCTTGCGCCGACGGCGGGATCGATGGGCTACGGCTTGCCGGCCGCCGTGGCGGCCTGCCTGACGCAACCGGAACGCTGGGCGATCAACCTGACGGGCGACGGCGACTTCCTGATGAACGGCCAGGAGCTCGCCACCGCGGTGGCCCACGGCGCCCGGCGGCTCGTCAGCATCGTCGTCGACAACGGCGGCTACGGCACGATCCGGATGCACCAGGAGCGCGAGTACCCCGGGCGCGTCAGCGGCACGGCGCTTGCGAACCCCGATTTCGCTGCACTGGCCCGGGCCTACGGCTGGCGGGCGGACACCGTCGAGCACACCGCGCGATTCGAGCCGGCATTCCAGGCCGCGCTTCAGGCGAACAGCCCGACGCTGCTGCACCTGCGGCTGGATCCGGACGTGAGCCACACCCGCGGCAGCCTGAGCGCGATCCGCGCCGCGGCCCTGGCAAAGCGGCAGGCCTGAGCTACTTGCGGCTGCCGACGAGCAGCACCACCCCGGCCAGCACGACGGCGACGGCCGACCACTCGTAGCCGGTCACCGTCTCACCGGCGATCGCCACGCCCAGCAGCATCGCGATCACCGGGTTGACGAAGGCGTAGCTCGAGGCCAGCCCCGCCGAAGCCCGGGCCAGCAGCACCATGTAGGCGTTGAAGGCGATCAGCGAGCCGAACACGACGAGGAAGAACCACGCCGCGACGGCCTCGGCTTGCGGCGGCCAGCTCGGCGCCTCGCCCGTCAGGGCCGACAGCCCCATCAGGACCACGCCGCCGCACAGCATCTCGCTCGCGAAGCCCATCGGGCCCGGTGCGAGCGGCAGGCTGCGCTGGCTCAGCACGCTGCCGATCGACCAGGTCAGACAGGCCACCGCGACGGCGATCAGCCCGTGCGTGCTGGCCTGAAAGCTCGCGCCTTGCGTCAGCATCAGCACGCCGACGAGACCCACGGCGATGCCCGCAGCCTCCAGCCGCCCCGGCTTCACGCCATAGCAGAGATTCACCAGCGCGATCATCAGCGGCAGCACCGCGATGAACGCCACGACCATCCCCGAGCCGACCGAGGTCTCGGCGACCGCCGTGCCACCCATGCCGCCGCCCAGCATCAAGGTGCCGCAGATCAGCGCGTTGCGCCACTGCGCACGCGTGGGCAGCGGGGTGCCGCGCCAGCGCATCCAGGCCAGCAGCAGGGCGCCGGCGGTGATGAAGCGCGTGCCCATCTGGAAGAAGGGCGGAAAGCTCAGCAGGGCGAACTTGATCGCCAGGTAGGTCGAGCCCCAGACCAGCCAGGTGGCGGCGAGGCAGGCGATCAGCAGCGGCGACAGCCCGAAGAGCGGGGCACGGGTGGCTAGGGTGGTCGACATGGCCGAGATGTTAGGGTGCTGCTTGTTCTCTTTCCATGGTTTTCGCAAGGTGATGCGTTGATTCCGCCTTTGATTTGAAGGCAAGCACCGTGCTACGCTTTGTGCATGACTCAAAGCCTCGACTTCGACAGCTACGATGCCCGGATCCTCGCCGAACTGCAGGCCGATGCAAGGCTGTCGATGACCGAATTGGGCCGTCGCGTGCACCTGTCCCAGCCTGCGGTGACCGAGCGCGTGCGCAAGCTCGAATCGGCCGGCGTGATCACCGGCTACCGTGCCACCGTGAACCTGAAGGCGCTGGGCTACGGCATCCGCGCGGTGATCCGCGTCGGGCGCGCCGAGTACGGGCGCATCGTCAAGCTGATCCAGGACACGCCCGAGGTCGTCAATGCCTACAACGTGACCGGCGAAGACAGCTGGGTGCTCGACATCGCCGTGATCGACGTGGCCCACCTCGATGCCGTCGTCTCCCGCTTTTGCGAGCTGTCCGAAACCAGCACCTCGATCATCCTGAAGGTGACGCGCGAGCACCAGCCCATGGGCCCGGCGCGCGGCCCTTCAACGCCTGCCTGAGACCTGAACGACCGGAGCTTCCGAATGACCAGCACGCCCACGCCAACCACCTGCGATCTGTGCGACCGCTTCCGCGATGCGGCCGACCCGGGCTTTCGCGTGCTGCCCGGCGTATTCCGCTCGTTCGGCGGTCGGGCGGCCTTCCAGGGCCCGGTGCGCACGGTGCGCTGCTTCGAAGACAACTCGGTGCTGCGAGAACTGGTGCAGAAGCCGGGTGACGGCGCGGTGATCGTGGTCGACGGCGGCGCCTCGCTGCGTCGCGCGCTGCTGGGCGGCAACCTTGCCAACTTCGCAGCGAGGAACGGCTGGGCCGGCGTGCTCGTCAACGGCGCCGTGCGCGACCTGGCCGAACTGCGCGCCGCCGAGGTCGGCATCTTCGCACTGGGCCACTGCCCCATGCCCACGGCCAAGCGCAACGAAGGTGCGCACGATGAGCCTGTCCGCGTGCAGGGCGAGTGGGTGCGCCCCGGCGACTGGCTCTATGCCGACGAGGATGGCGTGGTCGTCAGCGACCGTCGGCTCTGACGCGCCGGCTACAATGCGCCCCTTCGTCGGGGTGTAGCGCAGCCTGGTAGCGCAACTGCTTTGGGAGCAGTGGGTCGGACGTTCGAATCGTCTCACCCCGACCATCCGTCTGACGGCGGTCGGCCGCCGCACCTGCTGCATCCAACTGCGCCGTCGGTGCGTATCGAAGGGCTGTGATCTTGCCGTCGATGCCGATCTCCATTCGCTCGCCCCTTGCCCGCCGCGCGCTGCGCTGGCTGGCCGCGCTGGCCATCATCCCGCTGCTCTTGTACTCGTTGGCACTCGCCTGGCTGTGGTGGCGCCAGGAGCGGCTGCTGTTCCACCCGGACCCTTGGCCGCGCCAGGACCCGCCGGTGCTGTCGGAGCCGGACGTTCACAGCGTCTGGGTCGACGTGGCGGGCGCCCGGCTGCATGCGCTGCACCTTCGGCAGCCGGCGGCGCGTGGACTGGTCTTCTTTCTGCACGGCAACGCCGGCAACCTCGCCAGTTGGTTCGTCAACGCCGAGTTCTACCGCCGTGCCGGCTTCGACCTGTTCATGCTCGACTACCGCGGCTACGGCCGCAGCAGCGGCCAGATCGGCAGCGAGGCGCAGCTGATGGCCGATGTGCGCGCCGCCTGGCGGCAGGTCGCGCCGCTGTATGCCGGGCGGCCGGTCGTTGTGTATGGCCGCTCGCTCGGCACGGGGCTCGCCGCCCAGCTGGCGGCCGAGGTCAGCCCGGCGCTGACCGTGCTCGTCTCGCCCTATCGAAGCATGGCAGCGCTGGCCGACGAGCAGTTTCCCTGGGTGCCCACCGCGCTGCTGCGCTACCCCCTGCGAACCGACGCCGTGGTGGCCCGCATCAGCGGGCCGCTGTGGCTCGTGCACGGCGAGCGCGACACGCTGATCCCACCCACCCACAGCGAGGCGCTGCGCGAGGCCGCCGGCGCGCGCGCCCGCCTGCTGCGTGTGCCCGATGCCGGCCACAACGACGTGCACGAGTCGCCCAACTACCTGGACGGGCTGCGCGCCGAACTGGACCGCCTGTGATGGCCGGACGAGTTGCGGTCGACCCGTGCCGACTAGCGTAAACCCGCTTCTGCCGCTCGCAGCGACGTGGCGCAATGGGCCGGCGCGAATGCCAGGAGCCAGCATGGACGAGGCGAATGCCGAAGCCCTTGAGCCGGACACGCCGCTCGACGCGGCCGGAACAAGCGTCGCCGTTCACTTCGACGACGCCGGCTTGTGCGAGCTGATCGGCCGCATCGGCCAGCGCGATGACCAGGCGCTGACGCAGCTGTACGACGCGACGGCGGCGCGCGTGTTCGGCCTCGTGAGCCGGATCGTGACGGACGCCGCCACGGCCGAGGAGGTGGTCGAAGACACCTACTGGCAGCTCTGGCGCCAGTCCGAGCGCTACGACGCGGCCCGCGGTCGGCCGTTGACCTGGGTGCTGGCGATGGCCCGCTCGCGCGCGATCGACGCCCTTCGGCGCCGGGAGCGCAAGGCCCACGTGCTGCTGGACGACGATGAGCTGGCCGCGCTGTGCGACGAAGACAGCGCCGGCCCGCCGGACCTGCTGGCGGCCACCCATCACCAGCACCTGCTGCACCGCGCGCTGGCCGCGCTCGATGCACAGCCCCGACAGTTGATCGCGCTGGCCTTCTTCCGCGGCCTGACGCACGAGGAAATTGCGGCCTGCATGGGCCTGCCGCTCGGCACGGTCAAGTCGCAGATCCGCCGCTCGCTGCAGACGCTGAAACAGTGGCTCGCCGATGCCGGCTGCCCGGACCTGCCGCTGTGACGACGCATTCGAAGAAGGAAGGCCCCGCCGTGAACTCCCCGACCCGACTTCATGATCCCATCCGCCCCGCGCCGGACCCGCTGGCCGACGAGCCGGCCTCACTGCTGCAAGGGGCGCTGGTGGATGCCTGGCCTGAGGCCCCGGCCGCGCCCGGCCTGCGCGCGCGCCTGGCCGCCCGCGCCGCGCGCATGGCGCGCGCGAACGCTGCGATGGTGAACGTGCGCCAGCGTGAACGCATGCTGCTCGAGCACAGCGCGCAGCGCACCGTGCAGCAGTTGTACCGCCGTGCCGATGCGGCGGGCGCACAGCGCCCCGGCGAGCCGGTGCGGGTGCGCCTCATCGAGCTGGCCCCACAGGGCGCCTGGCGGCTGCCGGCCGGTGAAGCCGGCGTCGGGCGCGACTGGCTGCTGATTCGCGGCGGCGCCGAGTTGCAGATCGAAGGCGAGGCGGCCTTGGTGCTGGGCCCGCTGGACTACCACGTGCAGAGCGCAGCGGCCAGCCGCGCTCCAGCCTGCGCTTTCGCCGATGGCCAAGGGGCCACGCTGCTGTTGCGCGAGCGCGCGCTGGGCGCGCCGGGGGCAGGGCCCGCGGCGTCGTGCACCTCGCGCGACATGCCCGATCAATGGGAAGACTACGCCCCGCGGATCAAGCGCCGCGTGCTCTGGCGGCACGGGCCGATGGCCGCGATGCTCTGGCTGGCCGAGCCCGGTGCCAGCGTGCCGCAGCACCGCCATGGCCATGACGAGGAATGCCTGATGCTGCGGGGTGACCTGTTCCAGGACGATTACCTGCTGCGCGAAGGCGACTATCAACTGGCGCCCAGCGGCAGCCTGCACCAGTCGGTCGACACCGACACCGGGGCGTTGATCTACGCCCACGGTGATCTGGAGCTGCAGACCATCGGCGACTGAAGGGCACAGCCGCACCGGCCCGGTGCGGCCCGCCTCCGATCGTTTGACATCGCGCAGCCTCCGCGTTGCGCCGAGTCAATCCATGCCCTATGTCCCCCATCCAGACTGGTTCGGCGAAGGTCATGGCGTGCATCGTCGAAGTCAGGGATGCCCATCGCGTTGCCTCGCCGTGAGGCCACACACCAACTGGCGCAGGGAGCAGGCACATGGATGACTCGGACAGCGTCTCGCAAAGCGACATCGGCAGTCGGCGCCATTTCCTTGGGGGCGCTGGCGCTGCGGCCGCGCTGACAGCGATGAGCAGCCTGGCCACCGCGGCACGACCACGCACCTCCACCCTGGTGGGCAGCCCCCTGCGGGCGCGCTACACGATCTCGGGCGACTTCTCGCTGCCCGGAGCCAACGTGGTCACGACGCTGCCGCTGAGCACGACCCTGATGCAGGAGAGTGCCGACGTGGCGCTGCAGACGGACGGGCGAGTGCTGGTCAGGACCACCGGGCAATACCGCCTCATCCTCGGCTGTGACTGGGTCGCCCAGGCCTACACCGACATCGACCGCCGCATGATCGGCATCCGTCGGGCGCCGGGACACCTGCCGAGCCAGGACGATCGACTCGCTTCCGTGGACATCCCGGCATCGGATCCGCCGACCATGGCGCGCTACCAGGGCGAATGGACGCCGGGGTTCGTGGCGATGGGAAACATCGTCACCACCGACATCACGGTATCGCCCGCCGGCATCGTGAAGCCTGGCGATCTGGCCCTGGCCTCGCACACGTCGATCACGGATTCGATCCTCGGCGCCACGGCGGTGGGCGCGCTGATCACGCAGGCCCGGGTCGTGGCTGCCGACAAGATCCGCATCAGCGTGTACAACCCGATGATCCCGGCGGGCGTCGACATCCCGAGCGGCACCCTGAATGTGCTCGGCATGAACGCGGTCGAGCGCAGCGGCCGGTCGAACGACGCCTGGCAGATGCTGCACACCGCCACCGAAGACCTGACGGCCGGCGAGTACATCTACGCCGTCGTGCGGACCAAGACCAAGGGCGACTATGTGCAGGCCACGCGGACGACCTTCCTGCAGATCGAACGCTTCGGCTGACTGGCTGGGACTTGGCCTGCCCGGAGGGACTCGAACCCCCGACCTGCTGCTTAGAAGGCAGCTGCTCTATCCAGTTGAGCTACGGGCAGCTTGGGGGGCGAATTCTAGGCCGGGCGGCGACCGGTCCTCAGTGGCGCGCGTACTGGCGCGGGCCGAACAGCACTTCGCGCGCCTTGTCGTCGGTGATCGGCCGGCGCCGGTCGGCCAGCACCTCGACGCCGCGCAGCACCGCCGGGCGCTTGGAGATCTCGTCGAACCAGCCCTTCAGGTGCGGATAGTCGTTCCAGTCGATGCCCTGGTTCTTCCACGAGCGCAGCCACGGAAAGATCGCGATGTCGGCGATGCTGTAGTCCTTGCCGCCGAAGTAGGGCGAATGCGCGAGGCGGCTGTTCATCACAGCGTACAGCCGCCGTGCCTCGTTGGTATAGCGGTCGATCGCGTAGGCGATCTTCTCGGGCGCGTAGACGCGGAAGTGGTGGGCCTGGCCGAGCATGGGGCCCACGTGGCCGACCTGGAACATCAGCCACTGCATCATCTCGAACTTGCCCCGCGTGCTGTCCGGCAGGAAGCGGCCGGTCTTGCTGGCAAGGTAGAGCAGGATCGCGCCGGATTCGAACAGCGAGATCGGCTGCCCATCGGGCCCATCGGGGTCGATGATGGCCGGGATCTTGTTGTTCGGGCTGATCGCGAGGAACTCGGGCCGGAACTGGTCGCCATTGCCGATGTCCACCGGGATCGTACGGTACGCCAGGCCGCACTCTTCCAGCATGATGTGGACCTTGTGTCCATTGGGCGTGGCCCACGAATACACTTCGATCATGTCCTCGTCTCCTCGGGCTGGTTCGGCGTTGCTCGGACTCTAATCCAACCATGCTGAAGTTCATCAGGCAACGGTTGTTTCGCGCGAGCAGCTTCGAAGGCCGCGAATCGCTGCAGGCCTGGTGCGAGTCGTCCGGCTGGGCGATGCGCGGCATTCGCGAGCAGGAAGGCTTCGTGATCGACACGCGCTCGGGTGAGCTCGAGGGCCGCATCGAGTGGGGCCCATCGCAACGCCGCTACCTCGGTTCGCACGAGTTGCGCCTGCGAGGCGAGCTGGCACTCGGGCCCGAGATGCATGCGCTGGTGATGCCGCGCGCGCTGATGGAGACGGTCGAGAGCGAGCTGTTCAGCCAGTTCGTCGGCGGTGTGCAGACGCGCCTGGACGAAGAGACTCCCGAAGAGATGCGCTGGCTGGCGATGTCACCCAAGCTCAGCGCCGGCCTGCTGGGCGAGCTGAAGGGCCACTATGCCGGGGTCAGCAGCCACGTGCCCTGGTTGGCGCATTGGCTGCGCGGCCCGCTGGGCGATGCGCTGTTGCAGCGCGCGACCGGCCCGGCCGAGCTGGCGCCGCCGTTCGCGCTCATCGCCCACCGGGGGCGCCTGACCTTGCGCGTGGCCCAGCCGGATCCCGACGTGGCCTCGGTGCAGGCGGCCATGGGCCTGTTCGAGCTCGCGCTCGGCCAGGCGCGCCTGGCCGTCCAGGCGGCCGGCGACAGCCCCGGCGAATAGGCTCGCGTTGCGCTCAGGCTGCGGCCGGGCGCTTGCCGAGCTCGAGCTTGGCAATGGCGTTGCGATGCACTTCGTCCGGGCCATCGGCAAAGCGAAGCGTGCGGGCCTGGGCGTAGTAGAAGGCCAGCGGGAAATCCTGGCACATGCCGGCCCCACCGTGCGCCTGGATGGCCCAGTCGATGACCTGGCAGGCCATTTGCGGGGCCACGACCTTGATCATCGCGATCTCGGCCTTCGCGGCCTTGTTGCCGGCCACGTCCATCATCCAGGCGGCCTTGAGCGTCAGCAGACGGGCCTGCTCGATCATGCAGCGCGCCTCGGCGATGCGCTCCTGCGTCACGCCGTGCTGCGCGATCGGGCGGCCGAAGGCGACGCGCTTGAGCGCGCGGTCGCACATCAGGTCGAGCGCGCGCTCGGCCAGGCCGATCAGTCGCATGCAGTGGTGAATGCGGCCGGGGCCGAGGCGCCCTTGTGCGATCTCGAAGCCACGGCCTTCGCCGAGCAGGATGTTGCCGGCCGGCACGCGCACGTTGTCGAACTGGATCTCCATGTGGCCGTGCGGGGCGTCGTCGTAGCCCATCACCGTCAGCGGGCGAATGGGCTTCACCCCCGGCGTATCCATCGGCACCAGGATCATCGACTGCTGCGAGTACTTCGGCGCCGACGGATCGCTCTTGCCCATGAAGATCAGGATCTTGCAGCGCGGGTCGCCGGCGCCGCTGGTCCACCACTTGCGGCCGTTGATGACGTATTCCTCACCCTGGCGCTCGATGCGGGCTTCGATGTTGGTTGCGTCGCTCGAAGCGACCGCCGGCTCGGTCATCGCGAAGCCGGAGCGGATCTCGCCGGCCAGCAGCGGCAGCAGCCAGCGCTGCTTCTGCTCCTCGCTGCCATAACGCACCAGCACTTCCATGTTGCCGGTGTCCGGCGCGGAGCAGTTGAACACCTCGCTGGACCACAACACGCGGCCCATCAGCTCGGCCAGCGGGGCGTACTCCTGGTTGCTGAGGCCCGCGCCATGGTCGCTCTCGGGCAGGAACAGGTTCCACAGCCCCGCCGCCCGTGCCTTGGGCTTGAGCTCCTCGATCACCTGCAGGGGTGTCCAGCGCTTGCCGGCCCGGGTGTTGGCCTCGAGTTCGGCCCAGTAGCGGCCCTCGTTGGGGTAGATGTGCTCGGCCATGAAGGCCGAGACGGCGGCGCGCAACTCTTGGGTGCGGGGGGAGTAGCCGAAGTCCATGAGGGTTCCTCGTGCGTGTGAGCGTGAAAGAAGGTCAGGCCTGCTGGGCGAACTGCCAGGCCAGGCGCGCCAGCTCGGGCGCGGCATCACCGGTGGCGCGTGCCTGGCTGCTGGCGGCGGTGCCGTCGAGCAGCCGCTTGGCAATGCCCTGCGCGATGGCCGACAGGCGGAACAGGTTGTAGGCGAGGTAGAAGTTCCAGTCGGCCATCACCGCGTCGACGTCGCTGCGGCCGGTGCGCTCGCAGTAGCGGCGCACGTAATCGCGCTCGCTCGGGATGCCGAGCGCCACGTGGTCCAGCCCGGCGATGCCGCGGAACACGCCGGCCGGGATGTGCCAGCTCATGCAGTGGTAGCTGAAATCGGCCAGCGGGTGGCCGATGGTCGACAGCTCCCAGTCGAGCACCGCGGTGATGCGCGGCTCGGTGGGGTGGAAGATCAGGTTGTCGAGACGGTAGTCGCCATGGACGATGCTGACCTGCGACTGGTCGCGCGCGCTCGCCGGGATGTTCGCCGGCAGCCAGTCGAGCAATCTGTCCATGGCCGGGTTCGGGCCGGTCACCGAGGCGAGGTACTGCTTGCTCCAGCGGCCGATCTGGCGCTCAAAGTAGTTGCCGGGCTTGCCGTAGTCGGCCAGGCCGACGGCGGCCACATCGACGTTGTGCAGCGCGGCGATCACGCGGTTCATCTCGTCGTAGATCGGGCCGCGCTCGGCGGGTGTCAGGCCGGGCAAGGACTGATCCCACAGCACGCGACCGGCGACGAACTCCATCACGTAGAAGGCGCGGCCGATGATGGCCTCGTCCTCGCACAGCAGCTGCATGCGTGCGACCGGTACGTCGGTGGCGTGCAGCGCTGCCATCACGCGGTACTCGCGGTCGATCGCATGCGCCGAGGGCAGCAGCTTGGCCGCCGGGCCGGGTTTGGTGCGCATCACGTAGGCCGCGCCCGGCGTCACCAGCTTGTAGGTGGGGTTCGACTGGCCGCCCTTGAACTGCTCGACGCTCAAGGGGCCGGCGAAGGCCGGCAGCTTCTGGGCGAGAAAGGCTTCGAGCGCCGCCACGTCGAAGGCGTGGCTGGCGGCAACCGGCTTGGTCCCGGTGTACTGTTCCATCGGTTCATCCTCGGGGCCGGATGAGCCGACCCGGGTTCAGCGGTCGGTGACCGCCATGAGCTTCTCGCGCGACAACACGACGAGCCGCGTGGGCTCGACGCGCAGCACACCGTCGCGCTCGAGTTCCTTCAATTCCTGGTTCACGCGCTGGCGCGAGGCACCCAGCAACTGGGCCAGGTCTTCCTGCGCCAGTTGCAGGCCGATGCGGATCTCCTCGCCCTGCGCGATGCCGTAGCTCTTGGCCAGCAGCAGCAGTTGCTTGGCCAGGCGTGCGGCAAGCGGCTTGGTGTTCAGGTCTTCGATGAGGTTGAACATCAGTCGCAGTCGCCGGCAGTTCAGCCGCAGCAGCGCGTCGTAGAGCTCCACATGCTGCGCCAGCAGTTCCTTGAAGTCGCCCTTTCGCACCACCAGCAGCGTGGTCGCACCATGTGCGCTCGCGTCGTGCGTGCGCGGCAGCCCATCGAACAGTGCAATGTCGCCGAACCAGGTGCCCGGCTCCACATACGTCAGCGAGACCTGCTTGCCCGACAGCGACACGGAGCTCACGCGCACCGCGCCCTTGGCCACGCCCACCCAGTCTTCGGCCGGCGTGCCGCGCGCTGCCAGCGGCGCGCCATCGGCGAGACGGCGCACCGTAGCGCGTGCCAGGATGGCCGCTCGCAGCGTCGGGGAGAGCGATGAAAACCATGCGCCGGCTTCGATGTTGTGTCTCTCGTCGATTGTAAGAATCGGGGTATTCATCATTTGTCCCTGATGCGACAGCAAGCGCATCATCGCTCTCGGTATTGTCCACAGTGTTTCGTCACCGAGGAGACATCACCATGAGCAACGAAACCCACCATGCGCCGCCGGCCGGCTGCACGCCCGAGGAATGGCAAACCCGCGTGGACCTCGCCGCCGCATACCGTCTGGTGGCCCTGTTCCGCTGGGACGACCTGATCTACACCCACATCAGCGCCCGCGTGCCGGGGCAGGGCCACGCCTTCCTGATCAACCCCTACGGCATGATGTTCGAGGAGATCACCGCATCGAGCCTGGTCAAGGTCGATGTCGATGGCCGCAAGCTCGACGACTCGCCGTATCCGGTGAACCCGGCGGGCTTCACGATCCACAGTGCCGTGCATGCCGCGCGCGACGATGCGCAGTGCGTGCTGCACACCCACACGCTCAACGGCGTGGCCGTCTCGGCGCAGCGCGATGGCCTGCTGCCGATCTCGCAGCACTCGATCTTCGTGCTCGCGAGCCTGGCCTACCACGACTACGAAGGCGTCGCACTGCGCGACGACGAGAAGCCGCGCCTGGTGCGCGACCTCGGCCGTGCCAACTACCTGATGCTGCGCAATCACGGCCTGTTGACCGTGGGCACGACGATCGCCGATGCGTTTCAGGCGATGTACTTCTTCGAGGCCAGCTGCGCCATCCAGGTGCGCGCACAGGCGGGCGGCGTGCTGACGACGATTCAACCCGAGATCATCGCCACCGCGCAGGCGCAGGCGGCGCAGGTCACGAAGGGGCAGGGCGGCAACCTGGCGTGGCCGGGGCTCAAGCGCCGGCTCGACCGGCAACTGCCCGGCTACGACCGCTGAGGGCCGTCACCTGAAATCCGGTCGCCGCTTCGCGAAGAAGGCGGCCAGCCCCTCGCCGCCGTTGTCGTGGAAGAGGTTGGCGACGAAGGCATCGCGCTCGGCGTCCAGCTGCTGCTGCAGCGGGCGCTCGGGCCCGGCCTGGACCAACTCTTTCGCGCTGGCCACGGCGTTGGGCGCCATGGCCGAGAGCTGGCGCGCCAGGGCCAGCGCCTGGGCCAGCGCCTGCCCAGGCTCGGCCAGGCGGTTCACCACGCCGAGGGTGTGCAGCCGTTCGGCGCCTTGCGGTTCGGCCAGCCACACCAGTTCCAGCGCCAGCGCGCGGGGCAGGGCGCGGGCGAGGTGCCAGGTCGAGCCGCCGTCGGGCGACAAGCCGACCTTCGCATACGACATGACGAAGCGTGCATCGGTGGCCGCGACGATCAGGTCGCAGGCCAGTGCGAGCGACATGCCACCGCCGGCCGCGAAGCCTTCGACCGCAGCGATGATCGGCTTCGGGAAACTGCGCATCGCATCGACCAGCGTGTGGAAGTTGTCGATCGAGGCGGCTTGCGCTTCGGGTGGCCGCTCGCGTGCGCCGCCGATGCGGTTCAGGTCGCCGCCCGCGCAGAAGTGCGCCCCATCGCCCCGCACGATGACAGCGCGTACCTCGGGGTTCTGGTCGGCCTGGTTCAATGCCTCGATCGCCGCGGTGACGGCCTGCGGCGACAGCGAGTTGCGCGTGGCCGGGTCCGACAGGGTCAGGATCAGCGTGCGGTCTTCTTGGGCAGTGAGCAGCTCGGAAGGCATGGGGGGGCGGCGTTGATCGCGGGGCGGCCCGCACAGTGAGGCCGGGGGCGATTCTTGCACCCCGATGTGGAGGCTGCACAGAGGACAACGACCTCGCGTGTCGGAGGCTGAATGCGTAAGCATTCGTGATAGAGTGAATTTTCAATCCGAACCAACAATGCCCCTAGGCATGCCCCCACGAGCGACCGCGCTGATCCTTGCCTGTGCTGCATCAGCAGTGGCCCTCGAAGCCCAGGCCATCGGATTCGGGCATGTCACGACCGCTGCGGTTCTCGGGCAGGCGCTCAATCTGCCAGTGCCCGTGCACCTGGAACCGGGCGAACACATCGGCCCCGAATGCGTGTCGGCCGAAGTGAGCTTCGGCGAGACCCATCTCGCGCGCGACAAGGTCCGCGTGCGGCTCGAGCCGGCAGCCGGCGGCGGCGCCGCGGATGCCGACTGGGTGGCCCGCGTGATCACCAGCCATGTGGTCGACGAGCCGGTGATCGAGATCGTATTGACCGTGGGCTGCGACCGCCGCTTCTCGCGCCGCTTCGTCGCGCTTGCCGATCCACCGTCAATGACGGCGCAGACGCCCCTGAACCTACCCGCGCCGGCCGCCACCGGCGTGACGCCGCTCGCGGCTGCCGACACAGACAGATCGGCCCCGTCTGCACCGGCGGCGCGCGTGCCGGCGCCTGCGGCCGACCGGCGCCATGCCCGCGCCACCGCGCCCGCCGCCGACACCGCGTCTGCGCCGTCCAGGGTGCGCGCGGCAGGGCGCCGCAACGCGGCCACGGCGGCCGCGCGAGCACCTGCCCCCGCGGGTGGTGCTCGCCTGCTGCTCGACGCGGCCGGCCCGCGCCTGAAACTGGACATGGAGGACCCGCTGCTGTCCGCGTCCGCGTCCGCTTCAGGTGAACCGGCAGCGAGCGCAGCGGCCGTGGCGGAGCCAGCGTCCGGGGCCGAGCGCGTGCGCGTGCTCGAGAAGGCAGTGGCCGACCTGCGCCGCGAATCGCAAGCTGAGCGAGAGACGACCGGCGCACTCCAGGTGCGCCTGGCCGAGGCCGAATACCGCAGCCGCGCGGTGCCCTGGTTGGCCAGCCTGCTGTTGCTGGCGCTCGGCGTGGCGGCATGGCTCACGTTGCGCCTGCGGCGGCAGCAGGACGCGGCCGCCGTCGGCGCGCCGCATTGGTGGACGCCCGAAGCCGCCGAGCCGGAACCCGCCGCCGGAATGGCCGAACCGGCCGAACTCGGACCGCTCGATCTGCCGCTGCCGCGCGAGATGCCCCCCCTGACCGAGGCGACCCCCACCGCGCCGATGCCGGTGACGCTGTCCCTCGAGCGCGATCTGCTGCCCGCGCCACGCTCGCCCGAGCCGCCGTATGAGCGCACCACGGCGCTGGCCGGCCCGGCACCATTCGCGGTGATGGATACGGGCGCCGCCGAACTGGCGATGTCGCGCGAGGTCTCGGTCGAAGAGCTGCTGGATCTGGAGCAGCAGGCCGACTTCTTCATCGCGCTGGGCCAGGAGGATGCGGCGATCGACCTGCTGATGTCGCACCTGCGCAGCACCGGCGGCCTGAGCCCCTTGCCCTATACGAAGCTGCTCGAGATCTACCGCCGGCAGGGCGACCGCGAGGCCTACGAGCGGATCCGCGCGCGCTTCAACCGGCGCTTCAACGCCTATGCGCCCGACTGGGACGCCGGCCCGCTGAGCGGCCGGGCGCTCGAAGACTATGCGCAGGTCGTGCAGCACCTCCAGGCACTGTGGCCGCAGCCGCTGGATGCGATGGCGATGCTCGAGGCCATGCTGTTCCGCAAGGACGAGGCCCACGAGCTGTTCGACCTGCCGGCCTACAAGGACGTGCTGCTGCTGTACGCCATCGCGCGCGACCTGTGGCAGCAAGGCGGCGGCCGCCAGCCAGCCATCGATGTGCTGCTGCCGCTGGGCGAAGAAGCGGCCTGATCGGCGGTTGCTACAGGCGCGCCAGGCGGCGCAGCGCTTCGTCCAGCGTCGCGTCGGTCTTCGCGAAGCAGAAGCGCACCAGCGGGCGCTGCGGCGCTTGCGCGTAGAAGGCCGACAGCGGAATCGCTGCCACGCCCACTTCCGCCGTCAGCCACTCGCAGAAGGCCTGGTCAGGCAGGTCGCTGATGCGGCTGTAGTCCACACACTGGAAGTAGCTGCCGGCACAGGGCAGCAAGTCGAAACGCATGGCGGCCAGGCCGGCGCGAAAGCGGTCGCGCTTGCGCTGGTAGAAGGCCGGCAGCTCCAGGTAGCGGGCGGGCTCGGCCAGCCAGGCGGCCAGGCCGTGCTGCATCGGCGTGTTGACCGTGAACACGTTGAACTGGTGCACCTTGCGGAATTCGGCCATCAGCGGCGCCGGCGCGGCCACGTGGCCGACCTTCCAGCCGGTCACGTGGTAGGTCTTGCCGAAGCTCGAGATCACCAGGCTGCGCGCAGCAAGCTCGGCATCTCCGCTGACGCTGGCGTGCGGCGCACCGTCGAAGACCATGTGCTCGTAGACCTCGTCCGACAGCACCAGCACGTCGGTCGGCCGCAGCAATTCGGCGAGCCGGCGCCGGTCATCGGCCGGCCAGGCGGTGCCGGTCGGGTTGTGCGGCGTGTTGACGATGATCGCCCGCGTGCGCGGCGACAGTGCCGCGGCGAGGCGGTCGAAGTCGATGCGAAAGCTCGCCGGATCCAGCGGCACCCGCACGACGCGGCCACCGGCCAGCGTGATCGCAGGGCCGTAGCTGTCGTAGCAGGGCTCGAGCACGATCACGTCGTCGCCGGGATGCACGAACGCGAGCACGGCGGTGAGAATGCCCTGGGTGGCGCCGGCGGTGATGGTGACCTCGGTGTCCGGGTCGTAGCGGTGGCCGTACTGGCGCTCGATCTTGGCGGACAGGGCCTGCCGCAGCGCCGGCACACCGGGCATCGGTGGATACTGGTTGTGGCCGGCGCGCATCGCGGCGGTGACGGCGTCGACCAGCCCGGGGTCGCAATCGAAATCCGGGAAGCCCTGGCCGAGGTTGACCGCGCCGTGCTTCTGGGCGAGCGCCGACATCACGCTGAAGATTGTCGTGCCCACCTCGGGCAAGCGGCTGGCGAGCACCGGCGTGCGCGGCGTGGCGAGTTCAGAGTTCATAAGCGTCCCCGGCGCTGCCCATGGCGCGCTCGATCAACGCGCGCGACAAACGGTCGGACAGCAACTCGGCAAAGTTCAACACGAAGCTGCGCAGGTAGGCGCCGCGACGGAACGCAACGCGGGCGGTGTTGCGGCCGAACAGGTGGCCCGCCGGCTTCCAGACCAGCCCGCTGTCGGCCGGCTCGGCCTTCATCGCCATCTCGGCAATGATGCCCACGCCCAGTCCGCTGCGCACATAGGTCTTGATCACGTCGGAGTCGATCGCCTCGAGCGCGATGTTCGGCTTCAGGTGCCGCAGGGCAAAGGCCTGGTCGATTCGCTTGCGGCCGGCGAAGGCCGGCTGGTAGGAGATCAGCGCCTCCCCGGCGAGTTGCTCGAGCGTGGGCCGTTCGACGGCGGCCAGCGGATGGTCGGTCGGCACGACGATCACGTGCTGCCACTCGTAGCAGGGCAGGGTGACCAGATCATCGTAGTCGGCCAGGGATTCGGTCGCCAGGCCGATGTCGGCCGTGTCCTCCAGCAGCATCTGCGCCACCTGCTCGGGGGTGCCCTGGTGCAGACTCACCTGCACCTTCGGGTAGCGCTTGCGCAGCATCGCCACCGGCTCGGGCAGCACATAGCGGGCCTGGGTGTGGGTGGTGGCGATCGACAGGCGCCCGCTGTCCTGCTTGGAGAACTCCTCGCCGATGCGCTTGAGGTTGGCGACCTCGCGCAGGATCAACTCGACCGATTTCAGCACCTGCTGCCCCGGCTCGGTCACCCGCTTCAGCCGCTTGCCGTGGCGCACGAAGATGTCGACGCCGAGCTCTTCCTCGAGCTCGAGAATGGCCTTGGAAATGCCCGGCTGCGAGGTGAACAGCGCCTTGGCGGTTTCGGTGAGGTTGAGGTTGCGGCGGACGGCCTCCTGCACGAAGCGGAACTGGTGCAGGTTCATGCATTCTCCTGGCCGCCGGCGGCGATTGGCTCGACAGCGATCTGCGCGAGCGCCTCGACCAGGCGACCCGATTCGCCCACCGCCGGGCGCAGTGTCCACTGCACGGTCGGGTGGGCGCGGCGCAGCCGCTCCAGGCGCTCGGGCAGGTCCTTGCGCACATGGCCGCCGGCGCCGAGGAACAAGGGCAGCACCGCCACCTCGCTGCAGCCGGCCTGCACCAGGGCCTGCCCGGCGGTGGCCAGGTCGGGCTCCAGAAACTCCAGGAAGGCGACCGACACGGCCAGATCGGGCTGCAGGGCCCGCACCCGCTCGGCGACCTGCTGGAAGGGCTCGGCCCAGCGCGGGTCGCGGGCGCCGTGGGCAAAAAGGATCAGACCTTGCATGGGCTCAACGGTACCGCACCAGCCAGGTGAACGCCGCCATCGACATCAGCAGGTACAGCAGGCTGGGCAGCGCCGAGGCGAGCCACGGTGTCCAGTCGCGCAGAAGCCCCAGGTGGCCGACCACGTTGTTCAGCAGCACGAAGCTGATGCCCAGCATGATGCCGCCGAAGACCTTCAGGCTGATGCCGCCGGCGCGTGCATGCAGGTAGGCGAAGGGCAGGGCCAGCGCCACCATCACGATGCAGGCCAGCGGGTAGAACGCGCGGCGCCAGAACTGCAGCTCGTAGCGCTGCGCGGCCTGCTCCTGGTGCTGCAGGTGCCGGCTGTAGCGCCACAGGTCGATGGTGGACATGCTGCGGATCGGCGAGATGGCCGCAGCGACCACGTTCTCTTCCAGCGTCGTCGGCCAATCCAGCTGATCCAGGCGGCGGTTGGTGACCAGGCCCTGGTCCCCTCGGGGCCATTCGGTCAGCTGCACATCCTGCAGCCGCCACACCGACTGGCCCTGGGCCCGCTCGGCCCGGCCCGTGGCCGCCTGCAGGCGCCGCAGCAACTCGCCGGCGCCATCGTGCTCGAAGATGCGGATGCCGCGCATCTGCCCGTCGGTGCTGGTGCCTTGCACGTTGATCGAGATGCTGCGCTCTTCGTCGCCGCTGCCTCGTCGCTCCTT
Organism: Ideonella sp.; assembly: GCF_035254525.1. Lineage (GTDB taxonomy): Bacteria > Pseudomonadota > Gammaproteobacteria > Burkholderiales > Burkholderiaceae_C > Ideonella. The sequence continues at coordinate 3,865 of NZ_DATFAN010000026.1, read as the reverse complement.
CAGCCAGGCCCCGGTGCGGCCGAGCGCCTGGCCACCCCGCAAGCGCGTCTTCAGCGCCGCCGCCTGCTGCTCGCCCAGCGGCGCCACGTACTCGCCCATCACGAAGGTCAGTACCCCCATCACGACGCCGAGGGTCAAGAGCAGGCTGAGGGCCCGCCCGGGCCCGAGGCCGCCGGTTCGCAGGATCGTGAACTCCGACGATTGGGCGAGCCGCGCCATGGCGTAGATCGTGCCGATCAACACCGCGATCGGGAACAGTTCGTAGAAGCGGCCCGGCAACTCGAACAGCGCGGCCAGCGCCGCATGCCAGACGGTGTAGCCCTGGCGGCCCACGCCCTCGAGCTCCTCGAGAAAATCGATGAAGAAGAACAGTGACAGGAAGGCGATCGCCACGAAGACGACCGACCAGACCACATCGCGGTACAGGAGGCGGCGAACGGTCTTCATGCGCTCGCCCCGGCGCCTGCCCGTGCAGCGCGCGCGGCAGGCCACAGGTGCAGCACGGTCGCGTGATCGCGCCACCAGATCAGGCCCAGCGCCGCGGCGAAGGCCAGCGCGTGCAGGCCCACCAGGGCCGCGCCCATGCCGACCCGGCCGGCCGCGACCCAGGCCTGGCTCAGGTTGATCAGGTTGTAGTACACGACGAAGGCCAGCAGAGCGAACAACAGGTTCCAGTTGCTCGCGCGGCGCGGGTTGCTGGCGGCCAGGCCGATGCCGAGCAGCACGAGGTTGGCGGCGCCGAACAGCAGGCCCAGGCGCCAGGTGAGCTCGGCGTGGTTCTTCGGCTGCGAATCGCGCAGCAAGGCCAGCGTCGACAGGGCCTTCGGCGGCACGTTGTCCGCCGTACGGGCACGACCCGGATCGACCAGCACCCGCAGGTGCTCGAAGCTCAGGCGCGCATGCTCGCCAGTCTGGTTGTTCTGCTCGCTGCGGTGGCCCGAATCGAGCATCAGCACGCGGTCGTCGCCTTCGGCCTCGATGCGGCCGGCGCGGGCGGTGGTCACGCTCTCGCGGGCTGCGCTGCGGCCGAGCAGGAAGACGTTGCGCCCGACGCCGGCGGCGTCACCTTCGCGCTCGATGAAGAAGACGCGGCTGCCGTCGGCCGAGGATTGGAAGCTGCCCGGAGCGACGCGGGCGAGGTCGGAGCGCTGCTCGTAGCGCACCCGCAGCTCGTTGGTCTGCTGGTTGCCCCAGGGCCAGACCAGAAGCGCCAGCAACCCCACCACCAGCAGCACCGGCGTGCCGGTGCGCAGCACGGGCCGCACGAAGCGCGCCAGGCCGACCCCACTGCTGAACCAGATCGCCATCTCGCTGTCGCGGTACATGCGCCCCAGGCTGATCACGGTCGCGACGAACAGTGACAGCGCCAGCATCATGGGCAACTGGCCGAGCGCGGTGTAGCCGAGCAGCAGCACCACGTCCTGCGGCGCCACCGCGCCATTGGCCGCCAGACCCAGCGTGCGAATCAACATCATCGTCAGCACGATGGTGAGGATGACGACCAGCGTCGCCCCGAAACTGCGCGCCAGTTCCTTGCGAACAGTCGAATCGAATAACATCAAAAGATCGCTTTCATACGAGACGGATTATGAACTTTCAAGCTCTTGCGACCCCGGCTGGCGGGCTCGGCACCGTGGCGGCGGACGCACTGATCGTGGTGCTTCCCGCCGACGGCAAGGCGGGCACCGGAGACAAGGCGCTGGATGCGGCGATCGCCGCGGCCACCAAGGCCGGCGACTTCGAGCGCAAGGCCGGCCGCACGCTCTACCTGCACAGCGCAGAGGGCGTGAAGAGCGGTCGCGTGCTGCTGAGCGGAGCTCGCGATGCATCGGCCAAGGCCTTTCGCACGGCTGTGGCGCAGGGCATTGCGGCGCTGAAGGGGCGTTCGGTGCGTCACCTCGCCGTGGCGCTGGCCGGCAATGGCGTGACTGCCGCGCATGCCGAAGCGCTGGCCATCGTGGCCGAGCAGGCCGGCTACGTCTACCAGCACACCAAGCCCAGCGCCGAGGCCATCCCGATGCCCGCCAAGGTGAGCCTGGTGACCGACAAGGCGGAGCTCGCCGAGGTCAAGCAGGGGTTGGTGCAGGGGCAGGCGATCGGCGCCGGCGTGGCGCTGGCGCGCGAGTGCGCCAACCGGCCGGCCAACTTCTGCACGCCCACCTTCCTGGGCGAAGAGGCCAAGCGCATCGGCAAGGAATTCCGCCTGGACGTGCAGGTGCTGGACCGCAAGGCGGTCGAGAAGCTGGGCATGGGTTCCTTCCTGTCAGTGGCGCGGGGCTCCGAGGAGCCGCTGCGCTTCATCGTCATGCAATACCACGGCGCGGCCAAGAAGGACGCGCCGATCGTGCTGGTCGGCAAGGGCATCACCTTCGACACCGGTGGCATTTCGCTCAAGCCTGCCGCCGAGATGGACGAGATGAAATTCGACATGGGCGGCGCCGCCAGCGTGCTGGGCACGATGCGCGCCATCGGCGAGCTCAAGCCCAAGGTCAACGTCGTGGGCCTGATCCCGACCTGCGAGAACATGCCCAGCGGCATCGCGACCAAGCCGGGCGACGTGGTCACCAGCATGTCCGGCCAGACGATCGAGATCCTCAACACCGACGCCGAAGGCCGGCTGATCCTGTGCGATGCGCTGACCTACGCCGAGCGCTTCAAGCCCGCGGCGGTGGTTGACATCGCCACGTTGACCGGCGCCTGCGTGATCGCGCTGGGCCACCACCATGCGGGCCTGTTCTCGCCTGACGACGCGCTGGCGGGCGAATTGCTCGAAGCCTCGCGCAGCGCCGAAGACCCGGCCTGGCGCATGCCGCTGGATGAGGAGTACGACGAAGCGCTGAAGAGCAACTTCGCCGACATGGCCAACGTGGGCTCGCGTGCCGGCGGCTCGATCACCGCGGCCAAGTTCCTGCAACGCTTCACCAAGGCCTACCCGTGGGCCCACCTGGACGTGGCCGGCGTGGCGTACAAGGGCGGCGCCAACAAGGGCGCGACCGGTCGACCGGTCGGCCTGTTGACGCACTTCGTGCTGTCGCGGGCGGGGCGCCAGGCCTGAGGTCGGGGCGCTAACCGATCTGCCCGTGGCCGAGGTGGTTTTCCTCACCGGCGTGGTCGACGTGATCGACTTCGCCGGCCGGCTGCTGCGCAAGAAGCAGCGTGAGGCAGCACGCGTGGCGGTCTACGGGCCGCCGGCTGTGCTGCAGCGGCTGGACCAGGCGCTGTGGGTCGCCGAGCCGCTCGAGTTCACGCCACACGTGCTGCTGCGGCAGGCGGCGCCGCTGCCGGCGGCCGCGGTAATCGAACGCACGCTGCTTTGGCTGCTGCCGCAGCCCCTGCCGGCGCTGCGCTGCGACTCGGGTGTCAACCTTGGCGCCGAGGGGCTCGAGCTGGCCCGCGCCCACGATCGCGTGGCCGAAATCGTGTCGCAAGACCCGGCCGAAGTCAGTGCCGGGCGGGCCCGCTGGAAGCGCTACGAAGCGCAGGGCCACACGCTGGTGCATCGGCCGCAAACATAGCGCCAGCGCGGTGCGCCGACGGGGTATTCCCGAGTTTCCAGGCGATTGGGACGCGCGTTTTTTTGGAGTATCGTGGCTCGCCCGTTGAGAGCACTTCAACCCACGTTTTCTCAACATATCCCAACCGGAGGTTCTTACCTATGCAAGTCAAACTGAATGTGGTCGTTGCGGCTGCGGCTGCCTTGTTGGCCGGCTCGCTGCATGCGCAGGAGCTGGTCGTCAAGATCGGCCACGTCGGCCCGACCAGCGGCGCGATCGCGCACCTGGGCAAGGACAACGAGAACGGCGCGCGCATGGCCATCGACGAGCTCAACGCCAAGGGCGTGACCATCGGCGGCAAGAAGGCCAAG
>NZ_DATFAN010000025.1:0-99373 GCF_035254525.1 Ideonella sp. | reverse complement strand
CCCTCGCCCAGATCGGTGACGACGAATTCGTCATCGTGGGCCAGTACGCGCGGGTGCGGATCGAGCCCGTTGCGAGCGCCGACGGCCACGGCGCCATGGCCGCCAGTGTCGAAGAAGGCCATTTCGACGACACCGGCCACTGGCGCATGGAACGCCGCTGGAACGGTGACCAGATCGACTGGGGCCTGAACTTCACCGGGCGCCCCACCGTCCTGAAGGTGCGGATGGGGCGGTACTGACAGCACCAAGAAGACGATTGGAGACAAGCGATGCAACGGCGCCACCTCATCAAGGCCACCGGCTTGTGCGCGTTGGGCGCGGCCGGCATGCCGGCCGCCTGGGCGGCCACGCCCTCGCCAGCGGCGGAGGTCTGCGACTGGCGAAGCGTGCCTTTCGGCGGCGGCGGCCTGGTCGACGGCCTGGTGTTCCACCCGCGCGAGGCCGGCCTGCTGTATGCCCGCACCGATGCCGGCGGCGCGTTCCGCTTCGACCCGGCTTCGACGTCCTGGGTGCCGCTGCTGGACCACCTGTCCAATGCCGACGCCGACCTGATGGGCGTGCTCAGCCTGGCGGTCGACGCGCAGGATCCCAACCGGCTGTACGCCGCCTGCGGCCAGTACCTCGGCGAGTGGTCCCGCAACGGCGCGCTGCTGGCATCGAGCGACCGCGGCGCGACCTGGCGGATCACCGAGCTGGGCATCAAGCTGGGCGGCCGCGACGCGGGCCGCGGCTCGGGCGAGCGCCTGCAGGTGGACCCGAACCAGGGCGACGTGCTGTGGCTGGGCACCACGCGCGATGGCCTGATGAAGAGCGCTGACCGCGGCCAGAGCTTTCGCCGGCTCGACTTCCCGGCCAGGCACGTGTCGCTGGTACTGGTCGACGCCGCCGGCGGCGCGCCAGGCGCGCCCAGCAGCACGGTGTACGTGGGCAGCCACGACAAGCCGGGGCTGTATGTCTCGCGCGATGGTGGCGCCAGCTTCACGCGCGAGCCCGGCGCCCCCGAGCAGGCGCCGCAGCGGGCCGTGCTCGGCCCCGACGGCACGCTCTACGCGAGCTTCGCCGTCAGCTACTCCGACGCCGCGAGCAACCCCGGCAACGCCAAGTCCGGCAGCGTGTGGAAGCGCGATCCCAAGGGCCGCTGGACCGAGATCACGCCGGTGGTGCCGGGCCAGAACAGCAAGGGTTTCGGCTACTCGGGCCTGGACGTGGACCGGCGGGTGCCCGGCCGCATCCTGGTGTCCACCTTCGAGCGCTGGGACCAGGGCGACGACCTCTTCCTGTCGACCGACGACGGTGCCCACTGGACGCCGTTGAGCGGGCGCTCGAAGCACCAGGTCGGCGCCTATGCCTGGGCGCTGTCCAACCAGGTGCGCGGAAGCGGCCAGATGGGCGGGCAGATCTGCGACATCAAGATCGACCCTTTCAACGGCGATCGCGCCGTCTACGGCACCGGCTTCGGCCTGTACATGGCCGACAACCTGCTCGCCGCGCAACAGCCGGGCGGCATCGTGAATTGGACCTTCGCCGTCGACAGGCTCGAACTGTCCGTTCCGGTGGAGATCAAGAGCCCCTCGGAGGGGGCCTCGCTGCTGGGCGCGATGAACGACATTTCCGGCGCGGGCTGGGACAGCATCCAGAAGCCCCCGCGCGCCGGGCTGTTCATGCCGTTCGGCGAAAACAACCGGTCGGTCGACCACGCCGAACTGCTGCCGGTGCTGATCGCCCGCACGGCCGACCAGGCCTCCACGGGCGGCTACGTGTCGGTCGATGGCGCCATCACCTGGCGCCCCTTCGGCCCGACGGCGCGGCTCACCAAGGCGCCCAACGGCGATTACCTGACCGCGGGCCGCATCGCCGTCTCGGCCAAGGGCAACTTCATGGTCTGGGCGCCGGACCGGCAGCCTGCGCTGTGCACACGCGACCTGGGCGCGACCTGGAAGGAATGCGCCGGCTGGCCCGCCACGCGCGACGTGACGCTCACCCCCGTGGCCGACCGCGCGGTCGACGGCGTGTTCTACGTGTACGACCGCAGCAGCGGCAAGATCCTGATCAGCATCGACGGCGGCGCCAGCTTCAAGCCGTCGATCACCGGCCTGCCGGTGCTGGACGCGTGGCAATCCGCGCAGCTCATCAGCGCCCCGGGCAGCCTGCGCGACCTCTGGCTGGCGGTGCCCGATGGCCTGGTGTACCTGGCCGGCCCGGACAAGCGCGGCCGAACCATCAAGGGCGTGGCCGAGCCCTGGCTGATCGCGCTGGGCAAGGCCGCGCCGGGGGCCAGCTACCACAGCGTCTACGTGTGGGGCAAGGTGATCGTGAACGGCACCCTCACCGAGGGCCTGTTCCGCTCCGACGACGTCGGCGCGAACTTCAAGCGCATCAACGACGACCGCCACCGCTTCGGCCGGTTGCTGTCGCTGGCCGCCGACCCGCTGGAGCACGGCGTGGTCTACCTCGCCGCGCAGGGCCGCGGCATCCTCGTCGGCCGGCCGAGGGCAGCGTCATGAAGCGTTTGATGCGCTGTCTGCTGACCCTGGTTTGCGCCTGCGCCGGCCTCGGCGCCGCCGCAGCCGGCGCTGGCGCTGCCGCCCCGACGCTGCACTACCTGAAGCCCGCCCCCGACACGGATCCCGGCTGGGAGCGCGAAGCGCTGCCGATCGGCAACGGCCGCCTCGGCGCGATGCTCTTCGGCCAGGTCGCTCGCGAGCGCATCCAGTTCAACGACATCACGCTGTGGACCGGCACCGACAAGGTGATGGGCGCCTACCAGCCCTTCGGCGATGTGCTCGTCGAACTGGCCCGGCATGACCAGCCGGCGAGCGGCTACCGGCGCGAGTTGGATCTCGCGCAAGGCCGCCACAGCGTCAGCTACACGCTGGGCGGCGTGGGCTTCCGGCGCGAGGCCTTCGCGAGCCACCCGGCGCAGGTGATCGTCGTGCGCTTCAGCGCCGACCGCCCGGGCCAGTACACCGGCGCCATCCGGCTCACCGACATGCACGGCGCGCAGATCACGGCGCAGGCCGGTCGCCTGACCGCCACCGGCTCGCTGGCAGGCCAGGGCCCCTCGGCCAACGGCATGCGCTACGCCAGCCAGGTACAGGTGCTGCACGAGGGCGGCTCGGTGCGCATCGAAGGCCAGTCGTTGGCGTTCAGCGGCTGCGATGCGCTGACGCTCATCCTCGGCGCCGGCACCAGCTATGTCGCCGATCACACGCGGCAGTTCCAGGGCGACGACCCCCTGCCGCACGTGCGCGCCCAGGTGGCCGCCGCGGCGGCGCGCCCGTTCGGCGACCTGCGCGCCGAGCACGAGAAGGATTTCGGCGCGCTGTTCGGCCGCGTCGCGCTCGACCTCGGCGCCAGCGCGCCCACGCGCCGCGCGCTGCCCACCGATGCGCGAATCGAGGCCTACACCCGCAGTGGCGACGACCCCGAGCTGGAGGCCACCTACTTCCAGTTCGGCCGCTACCTGCTCATCTCGAGCTCGCGCGGCTCACTGCCGGCCAACCTGCAGGGCCTGTGGAACAACAGCCCGACGCCGCCCTGGAATTCGGACTACCACACCAACATCAACGTCCAGATGAACTACTGGCCGGCGGAGCCGGCCAACCTGTCGGAACTGGCCGAGCCCTTCTTCGCCTTCGTGCAAAGCCAGGTGCCGATCTATCGCCAGCGCACGGCCGAAGAACCGTTCCTGGGCGCCGACGGCAAGCCGGTGCGCGGCTGGACGGTGCGCACCGAATCCAACCCCTTCGGCGGGATGGGCTACCTCTGGAACAAGACCGGCAACGCCTGGTATGCCCAGCACTTCTGGGAGCACTACGCGTTCACGCAGGACAAGGCCTTCCTGCGCAGCGTCGCCTACCCGCTGATGAAGGAGGTCTGCGCCTTCTGGGAGGACAGCCTCAAGCCCGTGGCCGACGGCCCGATGAAGGGCCGGCTCGTGGCCCCGAAGGGCTGGTCGCCCGAGCACGGGCCGATCGAGGACGGCGTGAGCTACGACCAGCAGATCATCTGGGACCTGTTCAACAACACCGTCGAAGCGGCCGACGCGCTCGGCGTCGACAAGCCTTTCCGGGACCACATCGCCGGCCTGCGCGACCGGCTCGCCCCGCCGCGCATCGGCCGCTGGGGCCAGCTGCTGGAGTGGCTGGACGAGAAGAACGACCCGGTGCTCGACACGCCGAACGACACGCACCGCCACGTCTCGCACCTGTTCGCGCTGTTCCCCGGGCGGCAGATCTCGCCCGCGCGCACGCCCGCACTCGCGGCCGCCGCACGCAAGACGCTCGAAGGCCGGGGCGACGCCGGCACCGGCTGGTCCATGGCCTGGAAGATGGCCTTCTGGGCCCGGCTACTCGATGGCGACCGTGCCCACCGCATGCTGCGCGGCCTGCTGGCCCAGCCGGGCGCGCGAGCCGCCCAGCAAAGCGGCCCGGGCAGCGAAACCAACAACGCCGGCGGCACCTACCCGAACCTGTTCGATGCGCACCCGCCGTTCCAGATCGACGGCAACTTCGGCGCCACCGCCGCCGTCGCCGAGATGCTGGTGCAGTCGCACGATGGCGAGATCCATCTGCTGCCGGCCCTGCCTGCCGCGTGGAAACAAGGCTCGGTGACGGGCCTGCGCGCGCGTGGCGGCTTCGAGGTGGATCTCGCGTGGGCCGACGGCAAGCTCACCGAAGCCACGATCCGGTCCGTGGCGGGGCCCGGCGGCGGCAAGGTCCGCTACCTCGGCAAGCTGGCCGAACTCCACCTCCAGCCCGGCACATCCAGGCGCCTGGCCGCCGACCTCACGGCCCGCTGAGCCCATGACGATGAACACCCCAAACCCTGTATTTCCCATGAGCACCTTCACCTACTCGAGCCCCTTCCCTGCCTCGTTCGTCTTCGGGGTTGCCGCCGCGTCCGCGCAGATCGAAGGCGCGGCCTTCATCGACGGCAAGGGCGAGTCCATCTGGGACCGTTTCGCCCGCACGCCCGGCAAGGTCGCCGGCGGCGACAACCTCGATGTCGCCTGCGACCACTACCACCGCTTCGACGAGGACTTCGCGCTGATGGCCTCGCTCGGCGTCAAGCACTACCGACTGTCGATCTCGTGGCCCCGCATCTACCCGCAGGGCGACGGCGCGCCGAACCAGGCCGGGCTCGACTTCTACCACCGCCTGTTCGCGAGCATGGCCCGGCACGGCATCACGCCCTGGGTCACGCTCTTTCACTGGGACCTGCCCCAGGCGCTCGAAGACCGCGGCGGCTGGACGTCGCGCGTCACGGTGGATGCCTTCGCCCGCTATGCCGACACCGTGGTCAAGGAGTTCCGCAACGAGGTGAAGAACTGGATCACGCTCAACGAGATCCGCTGCTTCACGATGCTCGGCTATGAGTTCGGCACCAAGGCCCCCGGCCGCAAGGAGAGCGCGGCCGTCGTGAACCAGACCTACCACCACGCGCTGCTGTGCCATGGCCACGGCGTGCGCGCCGTGCGCCAGTTCGGCGGCGCGGGTGCCCGCGTGGGCCTGACCGACAACTGTGATGTCAGCGTGCCGGTGACCGAAACCCCCGCGGACATCGCCGCCGCCAAGGCCTGGTTCCTCGACAAGAACCTGCACCTGCTCGGCGCCATCCACGGCAAGGGCTACGCCCAGGCCTATCTCGATCGCGTCGGCGCCGATGCGCCGCAGGTGCTGCCGGGCGACTTCGACCTGATCAGCCTGCCGACCGACTTCCTCGGCCTGAACGTCTACACCGCCACCTATGTGCGCGCCGGACGCGACGGCCAGCCCTACGAGGCCCTTGCGCTGCCGCCCAGCTACCCGCGTGCCGACAGCCCCTGGCTGAACCTCGTGCCGCAGGCGATCTACTGGGCGCCGCGCATGTGCCACGAGTTGTACGGACACAAGTCGATCTTCATCACCGAGAACGGCTGCGGCTACAACGTGGAGCCCGTGGTGAACCGCGAAACCGGTGGCGAGGTGATCGACCTGCATCGCCGCGACTACCTGCGCAACCACCTGCGCGAAGTGCACCGCGCGATCGCCGACGGCGTGCCGATCGACGGCTACTTCCTGTGGTCCTTCATCGACAACTACGAGTGGGAAGACGGCTACGAGCGCCGCTTCGGCATCGTGCATTGCGATTTCGCGACCCAGGCCCGCACGCCCAAGCTCTCGGCCCGCTACTACGCCGAGGTGATGCGCACCCGCACCATCGTCTGACCATGAACCGCCAAGCCCTCCCCGTCCGGTTCTTCCGCGCCGTGGCCGCCGGGCTGCTGTGGGGCTGCGCCCTGGCCGGCACGGCGTCGGCCCACGAGACGCTCAAGCTCGACGCACCCAAGCCCGACCTGGCGCCGACGCCCCCGATGGGCTGGAACTCGTGGAACAAGTTCGGCTGCAACATCGACGAGCGGATCGTGCGCAGCCAGGCCGACGCCATGGCCGCCTCCGGCCTGAAGGCCGCCGGCTACCGGTACATCGTGATCGACGACTGCTGGCAGAAGAGCCGCGACGCCGACGGCAACATCCAGGCCGACCCCGAGCGATTTCCCGGCGGCATCCAGGCACTGGCGGATTACGTGCACGGCAAGGGCCTGAAGTTCGGCCTGTACTCGGACGCCGGCGCGCTGACCTGCGGCGGCCGTCCCGGCAGCGCCGGGCGCGAGTTCCAGGATGCCCGCCAGTACGCGAAGTGGGGGGTCGACTACCTGAAGTACGACTGGTGCCACACCGGCACGCGCGACGCCGAAGCCGCCTACACGATCATGGCCAAGGCGCTGCGCGAGTCGGGGCGCGACATCGTGCTGTCGATCTGCGAATGGGGCACCAACCAACCCGCGCGCTGGGCCCCGAAGGCGGGCCACCTGTGGCGCACCACCGGCGACATCTCCGACCTTTGGGAAAGCAAGAAGGACTGGCCGATCGGCATGGTGAACATCCTCGACCTGCAGGCCGAGCAGTGGCGCTACTCAGGGCCCAACCAGTGGAACGACCCCGACATGCTGGAAGTCGGCAACGGCGGCATGACGACCACCGAGTACGAGTCGCACTTCTCGCTGTGGGCCATGCTGGCCGCACCGCTGATCGCCGGCAACGACCTGTCGCGCATGGACGCCGACACGCGGCGCATCCTGACCAACGCCGATGTCATCGCCGTCGACCAGGACCCGCTGGGCCAGCAGGCGCGCCGCGTGTGGAAGGAAGGCGACCACGAGGTATGGGCGCGCCCGCTGCAGGGCGGTGACCGCGCGGTGGTCCTTTTCAACCGCGGCGCGGCAGCGGCCGGGATCCGGGTCAGCTGGAACCAGCTGGACCTGCCCGCCGACCTGCGGGCCGAGGTCAAGGACCTGTGGACCGGGCAGGTCAGCAAGGACGTACATGGCGGCGTCGGCGGCACGGTGGCGCCGCACGGCGTGCTGATGCTGCGCATCCGACAACCCGGCCGCGGCGCGATGGCCGGCAGCCAATGAACGCCCGGCGGCGCCAGCGGCCGCCCTCACCCACCTGACCTGCGACCTTCCATGAGCTCCCTGTCTCGACGCCAAGCCTTCAAGGCTGCCCTGGCCGGCGCCGCCGCCAGCCCGCTGGTCGCCTCTGTGCACGCGGCCTGCCCCGCGCCGCTGCCGCCCTTCGGCCGCGGCATCGAAGGCCAGCGCCGGGCCGACCTCGGCAACGGCCGCTTCCGCAACCCGATCGTGCCCGGCGACCACGCCGACCCGACGATCCTGAAGGACGGCGAGAACTACTACATGACGTTCTCGTCCTTCCTGTCCTACCCCGGGGCCGTCATCTGGCACTCGCGTGATCTGGTGAACTGGTCGCCGATCGGCGCCGCACTGACGACGCCGATCGGCTCGGTCTGGGCCATGGACCTCGTCAAGCACCAGGGCCGCTACTACCTCTACATCCCGTCGCTGACCGACGCGGGCACCGCGATCCACGTCATTCACACCGACGACATCCGCGGCCGCTGGAGCGAGCCTGTCGACCTGAGGCTGGCCGGCTGCATCGACCCGGGCCACGTGGTGGGCGAAGACGGCAAGCGCTACCTCTTCGTCAACGGGGGCCGCCGCGTGCTGCTCACCGACGATGGGCTGGCCACCGTGGGCGGGTTGCAGCCCGCCGCCTGGGAGCCCTGGCAGTACCCGAAGGACTGGGTCGTCGAGATGTTCGCGCCCGAAGGCCCCAAGGTCTTCCGCCGCGGCGAGTGGTTCTACCTCGTCTCCGCGGTAGGCGGCACCGCCGGGCCGCCCACCAGCCACATGGTCACGCTGGCGCGCTCACGCTCGGTCCACGGCCCGTGGGAGCACTGCCCGCACAACCCGATCGTGCGCACCCGCAGCGCCGACGAGCCCTGGTGGTCGCGCGGCCATGCCAGCGTGGTCGAGGGGCCGGCGGGCGACTGGTGGATGGTCTACCACGGTTACGAGAACGGCTTTCGCACGCTGGGCCGCCAGGCCCTGCTGGAGCCGATCGAGTGGACACGCGACGGCTGGTTCCGCGCCCAGGGCGGCACGCTGGCCGCGGCGCTGCCCAAGCCCAAGGGGGGGCAGGCCGGCCCTGCCGGCATCGCCTTGTCGGACGCCTTCTCAGGCGACCACCTGGGCCTGCAGTGGAGCTTCCACGCGCCGGGCCCGGGCGAGCCGGATCGCCTGCGCTTCGAGCCCGACGGCCTCGTGATCCGCGGCAAGGGCACGGCCATGGCCGACTGCTCGCCGCTGACCTGCGTGGTCGGCGACCGCAGCTACGAGGCCTCGGTGGAGTTGGAGATCCTCGGCGACGGCCATGGTGGCCTGGGCCTGTTCTACGACCACCGCGGCCACGTCGGCATCGGCTTCAGCCGCACGCAGATGCTCACCTACGGGTACGGCGCCGAGCACGACTGGATGCGCGAGGGCATCACCACGCGCCGGGTCCGGCTGCAACTGACCAACCGCGAGCACGTGGTGACCTTTCGCTACTCGCACGACGACGGGCGCACCTGGGTCCAGCACCCGTGGCAGATGGAGGTCTCGGGCCTGCACCACAACGTGTTCGGCGGCTTCCTCAGCCTCAGGCTGGCGCTGTTCAGCGCCGGCCCGGGCGAGGTGCGCGTGCGCAACTTCGTCTACCGGGGGATCGAGACGTGAGCACGCCGCAGGGTCCGCGCAGAAGCCTGCTGCAAGCCCTGGCGCTGGCACCCTGGCTGGCTGGTTCGCTCGCGTCCGCGTCCGCCGAGGCGGGCGACCCGGCTCGCCCGCGCCTGCAAGCGTTTGCCCTGCGCGACGTGCGCCTGCTGCCCGGCGAGTTCAAGACGGCCCAGGAGCTGGACGGGCGCTACCTGCTGTCGCTGAACCCCGACCGCCTGCTGCACAACTTCCACCTCAATGCCGGCCTGCCGCCCAAGGCGCCGGTGTACGGCGGCTGGGAGTCGCAGGAACCCTGGGTCGGCATCCGCTGCCATGGCCACACGCTGGGCCACTACCTCAGCGCCTGCGCGCTGATGTGGGCCGCCACGGGCGAGGCCGACTACCGGCAGCGCGTCGACTACATCGTCGCCGAGCTGGCGGCCTGCCAGGATGCGCGCCGGCGTGGCCTGGTCTGCGCCTTCCCCGACGACGACGCCCAGTTGCTGAACGGCCTGCGCGGCCGGCCCGTCGCCGGCGTGCCGTGGTACACGCTGCACAAGGTTCTCGCCGGCCTGCGCGATGCCCACCTGCATGCCGGCAGCGCGCCCGCACTGGCCGTGCTGCGCCGGTTGGCCGACTGGATCGACGAGGCCGCGCAAGGCTGCGACGACGCCCGGTTCCAGCAGATGCTGGGCGTCGAGCACGGTGGCATGAACGAGGTGCTCGCCGACCTGCATGCACTGACGGGCGAGGCGAGATACCTCGCCCTGGCCGAGCGCTTCAACCACCGTGCACTGCTCGACCCGCTCGTCGAGGGCCGCGACCCGCTCGATGGCCTGCACTCCAACACCCAGATCCCCAAGGTCATCGGTTTCGCCCGGCTGCACGAGCTGACCGGCCAGCCGCGCTATCGCCGCGCGGCCAGCTACTTCTGGGGCACGGTGGTCGGGAACCGCTCGTTCGCCACCGGCGGCAACGGTGACGGCGAGCACTTCTTCCCGCCTGGCGAGACACGGCAACACCTGTTCTCGGCCAAGACGATGGAGACCTGCTCGACGCACAACATGCTGCGCCTGACGCGCGAGCTTTTCATGGACGAGCCGAACGCCGCCTACGCCGACTACCACGAGCGCGCGCTGCTCAACGGCATCCTCGCCTCGCAGGACCCGGCCAGCGGGATGATGACCTACTTCCAGGCCACCCGCCCCGGCTACCCCAAGCTGTACTGCACACCCGAGAACTCGTTCTGGTGCTGCACCGGCACCGGCATGGAGAACCACGCCAAGTACGGCGACTCGATCTACTTCCACGAAGGCGACACGCTGTTCGTCAACCAGTTCATTGCCTCCGAGCTGAACTGGAGCGACAAGCGCCTGCGCATCCGCCTCGACACGCGATGGCCCGACGACGAGGCGGCGCGCCTCACCGTGCACGCCGCCGAGCCGACGCGCCTGACGATGCGCATCCGCCACCCCGCCTGGTGCCGCCAGGCCACCGTCACGGTCAACGGCCGGGTGGCCGCCCACAGCCGGGAGCCCGGCCGCTACATCGACATCGACCGGATCTGGCGGCCGGGTGACGTCGTCCGCATCGCGCTGCCGATGCACCTGCACCTGCAACCGCTGCCGAACGCGCCCGACATCGCGGCGCTGATGTTCGGCCCGGTCGTGCTGGCAGCCCGCCTGGGCAGCGAGGGCATGGCGCCCGGTGCCGATCTGATCGTCAACGAGCGCACCTACGGCGACGTGCTCAACCGGCCGATGGACCTGCCCACGCTACCGGTCGGCACGCGCGCGCTGGAAGCCGTCGTGCAGCGCAACGCCGGGCCACGCCTTTCATTCACGCTGCGAGCGACGGCCCCGGCCGCCGAGCTCGAGCTCATCCCCTTTCACCGCATCGCGCACGAGCGCTACCACCTGTACTGGCAACTGAGCTGACTTCCCCAACCGCTCGCGCCCGGAGGAGACAACCGTGCCGAGCACTTCAAAACCGAAAGGCAGACATGAAGTCGTTGATATCAGCGGTCCTGTTCATCCTCGCGCTGTGCGCGGGGCCGTTGGCGCATGCCCAGGGCTGCGCCACCAGTGGGGGTGCCACCGTCTGCCTGACGGCCACCGGCACTTCCAGCAACGTGCAGCTGAGCTGGACGGTCAGCGGCACCGTCACCGGCCTGCAGGTCTACCGTGACACCGACAGCGACGCGAACGGCCGCGGCCGGCTCGCGGTGCTGAGCGCCTCGGCACGCAGCTACACCGACAGCAGCGCGGTCTCCGGCACCCCCTACTGGTACTGGGTCAAGTTCACCACTGGCAGCGGCAGCTACAACTCCAACCCCGCCGCCACCGCGCGCGCCGGCATGCGCAACCTGACCAGCCTGCAGCTGTCGGCCAACATGTCGCCCGGCTGGAACCTGGGCAACACGCTCGAATCCATCGGCGGCGAGACGAACTGGGGCAACCCGCTGGCCAACCAGGCCATCATGAACGGCATCAAGGCCGCCGGCTTCAAGAGCATCCGCATCCCGGTGTCGTGGAAGCAGTACGCCGACGCGAACGACAACATCAGCGCGACCTGGATGGCCCGCGTGACCGATGTCGTGAACTACGCGCGCAGCGCAGGCCTGTACACCATCATCAACATCCACTGGGACGGTGGCTGGATGAACCAGCCCACCTATGCGCAGCAGGCCACGATCAACGCGCGCATCACCAAGTTCTGGACGCAGATCGCGAACAACTTCAAGACCTACGACGACTACCTGCTGTTCGCCGGCACCAACGAGGTGATGATGGAAAACGACTGGGGCACGCCCACGGTCGAGTACTGCACCGTCCAGAACAGCTTCAACCAGACCTTCGTGAATGCCGTGCGCGCCACCGGCGGCTACAACGCCTCGCGCCACCTGGTCGTGCAGGGCTTCAACACCAACGTCGACCACACCTACAACTTCTTCACCGTGCCCAGTGACTCGGCGACCAAGAAGCTGATGGTCGAGATGCATTACTACGACCCGTACAACTTCACGCTGAACACCGACAACGACACGATCTGGCAATGGGGCAACATCGCCACCAGTGCGTCCAACACCGAGACCTGGGCCAACGAAAGCTACGTCGACGCCCAGATGAACAAGATGAAGTCGCGCTTCATCGATGGCCTCGGCATGGGCGTGATCATGGGTGAGTACTCGGCCGCCCTGCGCAACAACGTCGACAGCGCGCAGAAGTACCGCACCTACTGGGACCAGTACATCACCCGGGCCGCCTTCTCGCGCGGCGTGGTGCCGGTCTACTGGGATGCGGGCTACACCGGCGACCACGGCTCGGGGCTGTTCAACCGGTCCACCGGCGCCCAGGTGCATTCCGGCGTGATCAGCACCATCGTCAACGCGGCGAAGTAAACCGGCACGAGCGGCCGGTCTCGGCCGGCCGCCTCGTGCGAGAGACTCCTCATGCTGTCACCCCTTCCGCGGCCCGTCGACCACCCTGCCTGGACCCGCCTGCTGCGCGCCGCAGCCGTGCTGGCCTTGTTGCTCGGCGCCCTGTGCGCCTACGCCGCACGCCAGACGCTCGCCCTGAACGACCACTGGCGCTTCCACCGCGCAGACCTGCCGGCGGCCAGCCAGGCCGACTTCGACGACGCCGCGTGGAGCACGGTGACCCTGCCGCACACCTGGAACGGCAGTGACGGCGAGGCCGGCGGCGCCTACCACCGCGGCCCCGCGTGGTATCGGCGCGAGCTGATGCTGCCGGCGCCGGCCACGCCGCGCCGGCACCTGCTGCAATTCGACGGCGCGGCGTTGACGGCCGAGGTCTGGGTCAACGGCCACTTCGCCGGCCGCCACGAAGGCGGTTATGCGGCCTTCCGGCTCGACATCACCCCCTGGCTGCTGCCCGGGCGCAACCTGCTGGCGGTGCGCGTGGACAACAGCCCCCAGCCGGACGTCGCGCCACTGGGCGGCGACTTCACCGTCTTCGGCGGCCTGCACCGCGGCGTGCAGCTGATCAGCGTGGCGCCGACGCACATCGACCTGCTCGATGACGGCGGCCCCGGCGTGTACGTCAGCGCGACAGAGGTATCGGCGCGCCACGCGCAGCTGAAGGTACACGCGCGGGTGCGCAACGCCGGCGACGACAGCGCCAAGCTGCAGCTGCGCCTGAGCCTGCGCGACGCCCGCGGCCGGCTGGTGCGGCGCGTGCAGCAAGCCCTGAGCGCCGCGGCCGGCGCCACACGCACGGTGGAACAGAAGCTCGGCGTGCCGCGACCGCACCTGTGGCAGGGCGTGCACGACCCCTACCTCTACTCACTGGCGGCCGAGCTGCTGCAAGGCAGCACGGTGCTGGACAGCACCACCGTGCCGGTGGGCCTGCGCACCGTGCAGATCGACGCGCAGCGCGGGCTGATGCTCAACGGCCGCCACTACGCGCTGCACGGCGTCAACCTCTTCCACAGCGCCCGGCCCGGCCAGGGGTTGGCGGTGAGCGACGCGCAGATCGACGAAGACTTCCGCATCCTGCAGGACCTTGGCGTCACCGGCCTGCGCCTGGTGCACTTCCAGCACCCGCAGCGGGCCTACGACAACGCCGACCGCCTCGGCCACCTGCTGTGGACCGAGATCCCGCTCAACGCCGCGATGGCTGAGACCGAGGCCTTTCGCGCCAACCTCGACCAGCAGCTGCGCGAGCTGATCAAGCAGAACTTCAATCACCCGTCGGTGATCACCTGGGGCCTGGGCAACGAGGTCTACCGCTCCGATGCGCCCATCGTCGAGCTGCTGGCCGCGCTGCACCGGCGCGCGCACGAGCTGGACCCGAGCCGCCCCACCAGCTATGCGCACTGCTGCGCCGCCGACGACCACCCGATGGCGATGCAGACCGACCTCGTGGGCTTCAATCGCTACTTCGGCTGGTACGACCGCGAGTTCGCCGACTTCGGCCCCTGGGCCGACACCGCGCGGGCGCAGACACCGCGGCGCCCCATGGCGATCAGCGAATACGGTGCCGGCGCCAGCGTGATGCACCAGCAGGATCCGCCGCAACGCCCCGAGCCCAAGAGCCACTGGCACCCCGAGCACTACCAGGCGCTGTTCCATGAAGCCTATTGGCGCCAGATCCGCGCGCGGCCGTGGCTGTGGGGCAGCTTCGTGTGGGTGGGCTTCGACCTCGCCTCGGCCGGCCGGGACGAGGGCGACCGCGCCGGCATCAACGACAAGGGCCTGGTCACCTACGACCGGCAGACCCGCAAGGATGCCTACCACTGGTACCAGGCGAACTGGTCGGCCCGGCCCATGGCCTACATCACCAGCCGGCGCTTCACGCCGCGCCCGCAGTCGCCGGTCGACGTGAAGGTCTACACCAACGGGCGGGCCGCCACGCTGTACGTCAACGGCGTGGCCCAGCCCGCGAGCGCCGTGCAGGACCACGTGGCCGTCTGGCCCGGGGTGGTGCTGCAGCCGGGCGCCAACACCCTGCGTGTCGTCACCGACCACGGTGCCGAGGACGCCATCGAGTGGATCCATACCCCGCCTTCGAAATGACACTCTTCATGCGGATGCTCTTCCAAACCCTCTGCCTGTCCCTGCGCACGCTGCTGTGCGTCGCCGCCATCGCACCGTCCATCGCGCTGGCCGCCGAGGCGGAGCCGCGTGAACGCCTGCTCATCGACGACGGCTGGCGCTTCGCCTACGGGCACGCGTGGGACGCCGAGAAGGACTTCCGCCATGGCCTGCGGGCCTTCTTCTTCGCCAAGGCCGGCTACGGCGACGGCCCGGCCGAACCGAACTTCGACGACCGGGCGTGGCGCCGGCTGGACCTGCCGCACGACTGGGCGGTGGAACTGCCCTTCGACTCGCGCGGCGACACCAACCACGGCTCCAAGGCGCTGGGCCGCCCCTTCCCCGAGAACAGCGTCGGCTGGTACCGGCGCGAGCTCGCCATCCCTGCGACCGACCAGGGCCGGCGAATCGCCATCGAGCTCGACGGCGTGTTCCGCGACAGCGTGGTGTGGGTCAACGGCCACTACATCGGGCGCGAGCACAGCGGCTACGCCAGCGTGCGCTACGACATCAGCAGCTACCTGAACTACGGAGGCCGCAACGTGGTGGCGGTGCGCGTGGACGCCACCGGCACCGAAGGCTGGTGGTACGAAGGCGCCGGCATCTACCGCCACGTGTGGCTGAGCAAGACCGGGCCGCTGCACGTCGGCCACTGGGGCACCTTCGTGCGCGCCGAGGTGAAAGACCAGCGCGCGACGCTGACGGTCGACGCCACGGTCGTCAACGACGGCCCGCAAGGCGAGCGCTTCGCCCTCGACCACGAGGTGCTCGATCCCGATGGCCGCCGGGTCGCCACGCGCCGCCTGCCGGCGCAGGCGGTGGGCGCAGACTCGAAGCAGGACACGCGTGTGCAGATCGACGTGCCCGCGCCGCGCCTGTGGTCGCTGCAGACCCCGCAGCGCTACACCCTGGTCACGCGCGTGCGCCGCGGCGGCCAGGTCGTCGACCGCTACGAGACGCCGTTCGGCATCCGCACCCTCCGCTTCGACGCCGACCAGGGCTTCTTCCTCAACGGCGAGCAGGTCAAGCTGCACGGCACCGACAACCACCAGGACCATGCCGGCGTCGGCATCGCACTGCCCGACGCCCTGCACGACTGGCGCCTTCGCCGCCTGAAGGAGATGGGCGTCAACGCCATCCGCTCGGCCCACCACCCGGCCACGCCCGAGCTGCTGGACGCCTGCGACCGCTTGGGGCTGCTGGTCATCGACGAGCACCGCGTGATGGGCACGGCGCCGGAGATCCGCCACGAGCTCGAGCGCCTGGTCCGCCGCGACCGCAACCACCCCTCGGTGATCCTCTGGTCGGTGGGCAACGAGGAGTGGGCGATCGAGAACACCGAGATCGGCACCCGGCTCGCGCGCGAGATGCAGGCCATCGTCAAGCGCATGGACGCGACGCGCGGCCTGACGCTGGCCGCGTCCAGCTCCGGTGGCCCCGAAGGCACCGCCGTGGGTTCCGAGATCCTGGGCTTCAACTACAAGGCCCAGCACGACATCGACGCCATGCACAAGCGCTTTCCCGAGCGGCCGGTGGTCGTCACCGAAGAAGGCCTGACCTTCGCCACGCGCGGCATCTACGCCGACGACCCGGCGCGCGTGCACGTGGCGGCCTACGACAAGCCCTCGGGCGGCGCCAGCACGGCGTCGATCGAGCAGGCCTGGCGCTTCAACGCCGAGCGCCCCTACATCGCCGGCATGTTCGTCTGGACCGGCTTCGACTACCGCGGCGAGACCACCCCCTACGGCTGGCCGGCGATTTCGTCGCAGTTCGGCATGCTCGACACCACCGGCGCCTTCAAGGACAGCGGCTGGTACCTGAAGGCCGCCTGGACGAAGGCGCCGGTGGTGCACCTGCTGCCGCACTGGAACTGGCCCGGCAAGGAGGGGCAGCCGATCGACGTGCGGGTGTACGGCAACACCGAGGAGATCGAGCTGCTGCAGGACGGCCGCTCGCTGGGCCGCCAACCGCTGGCCCGCTACGGCCACCTGCAATGGAGCGTGCCCTATGCCCCCGGCGAGCTGACCGCGCGCGGCTTCAATGGCGGCCGCCTGGTCGCCAGCCAGACCGTGGCCACCACCGGCCCGGCGCACACCGTGTCGATGACCACCGACCGCACGACGCTGCGCGCCGACGGGCGTGATGTGGCCGTGCTGGAGCTCACCGTGCGTGACGCACAGGGCCGCATCGTGCCGCTGGCCGACAACGAGCTGCGCTTCGACGCCACGGGCCCGCTGCGCCTGCTGGGCATGGGCAACGGCGACCCCGGCTCGCACGAAGCCGACAAGCCCGCCGATCGATACCGCTTCGCGCCCCTGCGGGACTGGGCCATCCGCGACGAGGCCCGGCCGGAAGCGCTGGCCGACGCCGCCCGCGCCGCCGACGCCAAGGCCTGGCGCGACCCGTTCCAGTGGCTGCCCGAAGACAAGCGCCCGGCACCCGCGCCCTACCACGCGCTGCGCATGCGCTTCCCGCGGCCGGCCATGGCGGCGGGCGAGCGCATGGAGCTGTTCGTGGCCGAGATCGTGCCGGGCCAGCAGCTCTACCTGAACGGCGCCGCCGTCGCCACGCGGCCCACCGGTGACGGCCGGGTGCTGGTGGAGATCGACCCCGCGCGCCTGAAGGACGAGAACGAGTTGCTCTGGCACCTGAAGGCCCCGGCCAGCGGCCTGCAGCCGCTGGTGGACGCCGCGCAGGCAGGCGCCCGCTGGGCCCAGTTGCGCGTGACGACCCCGGCCGGCCCCTGGCAGCGCCGCGTCTTCAACGGCCGCGCGCAACTCATCGTGCAGTCCACCGGCGCCACCGGCCGGGCCGTGGTGACGGCCAGCGGCGCGGGCCTCGAGACCGCACGGCTGCAGATTGACCTTCATTGACGTTTCGGACAACCCCAGGTCCCCCATGAGATCCATGCTTTCCAGGATCGTCGTCGCACCGGTCCTAGGCAGCGCGCTGCTCGCCACCACCCTGGGAACGCCCCCGGCGTTCGGTGCGCAGGCCTCGCCGCCCTATGCCTGGAAGAACGTGCAGATCGTCGGTGGCGGCTTCATCTCCGGCTTCATCCTTCATCCCTCGAAAGCCGGGGTGGCGTATGCCCGCACCGACATGGGCGGGGCCTACCGGCGCGATACGGCCAGTGGCACCTGGCAGCCGCTGCTCGACTGGGTGTCGCACGACGATGTGAACCTGATGGGGGTGGAGAGCCTCGCGCTCGACCCGTCGGACCCCGAGCGGGTCTACATCGCTGCCGGCACCTACACCGCGGCTGGCGTGCCCGACGGCGCGCTGCTGCGTTCGTCCGACGGCGGGCGCAGCTTCGAGCGCACCGCGTTGCCGTTCAAGCTGGGCGGCAACGAGAACGGCCGCGGCAATGGCGAGCGCTT
The DNA here is from genome assembly GCF_035254525.1 of Ideonella sp. GTDB lineage: Bacteria > Pseudomonadota > Gammaproteobacteria > Burkholderiales > Burkholderiaceae_C > Ideonella. The sequence goes on along the minus strand of NZ_DATFAN010000025.1, from coordinate 81,342 downwards.
GGGCGTCGACCCGAACGACGGCCGCATCCTGTTCCTGGGCACGCGCAACGATGGCCTCTGGGTCAGCCGGGATCGCGGGGCCAGTTTCTCTCGCGTCGCCAGCTTTCCCGCCGTGGCCCGCTCGGGTGGCCCCGCGGCCGCCGGGCCGGGCGGCTGGAGCGGCGACGGGCGCGACGGCATCGTGTTCGTGCTGTTCGATCCGGCCAGCGGCACGGCCGGGCAGCCCAGCCGCACGGTCTATGCCGGCGTGTCGGTGCAGGGCCAGCCCGGCCTTTACCGCAGCGACGACGGCGGCCGCACCTGGCGCGCGCCGCCGGGGCAGCCGACCGCGTACCGCCCCAACCACGGCGTGCTGGCGGCCGACGGCGTGCTCTACGTCAGCTACGGCAGCGACCCCGGGCCGTCGAAGACGACTGGCGGCACCGTCTGGCGGCACGACACGCGCAACGGCGCCTGGCGCGAGATCACCCCCGAGCCGCCCACCGCCACGCGACGCTTCGGCTATGCCGCGGTGGCGGTGGATGCACGCGACCCGCGCCGGATCATCGCCAGCAGCTTCGGCCGGCCGGGTGGCGAGGAGCTGTTTCGAAGCACCGACGGCGGCGCGAGCTGGCGCCCGGTGTTCAGCGCCGGCGCGGTGTTCGACCATCGCCGGGCTCCCTACGTGCGCGACACCGGCCTGCACTGGCTGTTCGACATCGAGATCGACCCGGCCGACCCCGACCATGCGATGTTCACGACCGGCTACGGCGGCTGGGAGACGCACGACCTGTCGAACGCCGACGCCGGCCGGCCCACCCACTGGACGCTGCTGGGCACGGGCATCGAAGAGACCGTGGCGTTGGCGCTGCACAGCCCGACGCGCGGCGTGCCGCTGGTCAGCGCCATCGGCGACTACTCCGGCTTCGTCCACCACGATCTCGATGTTGCCCCCCCCGCCGGCAACCCCAAGCCGCCGTTCTTCGGCAACACGCACGACGTGACCGGCGCCGAGCTGAGGCCGGAGATCATCGTGCGCGTGGGCAAGCCGCGCGAAGGCACCGGCCTGGGCTTCTCACTGGACGGAGGCAGCACCTGGCGGCAGCCGGCGAGCGTGCCGGTGGCGGGGGCCGCTGCCGGGCACGTGGCGGTGTCGGCCGATGGCGCCACGTGGGTGTGGACCCCGCAGGGCCAGCCCCCGTACGTGACGCGCGACCAGGGCGCCTCCTGGCAGGCCTGCCGCGGCCTGGCGCAGGATGTGCGCGTGGTGGCCGATCGGGTCAACCCGCGGCGCTTCTACGCCATCGATTTGTCGGGCGGGCGCTTTTTCGAGAGCACCGACGGCGCGGTGGGCTTCCAGGCCAGTGAACTCGTCCTGCCGGGCGCCGGGCCCGTGCGCCGCCAGACCGGTGCCCACAACGCCACCGACCGGGGCGACGACCGTGGCGGCCAGGACCGCTTGTACGCCACGCCGGGCGCCGAGGGCGACCTGTGGCTGGCCGCCCATGACGGCCTGTACCGCGGCCCGGCAGGCCGCCGCCTGCAGCGCATGCCAAGCGTCGAGCGACTGCTGGCCTTCGGGTTCGGCCGCGCCCAGCACGACGGGGGCTACCCGACGCTTTACATCGCCGGCACGGTAAACGGCCAGCCCGGCATCCACCGCTCTACCGACAGCGCGGCCAGCTGGGTCCGCATCAACGACGACGGCCACCAGTGGGGACTGGTACTGCAGGTCGCGGGCGACCCCAAGACCTTCGGGCGCGTCTATGTCGGCACGCACGGGCGGGGCATTCTTTACGGCGACCCGGTGCCACCGCGCTGAAGCGATCTCCCATCGGCGCGCTTGAGGCTCTCAGCGCCGCACGCCGGACGACAGCGCCGGGCAGGTTGGCGCGTGGCCCCGCACCACGAACGGCTGGTCGGCCCAGGGCCCGGGCTTTGCGCAGGTGCCGTCCGGCGCGCAGCAGCCCTTGGTCTGCAGCAGCTGGTTGACCACCGCCTGTTCGCGCGGCGAGAGCTTGGGCAGGCGAGGCGACAGCACGAGCTGCATCGCATCGGGCGGCGCCGGCGTATCGGCGGCGGGCACGCGGCCCAGCACGGTGACGATGGGCTCGGTGCTGTTGCGTTGCCCGTTGCGCACGCGCCGCAGCTGCGCCAGCGCCGCCTCCATCGCCGCATAACCGCGTGCCACCGAGTGGGTGAAGGGCTTGCGATAGGCCGCCGTGTAGGTGGCCTGCGCCTGCTCCCAGCGCGCCTTGTCGTAGCCGAGAACGGGGCACAGCACGGCGTCGTAGGTGTCGCGCAGCACCGGCTCGAAGTCCATCCAGCAGGAGGTGCGGGCCGAGATCCGCAGGCCCGTCTCCCCGCGCAGCGCGGCGGCGATGCGCTCGGCGGCGTAGAGCTCGATGCGGCCCAGTTGCAGCACCCCTTCGGGCGGCTTGGCCAGGCGCTCGGCATGGGCCGAGACAAATGGCAGGCCGGCATCGGCCACCAGCTTGGGCACCTGGCCGAGGACACACCAGCTGCCCAGCACCAGGTCGACCTTGGCCGCCACCAGCTCGCGCGCCGCGTCATCGGCGCGGCGCGGGTCGCAGGCGCTGTCCTTGACGATCAACGTCGGTGCGGGCTGGCCGGGCCAGGTCTTGATCGCCAGCTGCATGCCCTGGACGATCTCTTCGCCCTCGGTGGCGCTGGGCCAGCTCAGGGGCACGATGGCGCCGAGGGTCGGCGCCGGGCCGGCTTCGGCCGCACTGCCCAGGGCCAGCGCCCCGGCCACCGCGGCCCGGGCCGCCCCCTCAGCCAGGCGGCGCCATGGTGCGACGCTGCGGCAACGGCTTGCACTCGTCATTCTTCTCGCTCCTTCGCGTTCGGCCAACCCGCGGCGGCCCCTCGTGGAGGCTGCCGCGCCCGGGCAGGGGTATCGCCCGGCGCAGCGCCGCCGGGCATCGCGATTTACCCGAATGCAAGCGATGTACCAGGATGTAACCGGACGAAGGTCACGAGTGCGAGGTCACGGGCCGAAAGAGCGAGCGCGCTTCACCAGACCTTGCAGCGCTTGAGCGGCGCCATCGGCTGGCCCGGCTTGCAGGCGAAGGCCTGGGCGAATTCGGGAAAGTTGGCCACCAGGCCATTGACGCGGTACTTGCCCGGCGAGTGCGGGTCGGTCAGCGCGTTGATGCGCAGCTCCTCGGGTCGCACGCTCTCGCAGGCCCATTGCGCGGCACCGACGAAGAAGCGCTGGATCGGCGTCAGGCCGTCGCGATCCGGGGGCAGGCCCTTGGCGGCGACCTCGGTCTTCCAGGCGATCAGGGCCAGCACCAGGCCGCCCAGGTCGGCCAGGTCTTCACCGAGCGTCAGCCGGCTGTTGATCCGGATGTCGTCGACCACCGTGTACTTCCCGTACTGGTCGACCAGACACTGCGCGCGCCGGTTGAAGGCCTTCTCGTCGCGCAGCGTCCACCAGTTCTTCAGGTTGCCCTCGGCGTCGAACTGGCGGCCCTCGTCGTCGAAGCCATGGGTCAGCTCGTGGCCGATGGTCGCGCCGGTGTTGCCGTAGTTCGGCGCGTCGTCCATCTTCGGGTCGAACAGCGGCGGCTGCAGGATGCCGGCGGGGAAGTTGATGTCGTTGGTCTGTGCGTTGTAGTAAGCGTTGACGGTGGGCGGCGTCATGCTCCACTCGCCGCGATCCACCGGCTGGCCGATCTTGGCGAGCTGACGGCGCTGCTCGAACTCGGTCGCGCGGACCACGTTGCCGACCAGGTCGTCGCGCACGATGCGCACCGGGCCGTAGTCGCGCCAGCGCTCGGGGTAGCCGACCTTGTTGACGACCGCGGCGAGCTTCTCGAGCGCCTTCGTCTTCGTCGCCGGGCTCATCCAGTCCAGCGCGTTGATCTCGGCGGCCATGGCGGCCTCGACCTGCGCGGTCACGTGCTCGGTCTGGCGCTTCTGCTCGGGGCCGAAGGCACGCCGCACGAACTCCTGGCCCAGGGCCTCGCCAAGCTGGTGATCGACCAGCGTCACGCAGCGGCGCCAGCGCGGGCTCGGCTCGGGAATGCCGCGCAGCGCCTTGCCGAAGAAGGCGAAGTCCTCCTGGAAGAACGGCGCCGCCAGTTGGGGCGCGAGCGCATGCGCCGCGTGCCAGCGCAGATAAGTCTTCAGGTCGGCGAGCGAATGCCGGCGCAGCACGCGGTCGAGCGCGCGCACGAAAGCCGGCTCGGTGATGTTGAACTCGCGCAGCGCCGGCACGCCCAGCGCCTGCAGGTAGGCCGCCCAGTCGAAGCGCGGCGCCAGGCGCTGCAGGCCGCGCGCATCGACCTTGTTATAGAGGCGCTTCGGGTCACGCTGCTGCACGCGCGTCAGCGCCGGCCGGGCCAGCTCGGTCTCGATGCGCAGCACCGCCGCGGCCTCGCGCCGTGCCGCCTCGGCCGGGTGGCCGAGCAACTCGAACATGCGCGCGACGTGGGCCGTGTAACCGGCCCGCAGCTGGCGCATCTTGGCGCTCGTCTGCACGTAGTGGTCTCGGTCCGGCAGCGACAGGCCGCCGGCCATGACGAAGGCGATGACGCGGCTCGAATTGCCGAAATCCTGGTTCTGGCCGAAGCCGAACAGCAGCCCCTCGTCACCGGTGGCCAGGTGCAGCGCGGCCAGCAGCGCGGGCAGCTCCTTCACGCCCTGCAACTCGTCGATGCGGCGAAGCCAGGGCGCGAGCGGCTGCATGCCCTTGGCGTCGACACCCGACTCGTCCATGCACGACGCGAACAGATCGCCGATCTGCTGCTGCGGTGGCGAGCGTCCTTCGCGCTGGATAGCCAGGGTATCGAGAATGCCCCAGAGGAAGCGCTTGTTCTCGTCGGCCAGCTTGGCGTAGACATCCCATCGCGCCTGGTCGGGCGGGATCGGGTTGCGCTCGATCCAGCCGCCGCAGGCGTACTGGTAGAAGTCTTCGCAGGGTGCGGCGCGGGTGTCCATCGCCTGCAGGTCCAGCCCCGGCGTGTAGGGCAGCGCGGTCAGCGGCTCGTCGGCGGCGCTGGCCGCGCCGACCGCCAGCGCCGCGGCGAGCAGAAGGGCAACGGGCTTCTTGCTCATGCGATGGATGAAGGGTCGACCACGTGGCGGCCCTTCATCGTGTACGAGCGGCCGCGGAACGCCGCGACACGCTCGCCGCGCTGGTTGCGCACGTCGATGTCGTAGACACCCGTGCGGCCAGCCTTGTTGACCTCGCTCGCGGTGGCCGTCAGCACGTCGCCCAGCTTGGCCGCAGCGACGAGGTTGACGTCGAAGCCCGAGGCCACGGTGACCTCGTTGTAGGCGTTGCAGGCGAAGGCGAAGGTCGAGTCGGCCAGCGTCGTGACAAGGCCGCCGTGGCAGATGTCGTGGCCGTTGAGCATGTCGTCGCGCACCGTCATCGTCAGTGTCGCGGTGCCGGGCCCGATGGCGAGCACCTGCATGCCCAGGGCCTTGGAAGCACGGTCGTCGCGCCACATCGCTTCACGCACGGCCTCGGCCACGCGCTGGGGGTCGATCGCGGGGCGGGTCATTCAGCGGTCCTTGAACTGCGGTGCACGCTTTTGCTGGAAGGCCGCCACGCCCTCGGCAAAGTCGGTCTGGTGGCCGAGCTCGCGCTGCACGCGCGCCTCGAGCGCCAGTGCATCGTCCATGCCCATCAGGGCGGCGGCGTCGAAGGCCTGGCGCGTTGCCGCCAGCGCCTTGACCGGCATCGCGGCCAGGCGCTGCGCGAGCGCCATGCTTGCGTCGGCCAGCGCCGAATCCTCGACGCACTGCCAGATCAGCCCCATGCGCCACGCCTCGTCGGCCGGCAGCTTGTCGCCCGTCAGCGCCAGGCCCAGCGCGCGCGCGCGGCCGAGCAGGCGCGGCAGCAGCCAGGTGCCACCGCAATCGGGCACCAGGCCGATCTTCGAGAAGGCCTGGATGAAGCTCGCCGAACGCGCAGCGATGACGATGTCGCAGCCCAGCGCGAGGTTGGCGCCGGCGCCGGCGGCCACACCGTTGACCGCGGCGATCACCGGCACCGGCATCGCGCGCACTTTCAGCGCCAGCGGCTTGTAGTTGGCCTCGATGACCGCGCCGATGTCGACCTTGCCGTCGGCGCCCGCCGCCATGCCGGGGTCGTTCAGATCCTGCCCGGCACAGAAGCCGCGGCCGGCACCGGTGAGGATGAGCGCGCGCACCGAGGCGGTGGCCGCCGCGTCGTCGAGCGCCGCGCGCAATTCGGCGTGCAACGCGCCGGTGAAGCTGTTCAGCGCGGCCGGGCGGTTCAGCGTCAGCGTGCGCACGGGGCCGGCATCGGCCACCAGGACGAGGGGTTCGGACATGGATCTCTCCCGCAAATGGAGCGTTCGGCCATTCATCGACCGATCGGTCGATGAACACCCGACGATTGTCGTTGTTGCCGCTGCGGCACCTACGTTTCGCCGGTCGGGGCTAACCCGAATCGGCACCGGGCTGCTCAGGCGACCAGCGTCAGCACGCCCAGCACCGCGAAGATCAGCGCGGCAATGCCGTGCACCAGGCGCATCGGCACCTTCTTGGCGACCTTGTCACCCAGCAGCACGGCCGGCACGTTGGCGATCATCATGCCCAGCGTCGTGCCGGCGACCACGGCCGCCAGCGCTTCGTAGCGCGCGGCCAGCGCGACGGTGGCGATCTGCGTCTTGTCGCCCATCTCGGCCAGGAAGAACGCGATCACGGTCGTGCCGAAGACGCCAAAACGGCCGGTGCCGCCCGGCGCCTCGTCAGCCTCGTCGGGGATCAGCATCCACCCCGCCATCGCGATGAACGAGCCGCCGATCACCCAGCGCAGCCACTGGGGGCCGAGCCAGGCGGCAATGCCGGCGCCCAGCCAGCCGGCCGCGGCGTGGTTGGCCAGGGTGGCGACGAGGATGCCGGCCATGATGGGCCAGGGCCGCTTGAAGTGCGCGGCCAGCAGCAGCGCGAGCAGCTGGGTCTTGTCGCCCATTTCGCCCAGGGCGACGATACCGGTGGAGACGAGAAATGCTTCCATGACAGGGGAGTCCAGGGGCCGGCACGAGCCGATGACCAAAACACCCTCCCGGCCCGCGCGAAGGTGCATGGTCAAAGGTCTGGCCGGGCCTGGGCGACACGGGCGTGTCGCGCCGAGGCTGCTGCTGCCATGGCGCGCGTGGCGCCAAGTGTGTTGACAACAGCCGCCGCGCGGAGCTGTGCGGCGTGGCTACTCCCCAATGACGAAGAGCGCGCGATTCTAGCGTCCGACCCGCGGCCGGGCCGAGCGCGGCGGTCGAGCCTGGCGCTCGAGGGCCGACAGCAGCGTCTCCAGCCCGAAGTCGAACACGGCGTCGAGCTGATCCACCCGCAGGTGCGGCGCGACGGCGGCCACGTGCGGCAGCGTCACCGACTGCGGCGCATGCTGCAGTCGCAGGCTGGTCGCGTCGGGCTCGATCTCGCGGCTGGCGATGTCGGCCATGCCGGCGCCGCTGACGAAGTAGCCCAGTGTGCGGAACCAGCGCGCCGTGGCCGCCGCATCCAGCCCCAGCTCGGCGAACAGCTGCAGCAGCCGCTCGTACACGGCGAAGACACCCGGGCTGTTGAATCGGCGCCCCACCAGCAGCGGGAACGCATGCGGGTGGGCCAACGCGATGCCGCGGTAGCCGTGCATCGCACGGCGCAGCCTTTCCAGCGCCGTCGCGCTGCCGGACGGCGGCCAGCGCCAGTCGGCCAGCAAATGGTCCATCACCGCGTCCAGCACGTGACCCTTGGACGGATAGTGGTGGTAGATCGCCATCGCCTCGACCCCCAGGCGGGCGCCGAGGCTGCGCATCGAGAAGCCGTCCAGCCCCTCGTCGTCGATCAGCTGCAGCGCCGCCTCGGCGATGCGCTCGGGGCTCAGCGCGGTGCGCGGGGCGGCGGGTCTGGCGACTCGGGACATGCCCCTACTTTACAGCGTAAAGTGAAATCGCTAGATTGACCTTACGGTGTAAGGCCGGATCCCGGCCACGCGACCGACGCATACCCTCACCTTCGCAGGAGACGGCCATGTCGACCGAAGACCTGATCGGCTTGATGATCCCGATGATGTGGTTGGCCATGCTGGCCTGGGAGGCCATCGCCCCCGCCCGGCCCTGGCCGGTGATCCGCTGGTGGCGCACGAAGTCCTTCGCCTTCTTCGTGATGCTGATGGGCCTGAATGCGGTGCTGCCCAGCCTGCTGCCGCCCGGGCTGACCGAGCACCACCTGGTCGACGGCCGCCGGCTCGGCGTCGTCGGCGGCGTGCTGCTCGGGCTGCCGGCGTTCACGCTCGCCACCGCCTTGCTGCACCGCCTGTATCACCACGTCGACCTCCTGTGGCGCTGGGTGCACCAGCTGCACCACGCGCCGCAGCGGCTGGACGTGGCCGGCGCCGTGGTCTTCACGCCGCAGGAGGTGGTGTTCAACGTCGCGCTGTTCCAGCTCGTCGTGGTCTTCATCCTCGGCCTCGATCCGCTCGCCGCGGCCATCCTCGGCGCGCTGACGGCTTTCTACGGCCTGTTCCAACACTTCAACATCCGCACGCCGACCTGGCTGGGCTGGTTCATCCAGCGGCCCGAGGCGCATGGCGTGCACCACCGGCGCGGCTTCCACGCCTACAACTACTCCGACTTCCCGCCCTGGGACATGCTGATGGGCACCTGGCGCAACCCGCGCGAGTTCCACGGCCAGGTCGGCTTCGAAGGCGAGCCCACGGCTCGCATCACGCCGATGCTGGTCGGCCGCGACGCCAACGCCCGCCTGTACGGCCCCGCGAGCCGCGGCAGCCGCGACGTGGCCGCGAACCCTGCCTGACGGCAGCGCAACATGCACGCGATGCTGCCGCCCGACGCTGCCCGGCGCGCCGACGAGATCGAGGCCGCCGCCTTCGCCGACCTGTACGCCGCCGCGCCACCGGCGCTCGCCGCCCGGCTCGACCTGCGCGTCGAGCAGCATGCCGGTGCGACCGCGCTGTTCGCCCCGGCCATCCCGTCGGCGATGTTCAACCGCGTGATGGGCCTGGGTTGGCGGGCGCCGGCCGACCAGGCCGCCGTCGATCACTGGATCGAGCGCTACCGCGCGGCCGGCAGCGCGCCGTGGTGGCTGCACTGGAACCCGGCCGCGTCGCCCGCCGGCTTCGGCGAGCGGCTGGTGGCCTGGGGATTCGTGCCGCCGGCGCGGCGCAGGTGGGCCAAGGTGATGCGCGCCGTCTCGCCCGCGCCGGATCCGCCCCCGACCGCTCTGCAGATCGGGCCTGCGCGAGCTGGCGAAGCCCGGGCCATTGCCGAGGCGGTGAGGACCGCTTTCGAGATGCCTTCTTTCATGGCCGACTGGCTCGCCGCGCTCGCCGCGCGGGCCGGCTGGACGCTCTACGCCGCCCGCGCCAGCGACACCGTCGTGGGCGGCGCATGCCTGTTCGTGCAAGGCGACACCGGGTGGCTGGGGATGGGTGCCGTGTTGCCCTCACATCGCCGGCAAGGCGGCCAGCAGGCGCTGATGGCGCATCGCATTGCCGATGCCGCGGCGGCCGGCTGCCGTTGGGCCGTCACCGAAACCGGCGAGCCGATCGGCGACGAGCCGAACCCGTCGCTGGCCAACATGCATCGCTGCGGCTTCGAGACCGTGGCCTCGCGCCTGAATTTCGAGTGGCGCGGGGCGCAGAGGCCCCGTCAGTAGAAGAGCTCCACCAGCCCCAGGCACAGCACCGGGAAGAACAGCATCGCCAGCGTGCGCAGCACGTCGGTCGCGAGGAAGGGGAACACGCCCTTGTAGGTCTCGCTCATCGGCACGTCCTTCGCGACGCTGTTGACCACGTAGACGTTCAGGCCGACGGGCGGCGCCGTCATGCCGATGCCGACGGTCATCAGCACCAGGATGCCGAACCAGATCGCCTTCATCTCGGGATTCAGGCCCCACAGATCCAGCCCCATGATCGCGGGGAAGAGCACGGGAATCGTCAGCAGCATCATCGACAGCTCGTCCATCACGCAGCCGAGCACGACGTAGAACACCATCACCGCGCCGACGATCGCCAGCGGCGCCACGTGCAGGTGCGCCACCCAGTCGGCCAGCAGCCGCGGCATCTGCGTCAGCGCCAGCGAGGCGTTCATCATGTCGGCGCCGAGGAAGATCATGAAGACCATCGCCGAGGTCTCGGCGGTGCCGACGAAGCTGCGCACGATGCCGGCGCGGTCGAGCTCGCGCCGCGCCACGGCAGCCAGGAAGGTGCCCACCGCGCCCACCGCGGCCCCCTCGGTGGGCGAGAACAGGCCGCCGTAGATGCCGCCGAACACGACGAGGAAGATCGTGACGATCGGCCAGATCCCGGCCAGCGCGCGCCAGCGCCGGCTCCAGGGCATCGGCTCGCTCGGCGTGGCCTGGCTCGGCTGCCAGCGGCAGACGAGTGCGATGACCAGCAGGTAACCGAGCATCGCCAGGATGCCCGGCACCATCGCCGCGGCGAAGAGCTTGGCGATGTTCTGTTCGGTCAGGATCGCGTAGACGACCAGCGGCACCGACGGCGGGATCAGGATGCCCAGCGTGCCGCTCGAGGCCAGCGTGGCCGTGGCCAGCCGGCCGCTGTAGCCGTGGGCCTTCATCTCGGGGTAGGCCACCTGGGTGATCGTGGCCGAGGTCGCCACCGACGAGCCGCAGACCGCGCCGAAGGCCGCAGCGCTCAGCACCGCCGCCATCGCCAGGCCGCCACGGATGTGGCCGACGAAAGCCGCCGCGGCCTGGAACAGCGAGCGCGACAGGCCGCCCTGCGTCGCAAACTGCCCCATCAGCAGGAACAGCGGGATCACCGACAGGTCGTACACCGTCAGCCGCGCGACGGCGCTGCCCTTCAACTGGTTCAGCAGCGCCTGGTCGTTGGTCATCGCCCAGTAGCCCAGCGCGCCGGGGATGAACATCGCGGCGGCGATCGGCACCCGCAGCGCCATCAAGCCCAGCATGCCTGCGAACATCAGCAGGCCGATCATCAGCGGATCCATCACCCCTCGCGATCTGGCGTTCTAGTTCTCGATCAGGTCGCCGCCGCGCAGGCAGCGCGCGGCCTGCACCAGCGCGATCAGCGCCGTCAGCGCCAGCCCCGGTGCGAGCGAGGCATAAGCCCACCACATCGGCAGGTCCAGGATCATCGTGGTCTCGCCCGCCTCGCGCACGGCGATCGCCCCGACCGAAGTGCGCCACGACAGCAGGGCGCACATCGCGGCCAGCAGCAGCGCGCCGACCGCATCGAGCCGGCGCGTGGCCCGCTCGGGCAGGGCCTGGGTGAAGAAGTCGACGATGATGTTCGCGCCGTGCAGCTGGGCCCAGGGCAGGCACAGCGAGATCGTCAGCGCGATGCCGAACTGCGTGAGTTCGACGTCACCGCCGATCGGCCGCGACAGCAGCGCGCGCATCACGATCGAGGTGACCGTCATGCCGGCGACGATGCAGGCGACGCCGCCGCCGAGCACCGCGAACAGCAGCGACGACTGCCGCAGTGCGCGGCCCAACGGCGACTTCACTTGACCGTCTTGTACTTGGCCAGCAGGTCCTTGGCGTCCTGCAGCATCTGCTTGGCCGGCATGCCCTTGCCTTCGATGTCGGCCACCCAGCCGGTGTACAGCGGCGCCGCGGCCTTGACCCAGTTGTCCAGCTCGGCGGCCGGGATCGTGTAGAGCACGTTGCCGTGCTCCTGCGCAGCCTTGCGGCCCGCGGCCTGGCTGTTGTCCCAGATCTTGCCGATCGACTGCGAGAACGCCGCGCCGCTGTTGTCGTCGATGACCTTCTTCAGCTCCGGGCTCAGGCTGTCGTACTTCGCCTGGTTCATCGCGAAGATGAACACCGCGCTGTAGAGCGCCGGGCGGCTCGGGTCGGTCTCGCTGTCGTACTTGACCAGCTCCTGCAGCTTCAGCGAAGGCATCACCTCCCAGGGCAGCAGGAAGCCGTCGATCGTGCCCTTGCTCACCGCATCGGGAATGGCCGGCAGCGGCATGCCCACCGGCGAGGCGCCCAGGATGGCGAGCAGCTTGTTGGTCTGCCGCGTGGGCGCGCGCATCTTCAGGCCCTTGAAGTCGGCCATCGTCTTCACCTGCTTGTCGCGGGTGTGGATGTAGCCTTCGTCATGGACCCAGGTCGCCAGGATCTTGGTGCCGGGGAATTCCTTCAGCGCGTACTTCTGCAGGTAATCCCAGGCGGCGCGGGCACCGGCCTCGGCCGAGTTGCACATGAAGGGCAGCTCGAAGACCTCCATCGCCGGGAAGCGACCGGCCGTGTAGCCGGGCAAGCTGATGACGAGGTCGTCGACGCCGTCCTTGACCCGGTCGACCAGCTGCGGCGGCGTGCCCCCGCCGGACATCGCCGGCAGGATCTGGCACTTCATCTTGCCGCCCGACTCTTTCGCGATCTTGTCGCACCACGGCTGGATCAGGTTCACCGAGGCCATGGCCTGCGGGTTCCAGATGTGGTGGAACTTCAGCGTCACTTCCTGGGCGCCGGCCGGCAATGCCAGCATCGCGGCGGCGGCCAGGGCAGCGAGCCTGGCGAACGAACGGGGCGTCGTCTTCATCGGGAATCTCCTCGGTCCTCGGGGGCGTTGGCGCCGCAGCTTACGCCGCGGCACCCACCCGCCCAAGCGGGGAACTACCCGATTCCGGCAAGCCCGGACGATAGCTGCTATGCCGCGCAAGCATGGGCCTGCGCGGCAGGGGTCAGGCCGTCTCGCCTGCGCGCTTCTCGGCGTAGGTCTCGAGCAACTGGCTCATGTTGCTCATCGACGCCATGTGGAAGTGCACCAGCGCCAGCAGGCCCGTGCGCTGCAGCTCGATGATCTCGGCATCGGTGAGGTTCTTCAGGCGCTCCTCGTCGACGGCCATGAAGCCGTCCATCGACACCGGGGTGCCGTCGGGCAGCTTGGCATCGAAGCGCTTGTCCTGCAGCAGCTTCATCTCCATCAGCATGCGGCCAGCGTTGCGGGTGCGGTCGACCTCGACCTCGATCTTCTCGACGAAGGCGCGCACATCCTCGAGGTAGGGCGTCGGCTCGCCGTCGTCCTTGAACAGGCGCTCGCCCTCCTCGGTGGAGAACACCGGCGAGGTCTCGTCGAAGCAGACCACGTACTGCTTGTCGGGCGTGGGCGCCATCGCGAAGGGGTAGGCGCGCAGCAGCGCCGGCACGTAGCGCGCGTTCCAGCGGCCGTGGCGGTACACCAGGTTCTCGCCCTTGCGGATGCCGAACACGGTGACCGGGGCGCACAGCTCGCGGCCCTGTTCGTCCTTGCCGGCGCGCAGGAACAGGATGGGGTATTCCTTGCACGCGTCGACGAACTCGGCCGCGGTGACGAAGAAGGCGTTCAGGCCGGACGTGGCGTCCAGCGCGCTGTGCTCGCGGCGGATCCTGAGGTTGCGGTGCGCCACACGGTCCAGCGCGACGGGCTTCTTGTGCAGCTCGGGGTTGATCACTTCACTAGTCTCCAGAGTCTTCGGGGCGTCGGGTGGCCAGCACCTTGTCGACCCGTTTTCCATCGAGGTCCACCACCTCAAAACGCCAGCCTTCCCACTCCACCTGATCGGTGATGTGCGGCAACCGGCCCAGCAGCAGCATGATCATGCCTGCCAGGGTGTTGTAGCGCCCGCGGTCTTCCTCGGGCAGTTCCTTGAGCTCCAGCCGGTCCTTCAGCTCGGGCACCGGGATCAGGCCGTCGACCAGCCAGCTGCCGTCGGCGCGCTGCACGGCCCAGGCATCGTCGCCGGCAGGCGTGCCGAACTCGCCGGTGATCGCCTCCAGCACGTCGCGCACGGTGATCACGCCCTGCACCGCACCGTATTCGTCGACCACGAAGACCAGCTCGGCGCCCGAGGTGCGGAAGTGCTCGAGCAGCTCCATGCCCGACAGCGTCTCGGGCACGAACACCGGCGGCTGCAGATGGTCGGCCAGCGAGGTGCCCCGGCCTTCGGCCAGCGGCTTGAGCAGGCTGTGCGCAGAGACGACGCCGATCACGTCGTCGAGCCCGTCGCGGCAGACGGGGTAGCGCGAGTGCTCTTCGTCGGCGATGACACGCACCACGTCCTCGAGCGTGGCATTGGCGTCGAGCCACTTGATCTCGGCGCGCGGGATCATCATCGAGCCGATCTGGCGGTCGTCGAGGCGGAACACGTTGCGCACCATCTGGTGCTCCTGCGCCTCGATCACGCCGGCGTCCAGACCCTCTTCGAGGCTGGCGGCGATCTCCTCCTCGGTCACGCTGCGCGCCGGGCCGCCCCGCACCCCCATCAGGCGCAGGATGCCCTCGGTGCAGAAGGCGAGCACGGCCACCAGCGGCCGCGTTGCAGCGGACAGCCACTCCATCGGCGGCGCCACCAGCCGCGCGACCGTCTCGGGGTACATCTGGCCCAGACGCTTGGGCACCAGCTCGCCGAAGATGATCGACAGCACGGTGATGATCAGCACGACCAGCGCGGTGGCGGACACGTCCGCGGCGCGCTGCGACAGCGGCAGCATCTCGATCAGCCAAGCCGACAGCGGGCCGGAGAACGCCGCGTCGCCGACGATGCCGTTCAGGATGCTGATCGAGGTGATGCCGATCTGCACCGTCGAGAGGAACTTCGTCGGGTTGTCGTGCAGATCGATCGCCGCCTGGGCGCCGCCTTCGCCGGCCTCCAGCATCACCTGCAGGCGCGCCTTGCGGCTGGCCGACAAGGCCATCTCGGACATGGCGAACAGGCCGTTGAGAAGGATCAGGAAGACTAAGAGCGCGACGTCCATGTGGTGCGGGCGAAGCAATGTTCGCGCCGCGCGGGGAGGCAGAAATGGGGCGTGAGCGTAGCAGAATCGTGCGATGCACTACCTCATCGGCGACCTGCAAGGCTGCTGCGACGCCTTCGAACGCCTGCTGGCCGAAATCGGCTTCTCGCCCTCGCGCGACAAGCTGCACGTGCTGGGCGACCTGGTCAACCGCGGCCCCGGCTCGCTGCAGGTGCTGCACCGGCTAGAGGGTTTCGGCAGCAGTGCCGGCTACCTGCTGGGCAACCACGACCTGCACCTGCTGGCCGTGGCGGCGGGTGTGCGCCCGCCGCACAAGCGCGACACGCTGACCCACATCCTCGACGACCCGCGACGCGACGCCTGGCTGGATTGGCTGCGCCAGGGCCGCATGGCGGCGCAGGCCGAGGGCTGGCTGCTGGTGCACGCCGGCGTGGTGCCGCAGTGGGACACCGCACGCACGCTGGCGCTGGCCGCCGAGGTCGAGGCCATGCTGCGCGGCCCCGGCCTGCGCGACTTCCTGCCGCAGATGTACGGCAACGAGCCACGCCGCTGGGACGAGGCGCACAGCGGCGTCGAGCGGCTGCGCTTCATCATCAACGTGCTGACGCGCATCCGCTTCTGCAGCGCCGACGGCACGCTCGAATTCGAGAGCAAGGATTCGGCCGATACCGCCCCGCCCGGCTTCAAGCCCTGGTTCGAGCACCCGAACCGTGCCAGTGCCGGCCAGCCGATCGCCTTCGGCCATTGGTCGACGCTGGGCCTGATCAACCGGCCCGACCTGCTGGCGCTGGACACCGGCTGCGTCTGGGGCGGCGAGCTGACCGCCGTGCGGGTCGACGGCGGCCGGCGCGAGGTCACCCAGGTCCGCTGCGCGCAGGCCCAGTCGCCGTTCTGACGGCCGCATGCCCGGGGGTGACGCAACCGGCGGCCGCGTCACCGGGGGAAACCCCGCAAGCTCGCTAAAGATAGTCTTTGCTACATTCTTCGGCAGAAGGGTGCTTGAGCGAGGTCAATCCATGCGCATTCCCCGTGCCGGTCGCCACGCGGCGGCCGCCGCCTTCCTGGCGGCATTCGCCTTCGTCGGCTGCAGCAGGACTGCGCCGGATGGCGGCCAGCGCGCCGGCGACCTGGCCGTCGACACGGCCTTCCAGAAGAAGCTGCAGGAGCAGCTGCTCGACGCCAAGCCCGGCACGGTGGTCGAGATCCCGGCCGGCAGCTGGCACCTCGACCGCGGGCTGTCCTTGCGCGCCAGCGGGGTCACGCTGCGCGGCGCGGGCCTGGACAAGACCATCCTGTCCTTCCGCGGCCAGGTCGCCGGCCCTGAAGGCCTGCTGGTCCAGGCGAGCGATTTCACGATCGAGGGCCTGACGATCGAGGACAGCCAGGGCGACGGGCTGAAGGTCAACGACGGCGAGAACATCACCATCCGCGCGGTGCGCATACGCTGGACCGACGGCCCCAAGACCAGCAACGGCGCCTACGGCATCTACCCGGTCAAGACGAGGAACGTGCTGATCGAGGACTCGCAGTCCTTCGGCGCGTCGGACGCCGGCATCTACGTCGGCCAGTCGAAGAACGTCATCGTGCGCCGCTGCCGCGCCGAGCAGAACGTGGCGGGCATCGAGATCGAGAACACGATCGATGCCGACGTCTACGAGAACGTCGCCACCGGCAACACCGGCGGCATCCTGGTCTTCAACATGCCCAACCTGTCGCAGCCGGGGCACTCGACCCGCGTCTACAAGAACCGCGTCGAGCAGAACAACCTCGGCAACTTCGGCGCCAAGGGCACCGCGGTGGCCAGCGTGCCGGCCGGCTCGGGCGTGGTCGTCAACTCCAACACCAAGGTCGAGATCTTCGACAACGACGTGCTCGACAACCGCACCGCCAACGTCATCATCTCGAGCTACTTCTCGACCGGCTACTACAGCGACAAGGGCGTCGAGCCGGGCTACGACCCGTACCCCAAGGCGATCTACGTACACGGCAACCGCTTCTCGGGCGGTGGCGATTCGCCCGACGGCGTCGACCTGAAGGTGCTGAAGACGGCGATGTTCGGCCTGAGCGGCCGCTTCCCCGACGTGCTGTGGGACGGCTACGCCGACCCCAAGGCCACCGGCGCGGCCGAGGCCCGCCTGTGCGTCAACAACGGCCAGGCCGGCGTGCTCAACGCCGACGGCCCCGGCAAGTACAAGAACCCCCGCATGGTCACCGACGAGCTGCGCTGCGATCTGCCGCGGCTGTCGCAAGTCAACCTGTGAGCCCCTACGCTCCCTTCCGGTCGCTGCCCCCCGAGGGGGCTTTTGCAGCGGACCGGCAAAGCCGGATCCGCGCAAACCCCTTGGTTGGGGCACTGGCCTGCATCGCGCTCGCCACGGCGCTGGCAGGCTGCCAGCGCGCGCAGCCGCCGGTGAACTACATCGCCGAGGGCAAGCCGGCCAAGCTGTCCGACTGGCACGTGGTCGAGGCCGACGGCGCGCGCTTGCGGCTCAATGCCGGCGTGCTGCCCTACGACTTGAACACGCCGCTGTTCAGCGACCACGCGCACAAGCTGCGCACGGTGTGGATGCCCGCGGGCCAGCCCGCCCGGTACGACGCCGAGCAGGCCTTCGACTTCCCCGTCGGCACGATCATCACCAAGACCTTCTACTACCCGAAGGTCGACGGCGCCGCCGCCGGCTCGCCGATGGTGCGCCAGACCGCGGCCGCCGACGCCGCATCGCCCGCCGAGGGCCTCGATCTGGGCAAGGTGCGCCTGATCGAGACCCGCGTGCTGGTGCGCCGCGACACCGGCTGGGACGCCCTGCCCTACGTCTGGAACGACGAGCAGACCGACGCCGTGCTCGAGCGCACCGGCGACCAGAGAGCGCTCGAGCTGGTCGACGATGCCGGCCGCAGCCAGCGCTTCACCTACGTGGTGCCGAACGAGAACCAGTGCGCCTCGTGCCATGTGGTGAACCTGAAGCAGAAGGTCTTCACGCCGATCGGGCCGAAGGCGCGCCACCTGAACCGCGCGCTGCGTTATGCCGACGGCAGCGAGAACCAGCTCGCGCGCTGGATGCGCGAGGGCTACCTCGCCGGCGTGCCAGGCACCGAGCTGCCGCGCGCGGCCGACTGGCGCGACGAACGCGCGCCGCTGGCCGAGCGTGCCCGCGCCTACCTCGACATCAACTGCGCGCATTGCCACCAGGCCAACGCGACCGCCAGCAACACGGCGCTGCGCCTCGACGCCTTCGCCCCGGTCGACTGGCACATGGGGGTGTGCAAGTCGCCCGTCGCTGCGGGCAAGGGCACGGGCGACCGCCTCTACGGCATCGTGCCGGGCCAGCCCGACGCCTCGATCATGGCCTGGCGGATGGCCAGCACCGAGGGCGGCGTGATGATGCCCGAGCTCGGCCGAAACACCGTGCACGAAGAGGGCCTGCAGCTGGTCCGCCAATGGATCGCCTCCTTGCCCGGCCGCTGCACGTCGCCCTGAAGACCACGAACCGCTCCGGAGGAGACCGACCATGTCACGACGCCCGCCCCTGCCCGGCACGCTGCGCCGCACTGCCCTCGCCGCTGCCTGCGCCGCCGCCGGCCTGCCCACGTTGCCAGCCCAGGCCGCCGCGGCGGACGACAGCGCGCCCCAGGTGATCGAGGTCACCGCCCAGGGCCGCAAGCAGGAGGTGCTGCAGGTGCCGATCGCGATCCAGACGGTCAGCCCCGAGCAGATCGCCAAGCTCGGCGCGGTCAACATCGCCGAGGTCTCCAGCTTCACGCCGGGCCTGCAGATCGATGCGACCGAGCCGACCCAGCCGAACTTCACGCTGCGCGGCCTGGGCACCGCCGACTTCGGCATCGGTACCGATTCACCGGTCGGCGTGTACGTGAACGGCCTGTACGCCGGCAAGACCGGTGGCGCGCTGCTGAACTTCAACGACATCAAGCGCGTCGAGGTGCTCAAGGGCCCGCAGGGCACGCTCTTCGGCCGCAACAGCGCCGGCGGTGCGATCTCGGTGATCACCAACGACCCGACGCCCGGCTTTGCCGCCAGCGGCCTGGTGCGCCTGGGCAACCAGGGCTCGCTGCACACCGAGGCAATGGTCAACCAGCCGCTCGGCGACGAGCTGGCGCTGCGCTTCGCCTCGGTCACCCAGCGCCGCGAGGGCTGGACGACCAACGTCACCACCGGCCAACGCGCGCCGCAGGACAACGCCTGGGGCGCGCGCCTGTCGCTCGGCTGGACGCCCGGCGACGCCACCAGCGCCGTGCTGAGCTGGGAGCACGAAGACCTGGACCAGCGCCCGCGCCCGGTCTGGGCCGTGACGCCGACGACCCCGGTCTTCCCCACCGACACCTCGTCCTTCGTCGACCCGCGCAAGCAGCCGCTGCGCAACGACCCGGTCAACGGCCGCGAAGAGCGCCTGCTCGACGGGCTGACGCTGCGCATCGAGCACGACTTCGGCCCGATGAGCTTCACCAGCCTGACCGGCTGGCGCCACTTCGACACCGCCAACCTGCAAGACAACGACGGCACCGACAACATCGCCTCGCACCTGTCGACCGGCAACTTCGAGAAGAACACCAGCTGGCAGCAGGAATTCCGCCTGGCCGGCAACACCCCGACCGTCGACTGGCTGGTGGGCCTGAGCCTGTCGCGCGAGAAGGCGCGGCAGACCAGCCAGGTCAACACGTACACCGATTCGCTCGACACGCTGCTGCCGATGGCGGCGTACCGGCAGTGCCTGGCGACCCCGGAGCCGCACGACCCCTGCGAGATCCCGCCGCCGCCCTTCCTGACCTTCAACCGCCTCGCCCTGGCCGCCGGCCTGCCGCAGATCGACCTGCTCGGCCAGACCTGGCAGGAAGGCATGAACAACACCGGCGACTTCAAGGCCTACGCCCTCTTCGCCGACACCATCTGGCACCTCGGCGCAGCCACCAACCTGACCACCGGCATCCGCTTCACCCGCGACGAGAAGAAGTTCAGCTGGTACAGCCCGCTGCGCTCGGCACCGGGGCTGGACCCGCAGCTCGCGGTGTTCTCACCCGACTTCTTCGCCCAGCTCGTCGCCGCCGGCGCGCTCGACCAGGCCACGGCAGACGCGCTGGCCGGCCTGGCCGGCTTCCTGCAGGCCAGCAACATCGAGTTCAACAACCCCGCCTGGATGGCCGCGCCGGCCTACGCCAGCAAGAGCTGGAACAACGTCAGCCCGCGCCTCGTGCTCGACCACAAGCTGGACCAGGACACGATGGTCTTCGCCTCGGTCACCCGCGGCTACCAGGCCGGCGGCTTCAACTCGGTCAGCACCGACGTGAACGGCGGCGCCTTCGAGCCGGAGACGATCACCAACTACGAGCTCGGCATCAAGGGCCGCCTGGCCGGCACCGGGCTGAGCTACGGCGCCTCGGCGTTCCACTACCTGTTCAAGAACCTGCAGAACGTGGTGCTGGACCACAGCCTGGCCATCCCGGCCTACGTGGTGACGACGAGTGACGTGCAGGCCAACGGCCTCGACATCGAAGCGCAGTGGCAGGTCTCTCGCGAGTTGCGCCTGTTCGGCGCGGCCGAGTTCATCGACCAGACCTACAAGGCGCAGCGCAACCGCGCCGGCGATGCCAACGACCTGAGCGGCCAGCCCTACGGCACGCCGACCACCTCGCTGACCGCCGGCGTCGACGTGCAGTGGGCGATGGGGGACGGCAGCGCGAACTGGACGCTGCAAGGCTCGTACCTCGGCGCCACACGCTGCAACGACGATTCGGTGGCCCAGGGCAGTTGCCTGAGGGCGCCGACCTTCACCGTCGGCGAGGCCCGCCAGCGCGTCGACACCCGCCTCGGCTGGGATGCGGCCTCGAAGCAATGGGGCGTCGCGCTGGTCGTCAGCAACCTGTTCGACAAGCAGTACGTGAACTGGCTGAGCAACCTGTCGTCGGTCGTCGGCTCGCCCTACTACGCCGGGCTGACCGAGCCGCGCCGCATCCAGATCGAATTCAAGGCCAAGTTGTAGCGTGGAGGGAGGAGGCCGAAGGCGCTGCGCTAAAGTAGCGCCCTTCCTCCAACGGAAGCGTGGCCGAGCGGTTTAAGGCACCGGTCTTGAAAACCGGCGACGGTTCATCCCGTCCGTGAGTTCGAATCTCACCGCTTCCGCCAGGTTCAAGTGGCAGGGTTGAGGCGAGGATGGGTTTCCTCCCCCCAGCGATAGAGGACGGCGCCCGAGATCGCCATCGCGATGGCGACGAACCAGAAGGCGCTCTCGAGCCGGCCACCGAGCGCGGCCGCTGCGCCCAGGCCGAGCGCGCCGACGCCGTAGCCCAGATCACGCCAGAAGCGGTAGATGCCGATCGCGGACGCTCGCCAGTTCGGGTGGGCGATGTCGGCCACGGCCGCACTGAGGTTCGGGTACAGCATGGCCATGCCCAGGCCGGCGATGGCGGCCGAGGCGCTCCACCAGCCGGCGCTGCCGCCGAACGGCATCAGCGCCACGCCGGCGCCGCAGACCCACATGCCCCAGGCGTTGAGGTGGTGCCGGCCCAGCCGGTCGGAAAGCCTGCCGGTGAAGAACTGGGCCGCGCCCCAGGTGAAGCCGTAGACGCCGACGATCCAGCCGATGCCGGGCAGGCCGACGCCGCGTTGATGCAGGTAGACCGGCCAGAAGGCCCAGACCAGCGCATCGACGAACTTTTCCACGAGGCCGGCCTGGCACAGCGCGGCCATCCTCCGGTCGCGCCAGCTCATCAGCGCGAACATTTCGCCGGTCGAGGGCCGGTCGCTCACGCCGGCCGGATAGCGCGGCCGCGCGGCCTGGGCCAACGGCGTCGCGTGCCGCTTCGTCTCGGCCTGGGCCCAGGGCAGCGTCTCGGCCACGGCCAGCCAGGCCAGCAACGTGGCCAGGCCGATGACGGCGGCGCCGAACCACAGCAAGCCCGCCCTGGGGCCGAGCGCCGAGGCGGCGTAGCCCGTCAGCACGCCCGCCACGGCCACGCCGACGTAGCCGGCGAACTCGTTGAGCCCGATGACCAGGCCGCGCTGGTCGGCGCGCGTGAGGTCGAGCTTGGCTGTCTGCGTCATCGACCAGGTCAGCCCCTGGTTGATGCCGAGCAGGACGGTGGCCAGGACGATCCAGCCCCAGGATGGCGCCCAGTAGACGAGCGGCGGAATCGGCAGGGCGACGAGCCAGCCGATCAGCAGCACCAGCCGCCGGCCGATTCGCTCCGCGAGCCGGCCGGCCACGAAGTTCATGGCCCCCTTGACGAAGCCGAAGGCGACGACGAACGCGACGAGCAACATGAACGAGCCGCGCGGTACGCCGAACTCCGCTTCGGCGAGCGCCGGAACGACGTTGCGCATCATCCCGATGGTCATGCCCACCAGCAGCACCTGCAGCAGCTGCTGCAGGACCTGCCCCAGGTTGACCCGGATGCCGAATTCTCTGGCCCCGGTCATGTGCGTGCGGGCTCCGGCGCGGCGCCGCGAAGGTTCGCCTCGACGATGCGCGCCATGTCGGCGGGCTGCGGGGGAATCTCGGCTGTCAGCGCATCCACGAAGGCGTCGCGCGACATCGACAGCATCGGGTTGAAGCGCCTCTCGAAGCCGATGGTGGACGCAGGCTTGCCGGACAGGCCGGCACCGCAGGCGCTGCCCGCCTGGTGGCCGGGATAGATCTCCAGCTCGGGCGGGAGGGTCAGCAACCTCCTGTGCAGCGTGTCGTACAGCTGGCCGGCCATCTCGCGTTCGTGGCCGGCGAGGTCGGGGCGCCCGACGGCACCGACGAAGAGCGTGTCGCCCGTGACGACGAACCAGGGCTCGTCGCCGCGGCGCAGGTCACGCACCAGGAGGCATACGCTGTCGGGCGTGTGGCCCGGGGTATGGACGACATCGACGAGGACGTTGCCGCTCTCGAGTCGCTGGCCGTCCGCGAGCGGGACGAACTCGAACCGGGCCCGGCCCTCGTTGCTCTCGTGCAGGTAGTACGGCGCGCCGACGCGACGCGCCAGCGCCGGGCCGCCCGAGTAGTGGTCGGCGTGGACATGGGTGTCGATGACATGGGCGATACGCACGCCGGCCTTTTCGGCCTCGGCCACGAACCAGTCCTCGTCGCCGGCGACCACATCCACGGCGACGGCCTTCGACAGGCCGGCGCAACCGAAGAAGTACGACAGGGTCGCGTTGGCGGCGGCGCGTTGGCGAAAGAACATGTCTGTCTCCGGGTCAGAACACCAGGACCTTGTCGGCCCAGGCCGTCCATTGCGCGAGTTCGTCCAGGCTGCTGCGATGGGCCCCCGCGATGAGGTCGTCGACCCCGACACCGCGCGCGTCCATGCAGGTGCCGCAGACGCCGATGACGCCGCCGCGATTCACCACCGAACCCAGCATCACCTCGAGGTTGTAGAAGCCGGTGGGGACCTTCTGCTTCGTGTGAGCGGCTGCAGCTGCGTCGCCGATGAGGAACACCTTCACCTCGCTCCCGGGCTGTTTGGCCAGCGCGCCGGCGAGTCGGGCTCCGTTGTAGGTGCGCTCGCTCCCGTAGGGCGCGTCGTTCAGGATCAGCAACGTCCTCATGGCCAGGGCTCCGTCACGCTTCGACGGGAAGTCCGCGGGCCCGCCACTCGGCCACCCCGTCGGTGAGATGGAAGGCCCGGTAGCCCTTCTTGCGAAGCAGCTCCACCGCTTCCTTGGCCATCAGGCAGAACGGGCCGCGGCAGTAGGCGACGACCGGCACGTCCTTGGGCAGCTCGGCCAGCCGCTTCTTGAGCTCGCCGACCGGCAGCGAGCGTGCATGCGGCAGGTGGGCCACCGCGAACTCCTCCTGCGGCCTCACGTCGAGCACGACGACTTCGCCGGTGGAGGCCTTCTCGAGGATGGACGCCCGGTCGACCCCTTTCAGCTCGTCGCCGTGCTCGACCATGGACGCCAGGGCCACCTGGAGCTCGACCAGGCGCTCCTCGGCTTCCGAACGCAGGTTCACCCAGAGCGCCGCGACGCTGGGGCCGGCCAGCCGGTACAGCACGTACTTGCCGTCCTTGCGGGTGTCGACCAGGCGCGCCAGCCGCAACTCCTTCAGGTGGGCGCTGGCGAGCTGCACGCTGATGTCGGCCTGCGCGGCCAGCGCCTCGACGGTCTTCTCGCCCTGGCACAGCAGTTCGATGAGCTCGAGGCGCTTCGGGCTGGAGACGGCCTTCCCGATCCGGGCGACCTGCTCGTAGAGCCGGTTCTTGAGTTCTCTCATGCCAACATTCTAATGATTCTTAGAATGTAAGCCGCCCGCTGGATTACCCCCGTGTCGGCGTCGGCCGATGCGGCCGACGCCTTGTTCTCAGGCTCTCAGGGCTTGATGACCGAGTTGGTCACGACCGGCTGCCCGGCCTTCGCGAGGATGAAGATGCCCGGCAGGCCGCTGGTCTCGAAGCCGTCATTCGGGTTGTCGAACAGCGTCGAGTCGGTGATCGCCATCGTGCCGGTGCGGTCGTTGCTGACGAAGAAGAAGGCGCCGCCGCCTTCGTTGGCGTGGTGGTGCTGGACCTTGTTGCCGCACGAGGTCAGCCCGATGGTGTTGCCGTCCTGGTAGATCGCGCCGCCGCTGCCGCCGCCGGGCGTGCCGCTGCGCGGCGGGTTGGCGCCGTAGCCAACCGCCTTGTTGTAGCTGAACAGGCTGTTGTAGATGGCGAAGGTACTGCCCAGGCCGCTGACCGCGCCGCCGTTGGAGCAGCTGTTGCCGTAGTACTGGCCGCCACCGAAGGTGCTGTGCGTGATGTAGATCGGTGCCTGCGGCGAGGCCACGAAGGCGCGCACCGCGCCGCCGCCGAGATCGGGACCGGTCGACTCGCAGGTGCTCTTGAAGAAGCGGGCGTTGACGACCTTCAGCCGGCCGCCCCGCACGAAGATCGCGCCGCCACCGTAGACCTCGGACTGGCCGTAGCTCTGGCCGGTCGAGTTGCCCTTGGTCAGCGTGATGTTCTGCACCGTCAGGTGCGGGTAGTCCTGGATGTCGCAGCGCTCGCTGGTCCAGTGCTGCGCCGGATCGCAGGTGTTCATGTAGAGGATGCGCCGAACGCCCGCACCGCTGAGCGTGACCTTGCCGCCGCCGTCGATCACGACGTTGGGCTTGTCGTTGAACAGCTTGGCCGTCTGCTGCAGCGTGATCGTGACCGGGTCGGGCCCGCAGTTGAAGGTGATCACGCCGCCCTGCGCGACCGCGCTGACGAAGGCCGCGGAGGTGCAACTCGACGGCGTGCCGTTGCCGATCACGTGGTTGGGGTTGGCGATGCTGTCGGCACGCGCTGCCGTGGGCACCGCGCAATTGCCGTTGGGGTTGCCGGTGCCGGGCACCGCGGCCCAGGCCGAGCCGGCCATGGCCAGCGTGACGAAGGCCAGCCGCGAGGGGGCGCCGCGCGCGGCTGTCGAGAGGGAATTGATCAAAGTCATGTGCTGCCTGCCGTGGGCCGAGAGTCTTCGCAGGTCGACAAGATAGGGGGGTTCGGCCGGCTGGGTGTATTCGCATGTCACAGCGCCCCGCCCCGCCCCGGGCAGCGGGCCTACATCCTGAAGCACCCCGGTCGAATCACCCGGCAATTCGATCGATCCGCTCGCGCAGCGCCATCGCGGCAGCCGGGGCCTTCTCTTTCGCGCCGCTGATGAAGAACATGAACACGTCGCGCGGTTGCGAGGCCCCCTGTGGCGGCTCGATGCGCGGCACATCGGCTGGTTCGCCGCCGTCGCGCCAGGCCTGCGCGCAAGCGGCGAGCGCGTCGAGGGCCTCGGGCGGGCAGCCTTCGGGCAGCGAGGCGTCGGTGCGCATCATGCGGGTGTAGACGAAGTCGCCCGTCAGGTCGGCGAACGACGGATAGTCGTCGGAATCGGTGAACACCGTGGCCGCGCGGTAGCGACGCGCCAGCGCCAGGTACTCGGGCGTCTCGAAGCTCTCGTGCCGCACGTCCATCACGTGGCGCAGCGGCAGCCCGCCGGCCTCGCCCGGCAGCAGCTGCAGAAAGGCCTCGAAGTCGGCCGGCTCGAAGCGCTTGGTCGGCGCGAACTGCCAGACGATGGGGCCGAGCTTGTCACCCAGCTCGGCGATGCCGCTGGTGACGAAGCGCTCGATGGACTCGCCGGCTTCGGCCAGCACGCGGCGGTTGGTCGCGAAGCGCGAGGCCTTCAGCGAGAAGACGAACCCATCGGGCGTCTCGCTGCGCCACTTGGCGAAGGTGGCGGGCTTCTGGCTGCTGTAGTAGGTGCCGTTGACCTCGATCGCCGTCAGGCGCCGGCTCGCGTACTCCAGCTCGCGGCTGGCCGGCAGGCCGGGTGGGTAGAAGTTGTCGCGCCAGGGCTCGAAGGTCCAGCCGCCGATGCCGACGCGAATCGCCGAAGTGTCTGCTGTCATGCCGAGGCTCCCCAAGAGCCGCCGAGCATAGCGGCGCGGCGAAGACCGCGGCAGGCTCAGTGGGTCAGCACCCGCTGGCGCCGCAGCTCGCTGCGAGCCGGGTACCACATCGCGTCGCTGCGCGTCGCGCGCACCCGGGCGAGGAAGTCGGCGCCCAGGCCGGCGTCGCGGTAGCTGCGCAGCAGTGCATGCGCATCGCTGACCTGCTCGTCATCGATGCCGGCGAACTGCGGGCGGTGAAAGCCGATGCGGGCGTCCTCGGCGGCGCCGCGCCCGCGGCCGGCCAGCAGCAGCATCGTGCAGGCGCTGGCGCACAAGCCCTCGGCATAGGTGTCCAGCGCGTAGCGGCGAATCTCGTTGGCGATCAGCTGCGCCTCGAAGACACGCCCGCCGGCGGAATCGAGGCGGACCAGGCGCACCGACGGCGCCATCTGCAAGGCACGGTGCACCCGCTCCGCGGAGCCGGCGCCGAGCAGGCCGTGCAGGCGCAGCACCTGGCCGTTGGCATCGAGCTGGACCTGCACCGCCGCCAGCGGGTCGTCACCCAGGGCGATGCGGCCCATTTCGAGCGCCTGCTCGCCCAGGTGCCGAAACATGACGCCGCCCGCGGCCGCGATGCCGAGCACCACGATCGCCGCCTTGAGTGCCAGGCCGGCCTGGCCGCGGCGGCGGTCTTCCAACTGGCCGGCAATGCGCCACAGCCCCAGCGCGCAGCCGAGCAGCGACAGCAGCATGCAGGCGAGCCCGGCGACCTGCCAGGCGGCCGACGAACGCAGGTTCGGGGCCGCGTCCGCGGCCTGGTCGGCCAGGCCGGCCAGCCCCCACAGCAGCAGCGCGCCAGCCGGCCGCAGGCCGAGGCCGCGCGCCTGACCGGCCGCCGCCCCGGGCGCTTCCATGGCCATGCTCGTCGCCTGCTTCATCCCCGACGATGCTAGGAAGCCGGCACGCAGCCGATCTGCGGAACAAGCGGACCGATCACCCGCTTCTTGTGCAGGCTCGGTGTTTTCCCTCGACCGAGGGCGCGAACGATTGACCGGCCGACCACGAAGCCCAAGACTGAGCGTTCGATCAGCTGGACAGCGTTCAGCCAGTCGAACACATGGTGCCCACCCCGCCTGCCCACCCCTCCCGCGCCGCCGGCCTCGTCCCGGCGGTGGCGCGCGCCGTGGCGGTCATGGACCTGCTGGCGCGCGAGCGCGCGCCGCTGAGCATGGCCCGCGTGGCCGCCGCGCTCGACCTGCCCAGGAGCAGCGTGCACGGGTTGTGCAATACCTTGCTCAGCTTCGGCTACCTGCGCCGGGCCGGCAACGGCGCGTTGCTGATCGGCCCCAGCGTGATGAGCCTGGCCGAGGCCTTCGTCGCGAGCACCAGTGTCGCGGGCGAGTTCGATGCGCTGTGGCGCAGCTCGCCAGCGCCGGACGAGACGCTGATCCTGTCGGTGCTCAACGGCGCCGAGGTGGTCTACGTGGCGGTGCGCAACGGCTCGCGCCCGCTCGGGCTGGCCTTCACGATCGGCATGCGGCTGCCGGCCCACCTGGCCGCCACCGGCAAGGCCATGCTGGCGCACCTGCCGCCGGCCGCCGTGCGCGCGCTGTTCCCGCGCGGCCCGCTGCCGCGCCTGACCGGCCGCGGCCCGGCCACGCCGGACGAGCTGATGGGCGAACTCGCGCGCTGCCGCGAACAGGGCTACAGCATCGACGACGAAGGCATCCGCGAAGGGGTGGTGGCGCTGGCCGCCCCGATCTTCGACGCCTCGGGCCAGCCGGTGGCGGGGCTGGGCGTGTGCCTGAACAAGGCAGTGCTGAACGACGCGCAGATCGAGCGCCAGCGGCAGGTCGTCATTCAGGCCGCGCGCACCTTGAGCCAGCGGCTGGGCGCGCGCGCACAGGGGGCCGGATGAACGAGTACATCCTCGAGACCCACGACCTGACCAAGGAGTTCAAGGGCTTCGTCGCGGTCAGCAAGGTCAACCTGCGCGTCAGGCGCGGCCACATCCACGCGTTGATCGGCCCCAACGGCGCCGGCAAGACCACCTGCTTCAACCTGCTGACCAAGTTCCTCACGCCGAGCGCCGGCCGCATCGTCTTCGACGGGCATGACATCACCCACGAGTCGGCGGCGCACATCGCGCGCCGTGGCGTGATCCGCTCCTTCCAGATCTCCGCCGTGTTCCCGCACCTGACGGTGCTCGAGAACGTGCGCGTCGCGTTGCAGCGCCAGCTCGGCAACTCGTTCCAGTTCTGGCGCAGCGAGCGCACGCTCGATTCGCTGAACGGCCGCGCGATGGAACTGCTCGGCGCGGTGGACCTGGGCAGCTACGCCGCCACGCCGGCCGTCGAGCTGGCCTACGGCCGCAAGCGCGCGCTCGAGATCGCGACCACGCTGGCGATGGACCCACAGCTGATGCTGCTCGACGAGCCGACCCAGGGCATGGGGCTCGAGGACGTGGACCGCATCCGCCAGCTCATCAAGAAGGTCTCCGCCGCCCGCACGATCCTGATGGTCGAGCACAACATGAGCGTGGTGGCCAGCATCGCCGACACCATCACCGTGCTGGAGCGCGGCGCGACGCTGGCCGAGGGCCCCTACGAGCAGGTCTCGAAGAACGCGGCGGTGATCGAGGCCTACATGGGCACCGCGAGATGATGCCCCCACGCTCCCTTCCGGTCGCTGCCCCCCGAGGGGGCTCGCGCAGCGGACCGGCAAAGCCGGATCCGCGCACGCCACGTGGAGGCGGCGGCGCTTCGCGCGCCTGCTCGATGGAGCACTGATGATGGCAAAGCGGTATCTCGAGGTTCGGGGCCTGCACGCCTGGTACGGCGAATCGCACGTCCTGCATGGCGTGGATTTCCACGTCGACGAGGGCGAGGTCGTCACGCTGCTGGGCCGCAACGGCGCCGGCCGCACGAGCACCCTGCGCGCGATCATGGGCCTGACGGGCACGCGCAAGGGCTCGGTCAAGGTCCACGGCACCGAGGCGATCGCGCTGCCCACCCACCGCATCGCCCGGCTGGGCATCGGCTACTGCCCGGAAGAGCGCGGCATCTTCGCCAGCCTGTCGGCCGAGGAGAACCTGATGCTGCCGCCGGTGCTGAGCTCGGGTGGCATGGCGATCGAGCAGATCTACGCGATGTTCCCGAACTTGAAGGAGCGCGCGGCGAGCCAGGGCACGCGCCTGTCGGGCGGCGAGCAGCAGATGCTCGCGGTCGCGCGCATCCTGCGCACCGGCGCCAAGCTGCTGCTGCTCGACGAGATCTCGGAAGGCCTCGCGCCGGTCATCGTGCAGAAGCTCGCCGAGATGGTGGTCGCGCTGCGCAAGCAGGGCTACACGATCGTGATGGTGGAGCAGAACTTCCGCTTCGCCGCCCCGCTGGCCGACCGCTTCCTCGTGATGGAGCACGGCCAGGTCATCCAGCAGTTCAGCCAGGCCGAGCTGCCGTCGCGCATCGAGCGGCTGCACGAGTACCTCGGCGTCTGAAACCCCTTGCCTTTCACACGAAGGAGAACCGCATGAAACCGCTGAAACTGGCTTCCGCCTGCACCCTGGCCCTGGCCACGCTGGCCGGCGCACCCACCGTGCAGGCCCAGGTCTCGGGCGACGTGATCAAGATCGGCATCATCACCGACATGTCCAGCGTCTACGCCGATCTCGACGGCGCGGGCGGCGTCGAGGCGATCAAGATGGCGATCGCCGATGCCGGCGGCACGGTGGCCGGCAAGAAGGTCGAGGTGCTGTTCGCCGACCACCAGAACAAGGCCGACATCGCCGCCGCGAAGGCGCGTGAATGGTTCGACACGCAAGGGCTGGACATGCTGGTCGGTGGCACCAACTCGGGCACCGCGCTGGCGATGGCCAAGGTCGCGGCCGAGAAGAAGAAGCCCTACATCGTCGTCGGCGCCGCCACCTCGGCGCTGACCAACGACCAGTGCACGCCCTACACGGTGCACTGGGCCTATGACACCGTCGCACTGGCCAAGGGCACGGGCAACGCCGTGGTCAAGGCCGGCGGCAAGAGCTGGTACTTCCTGACCGCCGACTACGCCTTCGGCGCCGCGCTGCAGAACGACACCAGCAACGTCGTCAAGGCCGCCGGCGGCACGATCGTCGGCTCGGTCAAGCACCCGCTGAACGCGAGCGACTTCTCGTCCTTCCTGCTGCAGGCGCAATCGAGCAAGGCGCAGATCCTGGGCCTGGCGAACGCCGGCGGCGACACGATCAACTCGATCAAGGCCGCCAACGAATTCGGCGTCACCAAGACCATGAAGCTCGCGGGCCTGCTGGTGTTCATCAACGACATCCACTCGCTGGGATTGAAGACCACCCAGGGCATGTACCTGACCGACAGCTGGTACTGGAACAAGGACGCCGAGGCCCGCGCCTGGGCGCGCCGCTTCTTCGAGAAGATGAAGCGCATGCCCTCGTCGCTGCAGGCGGCCGACTACTCGGCCGTGACGCAGTACCTGGCGGCCGTCAAGGCCACCGGCAGCGACGACGGCGACAAGGTGCTGGCCCAGATGCGCAAGACCAAGATCAACGACGTCTTCGCCAAGGGGGGCTGGATCCGCGCCGACGGCCGCATGGTGCACGACATGTACCTGATGCAGGTGAAGACGCCCGAGACCTCGGCCGAGCCCTGGGATTACTACAACGTGGTCGAGACGATCAAGGGCGAAGCGCCCTGGACGACCAAGGCCGACACCAAGTGCGCGCTCTGGAAGTAGGCTGAGCCCGGCTGGAGGCGCCCGTGGAGATCTTCGGCATCCCCCTGCAGGCTTTTCTCGGCCAGCTGATGCTGGGCCTGGTGAACGGCTCGTTCTACGCCATGCTCAGCCTCGGCCTGGCCGTGATCTTCGGCCTGCTGGGGATCGTCAACTTCGCCCACGGCGCGCTGTACATGATCGGCGCCTACGTGGCCTGGGCCAGCCTCGAGTACCTGGGGCTGGGTTACTGGGTCGCGCTGCTCCTGGCGCCGCTGGCGGTCGGCACGCTCGGCGTGCTGATCGAGCGGACCTTGCTCAAGCGCCTGTACAAGATCGACCCGATCTACGGCCTGCTGCTGACCTTCGGCCTGGCCTTGATCGCCGAGGGCGTGTTCCGCGACCAGTTCGGCGTGTCGGGCCAGCAATACCCGGTGCCGGAGGCCCTGCAGGGCGCCACCAACCTGGGTTTCATGGTGCTGCCCAACTACCGCGCCTGGGTCGTGCTGGCCTCGCTGGTGGTGTGCTTCGGCACCTGGTTCGTCATCGAGCGCACGCGGCTGGGCTCGTACCTGCGCGCCGGCACCGAGAACCCGGCGCTGGTGCAGGCCTTCGGCATCAACGTGCCGGTGATGGTGATGCTGACCTACGCCGCCGGCGCCGGCCTGGCGGCGATCGCCGGCGTGCTCGCGGCGCCGGTGATCCAGATCACCCCGCTGATGGGCAGCAACTTGATCATCGTCGTCTTCGCGGTGGTGGTGATCGGCGGCATGGGCTCCATCCTCGGCTCCATCCTGACCGGGCTGGTGCTCGGCATCATCGAGGGCCTGACCAAGGTGTTCTACCCCGAGGCCTCGAACATCGTCGTCTTCGTGATCATGGCCATCGTGCTGATGATCCGGCCGGCCGGCCTGTTCGGGAAGGAGCGCTGATGGACGCTGTTCGCCGAGCGCGCATCGCCTGGGCCGTCGGCCTGGCCCTGCTGGTCGCGGCGCCGTTCATCGGCGTGTACCCGATCTTCATGATGAACGCGCTGTGCTTCGCGATCTTCGCCTGCGCATTCAACCTGCTGCTGGGCTTCACCGGGCTGCTGTCGTTCGGCCACGCGGCCTATTTCGCGGCGGCCGCCTACGCCACCGGCTGGCTCGTGCGCAGCGCGGGCTGGTCGCCCGAGCTGGGGGTGCTGGCCGGCACGGCCATCGCCGCCGCCACCGGCCTCGTGGTCGGCGCGATCGCGATCCGCCGCCAGGGCATCTACTTCGCGATGATCACGCTGGCGATGGCGCAGATGGTCTATTTCGTCTTCCTGCAATCGCCCTTCACGGGCGGCGAAGACGGCTTGCAGGGCGTGCCGCGCGGTGCCCTGTTCGGCCTGCTGCCGCTGGCCGACGACCGGGTGATGTACTTCGTCGTGCTGGCCGTCTTCGTCGCGGTGTTCCTGTTCGTGATCCGCGTCGTGCACTCGCCCTACGGCCAGGTGCTGAAGGCCATCCGAGAGAACGAGGCGCGCGCGATCTCGCTGGGCTACAACGTCGACCGCTACAAGCTGCTGGCCTTCGTGCTGTCCACCGCGCTGGCGGGCCTGGCCGGCTCGATGAAGACACTGGTGCTGGGCTTCGCGACGCTGTCGGACGCGCACTGGTCGCTCTCGGGCGAGGTGGTGCTGATGACGCTGCTGGGCGGCATGGGCACCTTCGCCGGCCCGGTGCTGGGGGCCTTCACGATCATCGGCCTGCAGAACTTCCTGGCCGATCGCGTCGGGTCGTGGGTCACCGTGATCATCGGCGCGATCTTCGTCGTCTGCGTGGTCGCCTTCCGGCGCGGCTTCGTCGGCGAGCTGCTGGCGTGGCAGCAGCGGCGTCGGCGCTAACCCGGAGGCAGGGCGGCACGGTCGGGCTCCTGCGGCAGCGCCGGCGGGGCCGTCGCCGCCCGCTCCAGCGCGGCGGCCAGCCTGTCGACGAGCGCCTGCCGGCGCTGGCCGGAGCTGTCGTCGCGTTCGTGGCCGATGGCCCAATCCGCATGGTGCCGCGCGGCCGACAGCGCCTCGACCAGCGCCTCGGCCGCGGCCGCGTCGATCGCCGGCGCTTCACCGGCCGCCAATGCCGCCGCCAGTGGCCCGGTCGCGCCGTGGCCGCGCCGCTCGAATGCCGCGTCGAGGGCGATCAGCTGCTGCGCGACGAGCACGATGACCGGGCCCTCCAGCGTCAGGTCCTGCTGCCCGGTCACCTTGTTGACCAGCGCGCGGCCCATCGGCCCGAAGCCCTGGTTGGCCACCCCGCCGATCGCGGCGCCGACCGCCGTGCCCACGCCGAGCGACAGGCCGGCCAGCGCGATGTCCAGCCCGAGCCCGATCGCCGCGCCGATGGCGGCACCGGTGCCGAGCTTCTGGGCCGAGAGGCGAAGGGCCTCGGGGTCGAACAGGTCCTCGTCCCAGCGGCCGTTGACGCCGGGCAGCTCGCCCAGCGCCGATTCGAGGCCCGGGAAGCCGTGGAGATCCGCCAGCGCGCGTCGCGCAGCGCGCGCCTGGTCGACCACCTGGCGGCGGAAGGCCTCGACGCGCTCGGCGCGCTTCGCTTCGTCGGCCACCTCGGCACGGCCCACGGTGTGGCGCAGCGCCGCCAGGCCGACCAGCGTCGACGCGATCAGCTGTTGCTGCCGGCGGCGGCGCGCCTGGTCCTCGGCGCGCAGCGCCGGGCCGAGTGCATCGGCATCGGGCCGCGTGGTCGCCAGCACGCCCGCGAGCAGCCGCACGAACTGCGCCTGCGCCTGCGGCGTTGGCGCGATCGGGTCGAAGCCGCACACCGCCGTCAGGCCGTGGCCGGCCAGGGCCGCGTTCCAATCGGCAGCGCGGCTGTGTGGGTGGTCGAGCCGGTTCAGCACCACCAGCGTGGACCTGGCGCAGGCCTGCAGCAGCTCGATCTCGCTGCGAAACTTGGGCAGCACGAGCTCGCGCGCATCCAGCACGTAGAGCACCGCATCGGCCTCGAGCGCCGTCCGCAGAGCCCGGCATTCCGGCTCGAACTCGGACTGCGCGTCGGGACGCTTGAGAAACCAGCGCAGCCGTTCCAGCGCCGTGTGCCCGTGCGGCACCGCCCTGACCAGCTCCGCCAGCGTCACGGGATCCTGCAGCCCGGGCGTGTCGACCAGGGCCAGCGGCGGTGCGCCGGGCATGGCGCGCAGCACGACCTGCGCCTGCTCGGTCGTGCCGGGCGCCGGGTCGACCCGGCCGATGTCGGTGCGGCGCGCGAGTGCCCGCACCAGGCTCGTCTTGCCGGCGTTCACGTGGCCGAGCACGGCCAGGCGGATCGGCGGCGCCTCAGCCACCGGCGGGCTCCTCGAGCCAGGCGTTGGCCGCGGCGGCATCGGGCAGCAGGGACATGCCCTCGAGCCGGTTCGCGGCCAGCCAGTCCCGCCACAGCGGCGGCGATTCCTCCTCGCCTTGCAGCCAGAGGGCCGCATCCTGCGCCGCGGCGCAGGCGCCCTGAAGAAAGCGCGCCGTACCGCGGTCCGGCGTGGCCAGGGCGTTGCAGACGATGAGAACGCGGCGAGGCCGCGCCTGCGCGAGCCGGTCCAGCGTCTGGCGGCGCTCGGCCGCGGTGCCCGCGATGCGGGTGGCGCCACCGTCGGGCAACAGCAGGCCGGCCGGCGGCCAGGCCTCTTGCTCGTCCAACTCGAAGCCCACGATCGTGGCAATGAGCCGCGGAACGACCTCGGCAGCGCCTCGCTGCGGCGCGGTGGCTTGCCCGCCCGCCGTCCGGTCCCAGGCAACGAACCGGTCGATCAGCGCGCCGAAGTACGGATCGTGCGCATCGATCGCGGCGAAAGCCCCGCGGCGCCGGCGCCAGAGCACGCCGCACCAGGCCATCGCGAGCAGCCGGGGAACGAGGCCGTAGACCAGCGTGCAGCCGATCAGCCACCAGGCCCAGGGCCGCTGGTCGCCGACCGGCGCGCTGGCGGCCAGCACGCTGGCGGTGTCCGGCACCGGAAATCCGAGTTGCCGCGGCAGCCAGCCGGTGGCAGCGATCGCGTCGGCAAAGAACGCCGGGCTCAGGATCGTGGTCTCCCAGCTCAGCGTGTAGGCACGGAACGAGAAGGCGACCAGCAGCCCGACAAGGATGCAGGCAAAGGCGCCGATCCAGACCAGGTGGTTGGCGCCACCCAGCACCCACCCGGCCAGGCGGGCCTGTTGAAGGCTCTGCACGCCGGCACGAAGCAGCCGCAGGCTGTGCGGTGTGCGCCAGCCCGGCAGGCGCGCCGCCAGGCCGAGGGCCCCTCGCACGATGCCACCGCCGGTGCGGCCGCCGCCGAGCGCCAGGCCCAGGCCCCAGAGCAGCAGGCTCAGGGTGGGCAGCGTCAGCACCGCGGCCAGTGCGCCCAGCGCGTTGATATGGCGGTCTTCGCCGGTGACCGCGGCGAGGATCTCGTAGGACACCAGCCCGATCAGCAGCGCCATGCCCACCATCAACCAGGGCAGCATCGAGCGCCAGCGCTCGACCTCGTCGACGACGCCGACCCGCTCGGCCAGCCGCCATGCACGGGCAGCGGCGCGCGCGGCATGGCCGCGCCGCGTCGCGGCCGCCGTGCGGACGGCCTCGTCGTCGTCGAGCGGGCCATCGGCCAGCTCGATCGCTCGCACCGTCCCGATCACCGTGGCATCGAGCCACCCGAGCGGCGGCGTGCCGCCGTCTCCTGCCGAGGCTAGGCGATGCATGTCCGGTTCTTGCCGGTGCGCTTGGCCTCGTACAGCGCCTCGTCGGCGCGCTCCAGCGCCTCCTCGACCTTCTCGCCCAGGCGGTAGGGCGTCACGCCGGCCGAGAAGGTCACGAAGACCTCCTTGCCGTCGTGCATGAACAGGCTGGCGCTGAGCTCGCGCTGCAGCCGGGTCAGCACCTTCTGCGCCTCGTCGACCGGCGTGCCGGGCAGCAGCACGACGAACTCCTCGCCGCCGAAGCGCGCCACCACATCCACCGGCCGCAGCGAGCGGCGCACGTGCTGCGCCAGGGCGATCAGCGCCTGGTCGCCCGCCGCATGGCCCAGGCTGTCGTTCAGGCGCTTGAAGTTGTCGATGTCGAGCAGGCCGACCGCCAAGGGGCCGCCGTCGCGCTCCAGGCGCGATTTCTCGGCTTCGAAGGCCTGCATCAGGCCGCGCCGGTTGGCGACCTGGGTCAGCACATCGGTGGCCACCTCGTCGGAGAGCTTGCGCAGCTCGGCCTCGAGCGAGCGCACCTGCTGCTCGAGCTCGGTCGCACGCTGGTGCTCGCCGGCCAGGCGCTCGCGCGTGCTGCTGACCAGGCCGTGCACGGCGCGGCTTTCGTCGACCATCTCGCGCACCACGCCGGCCAGCGATTGCAGCGAATCGGCGCGCTCGATCGTCTCGGCATAGCGCAGCATGCCGTCGCTGAAGCGGCCGGTGTGCTGGTCGAGCTGGCCCAGCTCGGCCAGCATGCGGTGGATCAGCTCCTTCAGCGCGTCGCGGGCCTGGTCGCGGTCGCCGCGCAGCTCGCGCTGGCGCATGCGTGCCTGGGCGAGCAACAGGCCGGCCGAATGCACGGCGCGCGCGCTCGGCGGCCCGGCCAGGCGCTCGCGCAGGCTGGCCACCTGGCCCTGGACCCAGCTGTCGTCCTCGGCGAGCTCCGTGAGGCCTTCGGTCAGCTCGCGGCTGAACTGGTGCACCTGGTCCAGCAGGTGGTGCCGGTGCGCCAGCAGGCGGCGTGCGCGCTGGCACAGCGCGTCGGTCTCGGCCGCGAGCTCGGGCGTGGCGCCCTCGATGGCGATGCGGTCGGCGGCCGCCTTCAGCTCGTCGGCCAGCTCGGCGGCCCGCGCGGAATCGGCGGGCAATGCGGCCTGCACCGTGGCCTGCAGCGGGGCCACGATGTCGGGCCACGCCCCTGCGTCCTGGCTTGCCGGCGTGGCCCCCCACGGCTCGGCGACCGGCGCATCGGCCAACTGCGCTTCGCCGGGCTCCATCGTGCTGGACGGCGCCTCGTCCGAATCCCACGAGCCGACGAGCTGCCTGAGGCGGTGCAGCAGGCGCTGCATGTCGCCGCGGCTCGAATCGAGCACGCGTTGCAGGCTGTCTTTCTTGCGGGCGGTGGTCCACTGCTTGCCGCCGCGCTCCAGCCCGCGCGTGAGACGCTCGATCAGCTGGGCCCAGGCCTGCGATTGCGAAGCGGCCGATTCGCCGCTGCGCTCGACCCAGCGCTGGGCCTCGTCCCACTGGCCTTGCAGCAGCTGCTGCACGAGCTCGGCACGCTGCGCCGGATCGTCGGACAGGCGCTGTGCAATGCGCTCGGCCAAAGGCTTGGCGCGCGGCGGCAGGCCGCCGGTGGCGCGCGCCTCGCCGCTTTCCTCGGCCCAGGCCTGGGCGTAGTTCTCGGGAGTGGGCTCCAGCTTGGCCAGCGCGAGGCGGCGCAATGCGGCCTTCGCGATCTGCGCCGGCGTGAGGGCGGAAGCGGCGTCTTTCATGGGAGTACTGCGGCCCCGGTCGGGGGCGGGCCGTCAGGCGCCGTGTTCGCGCCGTGTGCGCATCGGCGGCGGGGGCGGCGCGCTGCGCTGCCAATCCCCCTGACCGGCGATGATCTGCTGCTGGTTCCACGGGCCGATCATGTGGCCGGGCACCGGCCGCGAATACAGGAAGCCCTGCATCAGGTCGCAGCCCTCGTTGACCAGCGCCTGCTGCTGGGCCAGGGTCTCGACGCCTTCGGCGATCACCCGCAGCTCCAGCACCTGGGCCAGCGCGATGATGGTGCGCGCGACCGCGGTGCCCTTGTGGGTGACCGCCATGTTCTTGATGAAGGAGCGGTCGATCTTCACTTCCGAGATCGGCAGGTCGGTCAGGCGCGACAGCGACGAGTAGCCGGTGCCGAAGTCGTCCACCGAGATCTGCACGCCCATCTCGTTCAGCCGTTGCAGCGTCGGCTGGATGCTCTGCAGGTCCTTGACCAGGCTTTCCTCGGTGATCTCGAGCTGGATCATGCGGTGCGGCAGGCCGTGCGGGCTGACCGCACCGTGCACCAGTTCGACCATGTCCTTCTGCAGGAACATGCGGTAAGGCATGTTGACGGCCACCGTGCCGTCGAAGCCGAATTCCTTCTGCCACTCGCGCGCCTGCTTGGCGGCTTCGCGCAGCACCCATTCGCTCATCGGCACGATCAGGCCGGTCACCTCGGCCAGCGGAATGAACTCGTTCGGCGGCACGAGCTGCTCGCCGCGCCGCCAGCGCATCAGCGCTTCCACGCCGACCATGCGGCCGGTGGAGATCTCGACCTGCGGCTGGTAGTGCAGCACCAGCTCGTCGCGCTCGATCGCCTTGTGCAGCGCGGTCTCCAGCTCGAGCTTCTCGCGCCCGCGGGTGGCGCCCTGGGGGCTGTAGACCGACAGGCGGTTGCGGCCGTCGTCCTTCGCGCGGTACATCGCCACATCGGCGTTGCGCATCAGGTCGTGCACGTTGGTGCCGTCGCGCGGGTACAGCGCGATGCCGACGCTGGCGGTGGCGAAGCACTCCTGGCCGCCGGCATAGACCGGCTCGCGCAGCACATCGAGGATGCGCTGGGCAACGCGCTCGGCATCGCGCTCGTCGCCGACCTCGGGCAGCAGCGCGATGAACTCGTCGCCGCCCAGACGGCCGACGGCTTCCAGCGAGCGGTGGGTGCGCGTGCCGGCGGATTCGACCACGCCCTCGACGATCTGGTCGGAGTGGCGCACGCAGCTGCGCAGCCGCGCGGCCACCTCGATCAGCAGCTCGTCGCCGGCCGTGTGGCCCAGCGTGTCGTTGATGTTCTTGAAGCGATCGAGGTCGATCATCAGCAAGGCCACCTGGTGGCCCAGCCGGCGCGCGTACTCGAGCGCGCGCTCGGTGCGCCAGACCAGCTGGCGCCGGTTCGGCAGGCTGGTCAGCGCGTCGTTGTTGGCCAGGCGGCGCACCGTGTCCTCGGCCTGTCGGCGGTCGGTCACGTCCTGCACGATGCCGGTGTAGCCGACGCAGTGGCCGTGCTCGGCGAACTCCGGCTCGGCCTCGACGTGCAGGATGCGGAAGCGCCCGTCCGGCAGGTTCATCGGCACGTCGGTCGCGAACACCGACACCTGCTGCAGCACCTCGCGCGCCGAGCGCAGCAGGGCTCGCCGATCGGATGGCGGGATCGAGCGCATCAGGTAGTTCAGCCCCGGCTGGTCGTCCGGCCCGAAGCCGAACACGCGCAGCGCCTCTTCGGAGAGATCGAGCCCGCGCCCCAACGGCACGCTCGGGTCGTACCACCAGTCGAAGCTGCCCATGCGGGCCAGGTCCTGCGCGCGGGCCAGCTTGGATTTGCTGCGCGCCAGCTCGAGGTTGGTGCGCGAGGCGCGCAGCATGTAGCGCAGGCGGCCGGCGAGCAGGCTCCACTGGTTCGACTTGACGAAGAAGTCGGTGGCGCCGGCCTGGTAGGCCTTGTTGATCGAGCCTTCGTCGTCCAGGCCGGTGAGCATCAGCACCGGGATGTTCTCGAAGCCGTACATGCGCCGCAGCTCGCGGCAGGTTTCGAAGCCGTCGAGCCCCGGCATGCGCGCATCGAGCACGACGAGGTCGGGCGTCCAGTCGCGCAGCAGGCGCAGCGCCGATTCGCCATCGGTCGCCTCGGTGATGTCGAAGCCGTGCTGCGTCAGCGCGGCCGACACCAGCATCAGGTTCACCTCGTCATCGTCGACCAGCAGCACCCGCGGCCGTTCGGCGTGGCTGAAGCCCAGGCTGGGACCCGCCGCCGCCGTCATGAGGCTGCCGAGCCGTCGAGTTGCGCCTGGACCGCATCGCGAACGAGGGCCGCCTCACTGAAGAACCGATCGAGGTGGCGCTCGATCTGGTCGATCTCCTGGCGCCGGATGCGGCCCTCGATGTCGGCACAGATCTCCGAGAAGGTCAGCGCACCGACGCTGGCCGACGCGGACTTCAGGGTGTGGGCGGCACGCGCGAGCACGTCCCACTGGCCGGCGCTGTGCGCCTGGCGGGCCTCGGCCTCGTGGCGCTCGAGCGAGCGGATGTAGGTGCCCA
Organism: Ideonella sp.; assembly: GCF_035254525.1. Lineage (GTDB taxonomy): Bacteria > Pseudomonadota > Gammaproteobacteria > Burkholderiales > Burkholderiaceae_C > Ideonella. The sequence continues at coordinate 41,532 of NZ_DATFAN010000025.1, read as the reverse complement.
GCACGCGAACGACAAAGCCGCTGCCGCCGGTGGGATCCAGTTGGCGCAGCTGGTCGAGGCTGCTCGGGTCCAGCACGGAGCGGTTCGGGTTGTCGACGGAGGGCGTGGGCCGGGCTTCCAACATGGTTCCAAAAGCGGCAGCGGACCCAATATACATCGTGCAAGCATCGGTCGCGCCGAGGTGTCGCGTCAAGTGCGCACAGGGCCGAGAAATCCAGCGTTGGCGGGCTTTTTGCCGCCTCGCCGCGGCTTCGCGATGGAGGCGCCCAGGCCGTCATCGGCAGGCAGGCCGCTCCGTACAATGCGCTGCATGGCCCGCCCCCCCCTGCCAGCCAGATTCCGGTGCCTTGGGCGCGGCCTGACGATGGCCTTGGTCGCCTCGGCGCTGATCTCGGCCGCCGTCGCCCTGCTGTGGCAGCTTGCCGTGCCCACGGCCACGGGTGCGCCCGCCCCCGCCTATGCCTGGCTCGCGATGCTGGCCTTCGGCGCGGCCTGTGCCGGTGCGGGCCTGGCGTGGGGCCACCAGCGCACCGCCGGCCGCCTGCGCGAAGCGCGGCAACGCCAGCAACTGGCCTCGCAGCTGGTCGATGCCTGGTTGTGGGAAACCGACGCCCAGCACCGCCTGCGCCAATGGCGCCCGCCGCCGGCAGGCACCGCGGCCGACTGGGCCGACAGCCGCCCGCTCGGCAGCCCCTTGTGGGACGAGTTCGAGCTCGGCGACGCCCAGGGCCATGCACTGAAGGCGCGGCTCGAGGCCCAGGCGCCGCTGGAGCCGCAGCGCGTGCGCCGCCATGGCGACGCGCAGGCCTGGCTGCTGCGCGCCTACCCGCAGTTCGATGGCGAAGGCCGCTTCACCGGCTACCTCGGCACCGCGGTGCCGCAGGGTGACGAAGAGCAGCGCCGCTTCGCGCAGGCGCTGCTGTCGAAGGTCTGGCCCGAGCTGGAGTTGCCGGCGCTGGCGCTGCGCCACGATGGCCTGTCGGCCGAGCCGGCGGCCCGCGGGCCGTGGCAGGTGGCGGCCGTGTCGCCCGATGCGGCGCGCCTGCTGAAGATCGCCACCCCGGGCGACGCCGCCTTGCCGAGCTGGGCCGAGGCACGCGAACGCCTGCCCGCACCGCTGGCCGAGGTCGCCGCCTCGCTCGAGCCCGGCCAGACGCGCGAGGCCGGCGACTGGACGTTGAGCCTGCTGCCCGTGGGCGACGACGGCGCCGCGGGCGGCCGGCTGCTGCTGATGCGGCCCAAGGCCGCGGCCGAGCCGGTGGACGTCAGCGCGGTCGAGGAGCAGGCCTCGTTCGCCTATTCGGTCTCGCACGACCTGCGCGCGCCGATCCGCGTCGTCGAGGGCTTTGCCCGCATCCTGAAAGAGGATTACGGGCGCTTCCTCGATCGCATCGGTAATGACCACCTCGAGCGCGTGCTGGCCGCCGCCGCGCGCATGAACAGCATGATCGACGCGCTGCTGGCGCTGTCGCGGCTGCAGCAGCAGCCGTTGTCTCGCAAGCCGGTGGACCTGTCGCAACTCGCGACCTACATCGTCGAGGACCTGCGGCGCGAGCACCCCGAGCGCGTGGCCGAGGTGCAGATCGAGCCCGGCATGCTGGTCCAGGGCGACCCGACGCTGCTGCGCATCGCGCTCGAGAACCTGCTCGGCAACGCCTGGAAATACTCGGGCCAGTGCCCGGTGACCAGGATCGACTTCCGTCACGAGACCCACCAGGGCCAGCGGGTGCTGATGGTCAGCGACAACGGCGCCGGCTTCGACATGCGCTTCGCCGACCGCCTGTTCGGCGTCTTCCAGCGCTTGCACAGCGCCAACGACTTCCAGGGCACCGGCGTCGGCCTGGCCTCGGTGCGGCGCATCATCCGCCGCCACGGCGGCGACATCTGGGCCGAGGCCGAGGTCGGGAAGGGCGCCCGCTTCTACTTCACCTTGAGTTAGGCCCCCACGCCCCCTTCCGGGGGCTGCCCCCCAAGGGGGGCTCGCGCAGCGGACCGGCGAAGCCGGATCCGCGCACGCCACTTGGGGGCGGCGGCTCCTTCGGAGCGCCTTATCCTGCAGCCGGGCGAGATAGCAGCTCGACGGCGTCGAGCAACGCGGTCGCCTGCGCGTGCAGCGAGCGGCCATCGGCTTCGGCCAGGCGGTGCAGCCGGGCCAGCGCTTCGCCGCGCGGCAGCGAGTAGCGGTGCATCAGGATGCCCACGGCCACGGGCACGGGGTCGGCCAGGGGGTCGATGCCGGCAGCCGGCAGCGTCGGGGTGGTGCCGGGCCGCGGGCTGGCGGGCACTTGCGCGCGGCGCGCGCGCACGCTCGACAGCGCGGCCTCGACGGTCGGCACGATCTGCGCGATGTCCAGCGGCTTGACGAGGTAGGCCACCGCGCCGAGCGCCTTGACCTGCGCCACCGTCGCGTCGTCGGCAAAGGCCGACAGGAACATGAACGGGGTGCCCAGCGAGGCGCGCAGGTAGGCCGCCACGTCGAAGCCGGACTTGCCCTCCATCCGGATGTCCAGCAGCGCCAGGTCGGGCCTGTGCTCACGCGCCAGCAGGATCGCATCGTCGCCGTTGTCGGCATCGATGACCTCGTAGCCGGCACGGGCCAGGCCGTGCGTGACGGTGGCGAGCACCAGCCGGTCGTCGTCGACGACCAGGATCTTTCCTTTGCTGGCGGCGTTCATCTGCATTCCCTCGGCCCGATTCTCGCTCACAGGGGTTCCAGCACGGTCACGGCCGGCGGCTCGAGCCGCAGCATCGCGACCACTTGTTCACCCTGCTGCTCCAACGTCATCGCCGAGCCCTTGCGCGGCAGCAGCGCGCGCACCAGGCCCAGGCCCGAGATGCCGGGCGGCACCTGGGCCAGGCTGAAGCCCGCCGGCAGCTGGCTGGCGCTGGCCACCGAGATGCGCACCGCGGCGTCTTCGCAAAGGAGGCGGCAGCAGACGTCGCCCGTCGCGCCGTGGTGGGTGCTGTGCTTGATGGCGTTGGTCAGCAGCTCGTTGACGGTCAGGGCGATCGGGATCGAATCGGCTTCGGTCAGCGCGAAACGGTGCGGCGCCGGGCCCTCGACCTCGTAGCGGATCGGCCGGCCGAACATGCGCTGCACCGATTGCGCGATCGCCTCGATCACGCCGCGCACGCGCAAGGGCCCGGTCATGCCGACCTGCAGGCCGTGGACCTGCGCGATCGCGTGCACCTGGCCCACCGCCTCGGCCAGCGCGCCCGCGGCCTCGGGGTGGCGCTGCGCGTTCTGCTGCAGCAGGCCGGCGACGCCCTGCAGGTTGTTCTTGATGCGGTGGTGCACTTCCTTGACCAGCATCTCGCGCTGCGCGATGGCCGCCTCGAAGCGTGCCTGCTCGGCGGCGCGCTGCTCGGTCACGTCGCTCGCGACGAGCAGCAGCTGCTCCTCGTGGCTGTCGCCCACGTCGCGCAGCGAGACGATGCGCACGTCCCACTCGCGTGCCGGCTCGCCCGTCTCGGGGTCGGCGTCGCGGTGCAGCTCGCGGCGGAGCATCTCGCGGCTGGCCACCGCCTGGTGCAAGTCGGCCGACAGCGCCGCGGCTTCCGGCCCCGGCAGCCACAGCGAGGGCGGCCGGCCCTGGATCTCGGCCGCCGGGCGGCGCGCGAAGGCCGACAGCATCTGGTTGAGCTGCAGCACCTGCAGGCCGCGGCCGTCGAACAGCGCGATCGCCAGCGGCGCGGTCTCGATGATGCGCTGCAGGCTGGCCTGGGCCTGCGCGATCTGGTTCTCGGCCTGGCGCCGGCGCTCGATGTCGAGCAGGGCGAAGGTCAGCTGGCTCGGACCGGCATCGCTGCCGGTCAGCACCGCGTTGCCGACGACCCAGAAGTCGCGCCCGTCACGCGCCACCAGCTTGCATTCGAAGGTCTCGGCCTGGCCCTCGGCCAGCACGCTGGCCCAATCGGTGCGGCGCAGCGGGTGCCCCGGCTCCGGCGAGGCGACCACCGCGATCGGTTGCCCCTGGAAATCGGCCAGCTCGCCGCCGAACATGCGGCGCGCGGAGCGGTTCATCCACTCGATGCCGTTCGCGCCGACAGTGACGATGCCGACCAGCACCGAATCGAGCACCGCGCGCGTGCGGTCGGTCTGCAGCAGCAGCGATTCGCGCGCCCTCGCCTGCTCCTGCAGCAGCAGCTCGTTGTGGCGGCGCGCGTTCTCCTCGTCGGTGATGTCGAGCGTGACCACGCTCATCGCCGGCCGCCCCGGGCCGAGCTCGGCCGGCTCGACGCGGGTGAGCAGCCAGCGGCGGCCAGTGTCGGGGTGGCGCACCGCGTAGCGCACCTCGGCGCGCTCGCGCTGGCGCAGGGCCTGTTGCAGGCGGCCGTAGTCGGGCAGCGATTCGGTCTCGACCACGTCGCGGCCGATGGACAGTTGCGACAGCTGCGTTCCGCCCCCGTTGCCGGCCGCGGTGGTCGCCGCCTGCACACCCGGCGGCGGCCGCCGCGAGGCGGCCGAGCTCCAGCCTTGTTCCGCATCCCAGGTGGCCACGCCGACCCCGGCCGTGCCCATCAGCGCGGTGATCTGCAGCGCGGAGCGGGCCGCATCGTCCTCGAGCCCGAGGTCCTCGATCTGCAGCAGCCAGCGCGCGGGCGCAGCCGGCGTGGCGCCGCCCAGGCGCCGCACACGGGCGCGCAGGTGCAGCTTGCGGCCACCGGGCCCGTCGACCCAGGCCTCGGCAGGGGCATCGACCGGCACGCCCGGCGACCATTCGCCCTGGCCTTCCCAGCCGAGCAGCTGGTGCCAGCTCTGTGGCAGCGCCACCAGGCCACGCGGGTCCGCCCCGGCCGGGCTGAGCGCCGCCCAGGGCGCGTTGTGGCGCAGCAGCCGCCCGCTCGGGTCAACCAGCGCCAGACCCGCAGGACTCAGCTCGAACAGGGCCCGCAACTCGGCCGAAGCATCCATGCTCTCGTCCTGCGGCGGTCGGGTCGGCGGGCGGCGGGACGAGAAGATCGACGGCATATGGCAAAACGGGTACAACCTGTCGAGTGTAGAACGGTACCGACCAACCAAGGCCTCGCGCGGATTCGGCTCCGGCAAGGCGCTCCGAAGGAGCTGCCGCTCTTCAAGTGGCGTGCGCGGATCCGGCTTTGCCGGGCCGCTGCGCGAGCCCCCTCGGGGGGCAGCCCCCGGAGGGGGCGTGGGGGCTCAATCCCCCCGCAGCTGCCGCGCCGTGCCCATGGCCTTCAGCGCGGCGCGGTTGACCTCGCCGGGTGAGAGCATCATCGCCTCGGTGTGCTCGCGGATGTCGATCGGCGACTCCGCCTCGACCGCGATCGCCAGATCCAGCGACGGCTGGTACGGCCCTTCGCCGTCGACCAGCGCCTGCTGCACCCGCTCGGGCACCGGCAGCGAGCCGAGCAACTGGCCGAAGGTCTGGCCCAGCATGCGGTCGAGCAGCGAGAACACGCCGCACAGGAACACCTCGTTGCGCATCGTCTCGTCGCCGTGCTGGCGGGCCAGCTCTTCCATGAACAGGCCGCGGCGCACCGCGAGGAACATCATCGGCTTCAGGTCGGGATCATCGACCGCGCTGGTCATCAGCAGCGCCAGCCAGCGCTTGAGCCGGTTGTAGCCCAGCATCATCAGCGCGTGCGAGAAGGAGTTGATCTCGACCGACAACCCGAAGCCCGGTGAGTTGATGTAACGCATCAGGCGGAAGGCGAGCGACGGGTCGCCACGCAGCACGGCTTCGAGCTTGGCTGCCGGCTCTTCGCGGTCGACGCGCTGGATCAGGTCCATCACGACCGCCACGCTGCCCGGCACGCCCTTCTTCGGCTTGCTGCCGTCGGGCGCATCGCCCAGCGGCCAGCCGAGCACGGCCTGCGCGCCGCGCTTGAAGCTGTCACCCGCTTCCGCCGGGCTGGCGTTGCCAGATTGCACGAACGGCAGCGAACGCACCGCGCCGGCGCCGGGCGCGGCGGACTGCCGGCGGTCGTCTGCGCGGTCGACGATCGCGAGCTTGAAGCAGCCCATCAAGTCGGGCGGCAGCGGCGTCAGCGGACGGCCCTTGAGCACCATCGCGAGACCGTCGGCTGCGCGCTGGCGGATGCGGTCGGCCCACACCGGCTCGCCGGCCAGGAAGGCCGGCACCTCGACCATCAGGTGGGCCGGGGTCTTGACATCCATCAGCGCCGCCAGCCACTGCTCACTGGTCAGGTTCAGCGACATCGCGCCGGAATCCGCCGGCCAGGCGTCCGCCAGCGCGGCCAGCAGGCCGTTCGGGTCGGGCACGGCGCCCTCGTGGGCGGGGTGCACCGTCAGTCGGGTCGTCACCGGTTGGCGGCGCGCATCGAACATCGCACCGCAGCCCAGGATCACGTGTTCGAGGACGGCCGTCATGTTTACCTAAGTCTTGATGTAGTCGAACAGCGACATGCGCTGCATCGTCGAGTAAGTCTGCAGAGCGGCTTCGTAGCCGGTTTGCTGGTTCTGGAAATCGGAGATCGCCTGGACCATGTCCAGATCCTCGGCGTCCGACCGGGTCGATTCGCCGAAGAGCTTGAGATCATCGAGCCGCCCGGCCACCCCGTCAATGCGGTTGAGGATCTCGCCGGTCATGCTGCGCGTGGACTGCAGATGATCGCTGAGCGAATCGATGTCGCGCAGGCCATTTTGCACGGTCTGGGTGACCTGGGCGCCGGTGCGCGAGGGCGTCTTCAGCTCGCTCACCACACGGTCGAGCGCATCGAACACGCTCAGGTCGTCGGCCGAGGGCGCCATCTCGAAGCTGTCGCCATCGGCCGGGTTGCCGCTGACCGCGACGGCCATGCCGTCGATCTCGATCGCCTGGCCGGAGACGTAGGGCGCGCCGCTGACCGCCGTCGCCACGCCGTCCTTCAGGATCGAGTAGGACGTCGTGCCGCCGGAGACCGTGAAATTGATCGAATAGGTCGAGCCGGTGATCTGGTCGGGCGCGGTCACGCGGCCGGCGTCGACCCAGGCACCGGCGGAGTTGACGTTACGCGTCTCGAACACGCCGTTGCCGCTGGGCGACTTGAGCCAGACTTCGCCGCCGTCCAGCGTCAGCGGCAGCGGCTCGTCGGACGCCACGCGCACCGCGCCGCCGGTGCCGACGTAGTCCACGCCGCCCGGCCGGTCGAGGAAGGGCGGCCGGCCCGAGCCCTGGCCCGAGAAGACGTAGCCGCCCGCGCCGTCGCTGCGGTTGGCCACGCCCATCAGTTGCTTGCGGATCTCGGCAAGCTGGTTGGCCAGGTCGGCGCGCTCGGCGTCGCTGTAGCTCGCGTCGCCAGCGGAGACGATCAGCTCGCGCGCCTGCTGCATGAGCTCGCCGGCATTGGCCAGCGCCGATTCGGTCAGCGTCATCGAGTTGCGGCTGGCGTCGACCGCGCGCTGGGTCGACTCCGCGCGCTGCATCAGCGCGCGGGCCCGCTCGGCGCGCGCCGCGGCCGTCGGGTCGTCGCTCGCGTGCAGCACGCGCAGGCCGCTGGTCAGGCGTTGCTGCGCGTCGGTCATGTCGCCCTGGCGGCGCTGCAGGTTGGCGATCGAGCTGGCGTAGGCGAGGAAGGTGGACGTGCGCAACATGATGGTTATCCGGCGATCTGCAGCATGGTGTCGAAAACGGACTGCGCCACCTGCAGCACCTTGGCTGCGGCCTGGTAGCCCTGCTGGTACTGGATGAGCTTGGCCGCCTCTTCGTCGAGGTTGACGCCGGTCTTGGAGGCCAGTGCCTCGGCGGCCTGCGTCGACGAGGCGCCGGAGATGTCCGCCGAGACGCGCGCGCCCTGCACGCGCACGCCGACGTCGGCCATCGTGTCGGCGTAGGCATCGGTCACCGTCGCGCCGTTGATGTAGTTGCCGTTCGAGTCCAGCGTGCGGCCGACGAAGCGCTCGTCGGCCAGTTCGGACTGGGCCAGCGCGTTGCCGTTGTTGGTCTGCGGGAACAGCGTCTTGTCCACCGTCACCGTGTCGCCGGTCGCCGGCACGCCGTTGAGTGAGAGCGCGAAGCCGTTCAGCTCGATCGGCTCGCCGGCCGTCCATTGGCCGGTGCCGCTGCTGGCCAGCGTGCCGCTCGTGCGGTCGCGCAGCTCCCAGGTGTAGGCGCCGGTGTCGTCGCTGAAGGTGATGGTGGCGGTGAGGTTCGGGTCGACGCTGCCGTCGGTCATGCGCAGCTGGTCGATCGTCGCCGTGCCGGTGTTGTTGACGCCCACCGTGGCCTGCACCGGCTGGGCAGCAGCGATGCCGGCCGGGTCGTCGAGGAGGCGGTGCATGCCGCTGGCCGCGCGGCCCACCGGCTGCAGCAGGAAGCGGTCGGTCGCGGCCGGCGCAGGCGTGCCGATGTGGACCGTGAAGCCGTCGATCGTGTCGCCGTCGGCCACGCTGCGGGAGACGCCATCGGACAGGCGCACGACTTCGTACTGGCCGGGGTTGTTGGGGTCGGCGCGCAGCGAATAGTCGCTGGCCTGCAGCAGGCTGGCGTCGGCGATGTCCAGGCTCACCGACGAGATCAGGTTGCCGCTGGCGTCGCGCGCGTTGTCGGCCGAGGGCAGCGCCTGCGGCGCGCCCACCGCGAAGATGTCGGAACCCGCGTTGCCGTTCAGGTCGACGCCGAGCGACTGCGCCTCGTTGACCTTGGTGGCGAAGGCCATGGCCATCTGGCCGACGCGGTTGCGCGCATCGACGAGGTCCTCGTTCTGGAATTTGAGCAGGCCGGCCATCGAGCCGCTGGTGATCAGATCGCCGCCGAGGTCCAGCGACTGCCCGTTGGAGGTGACCGACAGCGCGACGCGCGAGGCATCGAGATCGTCGGGGCGCACCGTCAACTCGGCCGCCTCGGCGCCCAGCACCAGCCGGTGGCCGCCGGCCAGGAAGACCCCGACCGTGCCGTCGGACGCGGGAATCGTCGTCACGTTGACGTACCCGCTGATCTCGGAGATCAGCTGGTCGCGCTGGTCCATCAGGTCGTTAGGCTGCTGGGTCTGGCCGCGGTTGGCCGAGATCTGCGCGTTCAGGTCGGCCACGCGCGCGGCCAGCGCGGTCACGGTGCGGGCCGAGTTCTGCATGTCGCTGCGCACGCCGGCCTGCATCATGTCCAGCCGGGCCGCCGTGCTGGCGAAACGGTCGCTCACGTCGGCGGCGCGGGCCAGCACCGCCTGGCGCGCCGAGTTGTCGGCCGGCGCGTTGGCCAGGTCGACCATCGAGGCGAAGAAATCGCCCATCGCATAGCCCAGGCCCGCCTCGCCGGTGGGAAACAGGTTCTCGAGCTGGCTGAGCTGACCATGGCGGGCGGCATCGGACGCGGCCACCGAGCGGGCCGCGGCGGCCTGCATCGTCAGGAACTGGTCGTGCGCGCGCTTGACGTTGACGACATTGACACCCTTGCCGAAGAAGCCCGCGCCGGTGAACTGCCCGTTCGCGGTGGCCAGCTCGACTTCCTGGCGCGAGTAGCCCTCGACGTTCGCATTGGCGATGTTGTGGCCGGTGACGTTGAGCGACGCCGTGTTGGCGAACATCGCCCGCATCCCGATCGACATGAGGGTGGATCCGGCCATGCGATGTCTCCTGCGCCCTTACGCGGTGGCACTGCGTTGCAGGCGCAACGTGGTGTTGATGACCTTCGACAGCTTCTCGGCGTAGGCCGGGTCGGTGGCATAACCCGCACGCTGCAGGCCATGGGCGAAGCGGTGCGCGTCGCCGCGCGAGGCCAGCACCTGCTCGTAGCGCGGGTTGTTCTTCATCAGCTGCGCGTAGTCGGCGAAGCTCTCGGCATAGCTGGAGTAGGCGCGGAACTTCTGCACCACCTTGCGGGCCTGGCCGTTGGTGTACTCGGTCGTCACCACGTCGGCGGTCGGCCCGTTCCAGTTGCTGCCGGCCTTGATGCCGAACAGGTTGTAGGCCGGCGTGCCGTCCGCGTGGCGGATTTCCTTGCGGCCCCAGCCGGTCTCGTGCGCGGCCTGGGCGATCATGAACGAGGCCGGGATACCGGTGCTGGCCTCGGCCTGCGCGGCCGCGCCCTGGTGCTGCTGCACGAAGCCCGCCGCCGCCTGCTGCGGAATCTTCACGTCGGCGTTCGGCTTGAAGGGGTTGACCGGCGTGTGGTTGGCGCTGTCGTTCTTCGGGATCGGGCCGGGATTCAGGCCCATCTGGCGCTCGAGCTGGCGGGCGATGATGTCGGACAGCCCGCCCGGCTGGCCCGCGAGCTTGCCGGCCCACTGGGTATCGAGCATCTCGGAGCCGAGCTTGGTGGCCTCGTTGTCGAGCATGCCGGTCGACTGCGCGGATTCGCGCATGGTCTTCAGCAGCTGCTGCATGAACAGCGACTCGAACTGTTTCGCCGCCTCGCGCACCGCGGCCTTCGGGTCCTGCGCGGCGCGCTGCTTGAGGTTCTCGATGCCACGCGCATCGCCATAGCTGGTGCGGGCCAGCAAGGCGGGGTTGTTGATCGGGTTGGCGGCCATCGCTGTCGCGGCTGTCGTCAGATCACTTCGAGCTCGGCCTGCAGCGCGCCGGCCGACTTCATGGCCTGCAGGATCGCGAGCAGGTCCTGCGGCGTCGCGCCGAGCGAGTTGAGCGCCTTGACCACGTCGGCCAGCTGGGCGCCGGCGGGCAGCGCGATGATCGAGCCGCCTTGCTGCTGGATCGAGATGTCGGCCTTCTCGCTGACGACCGTCTGCCCCGGCGACAGCGCGCCCGGCTGGCTGATGACCGGTGTCGAGCTGATCGTGACCGACAGGCTGCCGTGCGCGACCGCGCAGGGCGCGAGCGTCACGGCCTGGTTCAGCACGATCGAGCCGGTGCGCGGGTTGAGCACGATCTTGGCCGCGGGCTTGGCCAGGTCCAGCGGCAGGTTCTCGATGTCGGCCAGGAAGGCGATGCGCGAATCGCTGTCCATCGGCGCCTTCACCCGCACGACGCGGCCGTCCAGCGCCTGTGCCGTGCCCGCGCCCTTCGCGGCGTTGATGGCCTGGGCCACCGAGCGGGCGGTGGCGAAATCGGCCGAATTCAGGTCGAGCTGGATCGAATCGCCCTGGTTCAGCGGGGTGGGCACGGCGCGCTCGACCGTCGCGCCCTGCGGGATGCGGCCGCCGGACAGGTGGTTGATCTGCACCTTCGAGCCGCCGGCCGAGGCGCCGGCGCCGCCGACGATCAGGTTGCCCTGGGCGACGGCGTAGACCTGGCCATCGGCGCCCTTGAGCGGCGTGGCCACCAGCGTGCCGCCGCGCAGGCTCTTGGCGTTGCCGATCGAGCTGACGCTGACGTCGATCTGCTGGCCCGGCTGGGCAAAGGCGGGCAACTGGGTCGTGACCAGCACCGCCGCGATGTTCTTCAGCTGCATCTGGCTGCCGGGCGGCACGGTGATGCCCATCTGCTGCAGCATCGAGGTGATGCCCTGCTGGGTGAACGGGGTCTGCTGGGTCTGGTCGCCGGTGCCGTCCAGGCCCACCACCAGGCCGTAGCCGATCAGCTGGTTCGAGCGCACGCCCTGCACCGAGGCGACTTCCTTGATGCGCTGGGCCGCGCTCGCGGGCCAGGGCCACCACAGGGCGGCGCTGGCGACCACGGTGGCCAGGGCCATCGCGGCGCGCAGGATTCGGTCGGCAGGGGTGTTCATGGTGAAGGATTCTGTGCAGGCTCAGATGGGCCAAAGGCTCAAAAAGAATCGAGCCAACCAGCCAGTTCCCTGGGCGTCGGCCATCGCGCCGCGGCCGCGCTTCTCGACCCGCACGTTGGCGACCTGCGCGCTCGGGACCACGTTGCCGGGCTGGATGGCGCGCGGGTCGACCTGGCCGGTGAAGCGCAGCACGTCCACGTGCTGGTTGACGCCGATCTGCTTCTCGCCGGCGACCAGCAGGTGGCCGTTGGGCAGCACGCCGACCACCGTCGAGGTGATGGTGCCGGTGAAGTCGTTGTTGCTCGTCGTGGCGCCCTTGCCCTCGAAGGTGTTGCTGCTCGACGCGGTGGCCTTCGCGCCCGCCAGGTGGCTGAGCTTCACGCCGGGCAAGGCGCTGATCCCGGCCGAGAGATCGCCGGTCTTGTCGACCGTCGAGTTGGCGCTCTGGCTGGCGGAGATCTTCTCGACGATCTGGATCGTCAAGGTGTCGCCGACCAGGCGCGCACGGTGGTCCTCGAACAGCGGGCGGTAGGCGGCGGCCTGGTAGATCGAGCCGGTGACCGGCGCCTGCGCGACCATGTTCTGGGTGACGGGGGTCAGCGGCGGAATCGCCGTCGGGCCGTTCTCGGGCAGGGCCGGCGCGGTGGCGGTCGGGAAGTCGACCTTGGCCTCGGTCGGCATGACCTCGCAGGCCGCGAGCCAGGCCAGCGGCAGCAGCGCCACCACGGTGCGAAGCAGCTTCTTCATCATCGTGCCGATCACAGCTGCGACAGACGCTGCAGCATCTGGTCGGAGGTGGAGATGGCCTTCGAATTCAGTTCGTAGGCGCGCTGGGTCTGGATCATCGACACCAGCTCCTCGACGACGTTGACGTTGCTGGTCTCGAGAAAGCCCTGCTGCAGGCTGCCGAGGCCGGAGTTGCCGGGCGAGGCGCTGTTCGGCGTGCCCGACGAGGCCGTTTCGCCGAACAGGTTGCCGCCGCGCGGCTCGAGGCCGCCGGGGTTGACGAAGCTGGCGAGCTGCAGCTGCCCTACCGACTGCGGCGTGGACTGGCCGGGCAGTGCGACGGTGACGGTGCCGTCGGCGGCGATCGTCACGCTCTGCGCGTTGGCCGGGATCGTGATACCGGGCTGCACGAGGTAGCCGGTGTTGGTGACGAGCTGGCCTTGCGAATCGAGCTGGAACGAGCCGTCGCGCGTGTACGCCGTGCCGCCATCGGGCAGCTGGATCTGGAAGAAGCCGTTGCCCTTGATCGCCACGTCGAGGTTGCCGCCGCTTTGCTGCAGGTTGCCCTGGCTGAAATTGCGGGCGGTGGCCGCGGCACGCGTGCCCAGGCCCACCTGCAGGCCGGTGGGCAATTGCGTCTGGTCGGAACTGGCGGCGCCGGATTGCCGCAGGTTCTGGTAGATCAGGTCCTCGAACTGCGCATGCGCCCGCTTGTAGCCGCTGGTGGCCACGTTGGCGAGGTTGTTCGAGATGTGGTCCAGCTGGGTTTGCTGGGCTTCCATCCCGGTCTTCGAGATCCAGAGCGAGCGAATCATGTGGGGTGCTCCCGCATTGAGGGGTCTGGCACCGATGATCCGCTCGACTTGAGCGGTCTGAGGCGTGGAATAGCGGGGTCTTGTGCCGCCCTATTCGCGCGTCAGTGGGTCAGGCTTCCGCCACGCCGCTGGATGCGGCACGCCAGGGGTTGCCCTGGGCGCCGTAGACCGGCGCCTTGGCGGCCTCGGGCAGCAGGATCTCGATCGACTTGTCGAGCGACACGCTGGCGCGGGCAATGGCTTCGCGCAGCGCCGCGACCTGGCCGCCGGCGATGGCCAGGCGGCGGCGCAGCGCAGGCGGCATGCCGCCGTTGCGGGCGGCGCGGGTCGAGCGGTCGACCGCCAGGGTCAACGCACGGTGCAGCGCGCCGGACGCGGCCTCGGTTGCATCGGCGTCGTGCGCCTTGAGGGCTTCGGCCAGTTCGGCCAGGCGCGCTTCCACCGCGGCGAGCGCCGATTCCAGATCGGCGGTCTCGCGCAGCACGTGTTGTTCGGCGGAGGAGCTCAGCATGGTGCGGTGGGGTCGGGCCAGGGTGAGACAAATCCTGCCGCGCGCCCCGGGGGCGTGCAGCAGGAAGACGAAGGGCTGGGCGGAGCGGCTTCAGGCCGCCACCGCGATCACGGCGTGCGAACTACGACGAGTACTTGCGCAGCAGCTCTTGCGTGTTGGCAATCAGCTTGTCGGCGATCTTGTCGGCGTTGACCTCGAACTTGCCGTCGCGGATGGCCTGGGCCATGCGCTGGACCTTTTCGGCATCGAAGGTGCCGTCGGTGTCTGCGCTGCTGATCAGGCTGGCGGTGGACGAGATCTGCACCGTCGCGCTCGGTTCGGCAGCGCCGCCACCGGTGGCCGACTTCTCGGCGCTGCCCGACCTGCGGTCGTTCTGCAACGTCGCCACGGCGGGTTTGGATTCGAGCGGACCGATTTTCATGATGCTCTCCTGGATACCACGGCGAAAGGGAAAACCCGGTAGGTTCTTTTCGCCATGGATCGGGTTTCGACAGCCGCCGAGCGAACTTTAGGACTATTTATCACAGCATCACCTCCACCTGCCGATCGCCCACCGGGCGACCCTGCAGCAGCCGGCCCGATTCGGTGCGCACCCGCACCGTCTGGCCTTCCAGGCCCGGGTTCATGGCCTCGGCCTCGGTGACGACCTGCCAGCCCGGGCCACCGGCCACGACGCGCACGGTCTCGCCGGCGGCAAAGAACTGGCGCGCTTTCAGGTCGGCGGCGCGCAACGCGCTGCCGGCTGCGAGCGGGCGGGCCAGCGTGCGGCCGACCGCCAGCCCCGGCTGGCCGATCGGCAGGCCTGGCGCCGCGGCCAGGTCGACCTCGGCTTCGGTGAAATGCTCGGGCGCCAGCGTGGTGCCGGCGGCCAGCGCGGCCTGGGTCACCAGTGAGCGCGCATAGACGTGCACCGTCACCGGCAGCGTCACGTTCCAGGGCTTGGGCCCTTGCGTGCACTTCAGGCCGATGCGGGTGCGCCCCCAGACCGGCAGGCCGGGCGGCAGATAGGGTTCGATACGCTGGCACGGCGCCAGCTTCAGGCGCGGGTCCAACTGGCCCACCTCGACCTCGATGCGGGCGTCGCGCAGCCCGGCGCGACCGGCGCTGTCGCGCGCCAGCTGCTGCACCTGGGCGCCGACGGCCGCGATCTCGGCCTCGCCGCCCACCCCGGCGCCCACGCCCTGGCCCCGGGCCACGACGGCGGCACCCAGCAGCGCGAGCGCACCGAGGCACCGCGCCGCGGCACGCCAGGCAGGCAAGAGGGGATGGCATCTCATGGCCTGTGACTTTATGCAGGCCCGCTCGCCGCCAAGACGGGAAATGCAGGGGGTGCGGCCCGCTATTCGGGCCTTTCGCGCCCGGACCGACTTCCACAATCGGCGAACGCGGTGTTCCCCCCGGTTATCGGCCACACCGCACCGAACCTGAAGGAACTCGCCGCCATGAACGTCAACCGCCTGACCAGCACGCTGGATTTCCAAGCGCAGGCGCTGACGCTGCGCGCCGAACGCCAGCGCGTGATCGCCAGCAACATCGCCAACGCGGACACGCCCGGCTACCAGGCGCGTGATCTCGATTTCTCGGCTGCGCTGAAAGCCGCCACCGGCGAATTGCCGGCCACCGCCCAGATGGCCACCACGCAGCGCGGCCACCTGGCGCTGCCCGGCGGCGCGACCGCCACCGAAGCCGCGCTGCGCTACGCCACGCCGAGCCAGACCAACCTCGACAGCAACACCGTGGACATGGACCGCGAGCGTGCCAGCTTCGCCGAGAACTCGGTGAAGTACGAGGCCACGCTGCGCTTCATCAACGGCCACGTGCGCGAGATGCTGGACGCGATGAAGAGCCCGACCCAGGGTTGAACCCCGAGCCGATGACGGAGCGCTGACATGAGCATGTTCAAGGTTTTCGATATTTCCGGCAGCGCCGTGTCGGCGCAAAGCCAGCGCCTGAACGTCGTCGCCTCGAACCTCGCCAACGCCGACAGCGTGGCCGGCCCGGATGGCCAGGCCTACAAGGCGCGCCAGGTCGTCTTCCAGACCGTGCTGATGGGCGCGGCCGGCAGCGCCGCCGGCGGCGACCCCGGTGCGCCGACCGACGGCAGCGCGGGCGTCAGGGTCTCGACGATCACCGAAGACCAGGCCCCCGGCAAGCGCCTGCACATGCCCGGCCACCCGGCCGCGGACGCGGAAGGGTACGTGACCTTCAGCAACGTGAACCCGGTGGAGGAGATGGTCAACATGATCTCCGCCTCGCGTTCGTACCAGAACAACATCGAGGTGATGAACACCGCGAAAACCTTGCTGCAGAAGACGCTGCAGCTCGGCCAAGGTTGAAAAGGACATAGGCCATGAGCGTCAGCGGCGTCAGCAACACCAATACCAACACCAGCAGCCAGCTCACCAGCGAGACGACCAGCGCGCAGGAGCAATCCGACCGCTTCATGAAGCTGCTGGTCGCGCAGATGCAGAACCAGGATCCGCTGAACCCGCTGGACAACGCGCAGGTCACGACGCAGATGGCGCAGATCAGCACCGTCACCGGCCTGGAGAAGCTCAACACCACCGTCACCGGCCTGAACAGCCAGTTCGTGCAGCTGCAGGCGATGCAGAGCGCCGCACTGATCGGCCACGACGTGGCGATCGAAGGCAACACGCTGCGCGTGCAGGACGGCACCGGCGACGGCGGCTTCGAGCTGTCGAGCGACGCGCGCAACGTCAAGGTCGAGATCCAGAACGCCGCCGGCACGACCATCGGCACCGTCGAGCTGACCGACCTCGAGGCCGGCCGCCATGACTTCAGCTACGCCGTGCCCGAGGCCTACCGCAGCAGCGACCTGAGCTTCAAGGTCACCGCCACCAACGGCTCGACGTCGGTCGAGGCGATGACGCTGGCCCACCAGCGCATCCAGGCCGTCAGCAGCTTCGGCAACACGCTCGCGCTCGAGCTGGTCAACGGCGACCGCGTGGCCTACGACGCGGTCTGGGCCTTCCTCTGATCCGAACGCGACACCTCCCCTTCTTCCCCAGGAGCAGCCCCCCATGAGCTTCCAGCAAGGTCTTTCCGGCTTGAACACCACGTCCAAGAGCCTGGAGGTGATCGGCAACAACATCGCCAACGCGAACACCTACGGCGCCAAGGGTTCGCGCGCCGAGTTCGCCGACATGTATGCCGCGGCGCTGAACGGCGCGGGCACCAACCAGATCGGCATCGGCGTCAGCCTGGCCTCGGTGTCGCAGCAGTTCACGCAAGGCGGCATCACCGCCACCGAGAACCCGATGGACCTGGCGATCAACGGTTCCGGCTTCTTCCAGCTCAGCGACACCAGCGGCAGCACGACCTACAGCCGCAACGGCCAGTTCAAGGTCGACCAGAACGGCTACATCGTCAACAACGGCGGCTCACGCCTGATGGGCTACATGGCCGACGGCAACGGCGTGATCCAGCCCGGTGCCGCCGTGCCGCTGCAGTTGCCCACCGCTGGCATCGAGCCGAACCCGACGACCAGCATCGACCTGGAGATGAACCTCGACTCCGGCGACGCGGTGATCCCCAACGCGACGCCGCGCATCGATTTCACCGCCGCCTCCACCTACTCGGAAGCCACCGAGATGACGGTGTACGACGCCAAGGGCGCGCCGGTCACGCTGAGCTACTACTTCCAGAAGACGGCCACCGACACCTGGGACGTGTTCGTCACCGCCAACGGCAACTCGGTGGGCGGCACCAACGCCGACCCGCAGCCGGTGACCACCCTCACCTTCGACAGCGACGGCTCGACCTTCACCTCGAGCAACAGCACGCTGAACGTGCCGGCCACGACCGCCTCGAACGGTGCCGAGACCCTGGCCATCAGCGGCATCGACCTGGGCTTCGACGGCTCGACACAGTACAAGTCGTCCTTCGCCGTGACCGACCTCGCGCAGGACGGCTACTCGGCCGGCTCGCTCTCGGGCATCACCTTCGATTCGTCGGGCACCGTGATGGCCCGCTACACCAACGGCCAGACCAAGCCGGCCGGCCAGCTGCAACTGGCCAACTTCCGCAACCCGCAGGGGCTGCAGCCGCTCGGCGGCAACGGCTGGCGCATGACCTACACCTCGGGCGACCCGATCGTCGGCGTGCCCGCCTCGGGCGCCTTCGGCGCGCTGCAGGCCGGCGCGCTGGAAGAGTCCAACGTCGACCTGACCGGCGAGCTGGTCAACATGATCACCGCGCAGCGCAACTACCAGGCCAACGCCCAGACCATCAAGACGATGGACCAGGTGATGCAGACCCTCGTCAATTTGCGCTGACCCTGACCCGAACGACTGACGCCACCGAGGGGCCGCGATGGACCGCATGATCTACCTGTCGATGTCCGGCGCGAAGGCCGCGATGGACCGCCAGGACGTGCTCGCGCACAACCTGGCCAACGCCTCGACCACCGGCTTTCGCGAGGAGCTCGCCGCTTCGCGCGCGGTGCCGGTGCGCGGCGACGGCGCCTCGACCCGCGTCTACTCGCTCGAGACCACGGTCGGCTACAAGTCGGCCTCGGGCGACGTGCAGGCCACCGGCCGCAGCCTCGACGTGGCGATGAAGGGCAACTCGTGGCTGGCCGTGCAGGGCCTGGACGGCACCGAGGCCTACACCCGCGCCGGCGCGCTCGAAGTGAATGCCGAAGGGCTGCTGGTCACCCGCAGCGGCCTGCCCGTGATGGGCGACGGCGGCCCGATCACCCTGCCCAACCGCGCCGAAGTGCAGATCGCGCCCAACGGCACCGTGAGTGCCACGGTCGACGGCGGCAAGCCGCAGTCGGTGGGCAAGCTCAAGCTCGTCACGCCCGAAACGGACAGCCAGCTCACCCGCGGCACCGACGGCCTGTTCCGCAGCGCCGGCGGCGACCTGCCCGCCGACGCCACCGCCCAGGTGCAGGACGGCGCCCTCGAAGGCTCCAACGTCAGCCCGGTCGAGACCATGATCGCGATGATCTCGGCCGCCCGGCAGTTCGAGCACCAGATGAAGCTGATCCAGACCTCCGAGAAGCAGGAGCAGTCGGCGGCGAAGCTGTTGTCGGCGAACGGCTGACGCCCTGTCGCCCTCGGGTCGGGCATTGGCATCGGAGGAGCCGTCGGCCGACAGGCCGGCGGCGGGGGACACGAGCGTAGCGGAACGCCCCGACTCCCTGATCCCGAACAGACCGCCGCCAGGCTCAGTGCGCCACCACCGCCGGAACCGAGAACTCCCGCCCCACCACCGCCCTGGCGTAGAAGTAGTTGGCCCGGGCGCGTTCGCTCAGCTCGTCCAGGCACACCTCGCCCCTCGGGCCGCAGGGGAAGCTCAGCCCGCGGCCCTCGCGGAAAAGGGACATGAAGCGCAGTTCGTAACAATCGCCGTCGGGCGGCGTCGTTGCGTGGGTGCTCGTGTTCATGATCGACCTCCACGGTCCAGCATCTTGCACAGCCTCTGATACGCGGCGCGCCACCGTTTGGAGGCGGCGCCGCTTCGTTCAGGGTCTTGCTGATGAATACGGAAAATCGGGTCGAATCAGGACATCAGCCGGGAGGCCGCGTCACTGGAAGTGCGACAGCATCCGCTCCAGCGTCGCGAGGAACGGGGTTTCCATCAGCGGCAGCATGAACAGCAGGCTGGTCAGGCCGACGCCCATCGTGATCGGGAAGCCGATCGAGAAGATGTGGGTCTGCGGGGCGACGCGCGAGATCACGCCCAGCACCAGGTTCACGAACATCATGATCGCGATCAGCGGCAGCGCGATCCACAGGCCCATCTTGAAGACCTCGGCGCCCCACTGGTGCGGCAGCGTGGCGGTGAGAAAGGCAAACGGCTCGGGCCCGGCCGGGAAGACGGTGAGGCTTTGCACCACCGCGGCGATCACCGTCAGGTGGCCGTTGACGACGATGAACAGGAAGGCGACCAGCGTGCCGAAGAAGCGGCTGACGGCCGTGGTCTGAGTGGCCGTCATCGGGTCGAAGAAGCCCGCGAAGTTCATGCCCATCTGCAGCCCGGCGATCTCGCCGGCGAATTCGACGGTGGCGAACACGATGCGCACCGCGAAGCCCAGCGACAGCCCGATCAGCAGCTGCTGCACCACCAGCAGCACCGCCGGCGCCGAATCCAGCGCGACCGGCGGGATGGGCGGCGCCACGTTGCTCGCGCACACCGCCACCAGGAAGGCCAGGGCCACCCGCACCCGCATCGGCACCAGGCGCTGGCCCATGACCGGCATCGCCTGGAACAGCGCCAGCACGCGCAGGAAGGGCCACAGCACCGGCGTGATCCACGCCAGCAACTGGGCTTCGGTGAGGGTGATCACACCGGCAGCGATCAGGCAGCGGCGCCCGGGATCGCCAGCAGCATGTTGCGCAGGTAGTCGACCAGCGTGCTCATCATCCACGGGCCGGCGACCGCGCACACGGCCACCGCGGCGAGCAGCTTGGGCACGAAGCTCAGGGTGGCCTCGTTGATCTGCGTGGCGGCCTGGAAGATGCTGACCAGCACGCCGACCACGAGGATCACGATCAGCATCGGTGCCGACACCGTCAGCAGCATGATCAGGCCCTGCTGGCCGTAGGTGAAGACTTGGCTTGCGTCCATCGGATTCTCACGTCGCGAAGCTCGCCGCGAGCGAGCCGAGCAGAAGGTTCCAGCCATCGGCCAGCACGAACAGCATCAGCTTGAACGGCAGGGCCACCAGCACCGGCGACAGCATCATCATGCCCAGCGACATCAGCACGCTGGCGACGATCATGTCGATGATCAGGAAGGGCACGAAGATCAGGAAGCCGATCTGGAACGCGCTCTTGAGCTCGCTGGTCACGAAGGCCGGCACCAGCACCTTGAACGGCACGTCCTCGCCCTTGACCGACGGGTCCAGCTTGGCCAGCTTGGCGAACAGCTGCACATCGGCCTGGCGCGTCTGCTTGAGCATGAAGGCGCGCATCGGCACCTCGCCACGCTTCAGGGCCTCGTCGAAGGCGATCTGGTTGGCCGAGTACGGCACCCAGGCCTCGGCATAGACCTTGTCGATCGTCGGCGACATCACGAAGAAAGTCAGGAACAGCGACAGACCGACGATCACCTGGTTCGGCGGTGCGGCCTGCGTGCCCAGCGCCTGGCGCAGCAGGCCCAGCACGATGACGATGCGGGTGAAGCCCGTCATCAGCAGCAGCACCGCCGGCAGGAAGGACAGCGCGGTGAAGAACAGCAGCGTCTGAATCGGCACCGAATAGCTGGTGCCGCCCGCGCCCTGGCCGATGACCAGCGGCAGCGCCGGCGCCGCCTGCGCGTGGGCTTCGCCAGGCACCAGCACGGCGCCCAGCAGCATCAGCGCGACCGCGTACAGCGCGCGCTGGTGGGGCCTGGGCTTATTCATTCGCCGCGCCCCCATCGGCCGGGCCGCGGCCCGAACGCCACTTGGCGATCAGCTGGTTCACGGTGTGCGCCTGCGGCGTGCGCAAGGCGGCGGGCACCTCGGCCGGGGCATCGAGCTGCGTCAGGCAGTTGATGCTCTCGTTGGTCACGCCCAGCACCAGCCAGCGCGCGGTGGCGCCCTGCCCCAGCTCGACGACGACCACGCGCTGCGACGGCGACAGCGCCAGGCTCGACACCGTGCGCATCAGCCCATCCTGGCCGGCGCCGGCGTAGCCGCTGCGGCGCAGCAGCCACAACGCGATCGGGATCAGCGCGACGACGGCGACGAAGGCCAGCAACGGCGTCAGTGACGAAGACGGCATGTCAAGTCCTGGACAGGCGGCGCATGCGCTCGCTCGGGGTCACGATGTCGGTCAGGCGGATGCCGAACTTGTCGTTCACGACCACGACCTCGCCCTGGGCGATCAGGAAGCCGTTGACCAGCACGTCCATCGGCTCGCCGGCCAGTGTCTCGAGCTCGACCACCGAGCCCTGCGCCAGCTGCAGGATGTTCTTGATCGGGATGCGGGTGCGGCCGAGCTCCACCGTCAGCTGGACGGGGATGTCCAGGATCATGTTGAGATCGTTGGCCTGGCCTGGCGTGCCCCCGGTGGGCGCGAAGTTGGTGAACGCCGCGGGAGCCACCTGCTCGGCCGGCGCCGCCAGCTCGCTGGCCACGTCGTTGCCGCCCCCTTTGGACTCGGCCAGGGCAGCGGCCCAGGCGTCGGCCATGTCGTCTTGTTCATTGGCCATTGCAGGCTCCTTCAGCTGACATTGGATTCCCCGAGCCAGCCCAGACCCGAGCTGGAGAGCAGTCGATCGATCTTGATCGCGTAGTGCCCGTCGGACGTGCCGTAGTGGCAATCGAACACCGGCACGCCATCGACCTTGGCCTGGATCATCGGCAGCAGGTCGAGCTCGACGAAATCGCCGGGCTTGAAGGCGAGCAGCTGCTCGACGGTGGCTTGCGCGGTGCCCAGCTCGGCCACGAGGTCGACCTCGGCGGACTGGATCTGCTGCTTGAGCAGGTTGACCCAGCGGCGGTCCGGCTCGGTCGAGTCGCCCTGGATCGACGAATACAGCACGTCGCGGATCGGCTCGAGCGTCGAGTACGGGATGCAGAAGTGGATCGTGCCCGAGGTCTCGCCGATCTCGAGCGTGAACGAGGAGGCGACGACGATCTCGCTGGGCGTCGCGATGTTGGCGAACTGCGGCTGCATCTCCGAGCGCTGGTAGTCCAGCTCCAGCGGGTAGATGCCTTTCCACGCGTTGCGGTACTCGGTGATGATGCAGTCGACCATCCGCTCGATCACGCGCTGCTCGGTGGCCGAGAAGTCACGGCCCTCGATGCGGGTGTGGAACTTGCCGACCCCGCCGAACAGGGCGTCGATCACCGCGAAGACGATGCTCGGGTCGCAGACGATCAGCCCCGAGCCGCGCAGCGGCCGCACCGAGACGATGTTGAAGTTCGTCGGCACGACGATCTCGCGCAGGAAGGCCGAGTATTTCTGGACCTTGATGCCGTTGATCGAGACTTCCGGGCTCTTGCGGATGAAGTTGAACAGCCCGATGCGGATGTTGCGCGCGAACCGCTCGCCGATGATCTCCATCGTCGGCATGCGGCCGCGGACGATGCGCTCCTGGCTCGCGATGTCGTAGTTGCGGATGCCGCCCTCGGGCGTCTCATCCTGCTCGAGCTTCTGGCTCTCGCCGGTGATGCCCTGCAGCAGTGCATCGACTTCGTCTTGCGAAAGGATCTGCTGGTTCATGGACCGCAGTGCTCGCTCGTTATTGAATGATGAAGGAGGAGAACTGGACGGACTTGATCGGCAGCTCTTCGGCGTCTTCCGCCTTGGCCTTGGCCTTCTTCTTTTTCTTCTTCGCGGCGGCGGCTTCTTCCTCGTCGGGCAGCTCGAATCCCATCGGGCGCAGGGCCTCGCGGCGCACCTCGACGGCGAGCTGCTCCTTGCCCTCGGGCTCCATCAGCTCCTGCGAGGTCTTGTGCGCGAGCAGCAGCAGGATGTTGTTGCGGATCGCCGGCATGTAGGCCTTGATCTCGTCGCCCACGTGGGCATCGGCCACCTCGAGCGTGATGCCCACCTGCGCGAAGCGGTCGGCCTCGCGGTCGGCCAGGTTGACGACGAAGGGGTCCAGCGGCACGAACACCGGCGGCGCCAGCTTCTCGCCCTTCTTCTTTTCCTTGGCGGCGGGCTTGTGGCCGCTGTCGGCGACGTCGCCGTCTTCGTCCTCGGCTTCGGCGGCCGCCGCGGCGTCGGCCTTCTTCTTCAGGTAGACGGCCGTGCCGCCGCCCATCAGGCCCAGCAGCACGGCTGCGGCGGCGATGATGATGATCAGCTTCTTCTTGCCCTTCTTCGGGGCGACTTCAACGGCCTCGGCGGCGGCTGCAGCGGCAGACATGACGGCGGCTCCTTGCTCGGTTCGCTGGCGGGGCGGCACGGCCGCCCAGGGCGGCACGCGAAGACCTCGCGGTTGCAGCCATTATTGGAAGCAAGGGGGTCGCTCGAAGGGGCAATAAGCGGGTGATTTCCACGCTGTCCCGCGCTTGGAACAGCCGGCCGGGTCAGCTCAGGCGACGAGGTCGATCAACCCGCGCTGTGCCGGCCGCGCCGCCGCGGCGGCCGTCTGGGCGCCTTCGCGCGCCGGCGCCAGCCAGCCGGGCAGCGCGAACGCGCGCTGGCCCTCGGCCTCGCCCTGGCGGGCGTGCTGGCCGGTCTGGTCGGACACGCTGCCGCCGGCCAGCGACAGGCCGACATCGCCCAGGGCCTCGGCCAGCTGGGGCAGCGCCTCGGCCAGCGCTTCGCGCGTGGCGGCCACGTCGGCGCCGAGCTGCACCTCGGTGCGGCCGCCTTGCAGCGCGATGCGCACGTCGATCGGGCCCATGTCCTGCGGGTTCAGCTCGAGCGTGGCGTATTGCACGCCGTCCTTGAGCCAGGTGTTCAGCTGCGCCCCCAGCGCGGCCGGGAAGGCGGCGCTGCCCGGCGCCGGGGCCAGCGTGGCCTGGGCCGGCGTGGCCTCGGGCGGCGGGGTGGGTGCGCCGCCGGCCGGGCCGAGGCTGGCGAGCGAGAAATCGGCATGGGCGGCGGCACCGGCCTGCGCGGCATCGGCATTCGCCGCCAGGTTGGCTGGCATCGCGCCCAGCATCGACTGAAGGCCCGCGAAATCAGGCGGGTTGCCGGCGCCCAGGGCCTGCGCGTCACGCACGGCGAGCTGGGCGAGGCCGTGTGCTTTGCCGTCGGCCCGCCCGTCGGCGATCGATTCGAGCCCGGCGCCGCCTCGGCGGCCGGCGGCATCGGCGGTGCCGACGGTGGCCTTCGTGCGCGCCGCGGCCAGCAGGCCGGCACGGCGCAGCGCGGCATTCAGCTCGGGCGCGGGCGCGTCCTGCGGCTGCGGCGGGGTCGCTGCGGCGTCGCCGTCGGCCGCATCGCGCGCCGCGTGGTGCTTGGGCTCGGCCCGGTGCGTGCCGGTGTCTTGGGCCTCGTTGCCCGACGGCTCGTCGGGTGCCTCGGCCGCCGCGTCGGCGCCGGCCGAGGCGCCCTCCTCGTCCGCGGCGCCTTGCAGCAGCTGCGCGAAGGGCGACGTGCCCGGCTGGCCGGTCGAAGCAGCGTGCGGGGCCCGCGGCCGGGCGGCGGACGCGTGGGCCGGGGCGGCGGCTTGAGGAGCGGGGGCGGGGGCAGTCAGGCTCATGCGGAACGCGTCATGGGGGGGTCGATGGGGGCGCCGGCAGCGGCTGTCCGGTCAGGCCGCGGCGGCAAAGGCCGACACGCGCGCCCAGGTCAGGCGCTGGGCCGCCTCGTCGAGGGTCTTCTGCTCGCGGCGCAATTCGTGCAGCGTCGCCGCCTGGGCACGGCGCTCGATCAGGCGCTGAACGGTCGCCACCTTGGTCTCGCGGTGGCGCAGGCGCGCCCGGGCCGCCTGAACACGGGTCGACGCCTGGTCGGCCACGCCCTGCTGGGCGCCGATGGCCTGTTCCAGCCGGTCGACGAAGCCCTGGTAGCAATGCAGGATCTCGATCGGCGCACGCTGGGCGAACTGCGCGGCCCATCGCTTGCGGTACTCGCCGCGGTAGGCCACGAGCGAGTCGGCCTGCTCGCGCGCGGCCAGCGCCTGGCGCTCGGCCTCGCGCCACTCGGCCAGCGCGGCGTCGCGCTTTTCCCTTTCACGTTCGAGCAGGGTGTTCAGCAGGTTCAGGCGGTCCATGGGTCAGTGCTCGGGTGAGGTGTCGGTGGGCGGGGTCAGGCGGCGGGGTTCAGCGCCAGCAGCTGCTTGCGGCTGAGTTCGAGCGAGGCACTCTCGTGCATGCCCTGTTGCAGCAGCGCGACCAGCCTCGGATGCACCCTGACGGCGGCATCGAGCTCGGGGTCGGCGCCCGGCGTGTAGGCGCCGAGCTGGATCAGGTCGCGCGCCTTGTTGAAGCGGGCCAGCCACTGGCGGGCACGGCGGGCGCCATCGAGGTGCTCGCGCGGTGCCACGGCGGTCATCACGCGCGAGATCGACTTCTCGACGTCGATGGCCGGGAAGTGGCCGCTCTCGGCCAGCTCGCGCGAGAGCACGATGTGGCCGTCCAGGATGCCGCGCGCCGCATCGGCGATCGGGTCCTGCGGGTCGTCGCCCTCGGTCAGCACGGTGTAGAAGGCGGTGATCGAGCCAACGCCGTTCAGGCCGTTGCCCGAGCGCTCCACCAGCTGCGGCAGCTTGGCGAAACAGCTCGGCGGATAGCCCTTGGTCGCCGGTGGCTCGCCGATCGCCAGCGCGATCTCGCGCTGCGCCATCGCGTAGCGGGTGAGCGAATCCATCAGCAGCAGCACATGCTGGCCGCGGTCGCGGAAGTGCTCGGCGATCGCGGTCGCGTAGCTCGCGCCCTGCATGCGCACCAGTGGCGGCGCGTCGGCCGGCGCGGCCACCACGACGGCCCGGGCCAGGCCCTCTTCGCCGAGGATGTCCTCGATGAACTCCTTGACCTCGCGGCCGCGCTCGCCGATCAGCCCGACGACGATCACGTCGGCCTGGGTGTAGCGCGCCATCATGCCCAGCAGCACCGACTTGCCGACGCCCGTGCCGGCGAACAGGCCGATGCGCTGGCCGCGGCCCACGGTGAGCAGCGCGTTGATCGCGCGCACGCCGGTGTCCAGCGGCTGGCGGACCGGGTCGCGGTCCATCGCGTTGATCGGACGGCGCACCATCGGCTCGTTGTGCACGCTGCCGATCGGGCCGCGGCGGTCCATCGGCTGGCCGTGCGCGTCGACGACGCGGCCCAGCAGCCCATCGCCCATCGGCAGGTGCAGGCCGCGGTCTTCGCTGCGGCGGAACGGGTGGTTCTCGACGCCGAAGCGCGGCGGAATCTGCGGCACCGGCAGCGGCACGACGCGCGCGCCGCTGGCCAGGCCGTGCAGCTCGCCGGTGGGCATCAGGTACGCCCGGTCGCCGTTGAAGCCGACGACCTCGGCCGTGACCGGCTGCTCGCCGGGCGAGCCGACCGCGCAGACGGCGCCGACCGGCGCGCGCACGCCCGCCGCTTCCAGCACCAGCCCGGTCACGCGCACCAGCGAGCCCTGCATCTCCAGCGGCTGCGGCAGGCTGGCGTAGTTCTTCATGTCGCCGAGGAAACGATCCCAGCGGGCATCACGCGTCGCGGGTGTCAAAGGCCCACCTCGCTGTCTTCCGATTCGGCCAGCAGCGGCTCGCTGCGGCCGAACACCGCGGCGGCCTGCGTCCAGCGCTGCTCGATGCGCGCGTCCACCTGCCCGAGGTCCGATTCGACGATGCAGCCGCCGGGCGACAGCGTGGCGTCGGCCTGCATCACGACACCGCGCGCCTTGAGCAGATCCGCCGCGCCCAGCTCGACCAGCGGCAGATCCTTCGGGTTCAGGCGCAGCCGCAGGTGGCGCGCCGAGAGGATGACGGCGCCGATCGCATCTTCGGCGACCTGCACGATCAGCTCGGGCCGCTGCGCGATCTCGCTGCGCACGACCTGGCGCGCCAGCGTGACGGCCGTCTGCACCAGCGTGTCGGCCAGGCGCGCGTCCAGCCCCTGCGTCTGCTCGTCGAAGGCGGCCACCATCTGCGCCATCTGCGCGCTGAGCTGCTGCGCGAAGGCGCGCTTGGCCGCCTCCAGCGCCTCGAGGCCGTCGCGGTAGCCCTGTTGGTAGCCCTGGCCGCGTGCTTCCTCGATGCGGGCGAGCCATTGCTCGGCGGTCGGCTCGGGCGGCGCGGCCGGTGCCGGCGCCGGCTCGGGCCGCGGCGGGGCCTTGGGCTGCGGCTTGCTCGACACGCCCGCCGGATCGGCCCCACCGCCGAAGGCGCCGGGCGTCCAGGCCGCGAATTCCGACAGCTCCTCGCGCGGGATGAAGCGGGCATAGGCACTGGCCGGCTTGGCCGCGCCGCCGGCCGGCGGCGGCACCTGGCGCGGGCCGGCCGGCTTAGAGGTAGTCATCCGCGCCTCCGGAGGCCAGCACGATCTGGCCCTCGTCCACCAGGCGACGGACGATCTTCAGCATTTCCTTCTGCTCGGCCTCGACCTCGCTGACGCGCACCGGCCCGCGAGATTCGAGGTCTTCGCGCAGCGTCTCGGCAGCGCGCGTGGACATGTTCTTGAACACCTTCTCGCGCAGCTCGGGCGTGGCGCCCTTGAGCGCAATGACCAGCGACTCGCTCTGCACTTCCTTCAGCACCGACTGGAAGCCCTTGTCGTCGAGCTTGTTCATGTCCTCGAAGGTGAACATGTTGTCCATGATGCGCTGGGCCAGGTCGCCATCGGCCTCGCGGATGTAGTCCAGCGCCGAGGTCTCGACCGAGCTGCCCATCATGTTGATGATCTCGGCCGCCGCCTTCACGCCGCCCAGCGAGGCCTTCTTCAGGCGGTCGCCGCCGGCCAGCACCTTGCTCAGCACCTCGTTGAGGTCCTTCAGCGCGGCGGGCTGGATGCCGTCCAGCGTCGCGATGCGCACCAGCACCTCGTTGCGCTGGCGCTCGGGAAAACTCTTCAGCACCCCGGCACCCTGGTCGTAGTCGAGGTGCACCAGGATCGCGGCGACGATCTGCGGGTGCTCGTTGCGCAGCAGCTCGGCCACCGAGCCCGGGTCCATCCACTTCAGGCTCTCGATGCCGGAGATGTCGGAACCCTGCAGGATGCGGTCGATCAGCAGGTTGGCCTTGTCCTCGCCGAGCGCCTTGCGCAGCACCGACTTGACGTACTCGTCGGTGTCGGGCACGAGGATGTGCTGCTTCTCGGCCGTGTCGGCGAAACGGTCGAGCACGGCCTCCACGCGCTCGCGCGGAATGACCTTGAGCTTGGCGATCGTCTCGCCGAGCTTCTGCACTTCCTTCGGGCCGAGGTGCTTGAAGACCTGCGCGGCCTCCTCCTCGCCGAGCGACATCAGCAGGATCGCGGCGTTCTCGACGCCATCATCGGGATTGGTGCTGCTGGCCATGTCCGGGTTCTCGCTGGTCGATCAGGCCACGGCTTCGCCGCTGACCCACTCGCGCATGATGTTGGCCACGGCCGCGGGGTTGTCCTTCGCCAACTGGCGTGCCGTATGCAGCTTGTGGTTCTCGCGCGGCGGCTCCAGCGCCGGCAGCGCGCCCTCGCCCGGCAGGGCGGCGGGGTCGTCGACCACCGCGTCGAGCTGGTGGCCGCGCTTGTCGGCGGCGGCGTCCACCACCACCGGCGGCTTCAGCGCCGGCTTCACGACACCGAAGATCAGGCCCAGTGCGACCAAGGCCAGCGCGCCCGGCACCGCGCCGGCACGCACCAGGTCCAGCAGCCAGGGCTGCTTCCACAGCGGCAGCTCATCCACCTTGTCGGCCGGCTCGGCCTTGAAGGGCGCGTTGATCACGCGCACCGAATCGCCGCGCTCCTTGTTGAAGCCCACGGCCTCCTGCACCAGCGCGGTCAGGTTCCCGAGCTCCTCGTTGCTCAGCGGGCGGGTCGTCGTCTTGCCCTTGGCATCGGTCTGGCTGCGGTGGTTGACCACCACGGCCGCGTTCAGGCGCTTGACCACGCCGACCGCGTTGCGCTTCATCTGCACCGTCTTGTCGACCTCGTAGTTGGTCGTCGCCTCGCGCCGGCCGGCGCCGCCGGTCTGGGTGTTCGAGGCCTGCAGCGGCGATGCAGCACCATTGATCGGCGCGGTGGCCGGCACGGGCGGCTGGTTGCTGGCTGCACCGGGCACGCCCGCGGGCACGGCCGAGCCCGGCGTGCTGGATTCGATGGTGGCCTGGCTGCGGATCGCGGCCGGCTCGCTGCCCTGGTTCGGACGGAACTGTTCGCTGGTCGACTCGACCTGCGTGAAATCGACATCGGCGGTCACGGTGGCGCGCAGGTTGTCGCGCCCGACCACCGGCTCGAGCAGCTCGCTCACGCGGGTCACGTAGCTCTTCTCGACCTGGGCCACGTACTGCAGCTGCTGCTCGTTGAGCGACTTGCCCGAATCCTCCTCGGCCGACAGCAGCGCGCCGCGCTGGTCGAGCACGCTCACTGCCTTGGGCGAGAGCTCGGGCACGCTGGACGACACCAGGTGCACGATGCCGGCGGTCTGGGCACGATCGAGCGTGCGGCCGGGGTGCAGCGTCAGCATCACGCTGGCGCTGGGCTTCTGCTGTTCGCGGAAGAACCCGTTCTGGTTCGGCAGCGCCAGGTGCACGCGCGCATCCTCGACGCCATCGAGCTTGACGATCGTGCGCACCAACTCGCCTTCGAGGGCGCGCTGCATGTTGGCGCGCTCCTGGCGGTCGGTCTGGCCGAAGCGGTTCACATCCAGCAGCTCGTTGCCGACCACGCTGGCCTTGGGCATGCCCTTGGCGGCCAGCTTCATCTTCACGTCGTACAGGCGATCCGCAGGCACTTTGATCGCGCCGCCGCCATCGGCATAGCGGTAGGGCACGCCCATGGTGCCGAGCTCGGCGGTGATCGCGCCGGCTTCCTTGTCCGGCAGGCCGGCGTACAGCACGCGCCAGTCGCCCTGGCTGGCCCACATCGCCATCGCGACGACCACGGCCGCCAGCGCGGCGACGCCGATGCCGAGCTTCAACTTCGTGCCGGCCGGCAGCGCCGTCAGGCGACCGATCAGCCCGGGCGGGGCTTCGGGGACCAAGGCAACGGGCACAGTGGCAGTAGCGTCCATGGGAGGGCTTGGGTTTTTGACTTGTACCCGGCCATTGTTTGGCAAGCCCCCCGGGCGACAAGATGGAAACAGCCTGAAAAACGCCCTTCAGTTCCGACCATCGCGGCCGAGGCCCGCCCGTAGCATTCGATTCCAGGAAGCTGAGCGTCACTGCGCTCGGCGACGAAGGGGCCCGCGCCATGGACATGAAGCTCAAACCGTTCGATTTCTCACAGGCTGTCGCCCGCGCCGGCCTGGCGCGCGACGGCACGCCGCTGGCCAAGACGCGCGCCGGCGAGGGTGTTGACAAGGCGAGCTTCTCCAGCGCGATGACCGACGCACTGAAGGCCGTGAGCGGCCAGCAGCTGGAGGCCCAGAAGCTGCAGCACGAGTTCCAGCTCGGCAACCCCAACGTCAGCCTCGAGGAGACGATGGTCCAGATGCAGAAGGCCCAGATCGGCTTCCAGGCCGCGCTCACCGTGCGCAACCGCTTCGTGCAGGCTTACACCGACGTCATGAACATGCAGGTGTAGGGCCCCCGCGCCCCCGGGAGGGGCGCGGGGATCGTCAATCGAGGCTCATCATGCGGCGACGCTTCTGGGTCTGGTCGATGTAGCGCTGCAGCAGCCGCGTGGCCTCGGGCTCGAGGTTGAGCAGTTCGCAGCCCAGGCGCACGCCGCGGGCCTCGGGCTGGATCGAGGTGACGTGGTGCACGAGCAGCGTGCCGCGCAGCAGCGTGCCGGCGTCGAGCTCGATCGTGCAGTCGTTGATCTCGATGCCCGGCTCGACCATCGGCAGGTCGGCGGGCATGAACAGGGCGCAGCCGCCGACGCTGACGTCGAGCACGCGCAGCTCCAGCGTCATGTCGGGGATGGCCGGGTGGCGGAAGTGGGCCGTCGGCGCGCCGCGCTCGAGCGTGCGCACGCGGTAGGCGCTGCGGCGCTGGAAGCGGAAGAGTTCACGCGGCAGCGCCGCCTGCAGCACGCAGGTCTGGCGGCCGTGCACCAGCATGCGGTCGGCGACCTCGAACTGCAGCTTGATCTGGTCCAGGTAGCCCACAGCCACCGCCTCGTCGGCCTCGACCAGGCGGTGCACCGCCGGCGCCATCATGTCGGCCGTGAACGCGAGCTTGCCCTGGCCGCCGTCGATCGTCCACAGCGTGGTCGCGTAGGCCGAGCCGTCGGAGCCGTTCAGGTTGATCGTCACGCTGCGGTCCATCAACGATCGCAGCAGCGATTTCACCTCGGCCGGCTCGCGCACGCGAAAGGCGTCGAAGGCGCTCGGGTCGCCGTGGGCGTCGAGGCTCGCGGGTTGGGTGTCGGAGAACATGGCGGCGCGACGCGATGGCTCAGTGCAGCGTCTTGGACTTGCCGGCCAGGATCTTGTCCAGGTCGTCGAGCCAGGGCTCGGCGAGGTGGCGGATCTCGGCGTCGTTGAGCAGGATGCGCTGCATGATGCGCGACTTCAGCTTGCTCTCCTCGGCCTGCAGGCTCTGCTCCTTGGCCGCGTGCTTGAGCTGCGAGATCAGCACCGCGCAGGCGCCTTCGAGCTTGACGACCTCGTCCCAGTTACCGGTACGGGCGGCATCCAGCATGTCGGCGCTGGCGCGTTCGATGGCCTCGTAGTAGTTCAGCAGCGTGTGGCTCATGGTGGCGACTCTCGACGATGACAGCGTTTTGAGGAAGGTCTTAGTTGGCATGCGCGGGCGCCCGGCTGCCGATCTCGCGCCAGGCGGCGCGCAGCGGCTCGACCAGGCTGACGCACTCGTCGAGGATGGATTCGTCGTTGCGCAGGTTGGCCTGCGTCAGCCGAAGGGCGAGGTACTCGTACAGCGAGCGCAGGTCTTCGGCGAGCTGGCCGCCTTCGGCGAAGTTCAGGCTGGCCTTCAGGCCTTCGTCGACGATGCGCGCGGCGCGGCTGATGGCCTTGCCCTTGGCCTCCACCTGGCCCTGGCGCAGGGCGCCGCGGGCGGCTGCCAGGGCGTCCATGTAGCCGTCGAACAGCAAGGCGATCAGCCGGTGCGGCGAGGCCGCTTCGACGCTGGTCTCGACGCCGACGCGGGCGTAGGCGCTGGCCATGCCGCCGGCGCGGCCGAAGGGGCTGGAGTGGGCAGAGGTGAACATCAGCGAGGCGTAGTGGAAACGTTGACGACTGTTCAACATATCGGCCCATGCCGGCGCGATCTTGAGAACGGAAAAGGCGCCCGAAGGCGCCTTTCGTCGTGCTCAGGTCGGCCGCGCGGGTTCAGCCGTTGCTCAACGAGGCCAGTTGCTGGGTCACGTAGCTCGACAGGGCGTTGAGCTTGGCCATCGAGGTGTCGAGCGCTTCGTACTGGGCACGGATGCGCGCCTCGGTGCGCGTCAGCCGATCCTCCATCTGGGCCTGGCGGTCGTCGTTGCGCTCGACGCGGCCATTCAGGCTCTGCTGCAGCGTCTCCAGGCTGCCGTCGCTGCCGAGCACGGTGTTGCCGAGGTCCTTGAAGCGGTCCATGAAGCCGGAGCTGCCCGAGTCGGCGCCGTCCGTGGCGAGCAGCTTGCGCAGCTCGTCCGGGTTTTCCAGGGCGGCGTCGAGCTTGGAGCTCGTCACGCCGAGGGTACCGTCGGCCTTCATCTGGATGCCGACCTCGCTGAGCATGCTCCAGCTGCTGGACGCGCTGCTGGCCTGGTTGATCACGCCGCGCAGCTGCCACTGCAGGCCGATCACCGTGCGGTCGCCCTGCAGCGGGCCGCCGGTCTTGCTCTCCTCGTTGTACTTCGTCTGGTCCTTGATGTAGTTGGCCAGCTCGTTGAAGGCGCTGACGAAATCGTTGATCGCCGTGGTCACCGCATCGTTGTCGTCCTCGACGGTGACTTCGACCGCTGTCGCGCTGACCTTGCCCACCGTCAGGCTGATGCCGCCGGCGACCTCGGCAAAGGTGTTGCTGGTCGATTCGACCGAGATGCCGTTGATCGTGGCCAGGGCGTTCGCGGCCGACTGGTTCAGCGTCATCGGCGAGGCCACCGCGGCGTCGTAGCCGAGCGCCGACAAGCCCGTGTTGGCGACGCCGTCGTCGGTGGTCTCGGTCGCGGTGACGCGGAAACCGTTCTCCTCGCCCGTCGCGTCGGAGCGCAGCGACAGCCGTGCGCCATTGGCATCGCTGACGATGGTGGCGGTGACGCCGGCCCCGGCGGCATTGATCTTGTCGCGGATCGAGGCCAGGTCGGTCTCGCCGGCGCCGATGGTGATGTTGACCGGCGAGCTGCCGCTCTTGGCCGTGAAGGTGGTGCCCGACCAGGCGCCGAGCTCGAGGGTCAAGGTGCCCTCGTTCAGCGTGCTGGACGACGAGGCGAAGATCGTCGAGGTCGCGGTCTGCGAGGCGGCCAGGGCCTGCACCGTGACCGAGTAGCGGCCGGCGGCGGCGCCGTTGGACGAGCTGCCCGTGACGACGGTCGCGTCGGCCGAGGTCAGCTTGGTCTGGCCCCACAGCGTGGCCGAGCTGATGGCCGAGGCCTTGTCGCGCATGGTGGCGACCAGGCTCTGCATCTTGCCGATCGACGACAGCTGGGTCTTGATGTCGGTGGTCGCCTGCGTCAGCAGCGTGATCGGCTTGCGCTCGACCGCCATCAGCGCCGAGATGATGCCTTCGGAGTCGAGGCCGCTGCCGACGCCGAGCGAACTGATGGTGGCCATGGGAACAGTCCTTCCTGTTGCTGTCGGGGTTATCGGCGCGACGTTTCTCGACTTGAGAATGAAATCGCGCCGCCTTGACCCGGGGCGCTATCGGTGCATCCCTCGGGCGCCGGCGGCGCGACCCAAAAAACGTGGAGAAGTGGCGCGATCAGCCTTGCAGCAGCCGCATCACCTGTTGCGGCAGCTGGTTGGCCTGGGCCACCATCGCCGTGCCGGCTTGCTGCAGGATCTGGGCGCGGCTCATCGCGGCGGTCTCGGCGGCGAAGTCGGCATCCATGATGCGGCTGCGGGCGGCAGCCTGGTTCTCGACCGCCTGCTGCAGGTTGGAGATGATCGCGTCGAAGCGGCTCTGGGTCGCACCGTAGGTCGCGCGGGTGTTGTTGACCAGGTCCAGCGCAAGGTCGATGTTGTCGATCACCGTCGCGATCGCGCCGACCGTGGCCGTGGCATCGATCACCGTCGTGCTCACCGTCACCGCCGTGATGTCGGTGGCCGTGACCATGTTCGACGTCGAGATGCTGATCATGTCATCGGTCGTCGTGTTGGCGCCGATCTGGAAGTCCATCGTCGTCGCGTCCGCGCCGAGAATGGCCTTGCCGTTGAAGGTCGTTCCGCCCAGCACGCGGCTGATTTCGCTTTGCAGCTCGGCGAATTCCTTGTTCAGCGAATCCTTGTCGGAGCTGGAGTTCGTCCAGTTGCGCGCCTGGATCGCCAGCTCACGCATGCGCTGCAGCGAATCGCCCACCTTGCTCAGCGCGCCCTCGGCCGTCTGCGCCAGCGAGATGCCGTCGTTGGCATTGCGCACCGCGACGTTCATGCCGCGAACCTGGGCGTTCATGCGCTCGGCGATCGCCAGGCCGGCGGCATCGTCCTTGGCGGAGTTCACCCGCATGCCGGACGACAGGCGCTGCATCGCCGTGGCCAGCGAGGTCTGCGAGGCGTTCAGGTTGCGCTGCGCATTCAGCGAAGCGATGTTGGTATTGATGGTCTGTGGCATGGGGTACCTCTTCAGTAACCTGTCGGGTTACGCCCCCATGGCTGTGGAAGCGTTGGACGAATTCTGAAGAGGCGCGGTCGCCGGCAAACGCCGGAAATGCGGCACCTGAGCCCGCCAATTCCCGCCCCGGAATCAAAAAGCCCCCGGCGGCTGCGGGCCACCGGGGGCTTTCGGGTGAGGCTTGTGCCGGGCTCAGCGCAGCAGGCTCAGCACACCCTGCGGCAGCTGGTTGGCCTGCGCCACCATCGCGGTGCCGGCCTGTTGCAGGATCTGCGCGCGGCTCATGTTGGCGGTTTCCGCCGCGAAGTCGGCGTCCATGATCCGGCTGCGGGCGGCGCTCTGCGCTTCCACGGCCTGCTGCAGGTTGGAGATGATCGCGTCGAAGCGGCCCTGCGTGGCACCGAAGGTGGCGCGCTGGTCGTTGATCGTGTCGATCGCGGTGTCGATGTTGTCGATCACGGTCGCGATGGCGCCGGTGGTCGCCGTGGCGTCGATCACCGCGGTCGAGACGGTCACCGCGGTGATGTCCGAGTTCGCCGTCATGTTCTCGGTCGTCATCGTGATCGTGTCGTCGGTCGTCGTGTTGGCGCCGATCTGGAAGGTCATCGCGGTCGCGTCGGCGCCGAGGATCTTCTTGCCGTTGAAGCTGGTGCCGCCCAGCACGCGGCCGATTTCGCTCTGCAGCTCGGCGAACTCCTTGTTCAGCGAATCCTTGTCGGAGCTGGAGTTCGTCGCGTTGCGGGCCTGCACGGCCAGCTCACGCATGCGCTGCAGCGCGTCGCCGACCTTGCTCAGCGCGCCTTCGGCCGTCTGCGACAGCGAGATGCCGTCGTTGGCGTTGCGCACCGCGACGTTCATGCCACGCACCTGGGCGTTCATGCGCTCGGCGATCGCCAGGCCGGCCGCGTCGTCCTTGGCCGAGTTGATGCGCAGGCCCGAGGACAGGCGCTGCATGGACACCGCCAGCGACGATTGCGAGGCGGTCAGGTTGCGCTGCGCGTTGAGCGAAGCAACGTTGGTGTTGATGGTCTGAGGCATGTCGAAACTCCTACAAGGTTGCCTGATTGCTCCGGTTAAGCACCGGCGTCACTGCACGCAAATGCCGGGGCTCCTCCGGTCGGGCGACCCATTTCGGGTATCGCCTGGCCCTTGGTCATCTCACCGGACCGCAGGTCCCGCGGTGTGCGAGCCCTGTTGGCTGGTGTATCGGATGCGTGTCGGGAAACCTTGAGAACTTTCTTCGCCTCACGCCTGCCGGCACCGCGAGGGTGCCGGCAGGTCTTGGGACGAAACGTCTTGTCAGGCGGCTACGTCTTCGGCGGCCGCCCCGCCGTCATCGAAGAAGAGACAGGACGTTCTGCGGCAGCTGGTTGGCCTGGGCGACCATCGCCGTGCCGGCCTGCTGCAGGATCTGCGCACGGCTCATGTTGGCGGTCTCCGAGGCGAAGTCGGCGTCCATGATCCGGCTGCGGGCGGCCGTCTGGGCTTCGACCGACGACTGCAGGTTCGAGATGATGGCGTCGAAGCGGCTCTGGTTCGCACCGAAGGTCGCGCGCTGGTCGTTGATCGTGTCGATCGCGGTGTCGATGTCGTCGATCACGGTCGCGATGGCGCCCGAGGTGGCCGACGAGTCGATGACCGTCGTGCTGCCGGTGACCGCGGTGATGTCGGTGTTCGACGTCATGTTCGAGGTCGTGATCGAGACCGTGTCGTCGGTCGTCGTGTTGGCACCGATCTGGAAGGTCATCGCCGTGGCGTCCGAACCCAGGATCTTCTTGCCGTTGAAGCTGGTGCCGCCCAGCACGCGGGTGATTTCGCTCTGCAGCTCGGCGAATTCCTTGTTCAGCGAATCCTTGTCGGAGCTGGAGTTCGTCGCGTTGCGGGCCTGCACGGCCAGTTCACGCATGCGCTGCAGCGAATCGCCGACCTTGCTCAGCGCGCCTTCAGCCGTCTGCGCCAGCGAGATGCCGTCGTTGGCGTTGCGCACCGCGACGTTCATGCCACGCACCTGGGCGTTCATGCGCTCGGCGATCGCCAGGCCGGCCGCGTCGTCCTTGGCCGAATTGATGCGCAAGCCCGAGGACAGGCGCTGCATCGACTGGGCCAGCGAGGCCTGCGACGACGAGAGGTTGCGTTGCGCCGTCAACGACGCAACGTTGGTGTTGATGATGGCTGCCATTTTTGGAAACTCCTTACGGGGTGTGAAACATGACCCATCCGGGTCCCGGGTTGCGCCCCCGCTGGAAACGTTGGGGCCGTGCCATGCTTTTCGGACGGGGTATCGCTGGACTTGAGGTTTTTTTTCGCCGCTGTTCGCCGGATCGACGTTGGCGCACGGGGTGGGTCGCGTGGCGGCGGCGTCGTCCCGACGCGGCAGCGCAGCCCGAGGCCGGGCGGAATGGCCAGGGGACGACCTTCTTATCGGCGCATCGGGCCCGGAACCCAACCCTAAAGTGGATGCGAATGTCCACAAGCCCGTCTTCCCCTCCTGCCGTGTACCGCGTGGCGCTGGTGATGATTGCCCGCGACGAGGCGGCGCGCATCGAGCGCGCGCTGGCGA
Organism: Ideonella sp.; assembly: GCF_035254525.1. Lineage (GTDB taxonomy): Bacteria > Pseudomonadota > Gammaproteobacteria > Burkholderiales > Burkholderiaceae_C > Ideonella. Next base: position 4,143 of record NZ_DATFAN010000025.1, on the reverse strand, counting down.
GCTTCGCCCCCTTCGTCGATGAATGCGTGGTGCTGGACACCGGCTCGCGCGACGACACCGCCTCGCGCGCGCAGCGCGCGGGCGCGCGCGTGGAACACTTTCAATGGGTCGACGATTTCGCCGCGGCACGCAATGGCGCGCTGGACGCCGCGCGCGCCGACTGGCACGTGGTCGTCGATGCCGACGAGTGGCTGGCCGATGGCGGCGCGGCGATCGCGGCCTTGCGGCAGCAGGCACCCACTTTCGTCGGCAGCGTGCGGGTCGACAGCGACGACGACGCCACCGCCCTGGCCACCCGCACCAGCAGCTGGATCAGCCGCGTGCTGCCGGGTGCGCTGCGTTATGCCGGCCGGGTGCACGAGCAGCCGGTGCATGCGCTGGCGGTGCAGCGCCTGCCCATCCGCTTCGGCCACGACGGCTACCTCGGCGCCCAGCGCACGGCGAAAGCCGGCCGCAACCGCGCGCTGCTCGAGGCTGCCGTACAGGCCGCCCCCGCCGATGCCTACCTGCACTACCAGCTCGGCAAGGACCACGACGTCTACGAGCGCTACGCCGAAGCGCTCGATGCCTTCGCCCGCGCCGAGGCGCTGCTGGGCAGCCGCCTGCCCACCTGGTGCCACGATCTCGCGGTGCGCCGCCTGCACGCGCTCAAGCGCTGCGGCCGCCACGCCGAGGGCCTGCAGTGCGCCGAGCACGAGCTGGGCCGCTGGGGCGAATCGCCCGACTTCTTCTTTGCGCTGGGCGACCTGCTGCTCGATTGGGCGGCCGACGAGCCCGCCCGCGCCGGCGAGCTGCTGCCGCTGATCGAGAGTGCCTGGCAGCGCTGCCTGGCCCTGGGCGAGCGGCCCGATCTCGAAGGCGCCGTGGCCGGCCGCGGCAGCCACCTGGCCGCCGCCAACCTGGTGCTGCTGTACGAGCAACTGGGCCAGCCCGAGCTGGCCGCGCCCTACCGCCCGCTGCTGGCGCCGGCCTGAATTGCAGGGCCGGCGCCGGCCTTATCCACGCCTTGGCCGGGCACCCGCCCTCCTACAGTGGACGGACCATGAAGAATGACCGTCATCGCGCCGAACAACACCGCCAGGCCGGGCTGAAGGCCCTGCAGGCGAACCAGTGGGCCGCCGCGGTGGCCGAGTTCGAGCGTGCGGCCCGGCTCGCGCCGCAGGATGCGCTGATGCGCCTGAACCTGGCCCGGGCCCACGCCCGCGCGGGCCAGAGCGGCCCCGCCATCGAGGCCGCGCGCGATGCGCTGCGGCTCGACCCCGCCAGCCCGCTGGCCTGCCGGGTGCTCGCCGAGTACCTGGGCCAGGAAAACCGCTTCGACGAGGCGGCGGCGGTCTTCGATGCCTACCCGCCCGACGCGCCGCGCGACTTCGACTTCCACAACGCGCACGGCAACGCCCTGTTCCAGGCCAAGCGCCTGCAAGACGCCGTCGGCGTGTTCTTCCAGGCCCTGGCGCTGAAGATCGACGCCGCGCTGGTCCACTACCGGCTCGGCCTGACCTTCAAGGACCTGGCGATGACGCGCGAGGCCACCGAGTGCTTCCGCACCGCGATCTCGCTCGATGACGGCACCGTGCGCGCGCTCGCGCTGTCGCTGCTGGTCTTCGAGGGCCGCCAGACCTGCGACTGGCGCCAGGTCGACGACGACACCGCGCAGCTGCTCGCCACGCTCGACGCCACCAGCGATTCGAGCGGCCAGTTGCTCTCACCCTTCGCGCTGCTGGCGGTCGACGCCACGCCGGCGCAGCAGCGCCGCATCGGCGCGCTGCGGGTCAAGGGCCTGGCCGCCGCGATCAAGCCGCTGCCCGCGCCCGGCCCGCGCAAGCCCGGGCCGATCCGCATCGGCTACCTGTCCTGCGATTTCCACCAGCACGCGACCTCGGTGCTGATGACCGAGCTGCTCGAGCGCCGCGACAGCGCGCGCTTCGAGGTCTATCTGTATTCGCACAGCATCGACGACGGCAGCGCGATCGGCCAGCGGGTGCGCGCCGCCTGCGAGCACTTCATCGACGTGACGCACGCCTCCAACGCCGAGATCGCGCGCCGCATGCGCACCGACGACATCGACATCGCGATCGACCTGAAGGGCCACACCCGCGGCAGCCGCTTCGAGCTGCTGGCATACCGGCCGGCGCGCGTGCAGGCCGCCTACCTCGGCTACCCGGCGACCACCGGGGCCGATTTCGTCGACTACATGATCGGCGACCCGGTCGTCACACCGCTGGCCCACGCCGCCAACTACAGCGAACGCATCGCCCAGCTGCCGCACAGCTACCAGCCCAACGACCGGCAGCGTGCCTTGCCGCCCGCCCCCACCCGCGCCTCGCTCGGCCTGCCGGACGACGCGGCGGTGCTGTGCTGCTTCAACCAGGTCTACAAGATCTCGCCGCACATGCTGGACCTGTGGGCCGCGATCCTGGCCCAGGCGCCGCGCGCCGTGCTGTGGATGCTGGCCTGGAACCCGCATGCGCAGGCCAACCTGACGCGCGAGCTGCAGGCCCGCGGCATCGGCCCCGAGCGCGTCTTCTGGGCACCGAAGCAGAACCTGGCCCAGCACATCGCCCGGCTGCGCGCCGCCGACCTCTTCCTCGACACCTGGCCCTGCAACGCCCACACCACCGCCAGCGAAGCGCTGTGGGCCGGCGTGCCGGTGCTCACCGTGCCGGGCCCGACCTTCGCCTCACGCGTGGCCGCGAGCCTGGTGGCCGCCTGCGGCCTGCCCGACCTCGCCGCGCCGGACGAGGCCAGCTACATCGCGCTGGCCGCCGCGCTGGCCAACGAGCCGGCCACGCTGGCCGGCCTGAAGCAACACCTGGAAAGCCAGCGCCTGGCGCTGCCGCTGTTCGACACCGACCGCTACGTGCGCGACTACGAGGCGCTGCTGGTGCGGATGTTCGAGCGTGCCGAGGCGGGGCTGGCGCCGGAGCATCTGCTCGTTTGAGGTGGCGTTCGAGGCGGGCGGGCGGGTCGGTCTTGGCTCCCTGCGCTGCAGCCTTCGACACACCGAAGAGCAAGTCGCTACGCAGGCCTGGCGCTGCCAAGATCCTGCAAAAGGCAGTACATTGGCGCGACACTGTTGACGGAGTGTGGCCATGTCACGCCTGAAGGACGAAACCCTTTCCATTCGCACTTCTGTCGAAATCAAGCAGCTGTTGCGCTTGGCAGCTGAGCGTGAACGGCGCTCGGTGGCATCCATGATCGAGATCCTGGTGCTGCAGTACGCGCGTCAGCATGGCTTGCAAGTGGACGTGCCCCAGCCCATGCCGAACAGAAGAAGCGCGTCTTGATGCGCCTCTCATCGGAGGGTTTGTCTCAGCTCGCATGCAGCACCGTTGAGAGATAGCCCATCTTGCGGAGCGGACGCCACGCTCAACGCCACCTTACCCTTCCCCTCTGAGTCCGCCGAATGAACCCCATCGAACAACAGTTCTTCAACGACCTGGAAAAGAAGCTCTGGACCGCCGCCGACAAGCTGCGCTCATCCCTCGACGCCTCCGTCTACAAGCACGTGGTGCTGGGCCTGATCTTCCTGAAGTACGTGTCCGACGCCTTTGAAGAGCGACAGCGCGAGCTGCGCCAGCAGTTCCAGAACACCGAGCACGATTACTACATGGCGCCCGAGGACTACGCCGACGACTACCAAGGCCACATCGCCGCCGAGTTGGAGGTGAGGGACTACTACACCGAGAAGAACGTCTTTTGGGTGCCCTATGAGGCACGCTGGCAAACGCTGCGCGACCTGGCCCAACTGCCGCCGGGCAGCGAGCTGCCGTGGCAAGTGCCCAAGCGCGACAGCGACGGCCGCTACGTGCGCGACGAGGCGGGTGAGCTGGAAATGGTGCCCGACAAGATGCGCACCGTGGGCTGGTTGATCGACAACGCCATGGAAGCCGTGGAGCGCGAGAACATCAAGCTCAAGAACGTGCTCAACAAGGACTTCGCGCGCACCCAGATCGACAGCCACAAGCTGGCCGACCTCATCGCCCATTTCTCAGACACCAACTTCAGCCAGCCCAGCTACAACGGGCAGGCATTGGGCCTGAGGAGCAAGGACATCCTCGGCCACGTCTACGAATACTTCCTCGGCCAGTTCGCCCTGGCCGAAGGCAAGAAGGGCGGCCAGTACTACACGCCCAAGAGCAT
>NZ_DATFAN010000024.1:0-35128 GCF_035254525.1 Ideonella sp. | reverse complement strand
GCTGACGCCATCGCCCGCCTGCCCGAGCTCGCCGACCTGCTCGAGCTCGAATCGGAGCCGGTCACCGCGCTGCTGCAGGTGGTCGCCTACCGTGAGCTGCTGCTGCGCCAGCGCATCAACGAAGCATCCAAGGCGGTCATGCTGGCCTACGCCGCCGGCGCCGACCTGGACCAGATCGGCGCCAACTACGGCATCCCGCGCCTGGTGCTCACGCCGGGTGATCCGGAGGCCATTCCGCCCGTTGACGACGTGATGGAGGCCGACACGGACTTCCGCACCCGCATTGTGGTAGCCGCTGTGTCTGCGCGCCGGCATCCGATACCGCAACCCCTACCAGCTGCGCCACACCTTCGCCAGTGCTCTGCTGACGGGCGATGGCACGCGCCCGGGCGCCAACCCCTGGTACGTCGCCCAGCAGCTCGGCCACGTCGACGTCACGATGGTCTTCCAGACCTACGGATAGTTCATCAGCACGGACTACCAGCGTCCACGCCTGCAGCTCGTGCAGGCGGCCTGACGCTGCGCCGCGGCCGCGCCGGGAGGCGCTGGCCGAACCCCAACCCGTACCTTGAGCACCGCATCCAGCACGCCCGGCAGGGGCGCTGCCGCCGATCGCCAATGCAGCAGCGGCCCGCCGGCGGTGCTCACCTCGGGCCATCTTCACGTGTGAATTGCACGTGTGAGTCACGTGTGAAACGGCAGGCCGCGGAGGCCTATTCGGTGCGTTTCACACCCGCTCCCGCCTGCGGTCTTTCGTAGGCGGGAGCGTTCTGAACTGGTGGAGCCGGGGGGAATTGAACCCCCGTCCGCAAGCCATCGCCAGGTAGATCTACATGTTTAGCTGACTGATTTGGTTCTCACGCGTCCGGTCGCGCAGCAGCACGCTACCGGACTCGCCAGCCACTTGATCTCGTTCCCTGGCCCGTGACCAACCGGGGAACCAGCCAATGTGAATGACCTCTCAGCTTCAGACCTTGCGGTCTTCGACCCGGCCCATTGGCCAACCGTTGAGAGGCTCACCGGTGTTAAGCGGCGAGGGCGAAACGTTCGTCGTTCGCAGTTACTTTGTTTCCAGTGGTTTTACGAGCGAACTGGTGCTCGACATGCACTATCCCGACTCCGTACCCACGTCGAAACCAGGTCGGCCCCAGGATGTTGCGTAGTTTAGGGCAGTTGGAGCCAGTTCAAGAGGGCCGAGGGACTTTCGACGATCGCATCGGCCCCCCAGGTGTCGACGTGGTCGCCCTGGCCCAGGTAGCCCCAGCCCGCAACGAGGGTGGCCATGCCGGCCGCCCGTCCAGCTTGCACGTCGCGCAGGTCATCGCCCACGTAGAGGCAGTCGGCGGGCGCGTGGCCGAGGCGACGGGCCGCCTCCCACAGCGGCTCGGGGTGCGGCTTCGAGTGCGGCGTGGTGTCGCCGCAGACCAGCGCGCCGGCGCGCGGCGCCAGGCCCAGGCCTTCGGCCACCGGGATCGCGAATCGCGCGGCCTTGTTGGTCACGATGCCCCAGGCGATGCCGGCGGCCTCCATCGAGGCCAGCAGCACCTGGATGCCGTCGAACAACCTCGTTCGCTCGAGCATGGCCTGCTCATAGCGAGCCAGGAAGGCATCTCGCAAGGGCTCGAAGCGTTCGTCGCCCGGCACGACGCCAAAGGCGATGCCGACCATGCCGCGGGCGCCTGCACCGACCATCGGCCGCAGGTGCTCGTAGGGCAAGGGCTCGAGCCCATGCTCGGCGCGCAGCGCATTGGCGGCGCCGGCCAGATCCGGCGCGCTGTCGATCAAGGTGCCGTCGAGATCGAACAGGATGGCGCGCGGCATGCGCGCCGCGCCGATCATGCCGGGCGCCGGCATGCCACGAGGTAGTTCACGTCGGTGCGCCCGGACAGCCAGTAGCGCTGCGTCAGCGGGTTGTATTCCATGCCCTTGAGCTGATCGACCTCCAGGCCGGCGTCGCGCGCATAGCGCGCGAGCTCGCTCGGGCGGATGAAGCGCGCGTATTCGTGCGTGCCCTTGGGCAGCAGGCCCAGCACGTGCTCGGCACCGACGATCGCAAACAGAAACGCCTTGGCGTTGCGGTTCAGCGTCGAGAAGAAGACCTGGCCGCCCGGCTTGACGAGCTGCGCGCAGGCCCGCACCACCGACGCCGGCTCGGGCACGTGCTCGAGCATTTCCATGCAGGTCACGACATCGAAGCTGGCCGGCTTCTCGGCAGCGAGTTGCTCGACGGCAACTTCGCGGTACATGAGGTTCTCGAGCCCCGCCTCGAGCGCATGCAGCTGCGCCACCTTCAGCGGCTTGGTCGACAGGTCGATGCCCAGGACCTTGGCGCCCCGCCTGGCCATGGACTCGGCGAGGATGCCGCCGCCGCAGCCGACATCGAGCACCTCGCGCCCCGGCAAGGTGGCCAGGCCGGCGATCCATTCGAGCCGCAGCGGGTTGATCTGATGCAGGGGCCGGAATTCGCCATCCGGGTCCCACCAGCGGTGGGCCAGTTCACCGAATTTGGCGAGTTCCTGCGGGTCGGCGTTGACGGTGGTTTCGCTCATGCCGCAATGGTAATCAGTGCCGGAAAACAAAAACCCCGCCGAGGCGGGGTTTTGGGCAGTATCGGTAAACCGATTACTGCTTGGCGCGGGTACCGACCACTTCGATTTCCACGCGACGGTTCTTCGCGCGGCCTTCGGCGGTCTTGTTGTCGGCCACGGGCTGCTTCTCGCCCTTGCCTTCGGTGTAGACGCGATTCTTCTCGATGCCCTTGGACACGATGTAGTCCTTCACCGCTTCCGAGCGCTTGATCGAGAGCTTCTGGTTGTAGGCATCGGAGCCAACGCTGTCGGTGTGGCCGACGGCGATGATGACTTCCAGGTTCACGCCCTTGGTCTTGCTGACCAGGTCATCCAGCTTGGCCTTGGCTTCTGGCTTCAGCACAGCCTTGTTGAAGTCGAAGAAGGCGTCAGCCGCGTAGGTAACCTTCTCGCTCACGGGAGCGGGCTTCGGCGCGGGCGGAGCCGGCGGCGCGGGCGGCGGCGGTGCGACGACGGGGGCCGGAGCAGGTGCCGGAGCCGGCGGCGGCGGCGGCTTCACCGCGCCATCGCAGTTCTCGGCGGCGGTGGCGGGCGTCCAGTTGGCATCGCGCCAGCAGAGTTCGTTCGTGCCGTTCTTCCACACCGTGCCGTCCGCAGCTCGCCAGTTGTCGACAGACTTCTGGGCAAACGCGCTCGACATCGGCGCAGCAAGCGCGGCCGATGCGAAGAGCATCGCCACCTTGTTCAGTTTCTTCATGATTCTCCTCTCAAGGAAAGCCGCAGTTGCCTGCGTTACGTCCAAATCGGAAGCGCAATTTCAGGGCAAACACACGCTCTTCACGAGTGATCACCACCGACAACTCATTGTGCCATAGGGTGTCGGATGGGCTGCATTTTGGGCCGGCCTGTTCGGTGCAGCGCGCCCCATGTTGCGGCGCCACCACAAGGCGGCGCCCGTAGAATCGACTTTTCCCCGATTCCCGGTGCACGCGCGATGTGCGCCGGGCCGCCAGAACGGCTCCGCTCGCCCCGCCTCCGATGACCTCATTTGCCAAGGAAACTCTGCCCATCAGCCTCGAAGAGGAGATGCGGCGCTCGTACCTCGACTACGCGATGAGCGTCATCGTCGGGCGCGCCCTGCCTGATGCGCGTGACGGCCTGAAGCCGGTGCACCGGCGCGTGCTGTTCGCGATGCACGAGTTGAACAACGACTGGAACCGGCCCTACAAGAAATCGGCCCGCATCGTCGGCGACGTGATCGGCAAATACCACCCGCACGGCGATACCGCGGTGTACGACACCATCGTCCGCATGGCGCAGGATTTCTCGCTGCGCCACATGCTGGTCGATGGCCAGGGCAACTTCGGCTCGGTCGACGGCGACAACGCGGCAGCGATGCGGTACACCGAAATCCGCCTGTCGAAGATCGCCCACGAAATGCTGGCCGACATCGACAAGGAAACCGTCGATTTCGGCCCGAACTACGACGGCTCCGAGAAAGAGCCGCTGGTGCTGCCGACGCGCCTGCCGAACCTGCTGGTCAACGGTGCCGCGGGCATTGCGGTGGGCATGGCGACGAACATTCCACCGCACAACCTGAACGAAGTCGTCGATGCGTGTTTGCACCTGTTGAAGGCGCCCGCGGCCACGATCGACGAACTGATGGAGATCATCCCGGCGCCGGATTTTCCGACCGCCGGGATCATCTACGGCCTGAACGGCGTGCGCGAGGGCTACCGCACCGGCCGCGGCAAGGTGGTGATGCGCGCAAAGGTGCACTTCGAGGACATCGACCGCGGCGCGCGCCAGGCGATCATCGTCGACGAGATCCCCTACCAGGTCAACAAGAAGACGCTGCTCGAGCGGATCGCCGAGCTGGTCCACGAGAAGAAGATCGAGGGCATCAGCCACATCCAGGACGAGTCCGACAAGTCGGGCATGCGCGTGGTGATCGAGCTCAAGCGCGGCGAAGTGCCCGAGGTGGTGCTGAACAACCTGTACAAGCAGACGCAGCTGCAGGACACCTTCGGCATCAACATGGTCGCGCTGATCGATGGCCAGCCCAAGCTGTGCAACATCAAGCAGCTGCTCGAGATCTTCCTCGAGCACCGGCGCGAGGTGGTCACGCGGCGCACGGTGTACGAGCTGCGCAAGGCGCGCGAGCGCGGCCACGTGCTGGAGGGCCTGGCGGTCGCGCTGGCCAACATCGACGAGTTCATCCGCATCATCAAGGAATCGCCGACGCCGCCGATGGCGAAGACGGCCCTGATGGCCCAGAGCTGGGATTCGTCGCTGGTGCGCGAGATGCTCGCGCGTGCCGAGGGCGACACCCCGGGCGGCCGCGAGGCCTACCGCCCCGAGGGCCTGCCGGCCCACTACGGCATGCAGCCGGACGGCCTCTACCGCCTGTCCGACGACCAGGCCGGCGAGATCCTGCAGATGCGCCTGCAGCGCCTGACCGGCCTCGAGCAGGACAAGATCATCGGCGAGTACAAGGAGGTGATGGCCGTCATCGCCGACTTGCTGGACATCCTGGCCAAGCCGCAGCGCGTGACCGCGATCATCAGCGAAGAGCTCACCGCCCTGCGCCAGGAGTTCGGCCAGACCAAGCTCGGCGCGCGCCGCTCGGTGGTCGAGCACAACGTGCAGGAGCTCGGCACCGAGGACCTGATCACCCCGACCGACATGGTCGTCACGCTCAGCCACACCGGCTACATCAAGAGCCAGCCGCTGGCCGAGTACCGCGCGCAGCGCCGCGGCGGCCGCGGCAAGCAGGCGGCGCAGACCAAGGAAGACGACTGGATCGACCAGCTCTTCATCGCCAACACGCACGACTGGATCCTGTGCTTCTCCAACCGCGGCCGCGTCTACTGGCTCAAGGTCTGGGAGGTGCCGCAAGGCGGCCGCGCCTCGCGCGGCAAGCCGATCGTCAACATGTTCCCGCTGCAGCCGGAAGAGAAGATCACCGTCGTGCTTCCGCTGACCGGCGAGTTCCGCAGTTTCCCGGCCGACCACTACGTGTTCATGTCGACCGCGCTGGGCACGGTCAAGAAGACCACGCTGGATGAATTCAGCAACCCCCGCAAGGCCGGCATCATCGCGGTCGACCTCGACGAAGGCGACTACCTGATCGGCGCCGCGCTGACCGACGGCCACCACGACGTGATGCTCTTCAGCGACGGCGGCAAGGCCGTTCGCTTCGACGAAGACGACGTCCGGCCCATGGGCCGCAATGCCCGCGGCGTGCGCGGCATGATGCTGGACGACGGCCAGCGCGTGATCGCAATGCTGGTCGCCGAAGACGAGACCCAGAGTGTTCTGACCGCGACCGAGAACGGCTACGGCAAGCGCACCTCGATCGTCGAGTACACCCGCCACGGCCGGGGCACCAAGGGCATGATCGCGATCCAGCAGAGCGAGCGCAACGGCAAGGTCGTGGCCGCGACCCTGGTGCGCCCGAACGACGAGATCATGCTGATCACCGACAAGGGCGTGCTGGTGCGCACCCGGGTCAGCGAGATCCGCGAACTCGGCCGCGCGACGCAGGGCGTGACCCTGATCGCGCTCGACGACGGCGCCACGCTGTCGGGGCTGCAGCGGATCGTCGAGAACGACGCCCAGGCCGAGGCCGACGGCGATACCGAAAACGGCACTCCCGCCGCTGACGAAGGAAACGCATGACATTCACCCGCCCCCTGTCCATCGCTGCCGTTGCCCTGTGCCTGGCGGCAGCATCGACGGGAACCCTGGCCCAGTCGAAGAAGGAACTGGTCGCGAAGATCGTCCAGCTGCGGCAGCCGGCCGTCGAGCGCCTGGCGCGCTCGATCGCGGCCCAGCCGGCCCAGAGCGCGATGTCCGCCGCCGGCCAGGCCATGCAGTTCGTGCCCGCCGACAAGCGCGAGGCGCTGGGCAAGCAGGTGGAGGCCGACGTGAAGGCCTTCTACGAAGAGACCGAGGCCAAGCTGCGCGACAGCGGCACGAAGAACGCCGCCGGCATCTGGGGCCCGATCCTGGAGGAGAAGTTCAGCGAGGACGAGCTGAAGCTGATCATCACCTGGCTCGAATCCTCGGCCGCGAAGAAGTACGAGCAATTCGAGCCCGACATGCAGGGGCAGCTCACGCGCAAGATGGTCGAAGACACCAAGCCCAGCGTCGAGCCCAAGCTGAAGGCGCTGGAGCAGTCGCTGAAGAACCGGTTCGCGGCCTTTGCGCCCCCGGCTGCCTCCGGCGTCAAGCCCACCGCCCCCGCCGCACCCGCCGCCTCGGCCGCCAAGCCGGCCGCCAAGAAGTAGCCTCAGCAGCCGCGGCCCCGCCGCTGGCGCCCCGCCCGCATGACCCATCGCCCCTACAACTTCTCCGCCGGCCCGGCGACCCTGCCCGAACCCGTGCTGCGCGAGGCCGCCGAAGAGATGCTCGACTGGCACGGCAGCGGCATGGGCGTGATGGAGATGAGCCACCGCGGCAAGGAGTTCATCAGCATCTACGAGGACGCCGAGGCCACGCTGCGCTCGCTGCTCGCGGTGCCGTCGAACTTCCGCATCCTGTTCATGCAGGGCGGCGGCCTGGGCGAGAACGCCATCGTGCCGATGAACCTGTCGCAGGGTGGTCAGGTCGACGTGGTGGTCAGCGGCTCGTGGAGCCAGAAGTCGCTGAAGGAAGCCCAGCGCTACGCCGATGCGCGCGCGGCTGCCAGCAACGAGCCCGACGGCCGGACCGACCTGCCGCCACCGTCGAGCTGGGCCTTGCGCGGAGGCGTGGCCTATGTGCACGTCTGCTCGAACGAGACGATCGACGGCCTGGAGATGCACACGCTGCCCGACCTGGCCGCGCTGGGCTGCGACGCGCCGCTGGTCGTCGATTGTTCGTCGCACATCCTGTCGCGCACCGTCGACTGGCGCCGCGTCGGCCTGGCCTTTGCCGGCGCTCAGAAGAACATCGGCCCCGCGGGCGTGACGCTGGTCTTCGTGCGTGACGACCTGCTCGGCCGCGCGTTGCCGATCTGCCCCTCGGCCTTCGATTATTCAATCGTCGCGGCCAACCAGTCGATGTACAACACGCCGCCCACCTACGGCATCTACATCGCCGGCCTGGTCTTCCAGTGGGTCAAGGCCCAGGGCGGCGTGGCCGAGATGGACCGCCGCGCGGCCGAGAAGGCCGCGCTGCTGTACGGCTACCTCGACGACTGCGGCGGCTTCTACCGCAACAAGGTCGCGAAGGACGCACGCTCGCGCATGAACGTGCCCTTCTTCCTCGCCGACGAATCCCTCAACGACGCCTTCCTGGCCGGCGCACGCGAAGCCGGTTTGTTGCAGCTCAAGGGCCACAAGTCCGTGGGCGGCATGCGGGCCTCCATCTACAACGCGATGCCGCTGGCCGGGGTGCAGGCCCTGGTCGGCTACATGCAGGACTTTGCCCGCCGCCATGGCTGAACACCCCACTGCGCCGCCGGCCTTGCCCGGCGCAGCCGATGCCCAACCCCAGTTGCTCGCCTTGCGCCAGCAGATCGACGCGCTCGACCGCGATCTGCTCGCGCTGCTGAACCGCCGTGCCGGCCTCGCCCTGGCGGTAGGTGAGCTGAAGAAGAAGGAAGGTTCGGTCGTCTTCCGCCCCGAGCGCGAAGCCCAGGTGATCGACGGCCTGAAGGCCATCAACCCCGGGCCTCTGGGCACCGACAGCGTGGCGCCGATCTGGCGCGAGATCATGTCGGCCTGCCGCGCGCTCGAAACGCCCACGCGCGTCGCCTACCTCGGCCCCGCCGGCACGTTCAGCGAGGAGGCCGCGCTGGGCTTCTTCGGCTCGTCGATCGTCCGCGTGCTGTGCGCCAGCATCGACGAGGTCTTCGCGATGACGTCCGCCGGTGCGGCCGATTTCGGCGTGGTGCCGGTCGAGAACTCGAACGAGGGCGTGGTGGCCCGCTCGCTCGACATCCTGCTGACGACGCCGCTGTTCATCATCGGCGAGACGAGCCTGTTCGTGCGGCAGAACCTGCTGCGCAAGGAGAACTCGCTCGACGGCATCGAGGTCGTCTGCGCGCACCCCCAGGCGCTGGCCCAGTGCCACGGCTGGCTGTCGAACCACCTGCCGCACGCCGAGCGGCGGCCTGCGTCGAGCAACGCCGAGGGCGCGCGCCAGGCCTCGCAGAACCCGAAGATGGCCGCGATCGCCAGCGTGCGTGCCGGCAGCGAATATGGGCTGCACGTGGTCGCCCCGGCGATCCAGGACGACCCGCACAATCGCACGCGCTTCGCGATCGTGACCGACCCGCACCGCCACCCGGTGCCCAAGGCATCGGGCCACGACTGCACCAGCCTGATCGTCTCGGTGACGAACCGGCCCGGCGCCGTGCACGACATGCTCGTGCCGCTGAAGAAGCACGGGGTCTCGATGACCCGCTTCGAATCGCGCCCGGCCCGTTCGGGGCAGTGGGAGTACTACTTCTACATCGACCTGCAGGGCCACCCCGACGAGCCGCACGTGAGCACCGCGCTGAAAGAGCTGCGCGACGCCTGCGCCTTCTTCAAGGTTCTCGGCACCTACCCGCTGGACGTCCACTGATGGCGGCGATGTTCAAGCAGTTGGGGCTGATCGGTTGCGGCCTGATGGGCGGCTCGTTCGCGCTGGCGATGAAGCAAGCCGGCCTGGTCGACCGCATCATCGGCTACTCGAAATCGCCCTCGACGACCGAACGCGCACGCCAGCTGGGTGTGATCGACCAGGCGGCCGAGTCGGCCCTGCTGGCCGTCTCGGGCTCCGACATCGTGCTGCTCGCGGTGCCGGTGGCCGCCACCGACATCACCTTCCGCGCCATCCGGCATCTGGTCAACCCGGACGTGCTGTTCATGGACGTGGGCAGCACCAAGCGCGACGTGGTGGACTCGGCGCGCCGCGTGCTGAAGGAGCGTGTCGGCGCCTTCGTGCCCGCGCACCCGATCACCGGCAAGGAGCTCGCCGGCGTGCAGAACGCCGATGCCGATCTGTACAAGGACCGTCAGGTCATCTTGACGCCGATCGCGCAGACCTCGCCCGTGCTGCTCGACAAGGCACGTGCCGTCTGGGCCGCGCTGAACTGCCACGTGCAGGAGATGACGCCCGAGGCGCACGACGCCGCCTTTGCCGCGGTGAGCCACCTGCCGCACCTGCTGGCCTTCGCCTACTTCACCGGCATCCTGCAGCAGAAGGAAAGCGAACAGTTCCTCGCGCTCGCCGGCCCGGGCTTTCGCGATTTCACCCGCATCGCGGCCAGCGACCCGGCCATCTGGCGCGACATCCTGATCGCCAACCGCGAAGAAGTGCTGAAGCAAAGCGAACGGTTCCGCGGCGCGCTGGGCGTGCTCGAGCAGGTGCTGCGCGACTGCCAGGGCGAAGCGCTCGAAGCGTTGATCACCGGGGTGTCGCACACCCGCAGCCACTGGCGCCTGGGTTCCGGCCGCCACGTCAAGAAATAGCCCGCCGCCGCGTGGCGCTGCCACGGCCCGTCATGTACAGCACTGCCTTTCTCGATCTTCCTCCCCTGGTGCGCGCCGCCGGCACGGTGCGCTTGCCCGGCTCCAAGAGCATCTCCAACCGCGTGCTGCTGCTGGCCGGCCTGGCCGAGGGCACGACGGCCGTCCACGACCTGCTCGATTCGGACGACACCCGCGTGATGTTGGACGCGCTGGCCGCGTTGGGCTGCGGTTTGCGGCGCGATGGTGCCGTGCTGCACGTCACCGGCCTGGGCGGGCGGCTGCACGCCCGCGAGGCCAAGCTCTTCCTCGGCAACGCCGGCACCGCGATGCGCCCGCTGACCGCCGCCCTGGCGGTGCTGGCCGCCACGCAGGGCGGCGCATTCGAGCTCTCCGGCGTGCCGCGCATGCACGAGCGGCCGATCGGCGACCTGGTCGACGCCCTGCGCGGCCTGGGCTGCCCGGTGGCCGATCTCGGCCGCGCGGGCTACCCGCCGCTGCGGGTGGGCGACGGGGCGGCGCATGCGCTGCGCACCGATGCACCGATCCGCGTGCGCGGCGACGTGTCGAGCCAGTTCCTCACCGCGCTGCTGCTCGCACTGCCGCTGATCGCCGGCGAGCGCGACGTCGCCATCGAGGTCGACGGCGAGCTGATCTCCAAGCCCTACATCGACATCACGTTGCGCCTGCTCGAGCGCTTCGGCATCTCCGTGCAGCGCGAAGGCTACGCACGTTTCGTGATCCCGCGCGGCGCCCAGTACCGCTCGCCGGGCAGCATCCACGTCGAGGGCGACGCCTCCTCCGCGTCGTACTTCGTCGCGCTCGGCGCGATCGCCGGCGTCGACGTGCCGGTGCGCATCGAGGGCGTCGGGCTGGATTCGATCCAGGGCGACATCCGCTTCGTCGATGCCGCCCGGGCCATGGGCGCGGTGGTCGACGGCGGCCCCGGCTGGCTGGAAGTGCGCCGTGGCGCCTGGCCACTGAAGGCGCTGACGCTGGACTGCAACCACATCCCCGACGCGGCGATGACGCTGGCGATGATGGCGCTGTACGCCGACGGCCCCAGCCGCCTGACCGGCATCGCCAGCTGGCGCGTCAAGGAGACCGACCGCATCGACGCGATGGCCGCCGAGCTGCGCAAGCTGGGCGCGACCGTCGTCGACGGGCCCGACTTCATCGAAGTGACGCCGCCGCGCCGCTGGCAGGCCGCGGCGCTGCACACCTACGACGATCACCGCATGGCCATGTGCGGCTCGCTGGCGGCCTTCAACCCGCTGTCGGCAGGCGCCGGCGCGGGCTTGCCGGTGCGCATCCTCGATCCGCGCTGCGTCGCGAAGACCTTCCCGGACTACTTCGAGGCCCTGTTCGATCTCGTCACCCCGGCGCCGGACGGTGTCCCCGTGCTGACGGTCGACGGCCCCACCGCCTCCGGCAAGGGCACGCTGGCCGCCGAACTGGCCGCGCGGCTGGGCTACCACCTGCTCGATTCCGGCGCGCTGTACCGCGCCACGGCGCTCGCCGCCCAGGATGCCGGGATCTCGCTGGAGGACGAACCGGCGCTCGCCGCCCTGGCCGGCCGGCTCGAGCTGTGCTTCACCGGCCACCAGGTGTTCCTGGCCGGGCGCGACATCACCGACCCGCTGCGGCTGGAATCCACCGGCGGCATGGCCTCGCGGGTGTCCATCCACCCGGCCGTGCGCCAGGCGCTGCACGGGCTGCAGCTGAGTTTCCGGCGCGTGCCCGGCCTGGTGGCCGACGGGCGCGACATGGGCACCGTGGTCTTTCCCGGCGCCGAGCTCAAGGTCTTCCTCACCGCCAGCGCCGACGCGCGCGCCCAGCGGCGCCATAAGCAGTTGATTTCCAAGGGAAATCCAGCTAATATCGGCGACCTTCGCGCAGACCTCATGGCGCGTGACGAGCGGGACAAGAACCGCGCCGTCGCCCCCTTGAAGCCGGCCGAAGACGCGATGCTGCTGGACAACTCCAGCCTCTCGGTTGAGTCTTCAGTCGAGCAGGTGATGGGTTGGTGGCAACAACGCCGGCCGTTCTGAAAGGAGCGGCCACCGCCGCCTGGGGTGCAAGCCCGTGCGGTGTCTGGGCCCACCGCCCTTCCCTCCAGACCAGCACCGGTCGATCGAGGGCGGTGAACTCATCAACCTAACCCCTGCGGTGTCACGCACCGCAAGCTGCCGGCGCCTTGCAAGCCGGTCCCAAGGAAACATTCATGTCCCAAACCCAAGTCGCCGCCAGCACCGGTGGTGAATCGTTCGCCGCCCTGTTCGAGGAAAGCCTGCAGCGCTCCGAAATGCGCTCCGGCGAAGTCATCACCGCCGAGGTGGTGCGCATCGAGCACAGCTTCGTGGTCGTCAACGCCGGCCTGAAGAGCGAAGCCTATGTGCCGATCGACGAATTCAAGAACGACACGGGCGAGATCGAAGTCCAGGTGGGCGACTTCGTCTCCGTGGCCATCGACGCTGTCGAGAACGGCTACGGCGACACCATCCTCTCGCGCGACAAGGCCAAGCGCCTGGCCTCGTGGCTGGCCCTGGAAACCGCGCTGGAATCCGGCGACTTCGTCACCGGCACCGTCTCCGGCAAGGTCAAGGGCGGCCTGACCGTCCTGGTCAACGGCATCCGCGCCTTCCTGCCCGGCTCGCTGCTCGACACGCGTCCTGTCAAGGACATGTCGCCGTTCGAGGGCAAGACCATGGAGTTCAAGGTCATCAAGCTCGACCGCAAGCGCAACAACGTCGTGTTGTCGCGCCGTGCCGTGGTCGAAGCCTCGATGGGCGAAGAACGCGCCAAGCTGCTCGAGACCCTGTCCGAAGGCGCCATCGTCAACGGCGTGGTCAAGAACATCACCGAATACGGTGCGTTCGTCGACCTCGGCGGCATCGACGGCCTGCTGCACATCACCGACATGGCCTGGCGCCGCGTGCGCCACCCGAGCGAAGTCGTTCAGGTCGGCCAGGAACTGCAAGCCAAGGTCCTCAAGTTCGACGCCGAGAAGAACCGCGTCTCGCTGGGCATCAAGCAGCTGGGCGACGACCCCTGGATGGGCGTGGCTCGCCGCTACCCCACGGGCACCCGCCTGTTCGGCAAGGTCACGAACATCGCCGACTACGGTGCGTTCGTCGAGATCGAGCCGGGCATCGAAGGCCTGGTGCACGTCTCCGAGATGGACTGGACCAACAAGAACGTCGCTCCTTCCAAGGTGGTCACCCTGGGCGAGGAAGTCGAAGTCATGGTCCTCGAGATCGACGAAGACAAGCGCCGCATCAGCCTGGGCATGAAGCAGTGCAAGGCCAACCCCTGGGAAGAGTTCAGCGCCACCGTCAAGCGCGGCGACAAGGTCAAGGGCCCGATCAAGTCGATCACCGACTTCGGCGTCTTCGTCGGCCTGGCTGCCGGTATCGATGGCCTGGTGCACCTGTCGGACCTGTCCTGGCACGAGCCGGGCGAGACCGCCGTGCGCAACTACAAGAAGGGCCAGGAAGTCGAGGCCGTGGTGCTGGGCATCGATGTCGAGCGCGAGCGCATCTCGCTGGGCATCAAGCAGCTCGATGGAGACCCGTTCGCGACCTTCACCTCGGTCAATGACCGCGGCATGATCGTCAACGGCGTGGTCAAGACCGTCGACCCGCGTGGCGCCGAAGTGCAACTCGCCGACGACGTGCTGGGCTACCTGCGCGCCTCCGAAATCAGCCGCGACCGCGTCGAAGACGCGCGCAACGTGCTGAAGGAAGGCGACGAGGTCTCGGTGATGATCGTCAACGTCGACCGCAAGACGCGCAACATCCAGCTGTCGATCAAGGCGAAGGACCAGGCCGACCAGCAGGAAGCCATGCAGCGCCTGTCGCAAGCCAACGAGCGCGAGACCGCCGGCACGACCAGCCTGGGCGCCCTGCTGCGCGCCAAGCTGGACAACCAGCAAGGCAACAGCTGAGCTGAAGGCTGCCCATGACTCGTTCGGATCTCGTTGCCAAGCTGGCCGAGCGCTTTGCTCAGCTGACGCAGCGCGACACCGAGTTCGCGGTCAAGACGATCCTCGATGCGATGTCCGACGCGCTGGCGCGCGGACACCGCATCGAGATCCGGGGCTTCGGCAGCTTCTCGATCAATCGCCGCCCGCCGCGCCTGGGCCGCAACCCGCGCAGCGGCGAGCAGGTGACGATCCCCGAGAAGCTGGTGCCGCACTTCAAGCCGGGCAAGGCGCTGCGCGAAGGCGTGGATGCCAGCCTGCCGGCCGATGCGCCGGCCACGGAAGTGGCGCCCAGCGCCTGATGCCGGAACGCCAAGTGCCAAGGGCCCCTCGCGGGCCCTTTTTGGTTTCGGCATCACGTTGCTTCGCAACATGAGCCTTCACCGCAAACCGGCAAGCCGGTTTGTCATCGGTGACTCGCAGGCTCCTTAGAATCGAGCCTCGATGCGCTTCCTCGTCTGGCTCTTCCGGGCCTTCATCTTCTTCTCGCTGTTCGCCTTCTCGCTGCACAACCAGCAGCCGGCGTCGGTGAACTGGGCCTTCGGCTATGCGTGGAACGCGCCGATGGTGATCATCGTGCTCGCCGCCTTCGCCGCCGGCACGGTCTTCGGCGTGCTGGCGATGACGCCCAGCTGGTGGAAGCACCGCCGCCTCGCGCGCAAGCACGCGCCCGATGCCGGCAACACCCAGCCGATGCCGATGCCACCGGCGGCCGAAGAACCCCGGCAGCCGGTGATCCCCGATGGAGTTTGACCTTCCCACCTGGTGGCTGCTGGTCGCGCTGCCGGTTGCCTTCGCCTTCGGCTGGCTGGCCTCGCGGCTGGACCTGCGGCAGCTCAGGCGCGAGAACCGCGAAACGCCCAAGGCCTACTTCAAGGGCCTGAACCTGCTGCTCAACGAGCAGCAGGACAAGGCGATCGATGCCTTCATCGAAGCCGTCCAGCACGACCCGGAGACCAGCGAGCTGCACTTCGCCCTGGGCAACCTGTTCCGCCGCCGCGGCGAATTCGAGCGCGCGGTGCGTGTGCATCAGCACCTGCTGGGCCGCGCCGATCTGGCCAGCAGCGAGCGCGACCGCGCCCAGCACGCGCTGGCACAGGATTTCATGAAAGCCGGCCTGTTCGACCGCGCCGAGCAGGCCTATCGCGCGCTGCAAGGCACCGCCTTCGATACCGAGGCACGGCTCGCGCTGCTCAACCTGTACGAACGCTCGCGTGACTGGGCCGCGGCGGCCGAGACTGCGGCGGCCCTCGAGCGCAGCGGGACCGGCTCCTTCGGCACGCGCATCGCCCACCACTGGTGCGAGACGGTGCTCGAGGCCGACGCCAAGGGCCTGGTGGACTCGGCCGACAGCGCGCTGGCCAAGGCCCGTGCCGTGGCCCCGAATGCGCCGCGGCCACTGCTGCTGGCCGGCCAGCGCCTGGCCAAGGCCGGGCGGCACGCCGAAGCGCTGGCCGCCTGGGACGACCTGCGCCTGCGCGACCTGGCCGCCTTCTCGCTGGTGGCCTCCGACTATGCCGACAGCGCGCGGGCGGCCGGCCAGTCGGACGCGGCGCGCCAGGCGTTGCGGGCGGCCTATGAACACGTGCCGGGGCTGGATCTGCTGCGCGCCATCGCCCGGGTCGACGGCCATGAGCTGAGCGCGACGGCCGAACTGCTGCCCCACCTGCGCCAGCAGCCCACGCTCAGCGCGGCACAGGCCGTGCTGGCCCGGCCGGCCCCCCAATGGAATGCCGAGGCCGCACAGGCCGTGGGAGAGGCCGTCGCCCGCGCCGCGCGGCCGCAGCAGCGCTACCGCTGTGCCGCCTGCGGCTTCGAGGCCCAACGCTACTTCTGGCAATGCCCCGGCTGCCTGAGCTGGGACAGCTTCCCGCCGCGCCGCGTCGAGGAACTATGAACACTCCCTCCCTGTTCGCCGCCAACCTGGCCGAGCACCTCCAGCTGTTCCAGCAAATGGGCCCGCTCGACACCGCCGTCGCGCGCGCCGGCACGCTGATCGCCGACGCGCTGCGCGCCGACGGCAAGCTGCTTTCATGCGGCAATGGCGGCTCAGCTGCGGACTCGCAGCACATCGCCTCCGAACTGACCGGCCGCTTCATCAACGAACGCAAGCCCCTGGCGGCCATCTCGCTGACGACCGACAGCTCGGCGCTGACCTGCATCGGCAACGACTACAGCTTCGACGAGGTGTTCGCGCGCCAGCTGCGGGCCCTCGGCCGACCGGGCGACGCGCTGCTCGCCATCTCGACTTCCGGCAATTCGGCCAACGTCGTGCAGGCGGCCCGCGCGGCGCGCGACGCCGGCATCCGCGTGGTCGGGCTGCTCGGCCGCGATGGCGGCCAGCTCAAGGCCCTGTCGGATGTCGCGATCGTCGTGCCCAGCCCGGTGACCGCGCGCATCCAGGAAGCCCACATCCTGATCATCCACACGCTGTGCGGGCTGATCGAGCAGCAGCTCGGATTGACATGAACCACCCCCGAAGCGCCTTCGGTGCCTCCCCCTCCAGGGGGCGCCACCAGCAGACCGGCAAAGCCGGATCCGCGGCGGCCGCTTGGCCGCGCCGGTGGCCCGCGTCGGGGTTGCGGAAATTGACATGATGCGGAACTCGCCCCTGCCCTCGCGCGAGCAACTGGCCGCCAGCCGCGTGCTGGTCGTCGGCGACGTGATGCTCGACCGCTACTGGTTCGGCGCGGTCGACCGCATCTCGCCCGAGGCCCCGGTGCCGGTGGTGCGGATCACGCGCGAAGAGGACCGGCTCGGCGGCGCGGCCAACGTCGCCGTCAACGTGCAGTCGCTCGGCGCGGCCGCGACGCTGCTGACCGTGGTCGGCGACGACGAGCCCGCGCGCCGGCTCGAGCAGTTGCTCGCCGATCGCCAGATCCGCAGCGCGATCGGCCGCGACCCGCAGCTCAAGACCATCGTCAAGCTGCGCGTGATCGGCCGTTCGCAGCAGCTGATGCGCATCGACTTCGAGAACACGCCGGATCACGAGGTGCTGGCCCAGATGCTCACCGCCTTCGAGGCCGAGCTGCCGGGCCACGACGCGGTCGTCTTCTCCGACTACGGCAAGGGCGGACTCGCGCACATCCCGCGCATGATCGAGCTCGCTCGCGCGGCCGGCAAACCGGTGCTGATCGATCCCAAGGGCCACGACTACGCGCGTTATGCCGGCGCCAGCCTGCTGACGCCCAACCGCGGCGAGCTGGCGCAGATCACCGGCCCGTGGCGCGACGAGACCCACCTCGCCACGCTGGCACAGGCGATGCGCGCCGAGCTGAAGCTCGGGGCCCTGCTGCTGACCCGCTCCGAAGAGGGCATGACGCTGTTCGACGCGCAGGGCAGCCACCACGTGCCGGCCGAGGCGCGCGAGGTCTTCGATGTCACCGGTGCAGGCGACACCGTGATTGCGGCACTGGCGGCGCTGGTCGGCGCCGGGCTGGCGCTGCGCGACGCGGTGCCCTGGGCCAACCACGCCGCGAGCATCGTCGTCGGCAAGTTCGGCACCGCGAGCGTCGGCTACGACGAGCTCGCCGCGTGAAGCCCCCCGCCCTCCGGCGCGCCGCCTTCCTCGACCGCGACGGCGTCGTCAACCGCGACATCGGCTACCTGCACCGCTGGGAAGACTTCGAGTTCCTGCCCGGCGTGCTCGATGCGATGCGCCGGCTGCACCAGGCCGGGTATGCGCTGGTGATCGTGACCAACCAGTCCGGCATCGCGCGCGGCTACTACACCGAGGCCGACTACCAGGCACTGACCGCGAAGCTGCGCGAGGCCCTGGACGCCGCCGGCTGCCCGGCAGCCGGCATCTACCACTGCCCGCACCACCCGTCGGGGAAGGTCCCCGCACTGGCCGTCGAGTGCGACTGCCGCAAGCCGCAGCCCGGCATGCTGCTGCAAGCCGCACGCGAGCTCGGCATCTCGCTGCCCGATTCGTTCATCGTCGGCGACAAGCTGGCCGACGCGCGGGCCGGCCGGGCGGCCGGCGTCGGCCGGGTCTACCTCGTGCACTCGGGGCACGCGCTCGAAAGGGGCGCCGAGGCGGCGGCGGACGGCGTGTTCGACGGCCTCGCGGCCTGCGCCGACGCGGTGCTCAGCGCCGGCTGATCACTCGAGCAGATCCCACGCCAGCGGCGTGCCACGCTTGATGTCGCGCCGCGCCCGGCGGCCGATCACCGCGTCCTGGTGCTTCGGCGCGAGGCCGAAGCCAGGGCGGATCGCGCGCACCGCATCGGCCGTCAGCGGCTCGCCCGCCGCGAGGTCGCGCACCACGTAGAGCGAGCGCCGGAAGGCGAGCGACTTCTTCTCCTGCGCCGACTGCACACCGTAGCTGACGTGCCCCAGCCCCTCCCAGGCGCGGCTGGTTTCTGTGACCAGCGCGGCCATCTCGGCCGGCTCGAGCGAGAAGCTGGAGTCGACCCCCCCGTCGGCGCGCGCCAGGGTGAAGTGCTTCTCGACCACGGTGGCGCCCAGGGCGACCGCCGCCACCGCCACCCCGACACCCATCGTGTGGTCCGACAGGCCGACCTGGCAATCGAACAGCTCGCGCATGTGCGGGATCGTCACCACGTTGCTGAACTCGGGCGACGCCGGGTAGGTGCTGGTGCACTTGAGCAGGACCAGGTCGCGGCAGCCCGCCTCGCGCGCGACAGCGACCGTCTCGGAAAGTTCACCCACCGAGGCCATGCCGGTCGAGATGATCATCGGCTTGCCGGTGGCCGCGATGCGGCGGATCAGCGGCAGGTCGGTGTTCTCGAACGAAGCGACCTTGTAGCAGGGCACGCGCAGCGTTTCCAGAAACTCGACCGCCGTCTCGTCGAACGGCGTGCTGAAGGCCAGCATGCCGCGCTTGGCCGCGTGCTCGAAGATCGGCTGGTGCCAGTCCCACGGCGTGTGCGCCTGATCGTAGAGCTTGTGCAGCGATTGCCCGGCCCACAGGCTGTTGGGGTCGGTGATGCGGAAATCGTCGCGGTCGACGTCCAGCGTCATCGTGTCGGCTGTGTAGGTCTGGATCTTCAGCGCATGGGCGCCGGCGTCGGCCGCGGCATCGACGATCGCCAAGGCGCGCTCGAGCGACTGGTTGTGGTTGCCCGACATCTCGGCGATCACGAAAGGCCGATGGCCCGGACCGACCGGCCGGCCACCGATCTCGATGGTTTGCTGGCTGTGTTTCATGACGGGATCATGCCCTTCTCGAAGTGCTGCGAGCGCGGCGCGTAGCCGGCTTGCTCGAACAGATGGACCGATGCGGCGTTGCCGGCCAGGACCTCGGCCACCAGCGCCTGCACGCCGGGATGCGCGCGGCGCAGCCAGGCTTCGCCGGCCGCCAGAAGGTCAGGCCCGAGCCCGCGGCCCTCGTGGCCGGGGGCGAGGTAGAGCGACACCTCGGCGCGCGTACCGTCGCCGGCCAGGTCCCAGCGCAGCACGCCGACCGGTTCATCGCGGAGCATGCCAATGAGCAGCACCCGCTGCGGGTCGGCCAGTACGGCCTCGTACCAGCGCTGGTGGGCCTCGAACGGAATCGGTTCCGCCGAGCGCGACACGCGGCGCACGGCCTCGGCATTGCGGCCGGCGTGGACGAAGGCGCTGTCGGCTGCCGTGGATCGGCGCAGCGTCAACGGTGGCCGCGCCATCAACTGGGCGACACGCTCGGCGCCGCGGCCGTCGACCAGCGCGTGCGCGGCGTCGGACAGGCCCGCGCGGCGCAACGGATCGAACCACAGGGCCTCGATGGGCACGCGCCAGGCACCGGGGCTGTCGTCGCGCAGCCGGGGCGCGCACAGGGCCCCGGCACGCGCCGCCGTTTCGACCTGCTCGACCTGGTTCGCCGCCTGGGCCACGGCGATGGTCGGCAGGCCCAGCGCGCAACGCTCCCAGGTGGCGCCGCCACCGGCGCCGATGGCCAGGTCGGCCGAGCCCATCAGTTCGGCCATGCGCTCGGTCTGGACGTGGCAGGTCCAGCCCGGCCGGCCGGCGCAGTACGCGACCAACTCCTCGCGCGCCGGGTGCGCCGCGCCGATCACCGCATCGACCGCGAAGGCGCCGACCCCATTGCCACGCAAGGAATCGAGCGCCTGCAGCACGCGGCCGGTCGCGTTGGCGGCGTCGAAACCACCGAAGAAGACGAGCACGCGGTGCACCGCGGCCGCGCGCGGCGCGAGCGTGGCACGGGCCGCAGCGAACTCGGGCCGCAGCAGTGCAAAGCGCGGGCCGAGCATCAGGCGGGCCGATGCCTGCACGCGGGCGGCGTAGCGGCTCGCGGCGTGTTCGTAGAGGTTCAGATCCAGCAGCGCATCGGCCGCATGGTCACGATCGGCCAGGTCGTCGATCGCCAGCAGGCGGTCCGCGCAGGGCCGCAGCGCGCGTTCCCAGCGGGCATCGAGCGCGTAGTGGTCGACGACCAGCCAATCCCACTGGGCATCGTGCAAGGCCCGTCGGGTGTCCTCGGCATCCACGGCCCAGCCGGTGCCGAGCCAGGCAGCGTGGGGCACATCATCGGCCCTGGGCTCGTGGGGAATGTGCGGCGCGCCGAGATCGAGCCAGGACAACCCCTGCCGCTCCAGCCAGGCCCGCCAGCTCGCGGGCAGGCCCCGGCAGACGAACAGCGTCTCGGCGCCATGCGCCCGCAGCGCGCCGGCCAGCGTCGCGCAGCGCACCAGATGGCCCGAGCCGATCTGCGCGTTGGCATCGACGCGGAAAGCGACCTTCATGGGAGCCCCTCGCCTGCGGAGTACCGCGTCCGATCCCCCGGGGGGATGATGGCCGGCTTGGGAGCGGCCCGGCGCTCGGCCATCGTCATGCCACCCCCGATTCTTCCGCCTGCAGCACGCGGAACATCAGCTCGGCACGGCGCCAATCCTCTTCGGTGTCGATGTCCTGCACGCGATGGCGCGGCAGGGGCACGGCCACCGCCGCCTTCGAGTACAGCGGCACGCCGGCCAGGAAGGCCGCGGCGCGGCCCCAGTAAAACTGGCCGGCGTCGTGCCAGGCATGCTCCAGATCCTGCGAGCGCGTGCCCATGTGCTCGGGCCAGAACATGCCAATGCGGCCCTCGGCATCGAGCCGCAGCGCGCGCTGGATCGGGAAGGCGAAGCTGGTCACGCTGAAGGCGAAATCGGCCTGGCTGGCGTCGAGCCGGGCCAGGCCGTCGGCCAGGTCGCTCGCACGCACGAAGGGTGCAGTGGCGTACAGGCAGCAGACCTGTTCGGGCATGGCCTGCCAGGCCGCGACCGCCTCGATCGCCTGCTTGACGACCGCCTGCGTGCCGGTGTGGTCGTCCGCCAGCTCGCGCGGGCGCAGGAAGGGCACGTCGGCGCCGTGTTCGCGGGCAACGGCGGCGATCTCCTCGTCGTCGGTCGACACGAGGACCACGTCGAACAGCCCGCTGTCGCGCGCCGCGGCGATCGAATGCGCAATGATCGGCCGGCCGGCAAAGGGCCGCAGGTTCTTGCGCGGGATGCGCTTGCTGCCGCCGCGCGCCGGGATGACCGCCAGGCGTTTCATGTGCGTCAGCGCCCCAGTGCGCGGCGCAGCGCCGCGACGACCTCGTCCTGCCGCTCGTCGGTCAGCAGGGGGAACAGCGGCAGGCTGATCGCCTCGGCGTAGTGCGCCTCGGCCTGCGGGAACTGGCCGCGCCGGAAGCCCAGCGCCTGGTAGTAGGGCTGCCAGTGGACGGGGATGTAGTGCACGTTGACGCCGATGCCCGCCGCGCGCAGCCGGTCGAACACGGTGCGGCGCGGCGGCGCGCCGGCCGGCTCGTCGACGCGCACCACGTACAGGTGCCAGGCGGAGCTCGTGTCGGCGCGGCGGCCCGGCAGGGTCAGCGGCAGGTCGCCGAGCAGCGCGTCGTAGCGCTCGGCCAACTCGGCGCGGCGCGCGACGTATTCGCCGAGCCGGTCGAGCTGGCTGCGGCCCAGTGCCGCATGCAGGTCGGTCAGCCGGTAGTTGTAGCCCAGCTCGATCTGCTCGTAGTACCAAGGCCCGTCGGGCTCGCCCACCATCTGCGCCGGGTCGCGCGTGATGCCATGGGTGCGCAGGCGCTCGAGCGCCTTGGCGAGCGTGTCGTCCTGCGTCAGCGCCGCGCCACCCTCGGCGGTGGTGACGATCTTCACCGGGTGGAAGCTCAGCACCGTGATGTCGCTGTGGCGGCAGTTGCCGACCGGCTCGTCGCGGTAGCGGCCGCCGACGGCATGCGAAGCGTCTTCGATGATCCTGAACCCGTAGCGCTGGCCCAGTGCGTGAATCGCCGCCATGTCGCACGACAGCCCGGCAAAGTGCACCGGCACGACGATCTTCGGCAGGCGCCCGGCCCGCTCGGCGTCCACCAGCTTCGCTTCGAGTGCCGCGGCGCTCATGTTGCCGGTCGTCGGCTCCACGTCGACGAAATCGACGTCGGCGCCGCAATAGCGCCCGCAGTTGGCCGAGGCGACGAAGGTGTTCGGCGAAGTCCAGAGCAGGTCGCCCGGGCCCAGGCCGAGCGCCAGGCAGGCAATGTGCAGCGCCGAGGTGGCGCTATTCACGGCCACTGCGTGCTTCGCGCCGCAGGCGGCGGCGAGCGCGGCCTCGAAGCGCGGGATCTCGGGGCCCTGGGTCAGGAAATCCGAGCGCAGGACCGCGCTCACCGCGGCGATGTCGGCCTCGGTCACATCCTGCCGGCCGTAGGGAATCATGCGCCCGCCTCCACGTTCATCGCGCGGATGCCTTCCACATCGAGGAAGTGCGGGTTGTTGCCGGAGTTGTATTCGAAGCCCATCGGCACCGGCGTGCCGGTTTCCTTGAGCCGGTTCACGCGGTAGTCGGTATCCGCGTCGTGGAAGCGGATGCTGGGGCAGATGACGTAGTGGTCGTCGAAGGCCAGCGTCAGGTGCGAATCGTCGGCCGGGCACATGATCTCGTGCAGCTTCTCGCCGGGGCGGATGCCGACGATCTTGATCGGCAGCTCGGGCGCGATGGCCGTGGCCAGGTCCGTGATGCGGATGGACGGAATCTTGGGGATGAAGATCTCCCCGCCGTGCATGCGCTCGAAGCACTTCATCACGAGGTCCACGCCGCCTTGCAGCGTGATCCAGAAGCGCGTCATGTCGCGGTGGGTGATCGGCAGCTCCTTGGCGCCATCGGCCACCAGCTTGCGGAAGAACGGCACGACCGAGCCGCGCGAACCGACCACGTTGCCATAGCGCACGACGGAGAAGCGGGTCTCGCGGTCGCCCACCATGTTGTTGGCGGCAACGAAGAGCTTGTCCGATGCGAGCTTGGTGGCGCCGTACAGGTTGATCGGGTTGGCGGCCTTGTCGGTCGACAGCGCCATCACCTGCTTCACGTTGTTCTCCAGGGCGGCGAGGATCACGTTCTCGGCGCCGTGGATGTTGGTCTTGATGCACTCCATCGGGTTGTATTCGGCCGCCGGCACCTGCTTCAGTGCGGCGGCGTGAATGACGACGTCGATACCGCGCATGGCCTGCTTCATGCGCTCGGCATCGCGCACGTCGCCGATGAACCAGCGCATCTGCGGCGCGGTGAACTCCTGCTGCATCTCGAACTGCTTGAGCTCGTCGCGCGAGTAGACGACCACGCGCTTCGGGCTGTAGCGCGACAGGATGGTCCGCACGTACTGCTTGCCGAACGAGCCGGTGCCGCCGGTGATGAGGATGGACTTGCCGTTCAACATGATGAGGTCGTGTTCTTCAGTGGATTTCGATGCCGAGCTGCCGCATCAGCCGCATTGCATTGTCGCGCGCGTCGCTCGTCTTGAAGCGGACCTGGCCGACGCCGAAGGCGGCGATGCGGACATCCGCGCCGCCGATCTGACGCGCCGTGTACAGCGCGGTCGAGCAACAGCCGGCGATCACCGGGTAGGGCTCGCGCGCCAGGTAGGCCTCCAGCGGCTCGTCGATCTCGAGCGGCCGGTAGCGCGGGCGGCTCAACCCACCGCGGGCACCTTCGCGCGGGTGGGCCTTGTAGTGCACCTCGGTGATCCCCATGGCCGTCAGCCATTCGTCGATCCGCTCGGCCACGATGGCCCGTTCGGCCTCGCTCAGCAAGCCGACCACCACCAGCGGCTGCCCCACCACCAGCGCGCGCATCGGCGCCCGCGTGGCGCCGGCCTCGCGCTGCACCAGCGGCGCCAGCACCTGCACCTTGGCCGGGTCGTAGTCATGGGGAAAACCGTCGAGCACGTAGATGCGGTCGACGAAGGCGGCTTCCGAGCCGATGCGGTCGCCGCTGAACGGCGTGTAGCGCAGCAGTGGGTTCGCCAGCCGCCGCAGGCCACGCAGGCGCTGGGCGAAGCGTTTGGCCGCGTTCAGCGGATGTCGCTGCAGGTTCAGCAGCCCGTCGGGCAGGATGCGCGCCCGGCGCACGCGCGCCCCGGTCAGGCGCGGCAACGCGTGCAGGAAGTAGTTGATCGCCTCGGTGTCGTAGACGGGGCTGTGCAGGTGCAACTCGCTCACCGGCCCCACCGCCGCGGCCACCGCATGAAGGTTGGCCAACGTGCGGCGCAGCCGGCCGAAGAGGCCCGGCAGCGGGTCGAAGCGCGGCCAGGGCATCAGCACCACCGCATCCCAGTCCGCATGGCGGATCATGCCGGCCAGCGCCGGCCGATAGCACACCAGCACCTGGCGCGCGCCGGCCTCGTGGTCCAGCGCGACGCGCCGTGCCGCGAGGTAGTGCAGCGGCGAGGCGACGAAGTAGACCGCCGCACGGGGCGTGACCCCGAGGGCGGCGGTCTCAGTGCCGGCCATCGAGCAGGCCACGATAGACCGCGAGATTGCCTTCGACCATCACATCGGTCGTGAACTCGCGCTCGACGATCTCCCTGCCCTGCCGGCCCAGCCGCTCGCGCAGGCCCGGGTCGTCGAGCAGCTTGATCACCGCCTCGGCCAGCGCGGCCGGATCCTGCGGCGGCACCAGCAGGCCGGTGACGCCATCGCGCACCGACTCGGGCATGCCGCCCACGGCCGACGAGACGACCGGGATGCCGGCCGCCATCGCCTGCATCGCGACGTTGGCGAAGCCCTCCATCGTCGCCGGGTGCACCAGCAGGTCGCAGGCGCGCAGGATGTCGCCGATGTCGTTGCGGTAGCCGAGGAACTGCACGCAGGACTCCAGCCCGGTTGCCTGCACCTGGGCGCGCAATTCGGCCTCGGACTCGCCTTCACCTGCGAACAGCACGCGCGTGTCCGGGTGCTTGGCCAGGATGCTCGGCAGGGCCTGCAGCAGGAAGCGGTGGCCCTTGCGGGGAATCAGCTGGGCGATGACCACCAGCACCGGCGCGCCGGCCGGCAGGCCGAGCCGCATGCGCGCCTGGGCCCCATCGAGCGACGATTGGTAGGCCCGCACGTCGATGGCGCTGTAGACCTGTCGGATCTGGCCCGGTGGCACGCCCGCCGCCTCCAGCACGCGCGCGATGCCCTTGGACACCGTGATCACCAAGTCGGGCAGCTTCACGTAGCGCAGCCGCGTCAGCCAGCCCGGCTTGACCGGGTCGTCGACCCGGCGCGAGACGATCACCTTGCCGATGCCTGCGAGCCGCGCGGCCACCAGGCCCAGCGTGTCGGCGCCGCGGCGGCTGTGCAGGTGGACGATGTCGGGCCGCTCCTCGCGCAGGATGCGCATGAAGCGGGAGATGAAGCGCAGGTCGGCATCGCCGCCGAACTCGACCGGGCGCACGGCCAGCCCGTCGCGCACGGCCATCTCGTGCAGCACGCTGCCTTTCGGGCAGACCAGCACCGCCGGCTCGCCGCGGGCCTTCAGGCCGCGCATCAGGTAGTAGACCTGCATGGTCCCGCCCAGCCGGTGGCGGCCCATTTCGACGTGCAAGCTCTTCATGCGTGTTGTTCTTGGGGGTGGGGGGCGCCGAGCACGCCGCGGGCGGTGGCCAGCACATGGGCCGGCGTGATGTCGCCCATGCAATGGAAGCTGCCGCCGCAGGTGGGCCGGCGACGGCACGGTGAACAGGGCTTGGCCAGCCAGATCACGCGGGCGTTGGCCCGGCCATTGTCGAGATAGGGGCAGGTCGAGCCGAACAGCGCCACGGTCGGCGTCGCGAAAGCCGCGCCCATGTGCGTCAGCCCGGTGTCCACGCCGATCAGCAGCGCCGCGTGGCGGATGGCCGCGACCGCCTCGGGCAGCCGGGTGCGGCCGGTCAGGTTGACGATGCGCGGGTCGGCGGCGGCGATCCCGGCCGCCGCCTCGGCGTCGCCCGGGCCGCCCAGGATCACCGGCACCAGGCCGGTCTCGGCGATCAGCCTCGGCGCCAGCGCCTGCCAGGCCGCCACGGTCCAGTGCTTCTGCGGCCGCGTCGTGAACGGCGCGAACACCGCGTAGCGGCCCGGCGCCAGGCCGTGTTCGGCGAGCAGGGCCAGCACCTTCTGCTCGGCCGCCGGGTCCACGTGCAGCCTCGGCAGGAACTCGCCGAGATCCAGCCCCAGGTGCTCGGCCAGGTGGCGGTATTCCGAGCCGATGAGCGCCTTGTCACCACCCCGCTCGACGACCTCGTCCATCAGCAGCGCGCTGCCCTCCTTCGAGCCCAGGCCGACGCGGCGCTGGGCGCCCGTGAGCCAGGCGAGAAAGCCGCTCTTGGCCAGGCCTTGCAGGTCGTAGACCACATCGAAGGCCCGCTCGCGCAGCTTGGCGCGAAAGGCGCGCACCGCGCGCCACAGCTCGATCCGGCGGCCTTCGCGCCAGAGCTTCTGCCACTCGCCCTTGGGCCAGACGATGACTTCGTCGAGCGCCGGGTCGGCGGCGAGCAGTTCGTGGATGCCCGGCTCGGCCAGCCAGGCAATATGGGCATCGGGGTGGGTTCGGCGCAGCGCCGTCGCAAAGGGCGAGGCGAAAACGACGTCGCCGATCGCCGAGCTACGGATGATCAGGATACGCATGCAGGCGCGCATTATCGGCGGCCCCACCGTGCTTCACCGGCGTGTGACACCTTACCTCGGTCGGACTTGCGGGATCGGCGATAATGTCGCGTTGGCGGAGCCAACGCTGCCCACCCGGCGGCGGCAGCCCCGTTTCGAGTTCAGTCAGCAAAGGAGCTTACCCTGGCCAAGGACGATCCCAAGACCTCCATCGACGCCGGAGGTTTGCGTTACCGCTCGAAAGTGGCGGGTTCTCCGTTCTCCGCGACAGGTGCCTTTGGCGCCGCCACGATGTCGTGTTTCCTGTGCGGCAAGCATCGCCCGCGCGCCCAGTTGAAGTCGCGCAAGCTGCTGGGCAAGGCCCAAGCGGTGTGCTCGCCTTCCTGCAAGGAACTCGACGCAGCACAAACCTGATCGAACGCCTCGCGGCCGCCCCTGTGGCGGCCGCGGTCGTTTTGCATCGCCCCCACACCACGCTGTCATGGCCCTCGATGGCTGACAACGACCCGACCGATGCCCCCTCCCCGTGGGGCGACGCCGCCCCGCCTGCCGCGCTCTCGCGCCGGGAGCGCGCCGCCGTGCTGGCGCGCATCGAGGCCTTGATGGAATACTGGGGCATCACGGTCGACGACCTGCTCGCCCCCACCCCCGTGGCCGAGGTGGCGGCGCCGCCGCCGGGCCCGCTGCCCATCAAGTACCGCCACCCGGTCACCGGCGACACCTGGGATGGCCAGGGCCCGCACCCCGACTGGCTGCGCCGCGCGCTGCTGCAAGAAGGCCTGCGTGTCGACGAGCTGAAGCCCGGAGCACCCGACGCGGCCGTCTGACGCCGGCGCATCCCCAAGCTTCAGGATTGCCCCGTGGGCGGCCGCCGCCCACGATCGCGCCCAGTCCATTCAACGGCGGGAGGTTGCAATGTCCATCGACAAGGTCGTGCTGGCGCTGCATGGCGCGATGAAGGCCAAGTATGGCGACAAGGGCCTGGCCACCATCGGCAAGGCGCTGCGCGAGCTGATCGCCGCCGACAAGCGCCGCGGCGTGGCGACCAGCGTGATCCACCTCGATGACGCCGACGAGATGTCCGGCTACGGCGGCCCGACCCCGGCGCAGCCGGACGCCCGCGCGGTCAAGGCGGCGATCGACCGCATCGTGGCCGGCGCCAGCCCGCACTACGTGCTGCTGCTCGGCGGGCCGGACGTGATGCCGATGGTGCCACTGGCCAACCCGGCGTTCAGCACCACCGATGGCGACACCGACCCCGTCGTGCCGAGCGACCTGCCCTACGCCTGCGACACGCCCTACAGCACGAACCCGAACCGCTTCCTCGGCCCGACGCGTGTCGTCGGCCGCCTGCCCGATGTGGTCGGCGCACGCCAGCCGACGCTGCTGGCGCAGCTCATCCGTGCCGCCGCGCGCGCCAAGCCGCGGCCGCGCAGTGACTACCAGGCCAGCTTCGCCCTGTCCGCCCAGGCCTGGGAGGCCTCGACCGCGCTCAGCCTGACCAACACCTTCGGCCATGCCGATCAGCTGCAGACCTCGCCGCCCAAGGGCCCGCGCTGGAGCCCGGCCCAGCTCGCGCCGCGCGTGCACTTCATCAACTGCCACGGCGGCGACAGCGCGCCCGAGTTCTATGGCCAGCCGCCCGGTGTCGAGGAGTACCCCGTCGCCCATCGAGCCAAGTCGCTGCGCGGCAAGGTCAGTGCCGGCACCGTGGTGGCCGCCGAGTGCTGCTATGGAGCGCAGCTCTACGACCCGGCCGATGCCGGCGGCGAGAAGGGCATTGCGCTGGCCTACCTCGAAGATGGCGCCATCGGCGTCTTCGGCAGCACGACCATCGCCTACGGCCCCAGCGAAGGCAATGGCGCCGCCGACTTCGTCTGCCAGTTCTTCATCCAGCAGGTGCTCGGCGGCTCGTCCCTCGGGCGTGCCGCGCTCGAGGCGCGGCAGAAGTTCGCCGGCGCGCGCACCCACCTGGACCCGTACGACCTGAAGACGCTGGCCCAGTTCTACCTGCTGGGCGACCCGTCGGCGCAGCCGGTCTCGTTCAGCGCGCATGCCCTGGCCCGCACCAAGGCCTTCAAGAAGGCCTTTGCCGATACGCAGGATCGCACCGTGCGCGGGCTGCGCCGTGAGCGGCTGGAACGCGAGGGCCGGCACCTGGCCAAGACCTTGCCGCCGCTGAAGCCGGCCGATGCCGCGCCCGCCGGCAAGGTGGCGGCGACGCTGAAAGCCATGGCCCTCGAATCGGGCCTGGACGCGGCCGCGCCGGCGGCGAGCTTCGACATCGCGCGCAAGGCCGGCAGCGCGCAGCGGCGCATCCACGTCGTGCAAGGCCGGCGGCCCGCCGGCTCGCCGGACGCTCCGGTCGGCCGCATCGTCGCACTGGTGGCGACCGAGGAAGACGGACAATTGCTGCATGTGCGCCGACTCCACTCGCGCTGACGAACCTGGCGGCGAGCGCGTCACCCTCGAAGGCCGCGTCGAGCGGCAACTCGTCGCCCGCGGCAGCAAGAGCGAGCGCCACGCGATGGTGCTGGTGCTGCCGGACGGCACGCAGCACCTGTTGCGCCGCGCGGGCGGCAATGCGATGCGCGACCCCCATTTCGAGGCGATGGAAGGCCAGCGTGTGCGCCTGAGCGGGCGGCTGCGGCCGGGCTTCTTCCTCGTCGACGAAGGCCCGGGCGACGCGCCTTGAATCAGGCGATGCCGACCACCTTGTGCGTCTGCAGGCCCAGGCGCCATTGCGGGTGGGCCAGGCAGTACTCGACCGCCGCCTGCGTGTTGCGCGCACGGTCCGGCCCATCCATCGGCTGCAGGAAGAAGTGGCGGAACGCAAGGTGCTCGAAGCGTTGGGGCATCGCCAGCGGCTGCGGGTAGACGAGCTTCAGCTCGTCGCCGGCCGTCAGCACCAGCGGCGCGTCGGCCTTGGGGCTGACGCAGATCCAGTCCAGCCCCGGCGGCGCGGGCTGCGTGCCGTTGGTCTCGACGGCGATCTCGAAGCCGCGCGCGTGCAGCGCCGCGATCAGCGGCGCGTCGAGTTGCAGCAGCGGCTCGCCGCCCGTGCACACGACCAGCGGCTTGCCGCCCATGGCCGCCGGCCAGTGGCCGGCCACCGCGGCCGCCAACGCCTCGGGCGTGTCGAATTTGCCGCCGCCCGCGCCGTCGGTGCCGACGAAATCGGTGTCACAGAAGCTGCAGACGGCGCCGGCACGGTCCTGCTCGCGCCCGCTCCACAGGTTGCAGCCGGCGAAGCGGCAGAACACCGCCGCCCGGCCGGACTGGCCGCCCTCGCCTTGCAGCGTGTAGAAGATCTCCTTGACCGCGTACGTCATGGCACGGCCCCCCTCACACCGCCAGCGCGGGTTCGGCTTCGCCGGCCCAGGCGATGGCGCCGCAGCCTTCGGTCTCGAATACGTCGACCCGCTGCACCTGCGGCAGCCGCTCGCGCGCCTGTGCCAACGCCCACGCGGCGAGGCTGCCCGCATCGCCATCCACGAGGTCGGGGATGTCGTGCAGCGCGTGGTGATCGAGCGCCTTGAACACCGGCTTGAAGCGCTCCTTGACGTCGCCGAAATCGAGCGCCCAGCCGCGCAGCTCATCCAGCGGCGCGCTCAGGTGCAGGCGCAAGGTGTAGGTGTGGCCGTGCAGCCCGGCCAGCGGGCTCGCGGCTGGCGCGCGCTTCAGCCGCAACGCGCTGTCCAGGTGGAAGTCCTTCCAGATGCGGTGGGCCGCACCGTCGTACTGCGCGCCGCAGGAGGCCGTCTCGTAGACCTTGATCGACGCCAAGCCCTCGAGCTCACCCGCCAGGCGCTGCCACAGCCAGCGCGAAAGCATCTCGCTGGTCGGGTTGTCGAGGCCGGGCAGCTCGTTCAGGCAGGCGTAGTTCAGCGCCATGTGCAGCGGTGCCCAGTGCGCATCGAGCCGGTCGGCCGCGACATGGGTCGCCTCATCTTCGCCGATGCGGGCATGCACGACCGCCTCGAAGCCATGGCCGTGCATGCGGCCACATTTGTGTCCCAGCGGCACGTTCGGCAGCCGGTGGGCGGACTGGAAGCGGTAGCGGCGCCACACCAGCGCGCGGCCCGCGGCATCCAGCGCGACACCGCAGGTGTCGGTGCTCTGCAGGTCGAGCGTGAAGCCGCTCGGCAGGCCCAGCCGCGCGGCGATCCAGCGGGCGAGCTGCTCGTCGCCCGGCTCGGCGACCTGCTCGTTCAGCAGTTGGTGATCCAGCGGCGCCACCGCCGCCTCGAGCGCGCCGCGCAGTTGCTCGACCTCGCCGCCGGAGAACGTCGCCCAGCCTTCGGGCAGCGCCGCACGAAGCTGCACGCGAAACCCGTGGCCATGCAGGCGGGCGGCGCGGTGGCCGGCAGGCAGCCGGGGGAGCTGGCGGGCCGATTCGAAGCCGGCCTGGGCAGTGAAGAGAGCGCGGGTCACGGGCTGGATTTTCCCATGCGGCTCCCGATCGGGCCGGGGGCGCCGGCGATTCACCTTCACCCCATAGCCCGGATGGGTTATTCGCGATCCCCCATCGCGGTAATAGACGCTGGGCCGGCCCAACCGCGCTAATGGGTGGCCTGATCAGGAGACAAACGGATGAACTACGACAAGGAATTCGACGCCTCGGGCCTGTCCTGCCCGCTGCCCATCGTCAAGACCAAGAAATCGCTCGCCGACATGGCCTCGGGCCAGGTGCTGCGCGTGGTCGCCACCGACCCCGGTTCGGTCTGCGACATGGCCGCTTTTTCCGAGCAGACCGGCAACACGTTGCTGGAATCGACCACCGAAGGCGGCAAGTACGTCTTCATGCTGAAGAAGGCCTGACGCGCGATGGCTGCCAAGAAGATGGCGATCATCGCCACCAAGGGGGCGCTGGACATGGCGTACCCGCCGTTGATCCTGGCCTCCACCGCCGCGGCGCTGGGCTGGGAGGTGCAGGTGTTCTTCACCTTTTACGGGCTGCAGCTGCTGCGCAAGGACCTGAGCGGCATCGCGATCAGCCCACTGGCCAACCCGGCGATGCCGATGCCGGTGCCGATGCCGGTGATCGTCTCGGTGCTGCCCGGCATGCAGGCCATGGCCACCTCGATGATGAAGGCCAAGATGAAGAAGAAGGGCGTGGCCTCGCTGACCGAGCTGCGCGATCTCTGCCAGGAAGCCGAGGTCAAGTTCATCGCCTGCCAGATGACGGTGGACCTGTTCGAGTTCGACAAGAGCGATTTCATCGACGGCATCGAGTACGGCGGCGCGGCGACCTTCATGAAGTTCGCCGGCGAAACCGACGTCTGCCTGTTCATCTGAGCGCCTGCGCCGGCACGCCCGGTGCCTACCTTCGGCCACCTTCACGGGAGTTTGCGTGAAGAAGATCCTCATGCTCGTCGCCTGCTGGTGCTGGGCGCCGTGGGCGCTGGCGATCAGCCCCTACCTGTCAGGCAGCCCCTTGCCCGCGGCAGACGTGCCCACGCTGCTGGGGCAGGTCGAGCGCAAGCTCCAGGCCGAGGGCTTCACGGTCGTCGGCCGGCACCAGCCGCGTGGTCTCGTGGCCTACGGCAGCGTGGTGGTCACCGACCCGGCGCTGCTCGATGCGATCCGCGTCGCGGGCGGCCAGGCCATTCTCGCCGCGGCCATCCGGGTGGGCGTGAAGAACGACGGCAGCGTTTCGTACATGACCCCCGACTACTGGGGCCGCGCCTACCTGCGCGAGCGTTACGAAGCCGCCCAGCCCGCGCTGCGGTCGGTGCAGGAGCGCCTGACCCGCGCGCTGGGAGCGGGTGCTCCTTTCGGTGGCGACGTGC
Organism: Ideonella sp.; assembly: GCF_035254525.1. Taxonomy (GTDB): domain Bacteria; phylum Pseudomonadota; class Gammaproteobacteria; order Burkholderiales; family Burkholderiaceae_C; genus Ideonella. Next base: position 2,530 of record NZ_DATFAN010000024.1, on the reverse strand, counting down.
CCGCCGCCGACCTGCCGCGCTACCGCTACATGTTCGGCATGGAGCGCGTCGATGCCTCGCGCAACGAGCTGCGCGGTTTCGGCAGCTTCGACGATGCGTTGCGCACCGTGCGGGCCCGTCTCGCGAAAGGCGCGGGCCAGACAGCGAAGGTCTACGAGGTCGTTCTGCCGGCCCAGCAGCTGGCGGTGATCGGCGTCGCACTGAACGACCCCGAGTCCGGCGAGGCCTGGTGGGCCGGCAAGATCGGGCCCGAACACATCGCCGCCCTGCCCTACGAGATCTTCATCATCGGCAACAAGGCCTACGCGCTGTACGGCCGCTACCGCATCGCGTTGTCCTGGCCCGCCCTGGGCATGGGCCAGTTCATGGGCATCGCGCGCGTGCCGGACCTGATCCACCAGACCATGGAACAGCTCACCCTCGGCGAGACGCCCTGACGCCCCGAACTTCGCGGAGACCCCAAATGGATTCTGCTTCGGCACCACCGGCGGCCACGATCGTGCTGTGGGGCGGTTTTGCACTGGCCCTGGTGTTCGGCGCGATCGCGGCCAAGACCAACTTCTGCACCATGGGTGCGGTGTCCGACGTGGTCAACATGGGCCACTGGGGGCGCATGCGCATGTGGCTGCTGGCCATCGCGGTGGCGCTGGTCGGCGCGAATGTGCTGCAACTGGCCGGGCTGGTGGACCTGGGCCAATCGATCTACCGCCGCCCGAGCTTGAGCTGGCTGTCGCTGCTGGTGGGCGGCGCGCTGTTCGGCATCGGCATGAGCCTGGCCGGCGGCTGTGCCAACAAGAACCTCGTGCGCCTGGGCGGCGGCAGCCTGCGCTCGTTCGTCGTGCTGGCCTTTCTCGCGATCTCGTCGTACATGACGCTCAAGGGCCTGTTCGGCCAGTGGCGCGCCACCTGGCTGGATCCGGTGGCGCTGGACCTGGGCCGCTTCGGCCTGAAGGACCAGGGGCTGGGGGCCCTCGTCGCCCGCTTCACCGGCCTGCCGCCGGCGCAGGCGCTGCAGGCGACCGTGGCCGCTGCCGCCGCGGGGCTGCTGTGGGTGGTGTTCAAGGACAAGCGCTTCCGGACCAACCCGGTTCAGGTGCTGGGCGGGCTCGCGCTCGGAGCGCTGGTCGTCGGCGGGTGGTACCTGACCGGGCACCTGGGCTACGGCGAAAACCCCGAGACGCTGGAAACCGTCTACTTCGCGACCAACACGCGCACGCTGGAATCGATGAGCTTCGTCTCACCGCTGGCCTACACGCTCGAGCTGCTGATGCTGTGGACCGACCGCTCGCTGCACCTGAGCTACGGCATCGCGACCGCGCTCGGGGTCGTGCTCGGCTCGACGGCCCATGCGCTGGCGACGGCCAGGTTCCGCTGGGAGGGCTTCGCCTCGCTGGCGGACCTGCGCAACCAGCTCGTCGGCGCCGTGCTGATGGGCTTCGGCGGCGTCACCGCGATGGGCTGCACGATCGGCCAGGGCCTGACCGGCATCTCGACGCTGGCCATCGGCTCGCTCATCGCGCTGGCCGGCATCGTCGCCGGCTCGGTGGCGACGCTGAGGGTCATCAACTGGCGCGAGTCGCGCCTGGGCTGAACGAAGCTCCTTGGTGCGGCGCCGTCAGGGCCTGTCCGAAAGATCTGCGGCCCCCGACACCGCGGCCAGATACGCCGCGTACGCGTCGATGCGACCGTAGCCGATCATGTTGTTGGGCCACTGGGTGCGCGGCGTGCCGCCGCAGGCCTGGTTCACCGGATCGGTCACGCCACTGGTGGCCGCGGTGTCGCGCAGCAGCCGCGCGACCGCGTTCGGGTGCCCCTTCAACGCGGGCACGGCCGACATCAGCAGCGCCGCGGCACCGGCAACGTGCGGCGTTGCCATGCTGGTCCCGCTGAGGTTCGCGTACGTGTTGGGCGGCCACGCGGAGTTGACGTTGACGCCCGGCGCGGAGACATCCGGCTTGACCTGCTTCGAGCTGATGTGCGGGCTGATCAGCACCGGGCCGCGGCTCGAGAAGCCCGCCAGCACGTCGTTGATGTCGGTCGCGCCGATCGTGAATGAAGCCGAGTAGATCGCCGGCGGGTTCGTGATCGTGCTGCAGTTCGGGCCGTCGTTGGCGGCAGCGGCGACGAACAGGATGCCGCCGCCGGTGAGGTTGGCCACCGCGTGCACGATCTCGTTGCCGACGGTGCAGCCCTCGCCCTCGGTGCAGGTCCAGGAGTTGCTGATCACGTCCGGGGCCTGGTCCGGATCGGGGTTCTGGTTGTTGAGGTCGGTCGGCGCCAGCATCCACTCCATGCACTCGATGTAGCTCGCCGGCGTGCCGTTGCCGGCGTTCATGTTGCGGCAGCCGATCCACTTCGCGCCGGGCGCGACGCCGATCTGGTTGGCTCCGCCGTCGTCTCCGACCATCGAGCCCATCGTGTGCGTCCCGTGCTGGTTGTCGTCGCAGGGAGCCGGGGCGTCCGGTCCGCAGGAGCCGCCTCCCGTGTGGATCGCGTCGTGCCAGTTGTAGTTGTGGTCCGCCGAGGCGCC
>NZ_DATFAN010000023.1:0-6603 GCF_035254525.1 Ideonella sp. | reverse complement strand
CTTGGTCATCGAATAGGCGCCCGAGATGACGGCTTGGGAGGCGATCACGGTGGCCATGGTGGCGAGGACCACCGCGGGCAGCAGCCATGCCTGTGGAAAGAGTCGGAAGAACGGGTTCTCCAAGGCGCTGGGGTCGCGCATAAGCATGGCGCTCTGGCCGAAGTAGTTGAGCGTGAGCGAGGGCAGCACCAGCCCCAGCCAGGCCAGGCGAATCGGCTGCTTGCCGAAGTGCCCCATGTCGGCGTAGAGCGCTTCCGCGCCGGTGATCGCGAGCACGATGGCCCCCACGGCGGCAAACACCTGCCAGCCGCGCTCGATCAGGAACGCCCAGGCATGCAGCGGATTGAAGGCGGCCAGGATCGCCGGCTGCTGCCGAATCTGCACGACGCCCGTCACTGCCAAGGTAATGAACCAGACGACGATCACCGGACCGAACAGCTTGCCCACCAGCCCCGTGCCATGGCGCTGCACGACGAACAGGCCGACGAGCACGCCGATGCTCACCGGCAGCACGTAGGGCTTGAGCACCGGCGTGACAACCTCCAGCCCTTCGACTGCACTGAGCACGGAGATCGCCGGCGTGATGACGCTGTCGCCGTAAAACAGCGCCGCACCGAACAGGCCCACCAGCAACAACAAGGTGCGGCGCTGCGCGGTGGTGCCCGCGGCGTGCGCCGCCAGCGCCGTGAGCGCCATGATGCCGCCCTCGCCGCGGTTGCCCGCGCGCAGGATGAGAAGCACGTACTTGAGCGTGACCACCATCATCAGCGCCCAGAAGATGACGGAGGCCGCGCCGATCAGATGCGCGGCATCCAGCGGCACGCCCGTGCCCGGGCTGAAGACTTCCTTGATCGTGTACAGCGGACTGGTGCCGATGTCACCATAAACCACGCCGATGGCGCCGAGGGTCAGTGGAACGAGGGCCTGCCGTTCTTGCTTGGGGTCCATGAAGGGGCATTCATTGCGGGGTCCCCGCGTTATATACAGGCGCGCATAAGGATTTCGTAAAGACGCGTCTTGCCGCGGCGCCGGGTCGCCGCTTTCGCCGGGCAACGCTTATGCCTTCTTTACGCGCGAGCGCCGAATCTTGGCGGCATCTTGATGCGTGGTTTTCTAGGATGCCCTGCATCTCGTGAACGAAAGCATCCGATGGACGTCGTGTATCTCGCACTCGCTGCCGCACTGTGGCTTCTGATGGTCGGCATGGTCTTGGGCTGCGCCAAGCTCCAGGGGCCGCAGCGATGAACTGGATGGTCGTGCTCGGCAGCGTGGTGTCGGTCGCTTTGCTGGGCTACCTGGTGGCCGCCCTGCTCCAACCGGAGAAGTTCTCGTGACGGCCCATGCCTGGATCCTGTTGGCCGTCTACGGCGTCGCGCTGGTGACGCTCGCCGTTCCCATCGGCCGCTACATGGCCACGGTGATGCAAGGCGAGCTACGCATGTCGCAACGCATCGAGTCGCCGCTGTACCGCCTGTACGGCGTGGATCCCAAGGTCGAGATGGGATGGGTGCAGTACGCACTGGCCCTCCTGCTGTTCAACGCGCTCGGCCTTTTCGCGGTCTACGCATTGCAGCGCGCACAGGCGTGGCTGCCGCTGAATCCCCAGGGCCTGGCCAACGTCTCGCCCGACTCGTCGTTCAACACCGCCGTCAGCTTCAGCACCAACACGAACTGGCAGGGCTATGGCGGCGAGTCGACCATGAGCTACCTGTCGCAGATGCTGGGCCTGGCAGTGCAGAACTTCCTGTCCGCCGCCACCGGCATCGTCGTCGTCATCGCGCTGGTCCGCGGCTTCGCGCGCCACAGCGCCGAGGGAATCGGCAACGCCTGGGTCGACCTCACGCGCATCACGTTGTGGGTGCTGCTGCCCTTGTCGTTCGTCGTCGCGCTGTTGCTGGTGCAGCAAGGGGTGGTGCAGAGCTTCGACGCCTACAAGGAGGTCCAGACGCTCGAAGCGGTGAAGTACCAGGAGGCCAAGCTCGGCCCGGACGGCCAGCCGCTAAGGGATGCCGCCGGTGCGCCGGTACTGGAGGACAAGACCCGCGACACGCAGACGCTGCCGCTGGGCCCGGCGGCAGCGCAGATCGCCATCAAGCAGCTCGGCACCAACGGCGGCGGCTTCTTCAATGCGAACTCTGCGCACCCCTACGAGAACCCCACGCCCTTGTCGAACTTCGTCGAGATGCTCGCCATCCTGCTCATCCCTGCAGCGCTGTGCTTCACCTTCGGCCACATGGTCGGCGACAGGCGCCAGGGCTGGGCCGTGTTTGCGGCCATGGCGCTGATCTTCGCGGTGCTCACCGTGCCGGCGATGTGGGCCGAGCAGCAAGGCAACCCGCGGGTCGCTGCCGTGCACGTTGACCAGTCGGCCACGCCGCAGCAGCCCGGCGGCAACATGGAAGGCAAGGAAGCGCGCTTCGGCATCGCGGACTCGGCGCTGTGGGCGTCGGCCACGACGGCCGCATCCAACGGCTCGGTCAACTCGATGCACGACTCGTATACGCCGCTGGGCGGGCTCATTCCCCTGGTCAACATCCAGCTGGGCGAGGTCGTTTTCGGCGGCGTCGGCTCGGGGCTGTACGGCATGCTGGTGTTCGCGATCCTCGCGGTCTTCGTGGCGGGCCTGATGATCGGGCGCACGCCCGAGTACCTGGGCAAGAAGATCGAGTCGTTCGAAATGAAGATGAGCTCGATCATCATCCTCATCGTGCCGCTGCTGGTACTCGGCGGCACGGCCGTCGCGGTAATGACCGACGCAGGCCGCGCCGCGGTGGCCAACCCCGGCGCGCATGGGTTCTCCGAGATCCTCTATGCGTTCAGCTCCGCGGGCAACAACAACGGCAGTGCCTTCGCGGGCCTGGGCGCCAACACGCCGTTCTACAACGTGATGCTGGGCATCGCGATGTGGCTGGGCCGCTTCGGCGTGATCGTGCCGGTGCTGGCGATCGCCGGCTCGCTGGCCGCCAAGAAGCGCATCGCCGCGACCGAAGGAACCTTGCCGACGCACGGGCCGCTGTTCGTTCTCCTGCTGATCGGCACGGTGCTGCTGGTCGGCCTGCTCAACTACGTGCCGGCGCTCGCGCTGGGTCCGATCGTCGAGCACCTGGTGCTTTGGAAATGAGTCGCCCATGAGCCGCCGAGCCGCTCCCAAGTCGAATTCCGCAGTGCGCAGTACGGAGGATGCCCAATGAGCCGCCAGACATTCACACTGTTCGACCCTGCGCTGGTCAGGCCCGCGGTGGTCGATGCGTTCAAGAAGCTCGACCCGCGCGTGCAATGGCGCAATCCCGTGATGTTCGTCGTCTACATCGGCAGCATCATCACCACGGCGCTGTTCGCGCAGGCGATCTTCGGCAAGGGCGAGGCGCCAGCCGGCTTCGTGCTGGCGATCGCGCTGTGGCTGTGGTTCACCGTGCTGTTCGCGAACTTCGCCGAGGCGCTGGCCGAAGGACGAAGCAAGGCGCAGGCCGCCTCGCTGCGCAGCCTGAAGAAGCAGACCTGGGCCAAGAAGCTCGAAGAGCCGCGCCACGGTGCGAAGTGGCACCCGATCGAGTCGTCCGATTTGCGCCGCGGCGATGCCGTGGTGGTGATGGCGCACGACGTCATTCCCGCCGATGGCGAGGTGATCGAAGGCGTCGCCTCGGTCGACGAGAGCGCGATCACCGGCGAGTCCGCGCCGGTGATCCGCGAGAGCGGAGGCGACTTCTCGGCCGTGACGGGCGGCACGCGGGTGCTGTCGGACTGGATCGTCGTGCGCGTCACGGTGAACCCCGGCGAGACCTTCGTCGACCGCATGATCGCGATGGTGGAGAGTGCCAAGCGCCAGAAGACGCCCAACGAGATCGCCCTCACCATCTTGCTGGTCGCGCTGACCATCGTGTTCCTCGGCGTGACGGTGACGCTGCTGCCGTTCTCGCTGTACAGCGTCGAGGTGGCCAAGACGGGCGCGCCGATCACGATCACCGTGCTCATCGCCTTGCTGGTGTGCCTGATCCCGACCACAATCGCCGGGCTGCTGTCGGCCATCGGCGTGGCCGGCATGAGCCGCATGATGCAGGCCAACGTGATCGCCACCTCCGGCCGCGCCGTCGAAGCGGCCGGAGACGTCGACGTGCTGCTGCTCGACAAGACCGGCACCATCACGCTGGGCAACCGGCAGGCGTCTGCGTTCCTGCCGGCGCCGGGGGTCAAGGAGAGCGAGCTGGCCGACGCGGCACAGCTGGCCTCGCTGGCCGACGAGACCCCCGAAGGGCGCAGCATCGTCGTGCTGGCCAAACAGAAATTCAACCTGCGCGAGCGCGACCTGCAGTCGCTGAACGCGAGCTTCGTGCACTTCTCGGCGCAGACGCGCATGAGCGGCGTGGACCTTCCCCTCGCGGTGCCGGCCCAGATGGTCGTGGGCGGCAACCACACGCCGCTCCAGGTGCGGCAGGTGCGCAAGGGCGCCGCCGATGCGATTCGCCGGTATGTCGAAGCGCTGGGTGGCACCTTCCCGAGCGCACTGGCCACGGCGGTCGCCGACGTGGCACGCCGCGGCAGCACGCCGCTGGTGGTCGCCGACGGCACGAAGGTGCTTGGCGTCATCGAGCTCAAGGACATCGTCAAGGGCGGCATCAAGGAACGCTTTGCCGAACTGCGCCGCATGGGCATCAAGACGATCATGGTCACCGGCGACAACCGGCTCACCGCGGCCGCCATCGCGGCCGAGGCGGGCGTCGACGACTTCCTGGCCGAGGCCACGCCCGAGCAGAAGCTCTCGCTCATTCGCCGCCACCAGGCCGAAGGTCGGCTGGTGGCGATGACCGGCGACGGCACGAACGACGCTCCCGCCCTCGCACAGGCCGATGTGGCGGTGGCCATGAACTCCGGCACCCAGGCGGCGAAGGAGGCCGGCAACATGGTCGACCTCGACAGCAATCCGACCAAGCTGATCGAGGTGGTGGAGACCGGCAAGCAGATGCTGATGACGCGCGGGTCGCTCACCACCTTCAGCATCGCCAACGACATCGCGAAGTACTTCGCGATCATTCCGGCGGCGTTCGTCACCACCTATCCGCAACTGGGCGCACTGAACGTGATGCGGCTGGCGAGCCCGTCGTCGGCGATCTTGTCGGCGGTGATCTTCAACGCGCTGATCATCATCTTCCTGATGCCGCTCGCGCTGAAAGGCGTGGTGTACCGGCCCCTGGGCGCCGCCGTGCTGCTGCGACGCAACCTGCTGGTCTATGGCTTGGGCGGCGTCATCGTCCCCTTCGTCGGCATCAAGTTCATCGACCTGATGCTGAGCGTGCTCGGCCTCGCCTGATCCCGGACCAAGCCATGAAAACTCTTCTGCGCCCTGCCTTCGTGCTGTTCGTGCTCATGACCGTGCTGACTGGCATCGTCTACCCCTTGGCCGTGACAGGCATTGCCAAGGCGGCCTTCCCGGACCAGGCGTCGGGCAGCCTCGTGTTCAGGGACGGAAAGCCCGTGGGCTCCGCCCTCATCGGACAGAGCTTCAGCGACCCGAAGTACTTCTGGAGCCGGCCGTCGGCCACCAGCCCGATGCCCTACAACGGGTTGAGCTCCGGCGGCTCGAACCTGGGCCCCCTGAACCCCGCACTGACCGATGCCGTGAAGACCCGCATCGACGTGCTGAAGGCCGGCGACCCGACGAATGCGCTGCCGATCCCGGTGGACCTGGTCACCGCCTCGGCGAGCGGACTCGATCCGCACATCAGCCTGGCCGCGGCCCACTACCAGGCCGCACGGGTGGCGCGTGCGCGTGGCCTGGCCCTTGTGACCGTCCAGTCGCTCATCGCGACACACACGCAGGATCGGTGGCTGGGCGTGCTGGGCGAGGTCCGCGTGAACGTGCTGGCGCTGAATCTGGACCTCGACAGGGTCGCCGTGCGGTGATATGACCCGTCGATGAACGCCGACAGCCGCCCCGATCCTGACGAGCTTCTGGCGCGCCTCAAGCAAGAGGAAGCGCAGGCGAAGCGCGGCAGATTGAAGATCCTATTCGGCGCGTCGGCGGGCGTGGGCAAGACCTACGCGATGCTGTCGGCCGCACGTGCGCTCAAGCCCAATGTCGACACCGTCATCGGCGTGGTCGAGACCCACGGCCGCGCCGAGACCGAAGCCCTGGTGTCCGGATTCGAGCGTCTGCCGCTCAAGGAGGTGAGCTACCGCGACCGCACGCTGAAGGAGTTCAACCTCGACGGTGCGCTCAAGCGCAAGCCCCGCCTGATCCTCGTGGACGAATTGGCGCATTCCAACGTGCCGGGGTCGCGCCATCCGAAGCGCTGGCAGGACGTCGACGAGCTGCTCGATGCGGGCATCGATGTGTGGTCGACGATGAACGTCCAGCACCTGGAAAGCCTCAACGATGTCGTGAGCGGCATCACCGGCATCCGTGTCTGGGAGACGGTGCCCGATCACGTCTTCGACCGCGCCGACGAAGTCGTGATCGTCGACCTGTCGCCGGACGAACTGCTGCAGCGGCTGAAGGAAGGCAAGGTCTACATGCCGCAGCAGGCCGAGCATGCGGTGCGCAACTTCTTTCGCAAGGGCAACCTGATCGCGCTGCGCGAGCTCGCCCTGCGCCGAACGGCGGATCGG
>NZ_DATFAN010000022.1:0-21288 GCF_035254525.1 Ideonella sp. | reverse complement strand
CCCTGCGGCGCATCTGGCGATAGCCGCCGAGCACCAAATTGTCCTCGACGGTCATCGTGCCGAACAGTTCGCGCCGCTCGGGCACCAGCGCCAGGCCGCGCATCACGCGGACTTCGAGCGGCAATTCGCTCACCGGCTCGCCGTCGAACACGATGCGGCCGCGCGACGGCAGCAGACCCATCAGCGAGTTCAGCAACGTCGACTTGCCGGCGCCGTTGGGGCCGATCACGGTGACCACGCTGGCCGCCGGCGCGGCCAGCGAGAGACCGCGCAGCACCTCGGCTTTGCCATAGCCGGCGTGCAGGTCCGAGACCTCGAGCAGGAGCGGGGCGCGGTTCATCAATGCTCCGTGCCGAGGTAGGCGGCGCGAACCGCCGGGCTGGCGCGCACCTCGGCCGGCGTGCCTTCGATCAGCTTGGTGCCGAACTCCATCACGACGATGCGGTCGGTCAGGTTCATCACGAAGTCCATGTCGTGCTCGACCAGCAGCAGCGACAGCCCCTCGGCCTTGAGCTGGCGCAGCACCGCGGCGAGGGCCTGCTTCTCCTTGTGGCGCAGGCCGGCGGCGGGCTCGTCGAGCAGCAGCAGGGCCGGGTCGCTGGCCAGTGCGCGCGCGATCTCGACCAGGCGCTGCGGCCCGAGCGCCAGGTTGCCGGCGAGCTCATGCATCTGCCCGGCCATGCCGATGCGCGCGAGCTGCTTCTCGGCTTCGGCGAACAGGCGCCGCTCTTCGTCGCGATCGAGCCGCAGCATGGCCCGCGTGACGCCCGACGAGGTGCGCAGGTAGCCGCCGAGCGCGACGTTCTCCAGCACCGTCATCTCGGGGATCATCTTCACGTGCTGGAAGGTGCGGCTCATGCCCAGCCGGGCGATCGCGCGCGAGGGCAGGCCGGCCACGTTCCTGCCGCGGAACACGACCTCGCCCGAGGTCAGGCCCAGCACCCCGGAGACGAGGTTGAAGGTGGTCGACTTGCCGGCGCCGTTCGGGCCGATCAGGCCCATGATGTCGCCCGCGTGGATGGTGAAGCTCACGTCGTTCACGGCCACCAGGCCGCCGAACTGCTTGCGCACGGCCTTCACGTCGAGCAGCAGCGAGCCGGGCTCGGGCTTGTCGCGCGTGGGCAGCGCGGCGGCGCCTTCCCAATCCTTCACGCGCCGGGGGGCCGGCAGCCAGCGCTGCACGAAGCTCCACAGGCCTTCCGGTGCGTACTTCAGCACCAGCACGAGGATCAGGCCGAAGACGATGACCTCGAAGTTGCCGCTGGTGCCGATCAGCTGGGGCAGCAGCACCTGAAGCTCGTCTTCGACCAGCTTGACGACCGCCGCGCCGGTGAACGCGCCCCACACGTAGCCCACGCCGCCCAACACCGACATGAACAGGAACTCGATGCCCTTGCCCAGGCTGAACGGCGAGGGGTTCACCGTGCGCTGGAAGTGCGCGAACAGCCAGCCGGAAACGGACGCCAGCATCGCTGCCAGCACGAAGGCGGTGAGCTTGTAGCGGAAGGTCGAGATGCCCATCGCCTCGGCCATCGTCGAGCCGCCCTTGAGTGCGCGGATCGCGCGGCCCGGCCGCGAATCGAGCAGGTGCGTCACCCCCACGGCGGCGGCCAGCGCCACCAGCCAGATCAGCCCGTAGATGGCCCGGCCGCTGGCCAGGCTGTTGCCGAAGAGCTCCAGCGCCGGCACGCCGAGGATGCCGTCGTACTTGCCGAGGAACTCCATGTTCGACATCGTGTAGTACAGCGCCAGGCCCCAGCAGATCGTCGCCAGCGGCAGGTAGTGGCCGGACATGCGCAGCGTCAGCGCCCCCAGCAACAGCGCCACCAGCACGGCAAGCGCAAGGCCGACGAACAGCGCGATCCACGGCGAGACGCCCAGCGTGACCGACAAGTAGGCCGAGGTGTACGCGCCGACGCCGACGAAGGCCGCCTGGCCGAACGAGGTCAGGCCCGCGACACCGGTCAGCAGCACCAGGCCCAGCGAGACGATCGCGTACAGGCCGATGTAGTTGAGCTGGGTGATCCAGAACTCGGGCACCGGCAGCAGCGGCACCGCGAGCATCGCGACAGCGAAGATCGGAAACCAGAACTTGCGGGGAAGCATGTTCAATGCTCCTCCCCATGCGGGTCGCGCAACGAGCGCCATAGCAGCACCGGCAGGATGGCAGAGAAGACGATCACTTCCTTGAACGAGCTGGCCCAGAACGAGCCGAAGCTCTCCAGCAGGCCGACGCCGAGGGCGCCGACGAGCGCCAGCGGGTAGCTCGACAGGCCGGCGAAGACCGCCGCGACGAAGCCCTTCAGGCCGATCAGGAAGCCCGAGTCGTAGAACACCGTCGTCGTCGGGCCGATCAGCAGGCCCGACAGCGCGCCAATGAAGGCCGCCATCGTGAACGACAGCCGGCCCGCGCTGGTCGACGAGATGCCCATCAGGCGCGCGCCGAGCCGGTTCACCGCCGTCGCGCGCAGGGCCTTGCCCCACAGCGAGCGCTCGAAGAACAGCCACAGCATCACGATCAGCGCGATCGACACCGCGAACACGATCAGCGTCTGGCCCGACAGCGTCAGCGGCCCGGCGTTGAAGCGCTCGTCCCAGAAGCTCGGGTTGCGAAAGCCTTCGGCGCCGAAGAAATACAGCCCCAGCCCGGTCAGCGCGAAGTGCACGCCGACCGAGACGATCAGCAACACCAGCACGCTGGCATCGGCCAGCGACTCGTAGGCCAGGCGGTAGATCAGGCCGCCGAAGGGGGTCACCAGCGCGAGCGTCAACGCGGCCTGCGCCAGCAGCGGCAGTTGCTTCGGCGCCGCCCAGATGGCGACCAGCGAGATCGCCACCGGGTAGGCCAGCGTGCCGAGCACGTCCTTGGCCAGTCGCCCTGCCGAGCGCTTGGCGCGCAGGCCCTCCCCCAGCTCGGTCAACGCGGACAGCCCCGCCAGCACCAGCAGGAACCAGACGGTGCCGGGCACCTGGCCGAGCTGGAAGGTGGCGAGCGTGAGCGCACCGAAGGCGACGAACTCGCCCTGGGGGATGAAGATGACGCGGGTCACGGCGAACAGAAGCACCGTGGCCAACGCCAGCAAGGCATAGACGGCGCCATTGGTGACGCCGTCTAGCGCGAGGATGCTCGCGATGGTGAAGTCCATGAACTACGAGGTCCGGGTCAGATCAGTGTTCGACTTTCCAGTCGCCGTTGACCACCTTCAGGATCAGGCCGGTCTCGGTCGTGAAGCCCCAGTGGTTGGACTTGGTGTAGTTGAGCACCCCGTGCGAGACCACCGTGCGGCCCATCGACTCGGTGGCCGATCGGATCGCGGCGCGGAACTCGGGCGTGCCCGGCTTGCCGGCCTTCAGCGCCACCGGGATCACCTTCTCCAGCACGACGACCGCGTCATACGCGTGGCCGGCGAACTGGTTGCGGTTGCCCGCGCCATAGGCCTTCTCGTACTTGGCCACGAAGTCGGCCGCGAGCGCCTTGGACGGGTGCTCGGCCGGCAACTGCTCGGGGATCACGGCGGGGCCCGAGACGACGAAGGTGCCCTCGACGTCCTTGCCGCCGATGCGCATCAGGTCGCGCGTGGCCGCGGCGTGGGTCTGGTAGATCTTGCCCTTGTAGCTGCGCTCGACGAGCGCCTTCTCGGGCATCGCGGCGCCAGAGCCGGAGGCGACGACCAGCATCGCATCCGGGTTGGCCGACACGAGCTTCAGCGCCTGCGCGGTCACGCTGGTGTCGGAGCGGGCGAAGCGCTCGGTGGCGATGACCTTCGGGCCGCCCAGCAGCGTGGACTGGTCCTGGAAGTCCTTCAGCCAGCTCTCGCCGTAGGCGTCGGTGTAGCCGAGGAAGCCGACGGTCTTGACGCCGTTCTTCTTCATGTGCTCGATCATGGCGTAGGCCATCACCGCGTTGCCCTGCGGCAGGCGGAACATCCAGCCGTCGGCGCCGGCGGGCAGCACGGCGGGCGAGAACGCGAACTGCACCGTCTTGGCCTCGGCCACGACCGGCGCCATCGCCACCGCCACCGGCGTGGCCGCCGAGCCCATCACGATGTCGACCTTGTCTTCGGTGACGAAGCGGCGCGCGTTGTTGACGCCCTTGGTCGGGTCGGTCGCGTCGTCGAGCACGATCACGTTGAGCTTCTCGCCGGCGATCTCCTTCGGCCAGAGCTTGATGTAGTTGGCCATCGGGATGCCCAGGCCCGACGCGGGGCCGGTCAGCGGCAGGCTGATGCCGATGGTGACGTCGGCCTGGGCGGCGCTCGCCGCGAAGGCGGCCAGCGCGGCGGCCGCGATACGGGTCAGGGCAGCGATCGAAGCTTTCATGTTGTCTCCAGAAACTGTCGGTCAGGGGTGGGGTGTGGAACCATAACAGCGCCCATGCGTGGTGGACGCCCGCGAGAACCCGCAATCAAGATCATCGAGGCGCCATTCGCAGCGCGCCGTCGAGGCGAATCACTTCGCCGTTCAAGTGCCCGTTGGCAACGATGTGCGCGGCCAGCGCGGCGAACTCCTCGGGCTGGCCGAGGCGCTTCGGGAACGGGATGCTGGCCGCGAGCGAGGCCTGGACCTCCTCGGGCAACTGCTTCATCAGCGGCGTGGCGAACAGGCCCGGCGCGATCGTGCAGACGCGCACGCCCCACTGCGCGAGGTCGCGCGCCAGCGGCAGCGTCATGCCGACGATGCCGCCCTTGGACGCCGAATACGCCTCCTGGCCGACCTGGCCGTCGAAGGCGGCGACCGAGGCCGTGTTGACCATCACGCCGCGCTCGCCGTCGGCCAGCGGCTCGAGCCGGGCGATGCGCGCGGCCGCGAGGCGGATCACGTTGTAGGTGCCGATCAGGTTGATCCGCACGACCCGCTCGAAGTCTTCGAGCGGCGCGGGCGAGCCGTCCTTCTGCACCACGCGCTTGGCCGTGCCGATGCCGGCGATGTTCATCACGATGCGCGCCGGGCCATGGGCTGCCTCGGCGGCATCCAGCGCGGCGGTGAGCGAATCGGTGTCGGTGATGTCGCAGCGGCACGCCAGGCCGCCGATCTGCCCGGCCACGCGCTCGGCGCCGGCAGCGTTCACGTCCAGCACCGCCACCTTGGCGCCCTGCCGCGCGAGCTCGCGCGCCACCGCCTCGCCGAGGCCGGAGCCACCGCCGGTCACGATCGCGGCTTGTCCTTGGATGTTCATGCTGGCTTGTCTCCGCGTTGGGGCAGGATCACGAATGGGTCGCTGCCTTTCCCTTCGTACAGCGCCTCGACCAGCGACGCGCGATGCGCCAGCACCGCGCGCTGGTTGATCGAGCCCTTGTCGGTCACCTCGCCCTTGTCGATCGACGGCGGCTCGGCCAGCACATGCAGCCGCGCCGGGCGGTTGGCGCTGCCGGTGCCTTCACGGAACAGGCGATCGGCCAGGTCCTGGAAGAACGCCCGCACCATCGGGTGGTGCAGCACCTCGGGCAGCGGCGCGTTGTCGGGCAGGCCGGCGAGCTTGCGGCACTCGTCGGCCCGCGGGAAGACGAGCAGGCCGACCTCGTCGCGGTTCAGGCCGGTGACCACCGCGTCCTGCGCGCAGGGGTGGCCGGCGGCGATGACCTTGGCGCGCAACGGGCCCACGCTGACGAAGGTGCCGGTCGAGAGCTTGAAGTCTTCCGCCGTGCGGCCGTCGAACAGCAGGCCGCGCGTGGGGTAGGCCGGGTCGATGAATTTCACCGCGTCACCGGTGCGGTAGAAGCCCTCATCGTCGAAGGCTTCGCCGGTCTGCTCGGGCGCGCGCCAGTAGCCCGGCATCACGTTCGGGCCGCGGAAGCGGATCTCGGTCTTGCCGTGCAGCGGGTCCGAGTGGTCCGGCACCAGCTTGACCTCGACGCCGGGCACCGGCAGGCCGATGTGGCCCGAGCGCACATCCGTGCCGACCGCGAAGGTGCACGAGGGCGCCGTCTCGGTCATGCCCAGGCCGGTGATGATGCGGATGCGTTCACCGACCGTCGCCTCGGCATGGGCATCGAGCTTGTCCCACACGGCCTGCGAGAGCCCCGCGCCGGCGAACATGAAGGCCTTGACCTTGGCGAACAGGCGCACCCTCAGCACCTCGTCGGTGTCCATCGCGCTGGCGATTTCCTCGAAACCCTTGGGCACATTGAAGTACACCGTGGGCGAGATCTCGCGCAGGTTGCGCAGCGTCTCGGCGATGCCCTTGGGTGTCGGCTTGCCATCGTCGATGTAGAGCGTGCCGCCGTTGTAGAGCACGATGCCGACGTTGTGGTTGCCGCCGAAGGTGTGGTTCCACGGCAGCCAGTCGACCAGCACCGGCGGCTCCTCGGCCAGGAAGCCCATGCACTGGCGGATCATCTGCTGGTTGGCGCAGATCATCCGGTGCGTGTTGATCACGCCCTTGGGCTGCTTGGTCGAGCCCGAGGTGAAGAGGAACTTGGCGATCGTGTCGGGGCCGACCTTCGCATGCGCCTTGCGCACGCCCTCGCCCGGCACCGTGGCCAGCAGCGTGTCGAAGGCGATCGACTCGCGGCCCTCGACGTTGCCCTCGGCCAGCACCACCGCCACATCGGCCGGCACCACCGCGGCGATGGCCTTCGCGTACGCCGCCGACGATGCGAACACCAGACCGGGCGTCGTCGTCTCGAGGATGTGGCGCAGCTTGCCGTAATCCTGTGAGACCAGCGAATACGCCGGCGAGATGGGCACGTAGGGCACGCCCGCCCACATCGCGCCGAGCGCCAGCGTGAGGTACTCGATGTCGTTGTCGGACAGGATGGCCACCGGCCGCTCGGCCGACAGCCTCAGGTCGACCAGCGCCTGGCCGACCGACTGCGCGCGCTGCAGCATCTGGGCGTAGCTGACGCGGCGCCAGTCGCCACCGTGGTCTCGCTTGGCGACGAAGCTTCGGTCGGGGGCCTCGGCCGCCCACTGCTCCAGGCTGTCGGTCAGGCGGTCGGGGAACCAGCGCAGCGCCTCGGTCGAGCGCAGGATCTGCGTGCCGTCGGGCCGCGTCTCGAGCGTGGCGTCGACGCAGCCGCCGACGGTGGCGGCGCGGTACCGCGGTGCGTTCACGACTTCACCACCTTGCCCGCGCGGCCTTCGAGGAAGGCGCGCAGGCGGTCTTTCGCATCGGGCGTGCTCTCGGCCACGGCCGCCATCAGCGATTCGGTGAACAGGCCCTGGTCCTGCGCCTGGTCGGCGATGCGCGGCAGCGCATGCATCACCGCGAAGTTCGACATCGGCGCGTTGCTCGCGATGCGGCGCGCCAGCTCCAGCGCCTTGGCGAAGCCGGCGCCATCGGCGACCGCGTACTGCGCCAGGCCGGCCTGCACGCCCTCGTCGCGGTCGTAGACACGGCCGGTCAGCATCATGTCGGTCATGCGGGCCACGCCCATCAGGCGCGGCACCCGCACCGAGCCGCCGCCGCCGACGAACAGGCCGCGCTGGCCCTCGGGCAGGCCGAAGTAGGTGGAGGCCTCGGCCACGCGGATGTGGCACGACGAGGCCAGCTCCAGCCCGCCGCCGACCACCGCGCCGTGCAGCACGGCGATGACCGGCACGCGGCCGAACTGGATCTGGTCGAAGGCCGCATGCCACATGCGCGAGTGCAGCACGCCCTCGCCCACGTCGCGGTCGACGAGCTCGGACAGGTCGAGCCCGGCACAGAAGTGGTCGCCCTCGCCGGTGACGACCACGGCCTTCACCGCCTCGGGCAGGTTGACGAAAGCGGTGTGCAGCTGTGTGATCAGGGTGTCGCTGATCGCGTTGCGCTTGGCCGGGCGGTTCAGGCGGATGTGGGCCACCGCGCCGCTGAGCTCGATGCGCAGCAGATCGAGCTGGGCCAGCAGGCCGCTGGCGGGTTGGAAGGCGAGGGTCTCGGCCGTGCTCATGAGTGCTCCGAATGTTTATGCGATTTAACTAAATTGCACCCCTTCATGCCACTTGGTACTAACCCTTAACGGATAACACTCACCCGTTTCGCGTGCCGCTTCAGCGCTTGCGTTGCACCACTTTGTTTATGACAATTAAACATCTATCCGCCGCCGGAGCCGCGCCATGAACACCGCCGAATTGATCGCGATCGACACCCACACGCACCTCGAGGTGTCGTGCCGCAACCCGTTCGACAACTACGGCGAGGAATACGACCGCGCGGCCGACAAGTACTTCCGCTCCAGCCGCCGGCCGACGATGCAGGAGACGATCGACTTCTACCGCGAGAAGAAGATCGGCTTCGTCAACTTCACGGTCGATGCCGAGGCGCAGCTCGGCCGGCGCCGCATCCCGAACGAAGAGATCGCCGAGGCGGCGCTGGCGAACCCGGACATCATGATCGCCTTCGGCAGCATCGACCCGCACAAAGGCAAGTTCGGCGCGCGCGAGGCGCGCAAGCTCGTCGAGGAGTACGGCGTCAAGGGCTTCAAGTTCCACCCCACGGTGCAGGGCTTCGAGCCGGCCGACAAGATGGCCTGGCCGATCTACGAGGTCATCAACGAGTTCAAGCTGCCCGCCGTGTTCCACAGCGGCCACTCGGGCATCGGCTCGGGCATGCGCTGCGGCGGCGGCCTGCGCCTGCAGAACTCCAACCCGATGCTGCTGGAAGACGTCGCGATGGCCTTCCCCGACATGCAGATCGTGATCGCCCACCCCTCGTGGCCCTGGCAGGACGAGGCGCTGTCGCTCGCGATGCACAAGCCCAACATCTGGATCGACCTCTCCGGCTGGAGCCCGAAGTACTTCCCGGCCCAGCTCGTGCAGTACGCCAACACCTTGCTGAAGGACCGCATCCTCTTCGGCAGCGACTACCCGCTGATCACGCCCGACCGCTGGCTGGCCGACTTCGACGAGGCCGGCTTCAAGGATGCCGTCAAGCCGCTGATCCTGAAAGAGAACGCCAAGCGGCTGCTGCGCCTCGCGTAAGACGCCCGCGACCGCGGGCCACCCCGGCTGCACGCTGTGGCATGAACAGCGTACGATGGTCTCGGCGCGTGCAGGCGAGCGCGCACCGGGCATGACGACCCGGCCGCCTGCACCCGATGCGTTCTGCATTCGAGAAACCGCAGGGGGTGATGGATGCTGGTGCCGAGGCAGCCATTCGGTGTGCTCGTTCTGGTGGCGGCCACGCTGTTGCTGGCAATGTCTGGCGAGCGCGCCTGGGGGCAGGACACCCAGTCGGCCGAGTACCGCATCAAGGCCGCGTTCCTCTGCAAATTCGGCAACTATGTCGAGTGGCCGCCCGCTGCGTTCGCAGGTGACGACAGCCCGTTCTCGATCGGCGTGCTGGGCCCGCAGCCCGTGGCCGACGAAGTGGCGGCCGCCGCGCGCGGGCAGACGGCGAACGGCCGGCCGATCGCGGTGCGCCGCCTCGCGCCGGGCGACCCGGTCGACGGCCTGCACGTGCTGTTCATCGCCGGGGCCGGCGGCACGCGCCAGGCCGAGGCGCTGGCCGCCGCGAAGGACAAGCCAGTGCTCACCGTGACCGAGGCCGAGCGCCTGTCCGGCGCCGTCGTCAACTTCGTGGTCGTCGACGACAAGGTGAAGTTCGACGTCTCGCTGCCGGCGGCCGAGCGCAGCAGCCTGAAGGTTAGCGCCCGCCTGCTCGGCGTGGCCCGCCAGGTGGCGGGGAAGCCCTCATCATGAAAGCGCCGGCCGCATGGCTGTTCGGCGGCTCGCTGCGCCGCAAGCTGCTCGGCGTGATGCTGTTGACCACGCTCGTCGCCGTGGTGGTGGCGCTGGGCGCGATGATCGTCTCCGACCTGCGCGCCTATCACCAGGGCTGGGTCGGCGACGTGGGGGCCCAGGCCGAGCTGCTGGCGCGCACCACCGCGCCGGCGCTGGCCTTCGACGATGCCCGCGTGGCACGCGACAACCTTGCCGTGCTGCGCTTCCAGCCCAAGGTGCGCGCCGCGGCCGTCTACAGCGCGCGCGGCGTGCTGTTCGCCAGCTATGTGCCCGAAGGCGCACGCGCCGTGTTCCCCGAGCTGCCCGGCGCCGACGGCGTGGCCGTGGAGGGCAGCAGCCTCGTGGCATATCGCCGCATCGTCGACCATGGCCAGATCCTCGGCACGATCTACCTGCGCACCGATTACGAGCTGTTCGACCACCTGCTGAACTACGCCGGCATCGCGCTGCTGGCCGCCGCCGTGGCGATGGCCGTCGCGGCGCTGGTGTCGTCCTGGCTGCGCCAGATCGTGCTGCGGCCGATCCTCGCGGTGGGCGACGCCGCGCGCGAGGTGGTCGCGCGGCAGGACTACTCGCGCCGCGTCGAACAGCGCCGCGACGACGAGCTCGGCGCGCTGGTCGGGGCGTTCAACAACATGATGCGCGAGATCGAGCGCCGCACCGAAGCGCTGGAAGCCACCAACCGCGAGAAGGCGCGCGAGGTCGAGGACCGGCGCCTCGCCCAGCAGGAGGTGATGCGCCTGAACGAAGGGCTCGAGCGTCGCGTGCAGGAGCGCACCGCCGAGCTCGAGCGCTCGAACAGCGAGCTGGCGCTGGCCACCGCAGCGGCCGAGTCGGCCAACCGCGCCAAGTCGGAGTTCCTGGCCAGCATGAGCCACGAGCTGCGCACGCCGCTGAACGCGATCATCGGCTTCGGCCAGCTGCTGGCCAGCGCCGACACCGCTGCGCTCACCGCCGAGCGCGGCCACGTCTTCGTCGACCACATCGTCAGTGCCGGGCGCCACCTGCTCAGCCTGATCAACGATGTGCTGAACCTCGCGCAGATCGAGGCCGGCAGGCTCTCGCTCTCGCTCGAAGGCATCGAGCTCGGCGAGTTGCTGGCCGAGTGCCGGTCGATGACCGAGCCGCTGGCCCAGCGGCGCCACATCCGGCTGGTCTTCCCGAGCGCGGTGGACGCCACCGTGCATGCCGACCGCACGCGGCTCAAGCAGGTGCTGCTGAACCTGCTGTCGAACGCCGTCAAGTACAACCGCGACGGCGGCAGCGTGGTGGTCCATTGCGCCCCGATCACGTCCGATAACCTGCGCATCTCGGTGCAGGACACCGGCATCGGCATGCTGCCGGAGCAGCTGCAGTCGCTGTTCCAGCCCTTCAACCGCCTGGGCCAGGAGACGGGCACGCACGAGGGCACCGGCATCGGGCTGGTCGTGACGCGCCATCTCGTCGAGCTGATGGGCGGGGAGCTGGGCGTGTCCAGCACGCCGGGGGCCGGCAGCCTGTTCTGGGTCGACCTGCGCACGGCCGCCCCGGGCGAGGCCGACCCGCCTGCCGCCAGCACCCCGGCGCCCGACCCCGGCCCCACCGACGCGGCAAGCGAGGCCTGCCCGCCCGAGGCGGGCCCGGTCGCCACCGTGCTGTGCGTCGAGGACAACCCGGCCAGCCTCGCGCTGATCCAGGCCGCGCTGGCCGGGCGGCCGGGCGTTCGCCTGATCGCGGCGCCGAATGGCCAGCGCGGCCTCGAACTCGCGCGCAGCCGACAGCCCGACGTGATCCTGATGGACAACAACATGCCCGTGCTCACCGGCACCGCCGCCCAGGCCATGCTGCGCACGGACCCGCGCACCGCGCACATCCCGGTCATCGCCGTCAGCGCCAATGCAATGCCCAACGCGGTGAGCAAGGGGCTCGAGGCCGGCTTCTTCCGCTACCTGACCAAGCCGGTGGATCTGCGCGCGCTGAACGAGGCCCTGGACAGTGCGCTCGCAGTGGCCGCGCAGCGCAACAAGGCGGCCCGATCGGAGCCTGGCGATTGAGCGCGCGGGTCAGCCGCCGAGCGCCTGCCGCAGCACCGCGGCGAGCTGCTGCTGCGCGAGCCGCGCCGCAGCGATGCCGCCGCCCATGCTGATGAAGCCGTGCGCCAGGCCGTGGTATTCGACGATGGTCACCGCGTTGCCGGCGGCGAGCAAGGCCTCGCCGTAGGCCATGGCCTCGTCACGCAGCGGGTCGTGCGCAGCCAGCAGCAGCAGCGCGGGCGGCAGGCCGGCGAGTGAAGGCGCCAGCAGCGGCGCGCCGCGCCAGTCCGGCGCCTTGGCGGCGGCGCCGAAGTAGTGGCGGTTGAAGTATTCCATCGTCCGCAGCGTCAGCGTCGGGCCGGCGGCGTGCCGTTGGTGCGACGGGTAGTCGCCGTCGTGGCCGCCGGCCGCGGGCGGGTACACCAGGGCCTGGAAACGGATGGCCGGGCCGCCGGCATCGCGCGCCTGGATCGCCACCACGGTGGCCAGCGCCGCGCCGGCGCTGTCACCGGCCACGGCCAGGCGCGACGGGTCGCCGCCGAAGCGGCGTGCGTGTTCGGCCACCCAGTTGAGCGCGGCCCAGGCGTCTTCTGGCGCGGCCGGGAACGGATGCTCGGGCGCCAGGCGGTAGGCCGCCGAGGCGACGATGGCGCCCGAATCCTGGCAGAGCTGGCGGCACACGTTGTCATAGCCGTCGAGATCGCCCAGCGCATAGCCGCCGCCGTGGAAGTACAGGATCACCGGCAACGCCCCTGCCGCGCCACGCGGCGTGTAGACGCGCAGGTGCACCGCCGTGCCGTCGACGCTGCCGCGGTGCTCGCTCACGCCCACGTCGGCCGGCGCCACATCGGCCGCGGCGAGGATCTGGCGGTACAGGCCGCGGCAGGCCTCGGGCGGCAGATCGCACAGGTCCGGCATGCCGGCGGCCTGGGCCTGCACCATCATCGCTTCAAGCTGCTTGTCGAGCATCGGTCGTCTCCATCGGGGTCGGGTGAGGTTGGGCGGCACGCGCCGGCCGCAACAGGAAGTGGGCGAGCGCCGGCAGCAGCACCAGCGCGCCGACCATGTTCCAGACGAACATGAACGCCAGCAGGATGCCCATGTCGGCCTGGAACTTGATCGGCGACAGCGCCCAGGTGCCCACCGCCAGCGCCAGCGTGATGCCGGTGAGCATGACCACGCGGCCGGTGAACTGCAGCGCGTGCAGGTAGGCAGCCGACAGCGTCTCGCCGGCGCGCAGCCGCGCCAGCATCACGCTGAGCACGTACAGGGCATAGTCCACGCCGATGCCCACGCCCAGCGCGATCACCGGCAGCGTGGCGACCTTCACGCCCATCCCGAGGCCCACCATCAGCGCCTCGCAGAGGATGGAGGTGAGCACCAGCGGCAGCACGGCGACGACCACCGCGCGCCACGAGCGGAAGGTCACCCAGCACAGCACGACGACCGCGCCGTAGACCCACCACAGCATCTCGCGCATCGCCTGCTTGACGACGATGTTGGTGGCCGCGGCGATGCCGGCCGAGCCGGCGGCGAGCATGAAGCGCTCGTCCGTCGTCGAGTGCTTGGCGATGAAGGCTTCAGTGGCATCGACCACGCTCGTCAGCGTCTCGGCCTTGTGGTCCTTCAGGTACACGTACAGCGACAGGAACGAGCAGCCCTGGTTGAACAGCTCGCGCGGTGCGCGCGTCTGCACGCCGCCCAGCGCACTGTCGTTGGGAATCAGCTCGTACCACTTCAGCTGCCCCTCGTTGTAGCCCACCATCGCCAGCTTCGACAGCGCGGCCATCGAGTTGGTCGACTCGACACCGGGCAGCTGCTCGAGCTGCCAGGCCAGCTGGTCAACCTTGGCCAGCGTGCCGTAGCGGGTGCACTGGTCCTCTGGGGTCGAGACCATGACGACCAGGATGTCGCTCGATGCCGCGTAGTGCGCGGTCACGTAGCCGTTGTCCTGGTTGTAGCGCGAGTCGGCGCGCAGCTCCGGCGCGCCCGGGTCCAGATCACCCACGTGCAGCCGCGTGCTGATGGCGTAGCCGATCACGGCCAGCGCGGTCGCGGCCACGATGGCCGCCAGCGCCGGGCCGCGGCGGGTGAAGCGATCCAGCATGTGCCACAGCCAGCCGCGGCTGGTGACCGTGCCCGTCGTCTCGATGTCGGGGTTGAAGGTCGGGTCGTCGCGCAGGCTGCGCCGCGCCGCGGCCGGGCTCACGCCCACGTACGACAGCAGGATGGGCAGCAGCACGAGGTTCGTGAAGATCAGCACCGCCACGCCGATGCTGGCCACCAGCGCCAGATCCTGGATCGCCTGGATACGGATCAGTGCCAGCACCGCGAAGCCCACCGCGTCGCACAGCAGCGCGGTCAGCCCCGCGACGAACAGGCGGCGGAAGGTGTAGCGCGCGGCCACCACGCGGTGCGTGCCGCGGCCCACGTCCTGCATGATGCCGTTCATCTTCTGCGCGCCGTGGCTCATGCCGATGGCGAACACGAGGAAGGGCACCAGCACCGAGTACGGATCCAGCGCATAGCCCAGCAGCGCCAGCAGGCCGAACTGCCAGACCACGGCCACGAGCGAGCAGGCCACCACCAGCACGGTGCTGCGAACGCAGCGCGTGTAGCCGTACAGCACGCCCGCGCAGATGACCAGCGCGACGGCGAAGAACAGCAGCACCTGCTTGAGCCCCTCGATCAGGTCGCCCATCACCTTGGCGAAGCCGGTGATGTGGATGCCGATCGCCTCGCTGTCGTACCGGGCGCGCAGTGCTTCGAGCTGGCGGCCGAGCTCGCCGTAATCCAGCGCCTGGCCGGTCTTGGGGTTCACGCTCAGCAGCGGCACGAAGACGATGCTGGAGCGCGCATCGCCGGCCACGATCTGCCCGATCTCGCCCGAGCGCTCGACATTGGCGCGCACCTCGGCCAGCGCCTGCGGCGAGCCGTCGTAGCTGTCGCCCATCACGGTGTTGCCGTCCAGGCCTTCTTCGGTCACCGCGACCCAGCGGGTGCTGGGCGTCCAAAGCGACTTCATGAACGGCCGGTCCACGCCCGGCATCAGGTAGATCTCGTCGCTGATCTTCTGCAGCACCTCGAGGTAGTGCTTGTCGTAGATCGAGCCGTTCTTCGCCTCGACGACGATGCGCACCGCGTTGCCCTGCCCGCCCAGATCCGCCTTGTGGGCCAGATAGTTGGCGATGTAGGGGTGCAACGTGGGGATGGTCTTCTCGAAGCTGGCGTTGAGCGTCAGCCGCGTGGCCTGCCAGCCGAGCCACAGCGTGGCCAGCAGGCACAGCAGCATGACCCAGGGCCGGTGGTTGAACAGCAGGCGCTCAGGCAGCGATCCCGAGGCGGTATCGAAGTCTTCGAGTCGGGCCACCACCGGCTGGGTGGCGAGCGTGTCGGGGGCGTGCATCGCGTGGGGTCGGTTGAGGTTCAGGGGGTGGCGCGGCGCGTGCCGCGCAGGCTGGCGATGACCCAGGCACCGTCGGGCGCGAGGCTCAAGCCCGCGGCCGGCAGCGGGCCGGCCGGCGCCTTGACCGAGGCGAAGCTGCGGCCGTCGTCGCGGCTCGTGAAGAGCTCGCCGGTCTGGCCGAGCAGCACCAGCTCGCCCTCACGTTCCACGCCGGCCTGCAGCGTGATGGCGGTGCCGAGATCGACCTTGTCCCAGCTCGCGCCCGCATCGGCCGAGCGCCAGGCGCTGCCGCGCAGGCCGTAGGCCACGAGCGTGCCGGAGCGCGCAGCCAGCAGGCCGAAGAAGCTGCCCTTGTAGGGCGAGGCGAGCGCGGTGAAACTCGCGCCGGCGTCGGCCGACTTCATCAGCAGGCCTTGTTCACCGGCGATGAACCATTGCCCGTTGACGGCCCGCACGCCGTACAGATGCAGGCTCCTCGGGTTCGCGCCCTGCGTGGGCAGCGGCGCCCAGTGCGCGCCGCCGTCATGCGTCGCGAAGGCCAGGCCGTAGGCGCCGACGGCCACGGCGCGCTGCGCGTCGATCACCTCGATGTCGAAGAAGGGCTTGTCGGGGCCCTCCTCCACCATGCGCTGCGCGCTGCGCTGGGCGCGCTCGTCGCTGCCGGCGGCGGCGAGCAGCGCGGCCGCGGCCTGCGTGCCGTCGAGCTGCCGGGTCCACGACTGGCCGCCATCCTCGGTCTTGAGGATCACGCCCAGGTGGCCCGCCGCCCAGCCCAGGCGTTCGTCCACGAAGCGCACGCTGGTCAGCCCGGCTTGCACCGGCACACGCGCCTGCTGCCATTGCGCGCCGCCGTCATCCGACCACAGCACGGTACCGCGCTCGCCCACGGCCACGAGGCGCTTGCCAGCGCGGGCCACCGCCAGCGTGGCCGCGCCCAGCGCCTTGGGCGTGACGGGCGCGGGCGTAGCCAGTGCCGCCGGCCCATCGGCCACCGCAGCCACAGGCACGACCGCAGCAAGCATCAAACCGAACCAAGCGGCCGCCGCGGAGCCGGCCTTGCCGGGCCGCTGGCGGCGCCCCCCTGGGGGGGAGGCGCCGAAGGCGCTTCGGGGGGGAGTCATCTCGCTCCTTCGTTGGCGAGTTCCTCTGGGCTGAAGAACGAGCGCGGCAGCGTTGCCAGCGGTTTGTACTGCGCGCTCAGCTCGTTGCTGGCCATGTTCAGGTAGTAGGCGCCG
Organism: Ideonella sp.; assembly: GCF_035254525.1. Taxonomy (GTDB): domain Bacteria; phylum Pseudomonadota; class Gammaproteobacteria; order Burkholderiales; family Burkholderiaceae_C; genus Ideonella. The sequence goes on along the minus strand of NZ_DATFAN010000022.1, from coordinate 4,972 downwards.
GTCTGCAGGTCGTAGCCGCCCCAGAACATGTTGCCGACCAGCGCGGGGATGTCCGGCGCCAGCAGCGTGAGCGTGTAGTTGGTGCGCCAGAGCTCGCCCTTCGCGTCCCAGCCGTCGAAGAGGATGATCTGCCACGAGTCCTCGTCGATGTAGTACTTGCGCTTGGGCACGACGTGGCGCTTGCCTTCGGCGAGCGTGGCCTCGACCTCCCACACGCGGTGCAGCTCCCAGCGCACGAGGCTGGGGTTCAGCGTGTTCGGCGTGACGAGATCGGCCACCTTCGCCGACGCCGCGCGGTTGTTGTTGTAGGGAATGTAGAGCTCGCGCTTGCCGACCAGCTTGAGGTTGTGCTTGTCGATCGGCCCGAACAGGTTGAACGCCTCGTCGAACAGGCCGATGCCCGAGGTCACCGAATCGGGCGTGTCGTAGGCCACCGAGGGCGCCTTGCGCACGCGGCGCTGGCCCACCAGGTATTGCCACAGGCCGCGCGGGTTGCTCGCGTTGAGGTTGTCGTGCGCGAGGATGGCCTCGCCCGCCTTCGAGCCCGGCTCGCTCACCGCGAACTTGCCCAGCGCGTAGTAGCCGTCGAACTTCTCCAGGCTGCCTTCGGGGTCGTAGTACTGGCGGCGAAAGCTCTGGGTGCCGCCCGAGGCCATCGCGCGCCGGCCGTCGGCCGTCACCACCCACACGCGCACCGGCGCCTGCACATAGGTGCCCGTCCACGCGAGGCGGTGGTTCTGGAAGACTTCGTAGCCGTCCTTGGGGATCGGGAACGGCGTGCCGCCGTAGGCGCCCTCGGTGCCGTGGCCGTTGTCGACCAGCTTGGCGCGGGTCGCATTCTTGAAGGTGTTGTCGTAGACGTACTGCGGCGCGGCGGCGGTGCGGTGCGTCGGGTAGACATCGATGCGGAAGTCGGGGTACTTCTTCATCAAGGCTTTCACGCCGTCGCTGAGCTTGGCGGCGTGCTGGTCCATGTTCTTCGCGTTGATCGACAGCAGCGGCTTCTCGCCGGGAAACGGGTCGGGCCGCGCGTCGCCCGGCTTGTAGCCGGCCGGGGTCTTGGTCAGGCCGCCGTCCCACGCGGGGATGGTCCCTTCCTTGTTGGCGGCGCGCTCGGCGCCCAGCGGCGTCAGCGTGGTCTTGAGCTTGGCGGCCTCGTCGGCGGAGACGGAAGCCCCAGCCTGAGAGACGAAAGCGAGGCTGCCGATCAGCGCAGCCAGGATGTGCTTGCGGTGCATGAATTGACTCCGAAAAGCGTGAGGCTTAGAAGGTGCGCGCGACGCTGAAGGCCACGTAGGCCCGGTCTCTCAGCGACTGGCCGAAGGTGAGCTGGCGCGGCGAGCCGCTGCCCGGCACCAGGGTCTCGGTGAAGGTCTTGGCGGTGCCGAAGTAATCGGTGTAGGTCAGGGCCAGCTTCCAGTCGTTCTGGTAGGTGCCCTTCACGCCGATGCTGTAGTCGCCCGCTTCCGAGGCGCCACCGGCGTAGTTGAAGATCGCCGACGAGCGGCCGCCGAAGTTGTAGCCCACGCCCACCGGCACCGACAGATCCAGCCCCGGCAGCACCTGGAAGTACTGCGGCTCGAAGAGCATGCGGAAGGCGAACGCGCCCTTGGTGGTGTTCGGGTCCAGCCCGCCGATGCCTTGGCTGGAGCCATCGGCCGCGGCGAAGATGTCCTTCGTGACCTTCAGCGTGCGGTTGTAGGCCAGCTCGCCGACCACCGCGCCGCCGCCCCACAGGCTGCCCGGCTGCAGCACGTAGATGCCCGAAACCTGCAGGTGCGCGGTGCGGCCCACGGCGTAGCAGGGGTCGGCGCTCGAGGTGCCGCAGGTGATCACCGGCCCCAGGCCCAGCACCGCCGGGTCGCTGGTCAGCGGCGCGTTCCAGCGCAGCGAGGCCTCGGCCGCCCAGTTCAGCTGGCCGATCGACGAGGTGACGCTGGCGCCCACGGTGCGAACGTCCTCGGCATAGGCCAGGTGCACGTTACCGTTGACGAAATCGAACACCGGCGCGGCGGGCGTCTTGTCGTGGTACTGCGCGGCATAGACGCCGAACTCGTAATCGCTGCCGGTCGGGCTGTAGCGCAGTTGCAGGCCGCCCTGCCCGGAATCGCGCGGCTCCAGGTCCTTGCTCTTCACGTAGGGCAGCAGGATCGGGCTGCCATTGGCATCCAGACCGAAGTTGACGGTGCCGGTGCCGACGTAGTCCTGGTTCGAGAAGTAGCTGCCGACACCGGGGATCTTGCTCGGCCGCCACTTGAACTGGTAATAGGCCCCGAGCGACACGCCTTCGGCCACCTGCAGCGAGCCCGAGACCTGCTCCACCGGCAGCAGCACCTCCTTGAACTGCCAGCCGGGCACCGAGACGATCTTGGCCACGTCCACCGGGCCTTGCGCATTGGCGATGCCGTTCTGGCCGAAGAACAGGCTCTCGCCCCATTGCAGCGTATGGCGGCCCAGGCGCACGGTGCCCTTCATGCCGCCGATGTCGCCCTTGGCGTAGACGAAGGCATCGAGCAGCTCGCCGCCGCGGCCGTGCTGGCGCACGGTGTCGGGCAGGAACTCGTTGGCGTCCTGGTCGGCGAAGTTGTTCGAGGTCGAGGTGGTGACGCCGATCGGCGTGCCGGCCACGTAGATGGGCGTGCCGCCGTAGCTGCTGTTGCGCAGGTAGACGCTGTCGCGCCAGCCGCTGCCCGAGATGCGCGCGCCGAAGTTGGGCGCGGTCAGGTCCAGCTCGCCCAACAGATCGAAGCGGCTGGAGATCAGCCCCTTCTTGAAGTTGTGGTCACCATCGTCTTCGTTCGTCGTGCCGGGGTCGACCGCCACGTCGAAGCGCGTCAGCGCAGCCGACGGGTCGCTCAGCCGATAGCCCGCGCTGTACTTGGGCGTCAGGTCCAGCCGCAGCTTCAGGTCGCTGTCGGGCAACTCGATGTTGAAGGCGTGGCTGGCAGCGGGCAGCGCGAGGGCGGCCGCCACCGCCAGCGCATGGCGGGTGTGTCGTGGCATGTTGTCTCCAGGGGTGGTTGGGGCGGCTTCGTCGGCCGCTTATCTCCGGGGTTTCTCAGGCAATCACTCGATCAATCGGAACTGGCCCTTCTCGATGCGCAACATCACGCGGCCGCGCTCGTCGAAGCCCACGTGGTTGGCCAGCGAGTAGTTCAGGACACCGTGCGAGACGACGATCTCCTTCTCGCTTTCCAGCGCGTCGCGCAGCGCCTGGCGAAAGGCCGGCGTGCCCGGCTTGGCGGTCTTCAGCGCGACGGGCACGATGCGCTGCAGCACCTTCAGCGCGTCGTGGGCATGGGCGCCGAACTGCGTGCGGCTGTTCGCGCCGTGGCCCTTCTCGAAGGCGCCCACGTAGTCCAGCGCGACCGGCTTGATCGGGTTGGTCGCCGCCAATTGCTCGGCCACCAGCACCGGGCCGGCGGGCAGGATCGCGCCATCCATCTGCCGGCCGCCGACGCGGATCAGGTCCGGCGAGGCCGCGCCGTGCGTCTGGTAGATCGGGCCGGCCCAGCCGCGCTCGCGCAGGTTGATCTGCGGCATCGCGGCGGCCGAGCCGGCACCGACGATCAGCACCGCATCGGGCTTGGCGGCGATGACCTTCAGCGCCTGGGCGGTGATGGCAGTGTCGGGCGGCGCGAAGCGCTCGGTGGCCACGATCTCGATCCCCGCCTTCTTCGCCGATGCGCCGAAGGCCTGCAGCCACATTTCGCCGTAGCCCTCGTTCCACCCGAGAAAGGCCACCTTGTGCACCTTGTCGGCCACCATGCGTTGCGCGACGGCATCCGACATCAGCGACACCGGCTGCGGCAGCGGGAAGGTCCAGTCATCCTTGCCGCCGGGCCGCGGCGCCGGCGCGAAGGCGAGTTGCACCGTCTTCGCTTCGGCGGCCACCGGCGCCATCGCCAGCACGGCCGGCACGCCGGACGAGCCCAGCAGCAGGTCGGCCTGGCTTTCGGTGATGAAGCGGCGGGTGTTCCTGACCGCGGCGGTCGTGTCGGAAGCGTCGTCCAGCACGATCAGCCTGAGCTTCTCGCCGCCGATCTGGGCCGGCCACAGGGCCAGCGATTCCTTGACCGGCAGGCCGAGCGACGACAGCGGGCCGGTCAGCGACAGGTTGACGCCGATGGTGATGTCGGCATGGGCGGTGGGCAGCAGCGCGGCGATGAGCGCGAGCGTGCCCGCCGCCTGGCGAAACAGGCGGTGCATTCAGTGTCTCCTTGGCGTTAGGGTTCTGGCTTCAGAGGTAGGTCGAAGCCAACCCGCCATCCACGGGCAGGTTGATGCCGCTGACCCAGCGCGATTCGTCGGCGCACAGGAAGGCCACCACCGGCGCGATCTCGTCGGCCAGCGCGGGGCGCTTCATGCGGTGCGCGTCCTTCTGCACGCGCTCTTCGCCCAGCATCTGCACAAAGTCGCCCAGGATGGGCGTGAACACCGGGCCCGGCGCCACGCAGTTCATGCGCACGCCCTTGGCGAGGAACCACTTCTGCGATTGCGAGATGGTCCAGACGATCAGCGCTTCCTTGAAATACTGGTAGCAGCTGCCCTGCGCGACCGGGTGCTTGGCCAGGAAGGCCAGGCCCGCCTCGAAGCTGGGCGTCTCGGCCAGGGCCTTGTGCAGGTCCAGCCGCGCCGGCCACTCGGCCCCGAGGATGGACGAGATGTTGACGATGGAGCCCCCTTGCGGCAGCCGCTCGAGTGCACGCTCGCTCAGGTGGCGCAGGCCCAGGTAGTTCACCCGCGCCACCAGATCCACTGGCGCGGTGCCGGGCACGCCGGCCACGTTGCACAGCGCATCGAAACGCTCGGGCAGTTGCTTGAAGGCCGCGTCGATGGCCGATTGCTCGGACAGGTCGGCCTTGACGAAGCCGTCGAGCGTGATCATCGGGTCGTTGCGGTCCACGCCGATCACCTTGGCGCCCTTCAGCCGCAGGAAGCGCGCCGCCTCGGCCCCGATGCCCGAGCTGGA
>NZ_DATFAN010000021.1:0-2648 GCF_035254525.1 Ideonella sp. | reverse complement strand
CGAGCGATTCGGCGATCGCGCGGGCTTCGTCGCGCGCCGAGCGCAGAAAGCCTTCAGCGACCGCCGCCTCGCGCGCCTCGGCGCGCAGCAGTGCCAGGTGGGCGAAAGGCGGCAAGCCGGCCATCTCGCGCTCGCGCAGCTGGCTGGCGGCAAAGCGCGCGTAGTCGTGCGCCCGCAACGCCGCGAACAGTGGGTGGCTGGGGTTGGCGGTCTGGATCCACATCTCGCTGCCCTGCGCCACCTCGGCCGCTCGGCCGGCCCGGCCGGCGGCCTGCATCAGCGTCGCGAACAGGCGCTCCGGGGCGCGGAAGTCGGCGGTGAACAAGGCGCCGTCCGGGTCCACCGCCGCCACCAGCGTGACACGGCGGAAGTCGTGGCCCTTGGTGACCATCTGCGTGCCGACCAGCACGTCGACGTCGCCGGCGTGCACCGCCGCGAGCTGCTGCTCGAGCGTGCCCTTCAGCCGCGTGGTGTCGGCGTCGATGCGGGCAACGCGGGGCGACGCGCCATCGGGGCGCTGCACCCCCTGCAGCAGCGCGCCGACCTGTTCCTCCAACTTCTCGGTGCCCCGGCCGAGCGGCTGGATGTCCAGGTTGCCGCACTCGGGGCAGGCGCGCGGCACGCGCTCGGTGAAGGCGCAGTGGTGGCAGCGCAGCGTGCGGTCGAGCTTGTGAAAGACGCGCCAGGCGCTGCAATGCGGGCAGGCGCTCTTCCAGCCGCAGGCCGCGCAATGCAGCACCGGCGCGAAACCACGGCGGTTCAGGAACAGCAGGCTCTGTTCACCGCGCGCGATGCGCGCTTCGATCGCCGCCTGCAAGGCCGGCGCCAGCGCCAGCGGCGGCTCGCCCGGCGCGGGCTTGGGCTGCTGCGTCATGTCGACGACCCTGACGACCGGCAGCGGCCCCTGGCCGACGCGCTCGGCCATCGTCAGCAGCTTGTAGCGGCCGGTCTGTGCGTGGTGCCAACTCTCGAGCGACGGCGTCGCCGAGCCGAGCACGACCGGCACGCTTTCCAGCCGGCCCCGATAGACGGCCAGATCGCGCGCCGAATAGCGCGCGCCATCCTGCTGCTTGTAGCTGGGGTCGTGTTCCTCGTCGACCACGATCACGCCCAGCCGCGGCAGCGGGCAGAAGATCGCCAGCCGCGTGCCGAGCACCAGCTCGGCCTGGCCCCGGTGCGCGGCCAGCCAGTTGCCCAGCCGCTGCGCCGGCGTCAGCGCACTGTGCAGCGAGACCAGCCGCCGGCCCGGAAAGCGCGCGGCGAAGCGGGCCTCGAGCTGCGGCGTCAGGTTGATCTCGGGCACCAGCACCAGCGCCTGCCGGCCGGCGGCCAGCGCCGCTTCGGCCAGTCGCAGGTAGACCTCGGTCTTGCCGCTGCCGGTGACACCGTGCAGCAGGTGGCACGCCGGCGGCGCGGCGTCGATCGCGGCCAACACGGCGGCCTGCTCCGCGGTGAGCGCCGGGCGCTCGGGCGCGGCCGGCGGGTCGGTGGCTTTCGCGGCGGCCAGCGCGGCGCGCTTGTCCTGCAGCCGCAGCCGCTTGGCCAGGCCGGCGTCGTCGAGCTTGCGCAACTCGGGCGGTAGCACTGCCAGCGCCACCTCGCCGAGCGCACGCTGGTAGTAGCGCGCGCTGAACTCCACCAGCCGGCACCACGCCGCCGGCAGGGGCGGCAGGCTGGCGATCACCTCGGCCACGGCTTTCAGCGTGAAGGAACCACCGCCGGCCGGGTCTTTGCGGTCGCCCGTGCGGTCGTCTCCTCGGTCGGCTCGGGCTCCATCGGCCGGGCCTGCCCAGACGATACCTGGCACGTCGCGCCGGCCCAGAGGCACACGCACCAGCGTGCCCGCGCTGAGCGGCTGCTCACTCTCGTAGTCCAGGGTATCGGCCAGCCCGGCGTGTGCGGGCGTCTCGACCGCCACCTCAACGCGTGTCATGCCGCGCCGCGCGCGCCAACGCCGAAAAGGGCCTCGGCGCCAGCAGAAGTTGAGATGTTCCGCTTAAGTCCATGATTCGAAACATCTTTCAGACTTGCCCACCGTTCCTGTGGATAACATTGTGGGAAAGCTGCGGTCGGGCGTGCTAAATGCTTGATGTACCGTGGTCGGCCTTGGGTTGCCCGATTCTGAGGCAGTGGCGAAAAATTCTTTCTAATCAAATACTTGCCACGTATCGCCGCGATTTTGATGGTTTCGTGACACCGGCCGAAGCGGTGATCTGTCGCACCCTGGGATTTGGGGATAAGTCAAGCCCTGAGCGAGCACTCACCCGGAAAAACCCCCATACCACCTCAAGCAGGCTTGGGCGTATGGGAGCGTTTACGAAGCGTGCGCGAGTGGGCGTGAACGGCTTCGACGAGCGCCGCCACGTGGTCCGGCGCCGTGTACTGGCTGATGCCGTGGCCGAGGTTGAAGACGTGCCCGTCCCAGCCGCCGCCCGCCGAATCCGCGCGCTGCGGCGGGCCGAAGCTGTCCAGCACGCGGCGCGCCTCGGCCTGCACGATCTCGGGCGGCGCGAACAGCACGTTGGGGTCGAGGTTGCCCTGCAAGGCCACGCGTGAACCCACGCGGGCACGGGCCTGGCCGAGGTTCACGGTCCAGTCCAGGCCGATCACGTCGGCGCCGCTGTCCGCCAGCTCGTCGAGCCACGGGC
>NZ_DATFAN010000020.1:0-15242 GCF_035254525.1 Ideonella sp. | reverse complement strand
TCATTTCCAGCCCGCCGGGCACCTGGAGTGTCGAGCTGAAGACCTGCGCCTCGCCACCCTGCGGCTCGTGCAGGACGAAGCCGCGCTCGGTCTGCACCGGGCCACCGAAGTAGACCGGCTCTTCGGCCAGGGCGCTGCCTTCGAGGCTCAAGTCGACCTTCTCGAACAGGTTGGCCAGCGTGATGTCGATCGGCTTGTTGATCACCAGGCCGAGGGCACCCTTCTCGCTGTGCTCGCACAGGTAGACCACCGTTCCCGAAAAGGTGTCGTCGGCCATGCCGGGCATGGCGATCAGGAACTGGTTGGTGAGGTTGATGCCGTCCGACGCCATGGCTCGATTCTATTTCAGCCCCCTTCCCGGCGGGGCCTGGCCCCAAGGCGAAAAAGGCGACACTCGAACCATGATGTCGCCGTCGCCTGCATCACCGCCGCCGCCCCGGCTGGACCGCGCGCTGGTGTGGTTTCGCCGCGACCTGCGTGCCGACGACCACGCGGCGCTGTATGCCGCTTGCCGCGCCGCCGGCCAGGTCTATGCCGGCTTCGTGTTCGACACCGACATCCTGGATCCGCTGCCGCGCGCCGACCGCCGGGTCGAATTCATCCGCGACAGCCTGGTCGACCTCGATGGCCAGCTGCGAGCGCTGGGCCAGTCGCACGGGGTGGACGGCGTGGGGTTGATCGTGCGCCACGGTCGGGCGCTCGAGGAACTGCCGGCCCTGGCCGACGCGCTCGGTGTGCAGGCCGTCTACGCCGCCCACGACGACGAGCCGGCCTCGCTGGCGCGCGACGCCGCCGTGCGGGGCGGGCTGGCGGCGATCGGCTGCCTGCTGTACACGGTGAAAGACCATCTGGTCTTCGAGCGCGACGAGCTGATGACGGCCACCGGCACGCCCTATGGCGTGTTCACGCCGTACAGGACCGCGTGGCTGAAGAAGGTCGATCACTTCTACCTGCGCGCCTGGGGCGTGGCGCGCCATGCGGCCAGCCTGGCGCCGTGGCCCCGTGCCGGCGGCACACCCGGCATCCCGACACTGGCCGACATCGGCTTCGAGCGCACCGACCTGCACACGCTGCGACTGCCGACCGGCAGCGCCGGCGCGCACGAACTGCTCGACGACTTCCTCGCCCGCATCGACGACTACGCGCGCACGCGCGATTTCCCCGCCGTCAAGGGCCCGAGCTACCTCGGCGTGCACCTGCGCTTCGGCACGGTGTCGGTCCGCCGCCTGGCGCGCGAGGCCTGGCAGCGCACGCAGGCCGGCTCGCAAGGTGCCGAAGCCTGGCTCGGCGAGCTGATCTGGCGCGACTTCTTCCACCAGGTGCTGCACCACCACCCGCGCGTGGCCGAGCACGCGTTCCGGCCCGAGTACGACACGATCAAGTGGGAGCATGGCAAACATGCCGATACGCTGTTCGACGCCTGGTGCGAGGGCCGCACCGGCTACCCACTGGTCGATGCGGCGATGCGGCAGCTGCGGCACACCGGCTACATGCACAACCGCCTGCGCATGGTCAGCGCCAGCTTCCTGGTCAAGGACCTGGGGCTGGATTGGCGGCGCGGCGAGGCCTGGTTCGCCCGCTGGCTGAACGATTACGACCTGGCCACCAACAATGGCGGCTGGCAATGGGCCGCCTCGACAGGCTGCGACGCCCAGCCGTACTTCCGCATCTTCAACCCGGTGACGCAAAGCGAGAGGTTCGACCCCGAGGGCCGCTTCATCAAGCGCTATCTGCCGGCACTGGCGGGGCTCGAGGCGCCGGCCATCCATGCCCCGTGGAAGGCGCGCCCGCTGGAACTCGAGGCGGCCCGCCTGGTGCTGGGCCGCGACTACCCCGAGCCGATCGTCGACCACGAGGCCGCCCGCCGCCTGACGCTGGCGCGTTACGCCGCCACGCGACGCCCCCGATGAACGATCCGCCAAGCCAAGGCCCTTGCACGGATCCGGCTCTGCCGGTCCGTCGCAAGAGCCCCCATGGGGGGCAGCGACCGGAAGGGAGCGTGGGGGCCTAAGGTACCCAGCCCAGCTTCTTCAAGCCAGCGACGATCCCCGTCATCGTGGCTTCGAAGTCGCCGCCGTCGCCGCGCTTGGCGTTGAAGAAACCGTGGCCGCGGCCCGGGAAGGCCTGCACCGTGACCTCGCCACCACCGAGCGCGCGTGCCCGGTCGCGGAACTCGGTGGCCTGCGAGAACGGCACGACCTTGTCGGCCGTGCCGTGGAAGATCCACGTCGGCGGCAGGCTGGCATCGATCAGCAGCGTGGGCGACAGCTGGCGGCGCTGCTCCACCGGCACCGGCTTGTCGTAGCGCTCCAGGTTCAACGGTGGGTTCATCAGGAACAGGGCCTGCGGCCGCGGGGTGACGCTCAGATCGTCGGACGTTTCGTCCAGCGCCAGGCCGCCCTTCGGCGCCGGCACCGCCGTCATGGCCGCCAAGTGCCCGCCCGACGAGCCGCCACCGGCGCCGATGCGCTGCACGTCGCAGCCGAGTTGGCTGGCCTTGGCACGCACGAAGCGCAGCGCCGAGCGCGCATCGCGCACCGCCTCCAGGGGCAGCTCGTCGCCGTCGCGCATCAGCCGGTATTGCGCGCTGATGCCGACCACGCCGAGCTCGGCCAGCCGGCTGGCGTAGGCCTGGAACTGCTTGGGATCACCACTGCGCCAGCCGCCCCCGTGGAAGAACACGATGCACGGCCGCGGGCCGGGGAAGCGTGCCGCATCGGGGCGCGCCAGGTGCAGCCTCAGCTTGGGCTTGACGTCGGGCTTGTAGACCAGCACGTCGGCCCGCGCCAGCGCGGATCCATCCGCCGCTGGCGAAGGGGCGGCCGGGGGCTCGGCCGGGGTCGGGGGCGCGGCCGGTGGGGCGGCCTGGGCGGCGCCGGCGCCGCCCACGATCGCGGCCAGCCAGCCTTTCCAGCCGCCACGGCGGCGCAGCGAGTCCGAAGGGGGAAGGTTCATGGGGGCGATTTTGCGAGACGCGTGCCCGCTGCGGGTTTGCCCGCGTGCCGGGCCGCGTAAAGAATCGTTGCCGGCCCGCGGTGGCGCGCGGCGCGGCCGCGTCAGAACAGGTCGATGTCGCCGGCCTTCTTGTCGTCCTCGAGCAGGCCTTCGCGCACCAGCGCGGCGTGGCCTCGGACCTGGTCGCGGCCATGGTTCTTCGCGAAGTAGACCGCGCGGTCGGCTCGCTCGACTGCCGCATTGGGGGAATCGCCGTGGCGCACGTCGGTGAAGCCGACGCTGACGGTGATGTGCTCGACCTGCGGGAAGACATAACCGCGCACCGCTTCGCGGAAGCGCTCGAGCGCCGCCCTGGCGTCTTCCTCGCCGGCGCAACGCAGCAGCACGACGAATTCCTCGCCGCCGAAGCGGTAGACCTGGTCGTAGAAACGGAAGCAGCTGCGCATCACGCGCGACAGCAGCAGCAGCACCTCGTCGCCGATGAGGTGGCCGAAGCGGTCGTTGACCAGCTTGAAGTGGTCGATGTCGACCACCCCGAGCCAGTAGCCGGCCGCCGCGCCGTGGCGGCGGTCGCCCGGCTGGTCGGCCACCGGCGGCGGCGGCGCGGCCGAGACCTTGTAGAAGGTCTCGTCGAAGCTCTTGCGGTTGAGCAGCCCGGTCAGCGTGTCACGCTCGCTGTAGTCGAGCAGGCCTTGCACGTTGCGGTAGATGCGCAGCACCCCGATCAGCAGCCGCTTGATCTCGTCGGTCAGCGGCTGGCGGGTCACGATCTCGACCACGCCGATCACGCCGGCATCCGACGCCAACGGCAGCAGCAGCGTCGTGTCGCTGCCTGACAGCTCGATCTCGGTGGCGGCCTGCAGGCAGCGCTGCCACGCGGGCCGCTCGGCCAGCAGGGGCAACGAGCGCGGGTCTGCCCAGGAGGAGTCGGCACGCGCGGCCACGTCGGCCACGTCCAGGTGGGCGCGCGTCAGCCAACGTTCGTCGCCGGCATCGCCGACTACCCGATGCACGGCCACGCTGCCTGGCTGCAGCAGATCGCGGATGGACGTGACCAGGCTGACATCCAGCGTGTCGCGGTCACGCAGGCCTGTCAGCTCGGCCAGTTGGTCAACGATCTCGGACATGCATGCTGTGCGGTCGGAACCCCGGGCGTTCCCTTACGCCGGCACCGTGGGCTGTGCATACGAGCGTACCAGGGCCAGCAGGGCCTCCTCGTCGTACGGTTTGCCCAGGTAGTGGTCCACCCCCAGCTCTTGCGCGTGCTCGCGGTGCTTCTGTGCGATGCGCGAGGTGATCATCACCACCGGCAGATCGTGCAGGCGGGCATCGCTGCGCACGTTGCGCACCAGGTCGAAGCCATCCATGCGCGGCATCTCGATGTCGCTGAGCATCACGGCCGGCCGCTCGTCGGCCAGCTTCTCGAGCGCATCGAGGCCGTCGCGCGCCAGCGTCACGCGATAGCCCTCGCGCTGCAGCAGGCGCTGCGTCACGCGGCGCACCGTCAGCGAATCGTCGACCACCAGCACCAGCGGCGCACGGTTCTCGTTGCGCGGAATGGCGGCTTCGGCGGCTTCGGCCGCCGCCGGCTCGACGACGCTCGCCACAGCCGCTTCGTCGGCCGCCGGCATGCTGTGCAGCCAATGCAGCAGGCGCTGGCGGGCCTCGTCGCCGTAGACCGTGGCCAGTGCGACCGGGTTGTAGATCAGCACGGTTTCGCCATTGGCCAGCAGCGACATGCCGGCCAGGCCGGGCAGGCGGGCCAGTTGCGGGCCCAGGTTCTTGACCACCACTTCCTGATTGCCCAGCACCAGGCTCACGTGCAGCGCGACGCGCTGCGAAGCGCTGCGGGCGATGACCACGTGCGTCGTGCGGCCCTCTGCAGCGCCGCGCAGGCCGTGCTGCAGCAGGCTGCCGAGCCAGAAGAACGGCACCTCCTGGTCGCCGTGGCGCAGCATGCCGGACCGATAGGCCGCCTCGACCTCGGCCACCGGCACGCGGCGCACCGTCTCGACCAGGGTCGCCGGGACCGCCACATGCAACTCGCCGCAGGCCAGTGCCACCACCTGCGTCACCGCGGTGGTCAACGGCAGCACGAGCTGGAAGGCGGTGCCGCGGCCGGTCGCGCTGGCGGTCTCGATGCGGCCGCCGAGCGAAGTGACCTCGGCCCGGACCACGTCCATGCCGACGCCGCGCCCGGCCAGCTCGGTGATCTGCTCGGCGGTCGAGAAGCCGGGCGTGAAGATCATCCCGGCCAGCTCGGCCTCGGTCGGCTTGCCATCCTCGGCCAGCAGGCCGAGGTGGCGCGCGCGCTCGGCGATGCGGGCCAGGTTCAGGCCTGCGCCATCGTCGCGCACTTCGATGCGCACCTCGTTGCCCGACTGGTGCAGACTGATCTCGATGTTGCCGTGCGAATTCTTGCCGACCGACTCGCGCAGCGTCTGCGGCTCGATGCCGTGCACCACCGCGTTGCGCAGCAGATGCTCGAAAGCGGGCGCCATGCGGTCCAGCACGCTGCGGTCGAGTTCGATCGCACCGCCGCTCAGGTTCAGGCGCACCTGCTTGCCCGACTCCTTGGCCGCCTGGCGCACGACGCGGTACAGCCGATCCGACAGCGTGTCGAACTCGACCATGCGGGCGCGCAGCAGGTCGTCCTGCAGATCACGCGTCAGGCGGGCCTGCACCGCGAGCTGGTCTTCGGTGCTCTGCAGCGTCTGCTGGATGCCGCGCTGCACCGTGCCGACGTCACCGACCGATTCGGCCAGCATGCGCGTCAGCTCCTGCACGCGGGTGAAGCGGTCCATTTCGAGCGGGTCGAAGGCCTGCTGCATGTGGCGCGCAGCTTCGATGCGCGAGGCCATCTGGGTCTCGGCCTGGAGCTCCAGGTCGCGCAGCTGGCGGCGCAGGCGGTCCAGGTTGTCGGTCAACTCCTTCAGCGCGCCCTGCAACTGGCCCATGTCAGACTCGATGCGGGCGCGGGCAATGCCGACCTCGCCGGCGTGCGTGACCAGGCGCTCGAGCAGCGGCGCGCGCACGCGCACGACACCACCGCCCACGTCGGCGCCGGTGGCGCCCAGCCCGGCCACGCCGGCGGCGTGGATCGCGAAGCGGCCCCAGTCGATCGCCGCCGGCGTGCCGGCCGGCACCTCGCCCGGGGCGGCCGCCGGCGCCTGCGCGGGCACCTCGGCCGCCGGCTCGCGCGCAGCGGACGGCGCGGCCACCGGCGGGACACTGACCGCGACGGCGGGCAGCGATGCCAGCGCCGGCGCGACCGCCGACGTCGCCGTGGCCCGCGCCGGTTCGGCGGCGGTGCCGCCTTCCAGGCGCTGGAATTCCTCGTCCAGCGCGTCGACACCGCTGTGCAGGTGGGCCAGCACGCCGAGATCGGGCGTGCCCTGGGCGTTGGCCAGGGCGATCGCGGTCTCGAGGCGGTGCGCCACCTCGCCCAGGCGCATCGCGCCGGCCAGGCGCGCGCTGCCCTTGAGCGTGTGCAACACGCGCATCGCGGCGGTTGCCGCACCGGCGTCATCGGGGGTGGCTTCCCAGTCGCGCACGGCCTCGGCCAGCGCCGGCAGCAGCTCGCGCCCTTCGTCCATGAAGATCGCGATCAGCTCGTCGTCGATCGCATCCTCGGTGTCGAGGTCCTCGCGGAAATCGCCCCACAGCGCATCGCGCGCCGGCGATACCGCCATCGGCTCGGCGACCTCGGCCGACGGCAGCTCGTCGGCCAGCGACGTGAAGCGCACCGCACCGAGCGGTGCCTGCTGGGTCACCGGCCCGGTGTCGCCTTCGTCCTCGACCGCCGGCGCGACCACCGGCACGGCGGTGGCCGGCGGCGCCGGCAGGTCGGACCGAGCCGCTACGGCCGGGGCCGGCACCGCTTCCAGCGGCGCGGGCTCCGAGGGCACCGGGCCAAAGGCCATGACCGCCGAAGTCGGGCCGTCCAGCGGCGACAACTCGGAACGGCCGGCGGCCAGGGCCTCCTGGGCCTCGCGCGCGTCGTGCGCATCCAGCCGCGCGAGCAGTTCCGGGGCGACCGGCTTCAGGAACCCGGCGGCGAACTGGTGCAGCAGGCGCCGGATCTCGTCGCCGACGTCGGCAAACAGCTGCGCCTCTTCGGCGTGGCCGGCACCGCGCGAGGCCGAGCGTTCGAGCCCGTGTTCGAGCCGGCGGGCCAGGTTGGACAGGTCGCTGTAGCCGACCGCGGCTGAATTGCCGGCCAGCGAATGGGCCAGCGCAACCGCCGCCTCCCCGACCGGCCGCTGCAGCTCGTGCTGCCACTCGGCGATCTCGACGCCCAGGCGGCGCGACTGCTCATCGGCCTCGTTGAGGAAGATGTTGAACAGCGCGATCTGAATGCGCAGCGGGCCGACGACCTTGTAGCGCTCGGCGTCGTCTTCCGGCGCCGGCGGCGCGACGGTGTCGTCGGGCACGGTCTCCGGCAGTTCGCCCGCCTCGGCCGGCTCCTCGGTGACGAAGGGGGCCACGGCCGACTCGTCCAGCGGCACCGACGCGGTGTCTTCGAGCGGCAGTTCGAGATCGACTTGCAGGTCGATCGACGCCAGCAGGTCCTGCAGCGGCGCCTCGGCGGTCAGGGCCCATTCGGAGCCGGAGGCCGGCGTGGCCACTGGGGCGGGGGGTGCAGGCGCCCGCGGCGCCGCTTCGGGGGGCAGGCGCAGCGTTGTCGGCTCGGCGTCGGCCGGCAGCATCTCCTGCACCTCGGGCAGCGGCGGCAGCTCGGGCAGCTCCAGCAGCTCGGCGGGCAAGGTGGCGGGAATCGTCAGCGGAGGCGGCGGCACCACCGGCTGGGGTGCCGGCGGCAGTGCGGGCAGCGGCTCGGGCGCGACCGCGGTGGGCGGCGTGACGCTGCGCAGGCGCAGCGCCTGCGCCTGCTCGGCCAGCGCACGCCCGTCGGGCAATACGCCGGCACCGCCTTCGAGGGCGTCGACCCAGCGGGCGAGCTGGTCCAGCGCCCGCGCGGTGAAATCGCGCAGCGCCGAGTCGGCCTCGACGGTGGCCTCGGCCAGGCGGGCGTTGTACAGCTGCTCGCAGGCCCAGGCGGCTTCGCCGTAGTCGCGCAGGCCCACCATGCGGGAGCTGCCCTTGAGGGTGTGGAAGGCACGGCGCACGGTGGTCAGCGCTTCCAGGTCCTGCGGCTGCTCGGCCAGCTCGGCCAATGCGGCCAGCGCCCCTTCGACGACCTCGCGCGCTTCCTCGAAGAAGATCTCGCGCATGTCGTCGGGCTCTTCGTCCAACGGCATCGGCCGGCTGCGCGGCGATTCGGGCGGGGGCTGGAGTTCCTGCTGGGCGACGAAATCGCCCAGCGATTGCGCGATGTCGGCGCGGGCGGCATCGCGCTCGGCGTCGCTCGTGGCGCTGGCCAGCGCATCGCGCGCATGCGCGGCGCGCTCGGCCAGCTGCGGCGCGTCGGCCGCGACCGCGTGGTGGGTCAGCGTGTCGAGCGTGCGCGACAAATCGTCGTCCGACAGGCCCTGGGCCGCGGCCGGCTCGGCCAGCGACTCGGCGAGCGACTGGGCCTGCTCGATCAGCCCGGTCTCGGCCACCGGCCCCGCCGGCGGGGCGACGCGGGTGTGGCCCATCACGGCGGCGAAGCGCCCGCTGGCCGGGTCGTAACGGAACAGCGACTTGGCCAGCTGAGGCTGCACGCCCAGCATGTCGATCATGAACGACAGCGCACCGACGTTGTCGGCCAGGCGGCCGGCCATCTCGTCGGCCCCTTCGTCGGCCGAGGCGATCACCCCGTCGACGTCGTCGCGCATGCGCTGCACGGCGGCCGAGGCCTGGTCCAGCCCGAGCACCGACAGCACGCCGCGCATCGCCGCCAGCTCGCCCGGCACCGGGATCAGCGGCTCGCGTTCGGTCGGCGCGCGGCTGAAGCGGTCGAGCTGCTGCTCGATCTCGGCCAGCGAGGCGCGCAGTTCCTGCACCACGCTGCCCATGGTCTGGCGGTCGGAGACCTCGCGGTACAGCGCCTCCATCCAGGGTTCGATCGGCGCCTGCTCGCCGCCGGCCGTCACCGTGCCCAGGCGCTGCGCGAGTCGTTGCACGCGCTGCTGCATTTCGGGCCGCTCGAGGTCGATGTCGTCCAGCGATGCATCGACGCACAGCAGCGCGGTGGCGACCTCCATCGCGAGCGCCGGCGACGGTGCGTGCCCGCGCTGGGTGGCGGCGATCAGCGCATCGGCCAGGTCGTTGCCATCCGGGTAGATCTGGCGCACCGAGTCGGCGACCAGCGCAGCCTGCTCGGGCACCGCGGCGCCCAGCGCCGCGTCGCCCGACACCAGCGATGACCACGACTCCTTCAGCGCCGCCACCCGCTTGCGCGCCAGCGGGATGATCGCCGGGTCGTAGCGGCCCAGCGGGCTGGTCTCGTAGCTGACCGGCTCGACGTCCGGCAGCGCCATCGCGCGGCGCACCTGGGCCAGCCGGGGCGCGATCTGCGCATCGACGGGGCGCGACTGGGCACAGAAGAAGCGCAGGTCGCGCAGCAGGCGGCCCGGGCCGTCGGTGGCGCCGCGCTCGACCGCCCGCAGCTGGGCGAGCAGCCGCGAGACCAGCCGCTTGGAGTACAGATCGGAGGCGAGGACGCCGACCGCCTGGGCCTCGAAGAAGCCCGACGCGAGCTGCCACAGCGTGGCCGTGCGGCCCTCGGCATTCGCCGACAGGCCGGCGAACAGGTCGCTCATGCGGTGCAGCGAGGCGTTGTCGCCGCTGCGCAGCGCCTTCAGCATCGCGCGCTCGATCGCGGCGTGCACTTCCTGGTCGGGCTCGAGCGGCGCAAAGCCGGAATCCCAGCTCGGCACCGGGTCGCTGCGCTCCTCGGCCTCCCACAGGTCAGCCGGGTGGATGCGGTCGGCCTTGGCGATCGCCAGCACGGCCTTGTACTGCGGGAAAAGCGTCAGCGACGAGACCGGCTTGCCGGCCAGCTGGCGCTTGAGGAAATCGAGCAGCGCGAACGACGCACGCTCGATCGCCTCGATCGCCGTGTTGTCGAGGGGAACGCTGCGGTCGGCCAACTTGGACAGGGCCTGCTCGGTGGCGTTCAGGCAGCGCGCGGGCGCCGACAGCCCGATCATCTCGAGCGCGCCCACCCCCTGGTGGACCAGCGTGCGCGCCTGCAGCAGCGCGGTGGGCACCACCGGCTCCGCATCGGGCTCGGCGCTGGCGCGCTGCTCGGTCTCGCGCAGGTGGCGGCGCAGCGACTTGTGCGCCTGGTCCAGCGTGCGGCGCAGTTCTTCCTGCACCCAGGCCAGCGCGCTCAGGTCGCCGGGCACGGTTTGATCGCGGTCTGCATCCATGGCGGCAAGCTGAATGGGTTCGGTCGGCTTCGCGACGTGGCGATCGGCGTCAACCGATCTTGAAGCGGTCCACCGACTGACGCAGCTCGTCGGCGGTGCGCGACAACTCGTGCACCATCTGCGCGGTCGAGCGCGTGCCGTCGCCGGTCTGTTCGGTCACCGCGAAGATGTGCTGGATGTTGGCGGCCACGACGTTGGCCGATTCGGCCTCGCGCTTGGCTTCGTTCGAGATCGCCTCGATCAGCGCCGAGAGCTCGCGCGTCACGCGATCGATGTCGACCAGCGCCGAGCCGGCCGCGTCGGACAGCTTGGCCCCCTGCACCACGCCCTGGGTCGACTGCTCCATGGCGGCCACCGCATCCTGCGTGTCGGTCTGAATGGTCTTCACCAGCGCCGCGATCTGGCGGGTGGCGTCGCCCGAGCGTTCGGCCAGGCGCTGCACTTCCTCGGCCACCACCGAGAAGCCGCGGCCGGCTTCACCGGCCGAAGCGGCCTGGATGGCGGCGTTCAGCGCCAGCACGTTGGTCTGTTCGGTAATGTCGGAGATCAGCTCAGTGATTTCGCCGATCTCCTGCGACGATTCACCCAGCCGCTTGATGCGCTTGGAGGTTTCCTGGATCTGCTCGCGGATCGCGTTCATGCCGCCGATCGAATCCTGCACCGCCTGGCGGCCGTTCGAGGTCACGGTCAGCGACTGGCGCGCCACCTCGGCCGACTGTTCGGCCTGCGCGGACACCTGGTTGATTCGGCTGGCCATCTGCAGCACCGACTCACCGGTCTCGCGGATCTCGCGCAGTTGCTCGGTCGACGCCGCCAGCAGCTCGGTCGAGGTCGATTCCACCTGCTGCGTCGTGTGCGTCACCCGCGCCGCGGTGCCCTGCACCTGGGCCACCAGGTTACGCAGCTCTTCCACCGTGTAGTTCACCGAGTCGGCGATGGCGCCGGTGATGTCCTCGGTCACGGTGGCCTGCTGCGTCAAGTCGCCTTCGGCGACGGTCTGCAGCTCGTTCATCAGCCGCAGAATGGCCGCCTGGTTCGCGTCGTTGACGCGCTTGGCCTCGCGTTCGTGCTCTTCCGCTTGCTGGGCGCGCAGCGCCTGGTTGCCCACGTACAGCCGAAGCAGACCGAGGCCGCCCAGTGCAATGGCCACCCCCGACAGCAGCAGCACGGCAATGTGCACGCCGCTCAGGCCGCCCCGGCTTTCGAGGCCCGCCTGCACCGCTTCCAGGCCCTTTCGCAGCGGCTCGGAGTCGCCGACGATCGCCGCTTGCGCTTCACGCGCCGAGACCAGCCCCTGCAGGTTGCCCAGGATCGCGCTGGCCTGCGTGCGGGTCTGCTCGTACTGGGTGATCAGCTGCTCGAGCCGCTCCTTGGTCTGCGGATCCTTGGTGCCGGGCAGGCGCAGCTCGGCGTTGCCCTTGAGCAGGCCATCGGCGATCTCGCGGAAGGAGTTCAGATCCTTGCCGAGCAGGAACACCGCCTCGGGGCTCACGCCTTCGAGCGTCAGGAATTCGTTCGCGCTCTTGCCGATACGCTGGGTCAGCATCACCAGCTGGCCGACCGCCGACAGCTCGGACGCCGAGGCGCCGCTTTGCAGCTTCAGCGAGTTGACTGTCTCGGCGATCTCGAGCAGGTCGGACGACTGGCGGTTGATCAGGCGCAGCGCCTGGCCGACCTGGGTCAGCGTCTTCTGCTGGGCCAGCACGACCCCGCCGTTCTTCTCGGCGCGATCGAGCAGCGGCATCAGCGGCGCCAGCGTCTCCTGCACCGCCGCGGGCGCGGCGTCGACCTGCTCGTTGCCGGTGTTCAGCCCACGCAGGCTGCGCGCCAGCACTTCACCGCTTTCCTTCATTTCCGGGAAGGCGGCGGGGCTGCCGATCAAGGCCTGCGAGACCGATTTCGCCAGCCGTTGCGACTGCATCAGCGCCTGGCCGGTGGCGGCGAGCTGGCCGGCCTGCTTGCCGGCGGCGGTCAGCGCCAGCGCGCCAGTCAACACGAAGGTGACCGCACCGCCGACGATCATGCCCACCAGCACACGCTGCTGTTGGGCGGGCGACTGTTTGCCGATCAGCGGCAGCGCCGAAGGCTCGTCCGCCGCGGCTTGCGCCTCGGCGGCAGCGGCCGCGGCGGCACCGGCCGGCGCGACGGCCGCCAGGGCCTCGCCGAGCGCGGCCTGGTGCCCGTCATCGTCCGGCAGCGGCTGCGACTCGATATCGGCGTCGCGCGGCGCGTGGGTCGGCGGGCCGGCGTCGAGCGAGATCCCATCCAGCGGGATCGCCATGCTGTCGAGATCGTCGATCCGCGCCGAGCCGACCTTGCTGGCCAGGCGCTCGTCGATCTCGCTGAGGAGCAGGTCAACTTCGTGGTCGCCCGAGTGCGGGACCGCGAGGGCGGCACCACCGGCGCCGTGCGCCTCGACAGGCAGGCCGGCGGAACTCTTCAAGGTGTCGTGCTGACTCATCATTTCCTCTCACACAGCAGGCCGCGAACGACCACGCGGCATCGACTTTCAGGCATGCCGTGACGCGTCACGCCGCCACGTCCAGAAACTGGGGGTCCTGCACCAGCGCGGCGAGGTCGAGTTCCTGCCAGACGCGGCCCTGGGGGTCGCGCCAGGCAGCGCCGGCAAAGCCCGGCCGCGGTTCACTGGCCGGCGGCAGGCGCTCGAGCTGCTCGGAATCGCGCAAGCCCGCCAGGCGGTCGACCAGGATCGCCGCGTTCACGCGCAGCGACGGGTTCAGCATGACGAGCTGCGCGCCGGTGCGCGGCGCGCCGGGCGTCACCGGTTGGCGCAGGTGCAGGAAGCTGCCCAGGTCGATGACGGTGTTGAGCTGGCCGCGCAGGTTGGCCACGCCGACCATCCACGGCTTGGCGTGCGGCACCGGCGCAACCTGGCGCGCGGGGTGGATCTCGCCGGCCTGGGCCAGCGGCAGCAGCAGGCCGAGCGTGGCGCACTCGACGGCCAGCCAGCCGGCCTCGCGGGGGCGTTCGCGCGCGGCCTGGAGCCGGTTGGCCAGCCGCAACTGAAGTTCCCGGAGGGCGTCCTTGCTGGTCATCGTGAATCGTTGGGGGCTTCGGCAGTGCTGCGGTGGATCGTGCGGGCGTCAGCCCAGGGCCTGGATCTTGGCCAGCAGGTCGTTCGCATCGACGGGCTTGACGACGTAGTCGCGCGCACCCTGGCGCAGGCCCCAGACGCGGTCGGTTTCCTGGTTCTTGCTGGTGCAGATGATCACCGGCACACCGGCGAAACGCGGATCGCGCGTGATTGCGCGCGTCAGCTGGAAGCCGTTGGTGCCGGGCATCACCACGTCCATCAGGATCAGGTCGGGCTTGGCCTCGGCCAGGCGCCGCATGGCCTCTTCGCCGTTCTCGGCGGTACGCACCGTGAAGCCCTTCTGCGTGAGCATGTCGGACAACAGGTGCAACTCGGTCTTGGAATCGTCGACCAGCAGGATGTTCTGGATGGGCATGGTGTTTACTCCGGCAGGCCCGGCCGCTCGTGGTGCCGGGGATGGCGTCGCTGGTCGCGCATCAGGCGGCGACCGAGCGGAAATGCGCGACCACGCGCAGCAACTGGTCCTTTGTGAAGGGCTTGGTGAGGTAGTCGTCCGAGCCGACCATGCGGCCGCGCGCCTTGTCGAACACGCCGTCCTTGGACGACAGCATCACGACCGGAACGTGGGCAAACCTCGGGTTGCGCTTGATGATGGCGCAGGTCTGATAGCCATCCAGTCGCGGCATCAGGATGTCGCAGAAGATCAGGTTCGGCTCGTGGTCGTTGACCTTGGCGAGCGCATCGAAGCCATCCTCGGCCAACACGACTTCATACCCACCCTGGCGAAGAAAGATCTCCGCGCTGCGGCGGATCGTGTTGCTGTCGTCGATGACCAGGACCCTGGTCGCCGACGCGGGGTGTTCCGTTACTTTGTCGGTCACCATGCGCCCCCAAACGATGATTGTTGTCCCGGTCTCGGCAAATTCGTCGAGCCGCGCGACTGTCTCTAGGCTGCGATGACGGCGGAATTCAGATCTGAACCATTTCGAAATCTTCCTTGCGCGCACCGCATTCCGGGCAGGTCCAGTTCATCGGGACGTCTTCCCAACGTGTGCCCGGCGCAATCCCATGCTCGGCGTCCCCGGCGGCCTCGTCATAAATCCATCCGCAGATGAGGCACATCCAGGTTCTGTATTCACTCACTTTATCGATGCCACATCACTACAATCGCTTTTGATTGTAGCCACGGGCTCTCGGCAAAAGCCAAGGGTTTATCGGCACATACGCCACAAAGCTCACCCTTTTCTGAACTTCTCGCCAGTAGCGCGCACAAACCGTGCCGCAATGCACTGGCGGGGGGTTTTTTCACCGATGACCACCACACCCCGACCCGACCCGGACAACGGCCCTGCCGAGTCCGAGCAGGAGGCGCCCGCGCCCGCCTGCGTGATGAGCTTCAACGCAAGCGACCCGAGCGGCGCCGGCGGCCTGTCCGGCGATGTGGCGACGATCG
The DNA here is from genome assembly GCF_035254525.1 of Ideonella sp. GTDB lineage: Bacteria > Pseudomonadota > Gammaproteobacteria > Burkholderiales > Burkholderiaceae_C > Ideonella. Next base: position 460 of record NZ_DATFAN010000020.1, on the reverse strand, counting down.
CCGCGATGGGCGCCCACGCGCTGCCGGTGGTCACCAGCATCGTGATGCGCGACACGGCCGAGATCTTCGACCAGCACCTGATCGACGGCGACGCGATCGTCGAGCAGGCGCGCTACGTGCTGGAAGACATCACGCTGGCCGGCTTCAAGGTCGGCTTCCTCGGCTCGGCCGAGAACGTTTCGGCGGTCGCCGAGATCCTGTCGGACTACGCCGAAGTGCCGCTGGTGTCGTATCTGCCGGGCCTGGCCTGGCTGTCGGATGACGAGGCGCAGAGCTACCTCGACGCGTTTCGCGAGTTGATCCTGCCGGCCACCGAGGTGCTGGTGGGCAACCACAAGACGCTGACCGATTTCCTGCTGCCCGAATGGGATTCCGACCGCCCGGCCTCGCCGCGCGAGCTGGCGGTGGCCGCCGCCGAGCACGGCACGCGCTATGTGCTGGTGACCGGCGTGATGCTGCC
>NZ_DATFAN010000019.1:0-6254 GCF_035254525.1 Ideonella sp. | reverse complement strand
GCAGCTCTCGGTGCGCGAGTACATGAGCGTCGTGCTGCGCCGCCTGCAGGGCCAGCGTTTCGTCGAGTTCGAAGACCTGTTCGACGTGACCCGCGGTACCCCGGTGATGGTGGTCACCTTCATCGCGATGCTCGAGCTGGCACGGGAGCGTCTGCTCGAAATCACCCAGGCCGAGGCCTTCGCGCCGATCTACGTGCGCCTGACCTACACGCCGGCCTGAGCCGCCGACGGGGCCGCCGCCAGAGCCCACAAGGCGCTCCGCAGGAGCCGCCGCCCATCAAGTGGCGTGCGCGTATCCGGCTCTGCAGGTCCGCTGCGCGAGCCCCCTCGGGGGGGGGCAGCGACCGGAAGGGAGCGTGGGGGCCTACTTCACCGCCACGGCAACCAGCCCGGCCCGATCGCGTCCAGGGTGTTCTTCAGCACCAGGCCGAGTTCGGTGTCGCCCTCCATCACGAGGCGGCGGTCGAAGAACAGGCGGTCGGGGTCGGCATCGCCGCGGGCGAGTTGCCAGAAGGCCTCGGACGTGGCCTCGATGCGCAGTGCGGGCTCGTCGCCGCCGCCGCTGGCGCCGAAACCGGTGGGACCGAGGCGCAAGCGCACGCGCAGCCCGAAGTCACGCACGGTCAGGCCGACCACGCGGCCTTGCAGCGCCTGGCGTGCATCATCCGGCAGGCGCGGCAGCAGCCACCGGTTGAGGGCCAGTGCGAAGAGCGCCGAGGGTGGCTGGGGCGGCAGGCGCTCGACGAGGTCGGCGGCGCGGCGGTGCACTGGGGCCAGCCAGCCGGGCATTCGGGGCGGCAGCGGGCGCAGACCGAGGTTCAGCGTCGGGTTCATCGAGGGGCGCTCCATTGCATGCCCGGCAGCCGCCGCGCGTAGCCGTTGCTCAAGGGGGTTGGCACGCCGGACCTCGACCAGGCCTCGGCGCGGCCGCCGGCCGGCTCGCCGTGGTTGAAGACCGCATCGAAGTCGCGCAGCACTTGGCCGAAGCCTTGCGAGCAGGGCGACAGCCGCAGCCGCTGCACGCCGGCGGCGCGCAGCGCCGCGCCATCGGCCAGCAGGCATTGCACGCCGGCGGACTGGGTCTGCGTGCCGTTGAGCACGAGAAAGGGTTCGCGCTCGGCGGTGAGCATCGGCAGCCCATCCGGGTCGCCGAGGCAGCGGTACTGGCAGGCATCCTTCGCGAGCTGGTGGTGGCGCGCGGTGAAGCAGCGGGCCGAGAACGAAAGCGGCACCCGGCCGAAGGCCCAGGCTTCGGTCTCGATCGTCTGGCCCTGCGGCGTCTGGACCCGGTCGTCCGGCGGGTTGACCAGGCCGACCGCATCCAGCGGCAGCTCGATCGGCGCCACCCAGCGTGTCGCGCCCAGGCCCGCATGTTCGGCCAGGGCCGCGCGGCTGTAGATGTTCAGGTGCGGCCCCAGCACGAGCGGCACGCGGCCGGCAAGCAGTTGAAGCGTCGATGCATCGGCTGCCTCGACGGCGAACTCCGTCTGCTCGCCCTGACGCTCGATCAGCCGCAGGTCGGCTTCGGTCTCGACGAGCGCCTGCGCGGCCAGCACGACCGTCTTGCCGGCCTGCGCCAGCTCGCGGCCCAGGGCCAGCCAGTCGTCCAGCCGCAGCTCGCGCCGGCGGGCGCACACCGCCTCGCCGATCACCAGGGTGTCGGCCGGGCTGTCGGCCAGCTCGGCATAGAACTGAAGCAGCGTGGCGCGCGGCCAGAAATAGAGCACCGGGCCGACGGTCAGGCCGACTGGAAAGGAGCGTGAGGGCATCATGTCAGCGCCAGGGGCGGTCGTAGGCGCCCAGGGTCTGCTGCTGGCCCTCGGCGTGGTGGGCCAGGGTTTCGGTCCAGTCGGGCGCGACGGTGTAGGGCGCATCGGCCATCGCCGCGTCGATGGCCGCACGCCAGACGCGGGTGACCTGCTCGACATAGGCGGCGCTGCGCTGCCGCCCCTCGATCTTGATCGCCGCGACGCCGATGTCGATCAGCCGCGGCAGCAACGCCAGGGTGTTCAGGCTGGTCGGCTCCTCCAGCGCATACTCGCGCCGGTCCTCGACCAGGAAGCGGCCCTTGCACAGCGTGGGGTAGCCGCGTGGCTCGTCGGGCGCGTAGGTGTCGATCAGCACCTCGTTCAGCCGCGCCTGCACGCCATCCGGCCCGTTGTGCCAGCGCACGGCCGACGCTGGCGAGCAGACGCCGGCGTTGTTCGGCGAGCAGCCGGTGGCCCAGGACGACAGCGTGCAACGGCCCTCGACCATCACGCACAGGCTGCCGAAGCCGAAGACCTCGATCTCGGCGCCGGTGTGGCGTGCCACCTGCGCCACCTGCTCGATCGTCAGCACGCGCGGCAGCACCGCGCGCTGGATGCCGTAGCGTTGGCGGTAGAACTCGATCGCCGCGTGGGTGGTCGCCGACGCTTGTACAGACAAGTGCAGGCGCAGATCCGGATGGTGCTCGCAGCACCAGGCCATCACCGCGCTGTCGGCCGTGATCAGCGCATCGGCGCCGAATGCGACGGCCTTGTCGGCCGCGCGGTACCAGGGCGAAGGGTCGCGCGCATCGGCGAAGGTGTTCAGCGCCATCAGCACCTTCGCTCCGCGCGCATGCGCGTGGGCCACGCCGTCGCGGATCTGCGCGTCGTCGAAGTTCAGGCCGGCGAAATTGCGCGCGTTGGTTGCATCCTTCAAGCCCAGGTAGACGGCATCGGCACCGGCGTCGATGGCGCACTGCAGGGCCCGCAGCGAGCCGGCCGGGCAGACGAGTTCGGGGCGCCTCCTGCTCGTCATCGGCCCGTTTCTTTCTGCGCCGGCGCCGGGAAGGCCAGGCGCTGCAGCGCCGGCAGATCCTGCACCGCGAGCTCGTAGCCATTGACGACGACGACGCCTGCGTCAGACAGGCGGCGCAGCGCGCGCGACAGCGATTCCGAGGTCATGCCCAGTTGCTGCGCGATCGCCTGCTTGCGCTCGGGCAGCACGAAGTGCACCGCCACGCCGGGGTCGCCCGGCGGCAGCCGCCGCAGCAACCAGCGCGCGAGCCGTGCGGAGACATCCGCGCTGACGATGTCGTGCAGGCTGTCGTTCAGCTCACGCACGCGGCGCGCCAGCACCGCGGCGTAGGCCTGCGGAAAGGCCGGGTCGAAGCTGCAGGCCTCGTTCATCGCCGCCAGCGGCACGGCGAGCAACTCGACCATCGTGCGGCACTCGGCCTGCTCCAGCCAGGTGCCGGGGCTGGTCATCGCGCCGGCCGTCTCGAGCCATTCGCCTGGCCCGATCGAGCGCTTCTCGACGAAGTGCCCGTCGGCCCCCCGCGTGCCCAGGCTCATCGTGCCCTGGCGCACCAGCCACCACGAGGGCTCGGGCCGGCGCGGCGAGGAGAACAGGAAGGGGCCGGGCTCGCAGCGCACGAGGCGGGCGGCGTTGGCGAGGTGCTGCAGCGCCGCGCTGGAAGGGTGGGCGGGCGCGAACGCCGCGCGCAGCAACTCCACGTCGGGCGCGGGCTCGGCAGGTTGCGCATGCCAGGGGCGCAGCGCATGGCGGCCGACGATCAGGTCGGTGGATGTGGTGTGGGTGTCAAGCATGCCGATCTCCTCGAGAAGGGGTGGCGATGAGTGCCACTGTGCAGACGCGTTCGCAACGTGGATTTGTCCCAACACAAGAGTCTTTGCCGGCCACGGGCCTTCTAGGGGTCCACCCGAATACGCGCCCGCACAAGCACATTGCGGCACATCAAAGCGCTGCGCACGAGGCGCTTCCTACACTACATATAGCGTCCATCATTCATCGACACACTACATATAGGGCCATGAACGAGCACACAGCACTGACCCACGCGGCCCCGGTCGCCGTCATCAAGCGCGAGGGCCGCACGGTCGCCTTCGACGCCTCGAAGATCGCCAGCGCCATCGAGCGCGCGGGCGCGGCCACCGGTGAGTTCGGGCCCGAGCGCGCGCAGGGGCTGACCGCCACGGTGACCGAGCGGCTCGCGCGTCGCGTGACCGGCGTCGAGCAGATCCAGGACGAGGTCGAGCGCGTGCTGCTGGAGGGCGGCCACCTCGCCACCGCCCGCGCTTACATCGCTTACCGCGAGCAACACCATGCCCTGCGGCGCGATCGCCAGGTGGCGCTGGATGTCGAGCGCTCGGTCAACGAGTACGTGGCGCGCGAGGACTGGCGCGTCAATGCCAACGCCAACCAGGGCTACTCGCTCGGCGGGCTGATCCTCAATGTCTCGGGCAAGGTGGTGGCTAACTACTGGTTGAGCCACGTCTACCCGCCCGAGGTGGGGCTGGCGCACCGCGAGGCCGACATCCACATCCACGATCTGGACATGCTCTCGGGCTACTGCGCCGGCTGGTCGCTGCGCACGTTGCTGCACGAGGGCCTGAACGGCGTGCCTGGCAAGGTGGAGGCGGCGCCGCCGAAGCATCTGTCCAGCGCGGTCGGCCAGATCGTCAACTTCCTCGGCACGCTGCAGAACGAGTGGGCCGGCGCGCAGGCCTTCAGCTCGTTCGACACCTACCTCGCGCCCTTCGTGCGCAAGGACGGCTTGGGCTACGACCAGGTCCGCCAGTGCCTGCAGGAGTTGATCCACAACCTCAATGTGCCCTCACGCTGGGGCACGCAGACGCCCTTCACCAACCTGACCTTCGACTGGACCTGCCCCGAGGACCTGCGCGAGCAGGTGCCGGTGATCGGTGGCCGGGAGATGCCGTTCACCTACGGCGAGCTGCAGGCCGAGATGGACATCATCAACCGCGCCTACATCGACGTGATGATGGCCGGCGACCTGAAGGGCCGCGTCTTCACCTTCCCGATCCCGACCTACAACATCACGCCCGATTTCGACTGGGATCACCCGAACACGCTGCCGCTGTTCGAGATGACGGCGCGCTACGGCCTGCCCTACTTCCAGAACTTCCTCAATTCCGACCTGCAGCCGCACATGGTGCGCTCGATGTGCTGCCGGCTGCAGCTCGACTTGCGCGAACTGCTCAAGCGCGGCAACGGCCTGTTCGGCTCGGCCGAGCAGACCGGCTCGCTCGGCGTGGTCACCATCAATTGCGCGCGGCTGGGCTACCTGCATGCCGGCGACGAACCCGCGCTGCTGCAGCGCACCGACGAGCTGATCGACCTGGCCGTCAACAGCCTGGAGATCAAGCGCAAGGTGATCCAGGGCCACATCGACAACGGCCTGTTCCCCTACACCAAGCGCTACCTCGGCACGCTGCGCAACCACTTCTCGACGCTGGGCGTGAACGGCATCAACGAGATGATCCGCAACTTCACCGAAGACCTCGAGGACATCACCACGCCCTGGGGCGAGGCCTTCGCGCTGCGCTTCCTGGACCACCTGCGTGCGCGCATCGTCGAGGTGCAGGAGCGCACCGGCCACCTCTACAACCTGGAGGCCACGCCCGCCGAGGGCACGACCTACCGCTTCGCGAAGGAAGACCGCAAGCGCTTCCCCGCGATCCGCCAGGCCGGCACGGCCGAGCAGCCGTACTACACGAACTCGTCGCAACTGCCCGTCGGCTACACCACCGATCCCTTCGAGGCGCTGCACCGGCAGGACGAGCTGCAGCGCAAGTACACCGGCGGCACGGTGCTGCACCTGTACCTGGGCGAGCAGGTCTCGTCGGCCGAGGCCTGCCGCGCGCTGGTGCGGCGCGCGTTGACCAAGCACCGCCTGCCCTACATCACCGTGACGCCGACCTTCTCGATCTGCCCGACCCACGGCTACCTCGCCGGCGAGCACGCCTTCTGCCCGCACTGCGACGAGGAAGCGCTGGCGCGCAAGAAGCGGCGCGCCGCCGAAGCCCCGGCCGCCGCCTGACGCCTTCCCTGCCCCCCACCAACCACAAGGAGCCTGACTTGAGCCACAGCCTGACCCCCCTCGTCCACCCCGAACTCCACGAACAAGAGCGCCAGCGCTGCGAGGTCTGGACCCGCGTGATGGGCTACCACCGCCCGAAGTCCTCGTTCAACATCGGCAAGCAGGGCGAGTTCGCCGAGCGGCGCTATTTCGACGAACCGGGCGAGGCGCCTGCCCAACGCGCCTGTCTCTGCGAAGCCGGTGCTTGAGCTGGGCGGCTTCCAGCCGTTCTCGACGACCGACTGGCCGGGCCAGTTGTGCGCCGTGGCCTTTGTCCAGGGCTGCCCCTGGCGCTGCGGCTACTGCCACAACCCCGGCCTGCAGTCGCGCCAGCGGGCGGCCGGCGCGCCGCGCTGGCCCGAGGTGCAGGTGCTGCTGCAGCAGC
>NZ_DATFAN010000018.1:0-2028 GCF_035254525.1 Ideonella sp. | reverse complement strand
GCGGATCCAGGTGACGATCTGCGGCGCGCCGAAGACCAGCACGGTGCCCAGGATCGCGCCGATGAACCACATCCAGCTGATGCGCCCGAACCAGGCGAGCGCGCCACTGCCCATCACCGCCACGGCGGCCAGCGGTGTGAGGATGACGAGCACCTGCGCCGGCAACGCGGACGCGCCGGTCGAGAACGGGCTGTCGGCGAAGGCGGCGACGGGCAGCGCCGCGGCGAGCGCGACGAACAGGAAGGTGGCGGCACGGGCAAGGGGCGAGTTCGCATGGCAAAGGGTCATGGCAGGGTCTCCTTGGGGAAGGGCACCGTGGGCGGTGCGTGGTGAAGAGAGAGCGGCGTGGGACATCGCTGTCTACCGACCGGCCGCTGCGGCGGGCCGCTTGGCATAGACGTCCCACCAGCGCGGCGCGCCGGTCGGGTCGCCGGGCGGCGGGTGCGCGCGCTGATGGAGCAGGGGCCGAGCCGGTGGCTCGGCCTGTTGCTGTGCGGCTTCCAGCTCGCGTTTCAGGGCAGCGAGGTCCTTGGCCGCACGTGAGCGCGCCTGCTCGGCCTCCTGGGCGCCGCGGTCGTCACCTTGGGCCAATCGCTGCGCATGCCGGCGGTCGGCCTCTGCGAACCGGATCTGTTCCTGGGCGAGCTCGTCTTGAAGGATGCGAACGCGCTCGTCGTCGCGGGTGGCTTGCTGGGCCGGCGCCACGACGGCGTCGTGGATCGGTGGTGCGGCCTGCGCCGCGTTCGGGCAAAGCGTTGCCATGCACGCCGCGGCCAGCGCGGCGGCGCCTTGGAACTCACTCATGCGCTCCTCTCCTGCTTAAGCGCCGACTCGAGTGACCCTCGGGGTTCTACATGCCCCGGTGGTGGAGGTGCTACCCGGTGAGGCGGTGCCTCACGCGTTTCTGGAGCACGTGGTTCCAGTCCTTGTCGTGAAGGGCGCGAGCTTCGCGCTCGGGCCCTGGTCGATCGGCCTGGCGGCCTGGCGAGGGCTCGTGCTGCCCTGTTGCCGGCAGCGGTTTGGCGGCCGCACACCCGCGGCGCGCCGCTGGGTGGCTTGGCCCTGGGTGACGGCGCTGAAGCTCGATCGCGTCCATGGGCCAGTTATAGGCAGCGTTTGGCTTGAAATCAAGAAATCTATAGCCTAAATTGTCTATATAGAATTCTATAGTTTCGTTGTCTAGCCTCTGCTGCGCCACGGGTTGCATCGGTCGGCAGACGGCGCGGACCCGCGATCGGAGCGACACGATGTTAGCAGCGGCTTTCATGTTTGTGCGAATAGCGACACAAGAATGGCCATTGAATCGACTCTTTGGCGGTTTGGCTATTGCAAGAGTTTGGGAGTCGGGTGGGCACGGCGGTTGCCCTGCGGCCGGGTCGCCAGCATGAGCGTGATCGTCTTCACCAACCAGAAAGGCGGCCCCGGCAAGAGCACGCTGACGGTGCTCTACGCCCACTGGCTCGCCGAAAAGCGCGGCGAGCGGGTGGCCGTGGTCGACCTGGACAGCCAGCGCAATTCGTCCAAGACGCTGCAGGCCTTCAGCAGTGGCATCCCGTCCACGGCCTTGTTCGAGCCGGCCGAGATCGCGGTGCCGGCGGCCAGCGCTGGGTCGGCGGTGCTGTTTGCGGGATCGCGCTCGCTGGTCGATCTGGAGCGCGCCCGCCCGGATGTCGTGATCCCGGCGTTTCGGCAGCACATGGAGGCGCTGGCGTCCCGCTTCGACACCTGCGTGATCGACACGCCGCCGGCCTTGGGACTCCGCATGAGCGCGGCGCTCATCGCCGCCACCCATGTGGCGTGTCCGATCGAGCTGGAAGAGTATTCAGTCGACGGCGTGACCGACATGCTCAAGACGGTGTTCGGCGTGCGGCAGAAGTACAACCCGCAGCTCAAGCTCGCCGGCATCATCGCCAACCGCTTCAATGCGCATTCGGCGCGGCAGCGGCAGGCCCTGGCCGATCTGCTGACGCACTACGAGCAGTTCGTCATCCCGGCCAAGATCTCGACGCGCTCGGCGATTCCCGAGGC
>NZ_DATFAN010000017.1:0-36710 GCF_035254525.1 Ideonella sp. | reverse complement strand
CCGGCCGCGGGCGAAGGCAGCCGCAAGGCGGCCAGCGCGCTGCCGCCGGCCTTGCTGGCCGAGATCGACCGCCGCATCGAGGGCCCGGCGCTGGATGCCGCCGGCGAGCAGCGGGCGCTGGCGCGGGGGTGGCGGTGAAATGAGGCCCCCACGCCCCCTTCCGGGGGCTGCCCCCCGTGGGGGCTCGCGCAGCGGACCGGCAGAGCCGGATCCGCGCACGCCACTTGAGGGGCGGCGGCTCCTGCGGAGCGCCTTTGTTGGTGGGGTGCTCCGGCAGAGCCGGATCCGCGAGAACTTCCTGGCTGGGGCGCGGCACACAATTACGCATGCCTGACACCGATGCTGCCCCCGCCCTGCCCAACCGCCCGCCCCTGGCCGGCCTGAAAGTGCTCGAGCTCGGGCAGTTGATCGCCGGGCCCTTCGCCGGCCGCATGCTGGGCGACTTCGGCGCCGATGTGCTGAAGGTCGAGCCGCCCGGCAGTGGCGACCCGCTGCGCCAGTGGCGCATGCTGCACGACGGCACCAGCGTCTGGTGGCAGGCGCAAAGCCGCAACAAGCGCAGCATCGTGCTCGACTTGCGCACCGACGAAGGCCGCGCCGCGGTGCGCGCGCTGGCGCGCGAGGCCGACGTGCTGATCGAGAACTTCAAGCCCGGCACGCTGGAGAAATGGGGCCTGGGCTACGACGCGCTGGAGCGCGACAACCCGGGCCTGGTGATGCTGCGCATCTCGGGCTACGGCCAGACCGGGCCCTACCGCGACCTGCCCGGCTTCGCCGTCGTCGCCGAGGCGATGGGGGGCCTGCGCCACCTGATGGGCGAGCCGGGCCGCATGCCGGTGCGCGCCGGCGTCTCGCTGGGCGACACGCTGGCCGGGCTGCACGGTGTGATCGGCGTGCTGCTGGCGCTGCAGGCACGCGCCGCCTCCATCGGCCCCGGGGCGCCGAAAGGCCGCGGCCAGGTCGTCGACGTGGCGCTGTACGAAGCGGTCTTCAACTGCATGGAAAGCCTGCTGCCCGAGTACAGCGCGTTCGGCGCGGTGCGCCAGCCGGCCGGCTCGGCGCTGCCAGGCATCGCCCCGAGCAACGCCTACCGCTGCGCCGACGGCCAGGTCGTCATCGGCGGCAACGGCGATTCGATCTACAAGCGGCTGATGGCCGCGATCGGCCGCGACGACCTGGGCCAGGACCCGGCGCTGGCGAGCAACGCCCAGCGCGCGGCGCGCGCCGACGAACTGGACGCCGCGATCACCGCCTGGACCGTGCAGCGCCCGGTGGCCGAGGTGGTCGCCACGCTGCAAGCTGCGAGCGTGCCGGTCGGGCGCATCTACACCGTGCAGGACATCGCTGCCGACCCGCACTACGCGGCGCGCGGCATGCTGCAGGCGGCCGCCACGCCCGACGGCCTCGCACTGCTCGTGCCCGGCGTCGTGCCGCGGCTGGACGGCACGCCGGGCGCGCTGGCCCGGCCCGCGCCGCAACTGGGCGAGCACGACGCCGCGCTCGCGGCGGCCGGCGGCGCCTGGCCCCGCGGCTGACCCTGTCGGTCGAGGGGTCGTGCGCCCCTCGCACAACCTGCCGAGCCCCGCACCGCACCCACCGACGGTGACCCGACGCGCGCTGCGCCGGTGCTGCCCCGCACGGCGTCGCCCGTGTGGCCTGGCCATTCAACCCAAGGAGCATCGAATGCAACGCCGTTCGTTTCTTCGCGGCCCCGCGGCCGCGCTGCTCACCGTCGCCGTCGGCGCGGGCATCAGCCTGCCCGCCGGCGCGGCGGAAACCGCCTACACCGTGCACGCCCTCGTCTCCGACGGCAGCGTGCCCGCCGACCACACCGATCCCAACCTGAAGAACCCCTGGGGCATCGCCTTCAATCCGGCCGGCTTCGTCTGGGTCGCCAACAACCACACCGGCACCTCGACGCTGTACGACGGTGCCGGCGTGCCGCAGTCGCTGGTCGTCACCGTGCCACCGGCGGCCGGCGGCACGATCGGCTCGCCGACCGGCATCGTCTACAGCGGCTCGACAGACTTCGTCGTCAGCAACGGCAGCGCCAGCGGCCCGAGCCGCTTCATCTTCTGCACCGAAGACGGCACCATCTCCGGCTGGTCGCCGGGGGTGGACCTGCACAACGCGATCATCGCGGCCACCACGCCGGGCGCCAGCTACCGCGGCATGGCGATCGCGGCCACGCCGAACGGCAACATGCTGTTCGCCGCCGACTTCGTCAACGGCCGCGTCGACGCCTTCGACGCCACGTTCGCGCCGGTGGCCACCGACGGTGGCTTCCTCAACCCGCTGCTGCACGTCGACTACGCGCCGTTCAACATCCAGACCTTCGGCGACAAGCTCTACATCGCCTACGCCAAGCGCGACAAGGCCGGTGAAGACGAGCATGCCGGCCGCGGCCAGGGCTTCATCGACGTGTTCGACTTCGACGGCCACTTCCTGCAGCGCCTGGTCAAGCACCGCGGCCTGAACGCCCCCTGGGGCTTCGCGATGGCGCCGGCGGAATTCGGCAAGTACAGCGGCGCGCTGCTGGTGGGCAATTTCGGCAACGGCACGATCGCCGCCTACAACCCGAACACCGGCCACTTCCGCGGCTACCTGAAGGACGCCGCCGGCGACAAGCTGCACATCGACGGGCTGTGGGGCATGGCCTTCGGCAACGGCCTGTTGGGCCAGGACGCGAACAAGCTGTACTTCGCCGCCGGCGTCGGTGACGAGGAGGGCGGGCTGTACGGCAGCGTCTCGGCCGAGGCAGCCGCGTCACCGCAGCGTTAGGGCGGGTCGAGGGGCGGCCGCCACAATACGAGACTCGAATCCCCGACCTGCGCGCGCCGCCCTTGTCCTCTTTGCCCGAGCATGACTGACCGTTCAACCGTCTGGGCAGTGACCCTGCTGCTCGCCAGCACGCTCGCGGCGCCCGCTGCCGGCGCCCAGCCCCCCGGCCCGCCGGCCGGCTACCGCCTGGTGTGGGCCGACGAGTTCGACACCGACGGCCCGCCCGATGCGGCCCGGTGGAGCCACGACACCGCGCACAACAAGACGGGCTGGCACAACCACGAGCTGCAGTACTACGGCAGCCCGGCCGATCGCAATGCCGTGGTCAGCGGCGGGCGGCTGCGCATCACCGCACGGCGCGAGACGCCGTCGACCGCGCCCGACTGGGGCGGCCAGCGCTACACCTCGGCGCGGCTGCTCACGCGCGGCCTGGCCGAGTGGACCTACGGCTTTTTCGAGGTGCGCGCGAAGATGCCCTGCGGCCTCGGCACCTGGCCGGCGATCTGGATGCTGGGCAGCGGCGGCCGCTGGCCCGACGACGGCGAACTCGACATCCTCGAACACCTGGGCAGCCAGCCGGACCGCGTCTTCAGCACCGTGCACACCGCCGCCGGCTCGGGCGGCCACGGGGTCGGCGGCGCGCAGCGGCTGCCCGATGCCTGCACTGCTTTCCACGACTACCAGATGCACTGGACGCCCGAGGGCGTCGCCTTTGCCGTCGACGGCTTCCAGCACTTCCACTACGCCAGGCTCGATGCCGGCCCGCGCCCCTGGCCCTTCGACAAGCCGCAGTTCTTGCTGCTGAACCTGGCCATCGGCGGCGACCTGGGCGGCCCGGTGGACGACAGCGCCCTGCCCGCCACGCTCGAAATCGACCACGTGCGGGTCTACCAGAAACCCTAGCGCCGCAGCTGGTCAGCGCAAGCAGCGCTCGTTGTAGCCGGCTTCGAACTGCCGCAGCGCCGCCACCTCGGTGGGGTTCAGCGCCGCCTCGCGCTTGCGGCGGCTCTGGATCACGTCGCGCATGCCCTCGCACTGCTGGGCCTGGGCGCGCGTGCGCGCCTGCGCCTCCTCGGCCTGCCGCTTCTGGCTCTCGCGCTGCTCACGCGCCTGCTCGCGCTCCCGGTAGCTGCGGCTCAGCGCGTCGTTGACCTCGTCCGCGCACTTGCGAGCGAACTCCTTGCGCAGCTCGTAGACGGTGTTGTAGTTGCCCTGGCGCGACGCGGTGCGGATGCCGTCGTTCAGCGTCGCGCACGTCGGGCTGAGGTAGCGGTTGACCTCGCCCGCGGCGTCACCGGCCACCCGGGTGGCCATGGCGGCATCGCAGTTCCTCTCGACGAGGCGTCCCGGGACCACCATCGAACCACATCGAACCTGCGCCTGTGCCGCGGTGCTCAGCGCCACCAGCAGCAGCATCGGCATCCACCGAGCTTTCATCGGACATTCCCCTCCCTGGACGCGGCGGCGCGGCTTGTTGGTCTGGTCGCCACCGATGCCGAGTATGCCGTGCCGCCCGCGCGCCGCCCATCCCCCCGGCGGGGGGATGCGGATGGGTCGTGTATGGTGCGGGCCGATCCAGGCTGCCTCGAGAAACCGCCGATGCCATCCAGCACCCGCCGGGCCGTACTGGCCACCGTCTTCGGGCTCGTCGCCTCTGTCGCCGGCATCGCCGCGCCCGCGCCGCCCGACGCCTGGCCCGGTGTGATCGGCCTGGCGGTCGACGCGACCGACCTCGACCGCCGCATCGTGCGCGTGCAGCAGACGCTGCCCCTGGCGGCCCCGGGCGCCCAGCGCCTGGCGCTGCGCTATGCGCGCTACCTGCCCGGCGGCCATGGGCCGTACGGCGACGTGACGCGCCTGGCGGGGCTGACCATCCGCGCCGGCGACACCCGCCTGGCCTGGCAGCGCGACGCGGCCGACCCGTTCAGCTTCCTCGTCGACGTGCCCGCCGAGGCGGCCCAGCTGTCGATCGACTTCCAGTACCTTGCGCCGGTGCGCGGCAGTGGCGAGCGCATCAGCATCACGCGCCAGATGCTCGGCATCGAGTGGGAAACGGTGCTGCTGTACCCGGCCGGGCCGGCGGTCGATGCGATCCGCGTCGCGCCGCGGCTGAAGCTGCCGCCGCAGTGGCGCCAGGCCAGCGCCTTGCGCGCCGAAGGCGGCATGCCCACGCAACCCGGCACCGACGGCTGGGTCGAGTTCGCGCCGGTGTCCGTCGAGACGCTGGTCGATTCGCCGCTGTTCGCCGGCCGCCACGTCAAGACGGTGCCGCTGGACGCCCCGCACGCGGCCAAGCCGGTCACGCTGACGCTGCTGGCCGACGAGCCCGGCGCGCTGGAGGCCGGCACGAAGCAGCTCGACGCCCACCGCGCCCTCGTCGTGCAGGCCGACAAGCTCTTCGGCGGGCCGCGGCACTTCCGCCACTACGACCTGATGCTGGCGCTGTCGGACGAGTTCGGCGGCCTCGGGCTCGAGCACCACGAGTCGAGCGAGAACGGCCTGCGGCCCGACTACTTCAAGGACTGGGACCTGGCGATCCGCGGCCGCGAGCTGCTGGCCCACGAATACGCCCACTCGTGGAACGGCAAGTACCGCCGCCCAGCCGACCTCACCACGCCCGATTACCACCAGCCCATGGGCAACAGCCTGCTGTGGGCCTACGAGGGCCTGACCGAGTACTGGGGCCACGTGCTCGCCGTGCGCGCGGGCCTGACCACGCCCGAGCAGGCGCGCGACCGCCTGGCCAACGTGGTGGCCGAGGTCGACGCGCGCAGCGGCCGGCGCTGGCGGCCGCTGCAGGACACGGTGATCGACCCCGCGATCGGCCCCGGCCCGACGCGCGAGTGGGACGAGTGGCAGCGCAATGCCGACTACTACGACGAGGCCGAGCTGGTCTGGCTCGATGCCGACCTGACGCTGCGCGCGCTCAGCGGCGGCCGCCGTTCGCTCGACGATTTCGCCCGCGCGTTCTTCGGCGGGCCCACCCGCACCCGCGCCGATGGCTCGGTCGCCCCGCGCCCCTACACCGAGGATGAGCTCTACGCCGCGCTGAACGCGCTGCAGCCGAATGACTGGCGGCGCTTCTTCCGCGAGCGGCTGGACCGCGTCGGCGCGCCGACACCGGGCCTCGCGGCCAGCGGCTGGCGCCTGGCCTGGGCCGACGAGGAGAGCCGTTTCCAGGCCAACGAGCGCGGCTGGGAGGGCGAGTCGGGCACTGAGCGGCCGCAGAACCTGGCGTACTCGCTCGGCCTGCGGCTGATCGGCGACGGCACGATCACGCAGGTCTTCTGGTCCAGCCCGGTCTTCGATGCGGGGCTGACCAAGGGCATGGTCGTGGTCGCCGTCAACGACCACGCCTACAAGCCCGAGCGACTCGAAGCCGCGGTGCGCGCCAACCGCGACGGCAGCGCGCCGATCCGCCTGCTGGTCAAGGACGGCGAGCTGTACCGCAGCGTCGCGATCGATTGGCGCGGCGGGCTGCGCTACCCGCGGCTGGAGCGGGTGCCCGGCGCGCCGGACCGGCTCGGCGCGCTACAGTCGCCGCGCTGAGTTGCCACCCTTGCCCTGCCGCCCATGATCCACTGCCTGCTGGTCGACGACGACCCGGCCATCCGGCAGCTGCTGCTGGACTACCTGCGCCCGTTCGAGATCGCCGTCGAGACCGTGCCCGACGGCGCCGGCCTGCGGCAACGGCTGCCGCGCGGCGGCGTCGACGTGCTGCTGCTCGACCTGATGCTGCCCGACGAGAGCGGGCTGTCGCTGTGCCAATGGGTCAAGCAGGCCTATGCCGGCCTGCCGCTGATCATGCTGACCGCGCAGGGCGACCCTTTGTCGCGCGTGCTGGGGCTGGAGCTCGGGGCCGACGACTACCTGCCCAAGCCCTTCGAGCCGCGCGAGCTGGTCGCGCGCATCAAGGCCGTGTTGCGGCGCGGTGCGGCGGCCGCGGCCACCACCACGGTGCGCTTCGCGCAATGGGCCTTCGATCGCTTGCGCCGCCAGCTCGTCGCACCGGACGGCACCGTCGTGCCGCTGTCGGCCGCCGAGTACCGGCTGCTGACCGCCTTCGTCGAGCACCCGCGCCAGGTGCTCAGCCGCGATCGGCTGCTGGAGCTGTCACGCGCGCCCGGCACCATCGTCAACGACCGCAGCATCGACCTCGCGGTGTCGCGCCTGCGCGGCAAGCTCGACGCCGGCCGCCCCGGCGAGCCGCTGATCCGCACCGTGCGCGGCGAGGGTTACCTGTTCGACGCGGAGCTCACGCGGTGAAGCCCGAGGCCGCCCCGCTGGGCTGGTGGCGCCGCCACGACACGCTGGCGCTGCGGCTGTTCCTGCTGATGTGGGTCACACTGGTGCTGAGCCACCTGGCGGCTTTCCTGCTCGCGGTGCCGCTGATGACACCCGGCGGCGCCCCCCCGGGCGACCGCCTGGCGCAGATGCCCACGCTGCCCTCGCTGCCGCCCGGCTCGCTGCTGGGTGCGAACAACGCGGCGCCGGGCGGGCCGCCGCCGGGCACACCACCGGACGGCCCGCCGGGCGCGCCGCCGAATACCCCCCCGAAGGCGCCGCAGGGTCCGGGCGCCCCCATGGTAGTGGCCGCCGGCCCACCGGCGCTGCCGGCCTCGGTGCTGTGGGTGGACTATGCGATCCGCCTCGTCGTGATCGCGCTCGGCGCCGCGCTCGGTGCCCGCTGGCTCGCCGCGCCGATGAAGCGCCTGTCGCGCGCCGCCGGCACGCTGGCGCACGGGCTGCCACAGGGGCAGCGCCCACCCCGGCTCGACGAGGGGCACGGCTCGGCCGAGATGCGCGAGGCCGCCGGCGTGTTCAACCACATGGCCGAGCGCCTGGCCGAGCAGTTCGATGCCCGCAGCCTGCACATGGCCGCGATCTCGCACGACCTGCGCACCCCGCTGACCCGGCTGCGCATGCGGCTGGAGTCGCTCGACGCGCCCGAGGCGGTGGCCGACATCCACGAGATGAACGCGCTGATCGACAGCTCGCTCGCGGTGCTGCGCGAGCAGCGCGACGGCGTGCCGGCCGAGCCGATAGACCTCGCCGCGCTGCTGCAGGCGATGGTCGACGACCTTGCGGACCAGGGGCAGGACGTGACGGCCGATGCGCTGCCACCGGCGCGCGTGCGGGCCCACCCCGCCGCGCTGCGCCGGGTGATCGGCAACCTGCTGGGCAATGCGCTGCGCTACGGCCGGTGCGCCCGCGTCGGCCTGCGCCCGGCCGGGCCGCGGGTCGAGCTGTGGATCGACGACGACGGCCCCGGCATCCCGCCCGAGCAGATCGAACAGGCCTTCCAGCCCTGGCGACAGCTCGGCACGCCGGGCGCCCGCCAGGCCGGTCACGGCCTGGGCCTGGCCATCGCGCGCGACCTGGCCGAGCGCGACGGGGCGACGCTGACGCTGGCCAATCGCCCCGGGGGCGGGCTGCGCGCGCGGCTCGATCTGCGCGCGGCCTGAAGACCTGCGGGGGCCGCAAGCGCCTCGCCGTCCGCTGAACGAGCGACCGGCGTTCATGTCGAGCTCGACATACAACGCCTAAACCGCCGATACACGCCGCCGCCACGATGGCGGCCATGGTTCGAAGCGCGTTTGGCGACCACACGGGCGCCTGCGATCTGCCGCCTGCGACCAGCCCGCCACCGAACCACCGCAGGCCACCCCCGCTTGACCCGGAGACTCCGAATGCACCACGACGACCAACACGACAAGCACCCGCACGGCCTCGCCGCCGACCTGCAAACCCTGGCCCAGCGCGCGCTGGCCCGCCGCGGCATGCTGCGCTGGCTGGCCGCCGGCGCGGTGATGACCGGCCCGCTGGCGCTGGTCGCCTGCGGGGGCGGCGGCAGCGACGACAGCGGCAGCAGCAGTTCCGACAGCTCCGACAGTTCCGGCAGCAGTGGCAGTTCGGGCAGTTCGGGCAGCGACAGCTGCTCCGTGATCCCGAGCGAGACGCAAGGGCCCTACCCCGGCGACGGCACCAACAGCAACTCGAGCGGCGTGGTCAACGTGCTGACGATGAGCGGCATCGTGCGCAGCGACATCCGCTCGAGCTTCGGCGACTACGGCGACAACGAGGCTGCCGGCGTCCCGATGACGGTGACGCTCAAGCTGGTCAACACCGGCTCGAGCTGCGCCAGCCTCGAGGGCTACGCGATCTACCTCTGGCACTGCAACCGCGATGGCGGCTACTCGCTCTACTCCAGCGGCGTCACCGACGAGAACTACCTGCGCGGCGTGCAGGTCACCGATGCCAACGGCGAAGTGACCTTCACCACCATCTTCCCCGCCTGCTACAGCGGCCGCTGGCCGCACATGCACTTCGAGATCTACAGCAGCATCGACACGGCCACCAGCGGCAACAACGACGTGAAGACCTCGCAGCTGGCGATCCCGGCGGCGGCCTGCAACCAGGTCTACGGCGTGGCGACCGGCTACGACGCCAGTGTCACCAACTTCGCCCAGATCTCTCTGTCCAGCGACAACGTGTTCAGCGACGACAGCGCCGCCACGCAGCTCGCCACGGTGACCGGCAGCAACTCGGCCGGCTATGTCGCGACGCTGACGGTCGGCATCGCCGCCTGAGTCTCGCCGCCGCGGCCCAGCGCCTGCGTCAGGCGATGCGGGCGTACAGGCAGGTGTCGCGCAGCGTGCCGTCGGGGGTGGTTCGCTCGTGGCGCATGACGGCCTCGAGCAGGAAGCCGGCGCGCTCGGCGACACGGCGGCTGGGCTGGTTCGCGGCGTCGGGCAGGCAGGTGACGCGGCGTGCCCCCAGGCGCTCGATCGCGAAGGCCGTGATGGCGCGCGCCGCCTCGCCGATCAGGCCCTGGCCCTGGAAACGCCTGCGGCACCAGTAGCCCAGCTCGAACTTGGGCGTCGCCCAGTCGATGTGGTGCAGCCCGCTGCCGCCGACGTAATCGCCGCCGTCCTTCAGCAGCAACAGCATCGGCAGGTGCAGGCGCTGCAGGTAGGCGGCCCGGCCCTCGCGGCAGAACAGCTCCGAGGCGTCGACCGTGGGCTCGGCCATCGCCCACGGCAGCGAGGCCGGCCAGGCGCGCAGCTCGGCCAGCGTCTCGACGACGGCCGCATGCACCATCGCGCCGTCGCCGGCACGCGGGCAGCGGATCAGCAACCGCTCGGTTTCGAGCTGCTCGGGCAGGTCGCGCAGGATCGGGTTCATGCGTGGTTTCCCTCGCGCTTGAGATCACGGAACGCCGCGAACAGCCACGAGCGCATCGCGATCACCAGCGTGTACGGCCGCTTCTGCTCGGGCGGCAGCTTCTGGTCGGCCAGGTGCTGCTGCGCGAAGTCCTGCGCCACGCGCTGCAGCCGTTCGTTGAACAGCGCTGCCAGGCTGCGGCCGATCTGGCCGTGCACCAGCGTCAGCATCTCGCCCTCGCCGTCGAAGCCGCCGGCGTAGTAGTCGGTCACCACCTCCTCGCGGAAGTACTGCATCACCGGCCCGTGCGGCCGCCAGCGAAAGCCCTTGGCCACGCGCAGCCGGTAGCGGTTCATCGGCCGCAGCTCGATGATGCCCAGCCGGTCGAGCTGCGCGAGGTGCCTGACGACCTCGGCCTCGGTCACGCGGTAGGTCCCCACGACCTGCTCGCAGGTCCATTGGCTCAGGCAGCAGATCGCCAGCAGCAGCAGCTTGCGGTCGGCCACGACCGCGCGCTCCTGCTCCAGCGTCAGCTCGGTGCGCAGCGGCTGCGCGTCGGCCACCTTGCGCGCGAGGTCGGCAAAATCGAGCTTGAGCACGCGGCAGATCTCGTCGACCCGCGCCAGCGGCATGTCGCCCTTGGCCAGCATGCGCTTGACACTCGACTCGGCCATGCCGATGCGCGGCGCGAGCTGCGCATAGGTGATGCCGGCGAGCTTCAACTCGCTCTTGATCTGCTCGACCAGGGCCTGGGTGGTGGACATCGCCGCGCTAATCCGTGCCGGCGATCACCAGGCTCTTCACGCGCGGGCCAGCGTCGACCCGAACGACGGTTTCCGCCGGGCCGAAGATGACGGCGAATTCCTGTTCGTCGACCGTGTTGTAGAGCCATTGCTCGGCAGTGAGCGAGGCAGTCAGGTCGCTGCGCGGGTAGCCGAGCGACATGATGACCTGCTCACGCGTCATGCCCAACTTGACCTTGCCGGCACGGATCGCGTCCCGTACGTCCGGCGCATAAGTGGCCAGCCGCTGGCGCGGGTCGTCCTTGACGATCAGTTTGCCGACGAACTGTTCGCGCGACTCTTGCTTGCGCCCGTAGTCCAGCCCGATGCGCATGGGCCAGCCATCGATCAGCACCTGGGCACGCTGGCGGCCGTAGTCCTTCAGCACGATCCGGGCACCGGCCGGAACGAAGGGCAGGTCCGTCCAGTTCGCATCGCTGATCCAGTCGCCCTCGTAGTGGAGGTTGCAGCAGGTGTAGAGCGCACCCGCCATTGCCTTGGCGACTTCCGGATCCTGGACCTGGCTCACGAGGCTCGCGTCGACCGGTTTCCCGGTCTCCACGTCTTCCAGCCAGAGCTCGTGCCGGTAGGCATCCAGCGCGCCGTTGACGCGGTAGCGCCGGCCGGCCTGCAGCTCCACCTCCACCTCCTGTTCCACGGGAGGCGACTCGCTGCGGAACAGGGTCTGAACCGGTGCGGCAAAGGCGTGCCGCGCCGTTATCGACAGGCGCACCTTGCCCGCCGGCACCGCGCGCTCCACCTGCTGGATCAAGAGATCGGGTCCACGGTTGCGGCTGGCGCGCACGCTGGCCTGCAGCGCGTTGTCCTCGACCTTCTGGCCATTGACTGCCTGCAGAAGGAAGAAGTTTCCGCCGTCGCGACCACCCCCGAGGGCCGTGTCGGCCACAGAGGCGGTTTCGGCGGCCTGCGCAGCACCGGCCCAGACCAGGCCCAGCCCGGCTATCCAGCCAATGGCCCGGATCATCTGACGACGTTGCATGGGTCCCTCCCTGTTGAAGCGTTCGCGAAGTGGCGCCGATGCGCGGCGCGGTTGGCGTTCTGACTGTAGCAAGGCCAGGCAGCAGGTACCGTCTGGCGATACCTTTCCGGTCGCCGCGCGCTACACCGTCGCTTGAAACGCAACTCCTGCAAGCGGTACGCGCAGCATCCGCCCCGTGTTCAACAGCCCTGAGAGGCTCCCCATGAGTACCCCGTCACCCCGCCTGATGGTTCGCCGCGACACCAAGGCCTGGCGCGCCCAGGTGTGGGTCTCGTTCGGCGTCGCGGTCGCCGTCTGCGCCACCGGCCTGGCTTGGCTGCCGGGCGAGGAGCTGGATCGGGCGTTCATGGTGATGGGCTACGTGTTCTGCCTCAGCTCGGCCTTCGCGCTGGCCAAGTACGTGCGCGACCAGCAGCTGCGCGGCCCGCGTGGCGACACGCCGATGTGGAACCTGGTCGTCTGGGGCGGCTTCGCGATGGCGATGGCCCTGACCGGCTGGGGCCTGTGGCGCATGCAGATCAACCCGACCTACAAGGCCTACCTGCTGGTGAGCTGGCTGTTCCTGATCTCGAGCGCCTTCACGCTGGCCAAGACGCTGCGCGACGCCTTCGAGGCCGACCGCGCCGACACGGCGCTGCGCAGCGACACCGAGCGCACGGCCTGAGCCCCGATCCACGATAGTTCAAGGAGCTTCTGATGAAGACCCGTTTGTTGGTTCTCGCCGCCACGCTGGCGCTGGGACTGGCCACCACCCTGCCGGCCCGCGCGCACCAGGATCCGTCGGTGGGCCTGAGCGCGGCCTCGGGGTTGTCGCTGTCGGTGCCGGTGGCGATCTCGGTGGCCGCGCCGGCCGCGGTGCTGGTCAGCGGCGCAGCGTTCACCGTCGTCGCGGTCGAGGCGCTGGCCGAGGGCACGGCGTGGGTGCTCGAGCGCGCGTCGGACGGCCTGCGCATCTCGGTGCGCTTCGGCAGCGAGGTGGCCGGCACCTCGGTGGTCGCCGTGGGCACGGCGATCGTCGCGACAACGGTGGCCGCGGGCTGCGTGCTGTCGGCCGCCGGCGAGGCGATCGCCTTCATCCCGAACGAGCTCGGCCGCGCCCTGCTCCACGACGAACGGATCACGCGATGAGCGCCGCCCGGCCGCTCCGAAGGCGCTCACACCCCCTCGGGGGGACAGGCGCGCAGCGACGCAGGGGGCTTCAATGAGCCGCGCGATCCTCACGGCCGTCGCGCTCGCTGCTGCGCTCGCCGCCACCCCGGCCCATGCCGGCCAGACCTGCGAGGAAGGCCGGCTCACCGCCCGCGAACTGGCCGCCGGCATGGAGCTCGCCGCCCACACCGCCGCCCGGCTGGACGCGAGCGGCGCACAGGTCGCGCTGCTCGCGCGCGCCGGGCAGGACCTGTCGAAGTACAACCTGCGCTGGTCGCACCTGGGCCTGGCCTACAAGCAGAGCGACGGCGCCTGGCGCGTGGCGCACAAGCTCAACGCCTGCGGCACCGACCGCGCCGAGGTGTTCCGCCAGGGCCTGGGCCAGTTTTTCAACGACCGGCCGTTCCGCTACGAAGCCGCCTTCGTCGTGCCGGATGCGGCGCTGCAAGCCCGGCTGCTGCCGCTGCTGCGCGACAACGCGGCCGTCGCGCGCTTGCACACCCCGCGCTACAGCATGGTGGCCTACGCCGGCGGCACGCGCTACCAGCAGTCGAACCAGTGGGCGCTGGAGACGCTGGCGATGGCCGCCGAGCCGGCGAACACGAGCCGCGCACGGGCCCAGGCCTGGCTGCGCGAGCAAGGCTATCGGCCCGGCGTGCTGCACATCGACACCTTCACCCGGCTCGGTGCGCGGCTGACGCGCGCCAACGTCGAGTTCGACGACCACCCACCCGGCGACCGCTTCGCCGGGCGCATCGCCACCGTGACCGTCGACTCGGTCTTCGACTGGTTGCAGCGCACCGGTCGCGCCGGCCCGCCGCAGGCCGTGCGCTGAAATGTCAGCCCCTACGCCGCTTCGCGTCGGTCCCCCGGGGGGATCAGGCCGCTTGGGGCGGCCCGTCGCAGCCTGACTAACCCGACTCGCCGCGGCGCAGCCGCTGCGGCATCATCCACCCGGACACCACAGAGGGAGCCACCATGTCATCCGCCCACGGCAGCCAGTTCTCGCTGCTCGGCCAGCGCCGCTTCGCGCCGTTCTTCTGGACGCAGTTCCTCGGCGCCGCGAACGACAACATCTTCAAGTTCGCCTTCACGATGCTGGTCACCTACCAGCTCAGCGTGCACTGGCTGCCACCGAAGCTCGCCGGCCTGGTGATCGGCGCAGTGTTCATCGCGCCCTTCCTGCTGTTCTCGGCCACCTCGGGGCAGTTGGCCGACAAGTTCGACAAGGCGCGGCTGACCCGGCTGGTGAAGGACCTCGAGATCACGATCATGGTGCTGGGCACGATCGGCCTGTTCAGCGGCCAGATCGCGCTGCTGCTGGGCTGCATCTTCCTGCTCGGCCTGCACAGCACGCTGTTCGGCCCGGTCAAGTACGCCTACCTGCCGCAGCACCTGGACGAGCACGAGCTGACCGGCGGCAACGGCATGATCGAGATGGGCACCTTCGTCGCGATCCTGCTCGGCAACCTCGCCGGCGGGGTGCTGATCGCGCTGCCGGCCGACGCCTGGCTGCCGGGCGCGAAGGCGGTCGCGCTGACCTGCCTGGGCCTCGCGCTGCTGGGCCGGCTGGCGGCGCAGGCGATTCCGCCCACGCCGTCGACCGCGCCGGGGCTGAAGGTCAACTGGAACCCGGTCAGCGAGACCTGGCGCAACCTGATGCTGGCCAGGCAGAGCGTGGCCGTCTTCCGCTCGCTGTTGGGCATCTCGTGGATGTGGTTCTTCGGCGCGGTGTTCCTGTCTCAGTTCCCGTCGTTCGCGAAGGACGTGCTGCACGGCAACGAGCAGGTCGCCTCGCTGCTGCTGGTGGTGTTCTCGCTCGGCATCGCGACCGGCTCGCTGCTGTGCGAAACCTTGAGCCGCCGGCATGTCGAGATCGGCCTGGTGCCGTTGGGCGCGATCGGCATGACCGTCTTCGCCGCCGACCTGTACTTCGCCTCGCGCGGCCTGGGGGGTGACGGCGTGCACGGCGTGGGCGCCTTCCTGGCCGAGCCCGCGCACTGGCGCGTGCTGGCCGACCTGTTCGCGCTGTCGCTGGCCGCGGGCCTGTACAGCGTGCCAATGTATGCGCTGATCCAGCTTCGCTCGCCGCCCAGCCACCGGGCGCGCATCATCGCGGCGAACAACATCCTCAACGCGCTGTTCATGATCGCCAGCGCGGTGATCGTCGGCGCGCTGCTGTCGGCGGGCGTCACCATTCCCCAGGTGTTCGGGCTGATCGCGCTGGCCAACCTGGTCGTCGGCGCCTACATCTTCCTGCTGGTGCCTGAGTACCTGCTGCGCTTCCTGGCGTGGATGCTGTCGCGCTTCGTCTACCGGCTGCGCCTGGTCGACGACGAGCACATCCCGGCCACCGGGGCGGCGGTCATCGTCTGCAACCACGTCAGCTTCGTCGACGCGGTGCTGCTGATGGCGGCCAGCCCGCGGCCGATCCGCTTCGTGATGGACCACCGCATTTTCAAGGTGCCGGTGCTGGGCTGGCTGTTCAGGCTCGGCAAGGCGATCCCGATCGCGCCGCGTGGTGAAGACCCGGCCGCGTACGAAGCCGCATTCGACGCCGCCGACGCGGTGCTGGCCGACGGCGAGCTGATCGGCATCTTCCCCGAGGGCGGCATCACGAGCGACGGGCAACTGCAGCCCTTCAAGGGCGGCGTGATGAAGATCCTCGAGCGCCGGCCGGTGCCGGTCATCCCGGTCGCGCTGGTCAACCTGTGGGGCTCGTTCTTCTCGCGCGCCGAAGGGGGCCGGGCGATGGTCAAGCCCTTTCGCCGCGGGCTGTTCAGCCGCGTCAGCGTGGTCGCCGCGCCGGCCGTCGCGCCCGAGCGCGTGACGCCCGAGGGCCTGCGCGAAGCGGTACACGGCCTGCTCGTGGCCCACGGCGAGCGGGTGCTGCTGCAAGGCAAGGAGGTGGCCGCATGAACGCCGAAGGACCAACGTCCGGCGCATCGGGGTTTGCGCGGTTCCTGATCGTGCTGCTGTTGCTGCTGGCGGTCGGCGGCTTCGGCCTGGCCACGCTGTGCGGCGCGGTCTTCACGTTCATGAGCATCGGCGGCGGCGAGTACGTCGGCGGCGCCTGGGTCATCGCCGTGCCCTCGCTGCTGATCGGCGGCTGGCTGTGCTGGCTGTGCGGCCGCCAGCTGCTGCGCGTGCTGCGGCGCAAGGCGTGATCGTGCTCGACGCGGCCGGCGCCGCCACGGTGCACGGCGCGTTCGAGTACGGCGGCATCGCGGTGGGCGCCTGGCTGTACCGCCGGGCCTTGTGTGGCCAGGGCCGCGGCGGCCCGCTGGACCGCGGCAACTTCGCGGTGCTGGTCGGCCTGCTGCTCGGCGCGGCGATCGGCAACAAGGCGGTGTTCCTCGTCGAGCGGCCGGATGTCTGGGCGCGCCTGCTCGGCGGCGAGTGGCTGCTGCCGGGGCAGAGCATCGTCGGCGGGCTGCTCGGCGGCCTGGTCGGCGTCGAACTGGCGAAACGGGCCACCGGGCAGACGCGCAGCACGGGCGATGCGCTGGTGCTGCCGCTGGTCACGGGCATCACGATCGGGCGCATCGGCTGCTTTCTTGCCGGCCTGCACGACGATACCTACGGCCTGCCGACGAGCCTGCCCTGGGGCGTGGACCTCGGCGACGGCGTCGCGCGCCATCCATCACCGCTGTACGAGATCGCCTTCCTGCTCGGGCTCGCGGCGTGGCTGTGGCGCTCGCGCGCCCGGCTGGCGGTCGTGCCCGGGCTGCAGTTCAAGCTCTTCCTCGCCGCCTACCTCGCGTGGCGGCTCGTGAGCGATGGCCTGAAGCCGGTGCGCATGCCCTACCCGCTCGGCCTGTCCGGCATCCAATGGGTGTGCCTGGTCGCGTTGGCGTTGTATGCGCCGCTGGTGTGGCGTGCGGCGCGTTGTCTCCCCTCTCGAAGGCCCGCATCGGCATGAGCGACCGCAAGACCCGCCCCTACCTCTTCTACGACACGACGCAAAGCGTGTGCACCACCTGCCTGCGCCAGGTCGAGGCCAAGATCGTCTTCAAGGACGACAAGGTGTGGATGGACAAGTGGTGCCCCGTGCACGGCACCGAGCGCGTGCTGATGAGTGACGACGTCGCCTACTACCGGCTCGGCCGCGAGGTCTTCGTCAAGCACCCCGAGATGCCGCAACGCTTCGGCACCGAGATGCGCCACGGCTGCCCCTACGACTGCGGCCTGTGCCCCGACCACATGCAGCACAGCTGCCTGTCCATCGTCGAGATCACCGACCACTGCAACCTGCGCTGCCCGACCTGCTACGCCGCCTCGGGCCCGGAGCGGCTGACGCACCGCTCGTTCGACGAGGTGCTGGCGATGCTCGACGCCGTCGTCGCGAGCGAGGGCCAGGCCGACGTGGTGCAGATCAGCGGCGGCGAGCCCACGCTGCACCCGCAGCTGTTCGAGATCCTCGATGCGGCCAAGGCGCGGCCGATCCGCCACCTGATGCTCAACACCAACGGCATCCGCATCGCCCAGGAGCCGGGCTTCGCCGAGCGCCTCGCAACGTACGCGCCGGCCTTCGAGATCTACCTGCAGTTCGATTCGCTGCAGCGCGCGCCGCTGATGGACCTGCGCGGCGCCGACCTGCGCCGCGTGCGGCAGGAGGCGCTCGACAAGCTCAACGCGCTGAACCTCTCGACCACGCTGGTGATGACGGTCAAGCGCGGCGTCAACGACGAAGAGATCGGCGAGGTCATCCGCTTCGCCGCGGCGCAGCCCTGCGTGCGCGGCGTGACGCTGCAGCCGGTGCAGGACGCCGGTCGCAACGAGGCCTACGACGCAGGCCGGCACCGCCTGACGGTGAGCGAGATCAGGCGCCGCATCGTCGAACAATCGGGCCTGTTCAGCGCGGAAGACGTGGTGCCGGTACCCTGCAACCCCGACACCCTGGCGATGGCCTATGCGCTGCGCGGCGCGGACGGCGCGCTACAGCCGCTGACGCGCTACCTCGACCCACGCACGCTCGTCGAAGCGGCCGGCAACACCATCGTCTTCGAGCGCGACGCGAGCCTGAAGGATCAGGTGTTCAAGCTCTTCTCGACCAACCACTCGCCCGAATCCCAGGCGTCGTGCCTGTCCGAGCTGATGTGCTGCCTGCCGAAGATCGCCGCGCCGGCCGAGCTGGACTACCGGCGCGTGTTCCGCGTGCTGATCGTGCAGTTCATGGACGCGCGGGGGCTGGACATCCGCGCGCTGAAGAAGAGCTGCATCCACTTCGCCCAACCGGACGGCCGCATGATCCCGTTCGAGAGCCACAACCTCTTCTACCGCGACGAGCGCGCGCTGACGCTGGCCGCGCTGCGCACCGAGCTCGACCGCTTTCACGAAGGCCGCAAGGCGGCTGCCACCTCGCCGACGAGCCGGCCCACCGTGTCCACGTCGCCGCCCGGCCGGTAGCTGATGCCCAGCCGCACGACGACCAGGTCCAGGCTGGGCACGATGACGATGAACTGGCCGAGGTAGCCGCGCGCGAAGTAGGCCTCGGCTGGCGCGCCGGGCAGGCCCCAGCGGCCGGGCAGCGGATGTCGGTCGTGCCGGTGGTTGAGCCAGAAGCCGCGGCCGTAGCCGGCGTCCAGCGTCGGCCGGCGCGCGTCGCGCACCCAACCCTCGGGCAACAGACGCCGACCGTTCACCACCCCGTCGTTCAGGTACAGCAGGCCGATGCGCGCCCAGTCGCGCGCGCTCGCATGGAACAGGTTGGCCCCCATCGGGGTGTCGGTCGCGTCCAGCGTCAGCACCGTGTGCCGCATGCCCAGCGGGCCCAGCAGCTCGCGCTCGGCGAAGGTGTTGAAGCCGTCGGCGGTACCGCCGTTCAGGTCGCGGATCACGCGCGAGAGCACCGTCCAGCCTGCGTTGCTGTAGGCGAAGCAGGCGCCGGGAGGCGTCTGGGCCGGCACGCCCATCGCGTAGGCCGCGGGGTCGGGCTCGATGTGCCACATGCGGGTCGCGTCGTCCCAACCGCGCGCGGCTTCGTCCCAGGGCAGGCCGCTGGCGTTGGCGAGCAGCAGGTTGGGCGTGATCTCGGCGCGCGGGTCACCCGGCGCCGACCACGCGGGCAGGCCCAGCGGCGCGTCGGGATCGAGCCGGCCCTGGCGCGCCAGGATGCCGACCATCGCATGCACGACCGACTTGCTGATCGAGTGGCCGGACAGCGGCGTGTCGGGTGCCACGTCGGCCGCGTAGCGCTCGGCCAGGATGCGGCCGTGCTGCACCAGCAGCACCGCCTGCGTGCGGCGCGGCGTGGCGCCTTCGTCCTCGGCAAAGGCGGCATCCACCGCGGCGGCCAGGCGCGGGTCGGCGGCGGCTATCGGGGCCGGCTGCGCCAGGCCGGGGAAGGGGTCGGGCCCATCGGCCGCCGGGCGGGCACCCGGCGGGTGGGCCGTCGGCAGGTCGCCTTCGCCGTGCATCACCGTGCAGCCACCGCCTTCGCGCCACGCCGCGCGTCCCAGCGCCCGGCCGGCGAAGGTCGTGCGCACCTCGTGCCGCGCGGCATCCACCTCGCTGTGCAGGCCCCAGGCGATCAGGCCCATGCCGCCGGCCGGGCGTAACTCGTCTTCGTAGGCCCGTTGCGGGTCCAGGTGCTGCACGAAGGCCGCGTTGCACATCACCTCGCTCACGCTGGCCGTCGCGATCCGCACAGCGCGCACCGGCGGCAGGTCGGCGCAACCGGCCAGCAGGCTGGTCAGGACAAGCAGGCCCGGCAGGCCTCGCACGAGGGTCATGGGTGCACTCCTGCACCGGGGGCGACGGCCCCCGTTCGGCGCGCATGGTCATCGACACGCCGGGCGGCGTCTGGCCGAAACCTGTGGGCCGGTGGCCGATTGCAGGAATCGGCGAGGGTTTTCAGGCTTCGGCCAGGGCGCGCTGGCGGAATTCGGTGGGGGTCAGGCCGGTATCGGCCTTGAAGGCGCGGTTGAACGGGCCGATGGACTGGAAGCCCGCCTCCAGCGCGATCGTGAGCACCGGCAACCCGCGCCGGGCCGGGTCGGCCAGCGCGGCCTTGGCCTCGGCCAGGCGATGGCCGTTGACGAAGGCGCTGAAGTTGCGGTGGCCGAGATGCCGGTTGATGACCCGGCGCAGCCGGTACTCGGGCACGCCCAGGCGGCCGGCCAGGGCGGCCAGCGTCAGTCCCTCGTCGCGGTGCGGCCGCTCGTCGGCCATCAGGCGCTGCAGGGCGGCGGCGGTCGCCTGGTCGGCGGCGTCGGGCGCATCGGCGCGATCGCCGCTGTCGGCTCGATCGGCGCGTTCCACATCGTCGGGCCCCACCGGCCCGATCGCCAGGGGTGGCCGGGCCACAACCAGCGGCGCAAACAACTCGCTCGCGCGCAGCCGCAGCAGGCCGGCGGCCAGCGTCGCGGTGATCGCCAGCAGCAGCATGGTGTCGAGGCTGGCCTGGACGGCCGACAGGCGCCCTTGCGGCGAATGCCAGCGCAGCCACAGCATGCCGAGCGTGTAGGCGCTGCCGGCCACGACGACGAAGGCGCGCAGCCGGCGCCGGCGCTCGACCAGGTCGTCGCGCCAGTGGGCGAGCGCCGCACCGATGGCCCAGGCCACGCAGGCCACCGGCACCCAGCGCAACGCCTCGGCGATCGTCGCGCCGGCCGGGCCCCCGGCCCAGGCGCCCGCGCAGGCGGTGGCCGACAGCCCGGCCACCGCGGCCCAGGCAAGGCCATGCCAGGCCCGCCAGCGCGCCGCGTCGTCGAACAGCGCCTGCGAGAACACGCCGAACAGCACCGCGTTGCCGCTGGCCAGGCCGGCCGCCGCCGAGCGCGCGGCCAGCGGCCAGGCCGGCGCCAACGCGGGCGCGTTCCCCAGGGTCGCGAGCGCAAGCCCGAGCGCCAGCGAGGCGCCGGCGCGGGCCGCCGTCGCCCACGGGCGCCCGCGCACCAGCGCGACGGCCAATGCCAGCAGCAGGGCCACCAGCGCGCCGCGCAGCAGCAGGTCCAGCGACGCGGTCAGGGAGGCATCCAAGCCCTCAGCTCCGTGCGGCTCGCCAACGCCGCCACTGCGCGCGCAGGCGCAAGCGCAGCGCGCGGGCCGCGCGCCAGGCGGCCGAGGCGCGCGCCCAGGCGAGCAGCGCCTCCTTCCAGGCCGCCCAGCGGGCATAGCCGCTTGCGAACCAGGCCAGGCGCATCAGCGCCGGCTGGGTCAGCGTGAACAGGCGCGCGACGATCGCGGTGCCGACGAGCTTGGCGAGCACGATCACCAGCGCGCCGAGCAGGGCGCGGCCCTGGCCAATCAGCCACAGTGCCAGCAGCTTGACCGGCAGCAGCGCCAGGGCCGGCAGCGCGAACAGCAGCAGCGCGGCGTAGGGCGGCAACCGGCGCACACGGCCTTCGATCCAGCGAAAGCCCGGCCACTGGCCGATGCGTGCCAGCGCGCGCTGCAGCGGCTCCCAGCCCCACTCCTCGAACAGGATGACCAGTGCCAGCAGCCACTTCAGCGGCCAGGCGAGCACGCGGATCAGGGTGCGCACCGCGCGGCTCGCTTGTCAGACGCCCCGCGCGCGCTCGGCCGCGAAGCGGGCGCGGAAGTCGGCGAAGCGGCCGGCGTCGAGCGCGTCGCGGATCTCCTGCATCAGGTTCAGGTAGTAGTGCAGGTTGTGGATGGTCGCCAGCATCGGCGCGAGCATCTCGCCGCAGCGCTCGAGGTGGTGCAGGTAGGCGCGGCTGAAGCCGCCGGCGCCCGCACCGTCGCCCGCACAGGCATAGCAGCGGCAGCTTTCGTCGATCGGGCGCTCGTCGCTCTTGTGGCGCGCGTTGCGGATCTTCAGGTCGCCGTAGCGGGTGAACAGGTGGCCGTTGCGCGCGTTGCGGGTGGGCATGACGCAGTCGAACATGTCGACGCCGCAGGCGACGCCGTCGACCAGGTCCTCCGGCGTGCCCACGCCCATCAGGTAGCGCGGCTTGTGGCTGGGAAGCCGGTGCGGCGTGTGCGCCATGATGCGCAGCATCTCGTCCTTCGGCTCGCCGACGGAGACGCCACCGATCGCGTAGCCCGGCAGGTCCAGCTCGACCAGTTGGTTGAGCGATTCCTCGCGCAGGTGCTCGAACATGCCGCCTTGCACGATGCCGAACAGCGCGTTGGGGTTCTGCAGCCGAGTGAACTCGGCCTGCGAGCGCCGCGCCCAGCGCAGGCTGAGCTCCATCGACGCGCGGGCCTCGCCTTCGGTCGTCAGGTGGCCCTTGGTTTCGTAGGGCGTGCACTCGTCGAACTGCATCACGATGTCCGAGTTCAGCACGGTCTGGATCTGCATGCTGATCTCGGGCGTCAGGAACAGCTTGTCGCCGTTGACCGGCGAGGCGAAGTGAACCCCCTGCTCGCTGATCTTGCGCATCTCGCCGAGGCTCCAGACCTGGAAGCCGCCGGAGTCGGTCAGGATCGGCTTGGTCCAGCCCTCGAAGCGGTGCAGGCCGCCGAAGCTGCGGATCACGTCCAGCCCCGGGCGCATCCACAGGTGGAAAGTGTTGCCGAGGATGATCTGCGCGCCCATGTCGGTGAGCGAGCGCGGCAGCACGCCCTTGACGGTGCCGTAGGTGCCGACCGGCATGAAGATCGGCGTCTGCACGACGCCGTGGTTCAGCGTCAGGCGGCCGCGCCGGGCCAGGCCCTCGGTGGCCAGAAGGTCGAACTGGAGCATGGGGCGGATTGTCGCCCGGCCCCGGTGCGGTCTACTTCGTGGGGCCGAGTGCGAGGATCCACTTCACCAGTCTTCGCGCGTCGGCCTCGCTGATCGCGACCTGGTTGGGCGGCATCGCCAGGCCGCTGGCCTGGCCCTTCCAGTGGCTGAGGTAGGGGTTCGAGCCGCCGAGCACGGTGGCGGTGAGCCTGTCTTCGGCGCCGCGCTGGCCGGCGTATTTGTCCGAGACGTCGCGCCAGGCCGGGCCGACCGGCGGCAGGCCGTCCGGGCCCTTGCCGCCCGGGTCGATGTGGTGGCAGGTCATGCAGCCGCTGTGCGAGGCCAGCGCGAGCATGGCGGCGTCGTTCGAGCCGGCGCGCGCCGGGGCGGCGCTGGCCAGCGCGGCGAGCACGGCGGTGCCGGCCAACAGGCCGCGCGAAAGACGCGAAAGGCGTGGGAAGCGTTTCATCGAGGGCTCCTGTGTGGTGATGACTTGAGCCCACCATAGGCAGCACCGGCGGCGCCCGCTTGCGCCAAATCAAGCGGCCCCGGCGTTTTGCCAGGATGGAGCAGCGCGCTCCAGGCCGGTTCAGCGCGGGCACCACGGCCTGCTCCAGGCTGCCACAACGGCAGGCCGGCAGGGACCTCAGCTCAGTACAGGGTGAAGAGCTGCACCCAGGGAATGCGCACGCGCAGCAGCGCCGGCGTCACGGCGGCCACCACCGCGAAGGCGGGCTGGCTGGTGTCGCGCTGCGCGGGCGTGGCGCGGGGCTCGCCGTTGGGGTTCTGCAAGGCGATGGCGATCGGCGCGTTGGCCGCCGCGCCGCGCCGCACGACCAGCGCGAGCTCGAGCGAGGCCAGGCGCACCACGGTGCCAGGCGGGTACAGGCCGAACTCCTTGGCCAGCGCGAGCGCCGTCGGGTCGGTCGCATGCTGCTGGAACAGGCGTCGCGCGGCCAGGTCCGGCAGCATCGGGTGGCGCCGGGCGCGCGAGCCGAAGCAGGCGCAGTAGACGTCGATCATGCGCAGCCGCTGCGCCTCGGGCAGCGGCTCGGGCAGCCGGGCCGGGTAGCCGCCACCGCCGGGCTCCTCGTGGTGCTGCTCGACCATCGCGAGCCACAAGGGCTCGGTGATGCCGCTGTGGCGCAGCATCGCCGCGCTTTGCACCGGGTGCTCGCGCAGCAGGTCGCGCTGCGCCGGCTTCGGCGGCGCTTCCTGGTCGGCCAGCCGGTCCTGCAGCGACAGCATCGCCAGGTTCATCGTCAAGGCCGCGCACAGGGGCACGGTCAGCGATTCCGGCGCTGCGCCGTCCTGGCGCAGCGCCAGCAGCGCCCAGGTCGCCGCGACGTGGGCCGAGTGCGCCACGCTGTACGGATAAGGCTCGCACAGCTCCGGGTGCACGAGCAGGGCTTGCGCCATGTCGGGGTCGGCCTGAACCAACGCAGCGAGATCGCTCGCGATGCCGCGGATGCTCGTCTCCAGGCCGCTGGCGTGCGGTTCCTGCAGCGTCACGTTCAGCCGCGTCAGCAACTCGCGCCACTGGCGCAAGTGCTTCTCGCCCACGGGCGGCTCGCCGTCGCCCGTATCGGCGTCGACCGGGTTCATGCAGCGCCGCGAACGCGATCCAACAACATCGCGTCGCCGTAACTGAAGAAGCGGTAGCGTGCCTCGATGGCGTGGCGGTACAGCGCCATCACGTGGTCATGGCCGGCGAAGGCGCTGACCAGCATCATCAGCGTGCTCTTGGGCAGGTGGAAGTTGGTGACCAGCCGGTCGACCACCTGGAAGCGGAAGCCCGGCGTGATGAAGATGTCGGTCTCGCCGCGCTGGGCCGCCGTCAGCCCCTCGCCGGGCGAGCGCAGGGCGGCGGATTCGAGCGCGCGCAGCGTCGTGGTGCCGGCCGCGACCACCTTGCGGCCGCTCGCGTGCGCGCGGGCGACGGCCTCGACGGTGGCCTCGGGCACCTCGAACCACTCGCTGTGCATGCGGTGCTCGGCCAGGTTCTCGCTGCGCACCGGCTGGAAGGTGCCGGCGCCGACGTGCAGCGTGACGCGTGCGCTGGCCACCCCGCGCGCGGCCAGCGCGGCCAGCACGCCCTCGTCGAAGTGCAGCGAGGCGGTCGGCGCGGCCACCGCGCCGGGACGCTCGGCGAACACCGTCTGGTAGCGCTCGGCATCCTCCGGCTCGTCGGTGTGCGTGATGTAGGGCGGCAGCGGCACGTGGCCGAACTGCTGCAGCAGCGCGAACGGGTCGGCCGGGAAGCGCAGGCGGAACAGCGAATCGTCCGGCCCGGTGCGGCCCAGCACCTCGGCGTCGAAGCCCTCGGCCAGCGACGATGGCGCGAGGCCGAAGCGCACCGTGCTGCCCGCCTTGGGCGATTTGCTGGCCCGCAGGTGCGCCAGCACCTGGTGCGGCGGCCCGCCCGGCACATCCGGCAGGACCCGCTCGACCAGCGCCTCGACCGCCCCGCCGGTCGGCTTTTCGCCCAGCAGCCGGGCCTTGATGACACGGGTGTCGTTGAAGACAATCAGGTCGCCCGGGGTGAGCAGGTTGGGCAACTCGCGAAACACCCGGTCGACCGGGCGTTCACCACACCCGTCGAGCAGGCGCGAGGCGCTGCGCTCGGGGCTGGGGTGCTGGGCGATCAACTCGCCGGGCAGCACGAAATCGAAGTCGGCGAGGGTGTAGGGGCGCGATGTGAAAGCGGGCATGACCTAAAGGCTTCACCGGCCTTCAAGAACTGTTGGCCTGAATTGTTCCACGCCGGACCGCGGGTCGCAGCAATCGGCATGCCTGGATTAGGCCCGCGAACGGGCGCCAGGTTCCCTGCCGACGC
Organism: Ideonella sp.; assembly: GCF_035254525.1. Lineage (GTDB taxonomy): Bacteria > Pseudomonadota > Gammaproteobacteria > Burkholderiales > Burkholderiaceae_C > Ideonella. The sequence goes on along the minus strand of NZ_DATFAN010000017.1, from coordinate 11,367 downwards.
TACCGATTCATCAGCGCGGCGCGTCGGCCGGCGCGTGCTCCGGCATCTGGGCGGCCGGTTGCGTACCGGCCTGGGCGCGGGCATCCGAGCGGTCCCAGGCCCAGGCGAAGGCCACGCCCAGCCCCAGCACGGCGGTGATCAGCACAAGCAGTCGAACAGCAAAACGCATGGTGGTCAGCGGGTGGCAGCGAGCGGGCAACGGGAGGGCCGGGAATTCGGCCGGCCGGATTGTCCCGCTATTTCGGCCGCGCTCGCCTCAGGGTTCGTGAGCAGACGCAAGCAGCAGTCACCGACTGTCGCAACCGGTGTGCCCAGGCTCCTTTCTCGCCAGTGACAATCGCCCGCATGCCCGCCGCTTTGCCGCCTGCCGCCGCCTCGCCGAAGTCCGGCCCGGCGCGGGCGCTGGAGACGCTGGGCCTGACGACGCCGATCGCGCTCGCGCTGCACCTGCCGCTGCGCTACGAGGACGAGACCCGCCTGACCCCGCTGGCCGAAGCCCAGCCCGGCAGCACGGTGCAGGTCGAGGCCATCGTGCGCGATGCGCGGGTCGAGTTCCGGCCCCGGCGCCAGCTCGTCGTGCGGCTGGAAGACGAGGCCGGCGAGGCGCTGGTGCTGCGCTTCGTGCACTTCTACCCTTCCCACCAGAAGGCGCTGCAGCCCGGCGTGCGGGTGCGCGCGCGCGGCGAGCTGCGCGGCGGCTTCTTCGGCCGCGAGATGATCCACCCGCAGTTCAAGGCGGTGGAGCCCGGCACCCCGCTGGCCGCGGCGCTGACGCCGGTCTACCCCAGCACCGCCGCGCTGCCGCAGGCCTACCTGCGCAAGGCGGTGGCCTCGGGCCTGCAGCGGGCGCACCTGGCCGAGCTGCTGCCCGCCGGCGTCGTGCCGGCGGGCCTGCCGCCGCTGCGCGAGGCGCTGCAGTTCCTGCACCACCCGCCTCCAGCAACGCCGCTGGCCACGCTCGAAGACCACAGCCACCCGGCCTGGCAGCGGTTGAAGTTCGAGGAGCTGCTGGCCCAGCAGCTGGCCCAGGCCCAGGCCCGGCGCGAGCGCGCGCAGCACGCGGCGCCGGTGCTGGCGGCGCGCGCCGGCGGCTTGCACGAACGGCTGCTTGCCGCGCTGCCGTTCGCGCTGACCGGCGCGCAGCGGCGCGTGACGCACGAGATTGCCAGCGACCTGGGCGCCGGCCGGCCGATGCATCGGCTGCTGCAAGGCGACGTGGGCGCCGGCAAGACGGTGGTCGCGGCGCTGGCCGCCGCGGTGGCGATCGACGCCGGCTGGCAGTGCGCGCTGATGGCGCCGACCGAGATCCTGGCCGAGCAGCATTTCGCGAAGCTGGTGCAGTGGCTCGCGCCGCTGGGCGTGCAGGTCGCCTGGCTGACCGGCAGCCAGCGCGGCAAGGCACGGGCGCGGGCGCTCGAGGCGGTCGCGCGCGGCGAGGCGGCGCTGGTCGTCGGCACGCACGCGGTGATCCAGCACGACGTGGTGTTCGCCCGCCTCGGCCTGGCGGTGGTCGACGAGCAGCACCGCTTCGGCGTCGCGCAGCGCCTGGCGCTGCGGCACAAGCTCGAGGCGGCGAGTCCCGACGACGCGGCCGTCCGCCTCGAGCCGCACCTGCTGATGATGAGCGCGACGCCGATCCCGCGCACGCTGGCGATGACCTACTTCGCCGACCTCGAGGTCTCGACGATCGACGAGCTGCCGCCCGGCCGCACGCCGATCGTGACCAAGCTGATCGCCGACCACCGGCGCGACGAGCTGATCGGCCGCATCCGCGACGCGGTGGCGGCCGGCCAGCAGGTCTACTGGGTCTGCCCGCTGGTCGAGGCGATGGAAGATGATGGCCAGCCGCCGGCCGGCGGCGGCCGCGGCAAGCCGCTGGCCGAGCTGCGCAACGCCACCGAGACGCAGGCCCAGCTCGCCGCCGCGCTGCCCGGCCACGAGGTCGGCCTGATCCACGGCCGGCTGAAGGCGGCCGAGAAGGCGGCCGTGATGGCGCGCTTCAAGGCCGGCGAGACCGCCGTGCTCGTCGCCACCACGGTGATCGAGGTCGGCGTCGACGTGCCCAACGCCAGCCTGATGGTGGTCGAGCACGCCGAGCGCTTCGGCCTCGCGCAGCTGCACCAGCTGCGCGGCCGCGTCGGCCGCGGCACCGTGGCCAGCGCCTGCGTGCTGATGTACTCGTCACCCTTGTCCGACAGCGGCAAGCAGCGCCTGCGGGCGATGGCCGAGACCCAGGACGGCTTCGAGATCGCACGGCGCGACCTGGAGATCCGCGGCCCCGGCGAGTTCATGGGCGCACGCCAGTCGGGCGACGCACTGCTGCGCTTCGCCGATCTGGCCGAGGACGCGCCGCTGCTGGCCCAGGCGCGCCGCGTGGCGCCGTGGCTGCTGGACGTGCACCCCGCGGCGGCCGAGGCGCAGGTGGCGCGCTGGCTGGGCCGGCAGGCCGAATTCTTAAGAGCCTGAGGACCGGCCCGGCGGAATCGCCAACTGTTGACCTCCATCAGATCGAGCGGGTGCGCCCCCCAATCTTCGGGATGGCCGCCGGGTGATCCCGGCACCGACATTCGGGAACCCCTCCAACGCGCCGCCTGCGCGGCGCACGCGGGCCACACCAGTCACTCCAGGAGACCCTCGATGTCGTTCACCATGTCTTCGGTCCAGCGCGCGGTTGTCGCCATCTTCGGCGTGTGCGCCGCCCTCGCTGCCCAGGCTGCCACCCCGGCGGCCGACCACCCCGCCGTCCAGCGCGCGCTGGCTCACCTGAAGGGCGCCGCGGCGGCGCCCGCGCAGGTCTCGGCCGGCGACAGCTTCGCCGCCCGCGACCTGATCACCGACGCCGACGGCAGCACCCACGTGCGCTTCGCCCGCCAGTACAAGGGCCTGCGCGTCATCGGCGGCGACTTCGTCGTGCACCTGGCCCCGAACGGCCAGTTCCGCGACGTGTCGGTCTCGCTGGCCCAGCGCATCGCGCTGGACACCAAGCCCGCCATGAACTCGCGCGACGCCAGCGCCAGGGCCCTGGCCGCGTTCCCGCACCGCGACGGCCAGGTGCACTCGGCGCAGCTCGTCGTCTATGCACGCGACGCAGCACCGCAGCTCGCCTGGGACGTGCTGGTCAAGGGCGTGCAGGCCAACGGCACCCCGAGCGAAGCGCACCTGATCATCGGCGCCGGCGGCCGCGTGCTCGACCGCTGGGACGACATCCACACCGCCGACGACATCGGCACCGGCAAGACACTGTACGCGGGCGACGTGGCGCTGCACGACGTCTTCAAGCCCGCCACCGGCAAGTACGTCCTGAAGGACGTGACGCGCGGCAAGCACTACCTGGTCGACATGAGGCACACGACGTCGGCCGAGTACACGTACAAGGCCAAGAACAACGTCTGGGGCAACAACGCCGAGACCGACAACGAGACGGTGGCCGCCGACGCCGCCTACGGCCAGAACATGACCTGGGACTACTACCTGAACATCCACGGCCGCAACGGCATCGCCGACGACGGCAGGGGCGCCCGCTCGCGCGTGCACTACTCGTTCAACTACGACAACGCGTTCTGGAGCGACAGCTGCTTCTGCATGACCTATGGCGACGGCAGCTTCTTCAACCCGCTGGTGTCGATCGACGTGGCCGGCCACGAGATGAGCCACGGCGTGACCTCGCGCACCGCCGGGCTGATCTATTCGGGCGAATCGGGTGGCCTGAACGAAGGCACCTCGGACATCTTCGGCACGATGACCGAGTTCTACGCCAACAACGCGAACGACACGCCCGACTGGGACATCGGCGAGAAGCTGTACAACACGCCGGGCTCGGCGCTGCGCTACATGATCCAGCCGAGCAAGGACGGCGCCTCGTCGGACTGCTGGTACAACGGCGTCGGCAACCTCGACGTGCACTACTCGTCGGGCGTGGCCAACCACTTCATGTACCTGCTGTCCGAGGGCACGACCAACGGCGTGCCGAGCAAGACCTGCGTGGCCGGCAACACCCGCGTGGCCAGCGGCACCGGCACGGTCACCGGCATCGGCCGCACCAAGGCCGAGAAGATCTGGTACCGCGCCCTGACGGTCTACATGACCCCGACCGAGACCTTCGCCAAGGCCCGGCTCGACACCGTGAAGGCCGCTGAAGACCTGTATGGCGTCGGCTCGGCCGAAGCCATCGGCGTCGGCGCCGCCTGGACCGCCGTCAATCGGCCGTAGCCACACCAACGAGGCCCGCGGAAGCGGGCCGTCCCATCCAGGGCGTGCGCGGATCCGGCTTGGCCGGTCCGCTGCGCGAGCCCCCTCGGGGGGCAGCCCCCGGAAGGGGGCGTGGGGGCACAATCCCTGAATGACGCTTACAGAGCTGCGCTACATCGTCGCCGTCGCCCGCGAGCGCCATTTCGGCCGTGCCGCCGAGGCCTGTTTCGTCTCGCAGCCGACGCTGTCGGTCGCGATCAAGAAGCTCGAAGAGGAGCTCGACGTCAAGATCTTCGAGCGCGGCAGCAACGAAGTCACGATGACCCCGCTGGGCGAATCGATCGTGCGCCAGGCGCAGCAGGTGATCGAGCAGGCCCAGGGCATCCGCGAGATCGCCAAGCGTGGCAAGGACCCGCTGGCCGGCCCGCTGCGCCTGGGCATCATCTACACGATCGGCCCCTACCTGCTGCCCGAGCTGGTGAAGAACGCGATCGAGCACGTGCCGCAGATGCCGCTGATCCTGCAGGAGAACTTCACCGTCAAGCTGCTGGACATGCTGCGCACCGGCGAGCTCGACTGCGCCATCATGGCCGAGCCCTTCCCCGACAACGGGCTGGCGATCGCGCCGCTGTACGACGAGCCCTTCATGGCCGCGGTGCCGCGCAACCACCCGCTGGCCGCGCGCAAGACCATCACCTCCGAGGAGCTCAAGCGCGAGACCATGCTGCTGCTGGGCACCGGCCACTGCTTTCGCGATCACGTGCTCGAGGTCTGCCCCGAGTTCGCGCGCTTCTCCAGCGACGCCGAGGGCATCAAGAAGAGCTTCGAAGGCTCGTCGCTCGAGACCATCAAGCACATGGTCGCCTCCGGCATGGGGGTGACGGTGGTGCCGGCGCTGTCGGTGCCGCGCGAGCCGCAGGCGCACCTGGTGTTCATCCCCTTCGCCGAGCCGGTGCCAAGCCGCCGCGTGGTGCTGGCCTGGCGCAAGAGCTTCACCCGCTACGAAGCGATCGCCGCGCTGCGCAATGCCGTGTACGCCTGCGAACTGCCGGGCGCGAAGCGGCTGACCGGCTGAGCCTTCGAACCAACGCTATCGTTAGCATAGTCCAATTGAATTGGACCGCCTAATAGCCATCTCCTACTATCGCGCCATGCGGGACCGAATCGCCCGAGCCCTTTCCAGGAACGAACCATGGCCAAGAAGACGAACGGCGGCAATGCCGCCTTGCAGATCAACATCGGCATCAGCGAGAAGGACCGCGCCGCCATCGCCGGCGGCTTGTCCAGGCTGCTGGCCGACACCTACACGCTGTACCTGACCACCCACAACTTCCACTGGAACGTGACCGGGCCGATGTTCAACACGCTGCACGCGATGTTCATGGCCCAGTACACGGAGCTGTGGGCCGCGGTCGACCCGATCGCCGAGCGCATCCGCTCGCTCGGCCACCCGGCGCCGGGCAGCTACGGCCAGTTCGGCAAGCTCAGCTCGCTGAAGGACGCGCCCGCCACGCCGCCGAAGGCGCTCGAGATGGTGCGCATCCTCGTCGAGGGCCACGAGGCCGTCGCACGAACGGCGCGCGGCATCTTCCCGCTGGCCGACAAGGCCGGCGACGAGCCGACCGCCGACCTGCTGACCCAGCGGCTGACCGTGCACGAGCAGACCGCCTGGATGCTGCGCAGCCTGCTGGAGGACTGATCAGCCGACCACGCGGCCGCTGAGATACTCGCGGCCGTGATTGCCCGACTCCGCGCATCGGCCGCCGCCGCGGCCGCCCTGACCCTCGCCCTGCTGGCGTCACCCGCCGGCGCCCAGGCCCCGGCCGAACCGGTCGCGCTCGACTTCGGCGCGGCCTGGCAGCAGCTGCAGCAAGGCTCCGAGCGCCTGGCCGCGGCCCGCGCGGGCACGCGCAGCAAAGCCCGGCAGGCCGAGGCCCTGAGCGGCTTCGGCGGCCCGACGGTGAGCCTGTCCGGCGCCTGGGCGTCCTACCGCGGTGTGTTGAGCGTCGACACCAGCGGCCTGAGCGACAGCCTGGGCCAACTCGCCGCCCAACTGCCCGTGCCCTTGCCGCCGGTGCAGTTGCCGACCAGCTACGACTACCAGACCCGCGGCCACGTGGGAACGGGCACCGTGAGCGCGGTGGCGCCCCTCTACCTCGGCGGCGCCGCGGACGCGGTGCGCGGCTTCGCCGGCGCGCAGCAGGCCGAGGCCCAGGCCGACGAGCGCCAGACCGAAGATCAACTTTCCACGGTGCTGGTGCAGCGCTACTTCGGCGCGCAACTGGCGCGCCGCGCCGCCGCGCTGCGCGCGCAGGCGCTGGCCACCGTCGAGCAGCACGACCGCGCGGCAGAGAAGCTGCTGGCCAACGGCGCCATCGCGCGGGTCGAGCGGCTGCAGGCCAGCGCGGCGCTGGAGGAGGCCCGCCGCAACGCCAGCAAGGCGGCCAGCGACGCCGAGCTGGCGCAACGCGCGTTGGCCAGCACGCTGGTCAGCGCGCAGCCCGTGCTGCCGAGCTCGCCGCTGTTCGTGCAATCGGCGCCGCTGCCGCCCTTGAACGAGTTCCTCGCCCAGGCGCTGATGTCGCACCCCGGCCTGGCCAAGGTCGAGGCGAAGAAGGCCCAGGCCGAGCGGCTGCACGAAGCCAGCGCCGGCCTGCGCCGGCCGCAGGTCTTCGCCTTCGCCCAGCGCGACCTGCGTGAAGGCGACCGGGCCAACTGGGCCGCCGGCATCGGCGCACGCTGGACGCTGTACACCTCGCTCGACCGCGGCGCCCTCGATGCCGCCTCGCAGGCGCAGGTCGAGCAGGCCCGCCACACCGATGCCCAGGCCCGCGCCGACATCGCGCTGCTGGTCGAGCGGCAATGGCGCGCCGCCGAGCAGGCACGCCAGGCCTACCTGTCGATGCAGACCGGCGTGGCGCTGGCCGAAGAGATCGTCCACCTGCGCAGCATCGGCCTGCGCGAAGGCACCAGCACGCCGCTGGAGCGCATCGACGCCGACACCAACCTGGCCAAGGTGCAGACCGAGCGCGCGCAGGCGGCCTACGACTACGTCACCGCGCTGGCCGGCCTGTACGAGGCCTGCGGCCAGCCCGGGCGATTCGCCGACGCCCTGGCCCACGCCGACATTCGCATCACGCCATGAACATGAAACGCATCCTTGCCGGCGCGGCCGGCCTGGGCCTGCTGGCCCTCGTCGCCTGGGGCCTGTGGCAGGGCAGCCGGCCGCAGGCCGAGCAGATCCAGGGCATGCTGGAAGCGCGCGAGACCGACGTGGCGCTGAAGATCACCGGCCGCATCGCCGAGGTGGCGGTGCAGGAAGGCCAGAAGGTCGCGCCCGGCGCGCTGCTGGTGCGCGTCGACAGCCCGGAGGTGTCGGCCAAGCTGGCCCAGGCGACCGGCGCGCGCGATGCCGCCCAGGCCGTGGCCGACAAGGCCAAGCACGGCGCCCGCGGCGAGGAGATCCGCATGGCCCGGGCCCAGTGGGAGCGCGCCGTCGTCGCGCAGGACCTCGCGGCCAAGGGCTTCCAGCGCGCCGACAACCTGTTCAAGGAAGGCCTGCTGGCCGCGCAGCGGCGCGACGAGGCCGAGGCCAACCTGCGCGCGGCCGAGGGCCAGACCCGCGCCGCCAGGGCCCAGCTGGACATGGTCGAATCGGGTGCCCGGCGCGAGGACCAGGCCGCCGCGGCGGCGCAGGCGCGCCAGGTGGCCGGCGTGGTGCAGGAGGTCGAGGCCGCGCGCGCCGAGACCACGCTGGCCAGCCCGGTGGCCGGCGAGGTGGCCAAGGTGCTGGCCAAGGTCGGCGAGCTCTCGCCCGCCGGCGTGCCGGTGGTCACGCTGGTCGACCTGGCCGACCACTGGGCCCTGTTCAACGTGCGCGAGGACCGGCTCGCGGCCTTCGCGCTGGGCCGAGAGTTCGATGCGGTGGTGCCCGCGCTCGGGCCGCAGGCCGTGCGCTTCAAGGTCATCGGCTCGTCGCCCCTGCCCGACTTCGCGACCTGGCGGGCCACGCGCTCGGGCGCCGGCTACGACATGCGCAGCTTCGAGGTGCGCGCCCGCCCGCTGCAGCCGCTGGCGGGCATGCGGCCCGGCATGAGCGTCCTCGTCACGCTGCCGGCCACTGCCCCCTGACATGGGCGAGTGGGCGCCCGGTTTCGCGCGCGCCTGGCAGCGCGAGCGGCGGCTGTGGGCGAGGCGGCCAGCCGACTGGCTGATGTTCAGCCTGGTGCCGCTGGCCGCGGTGCTGCTGACCTGGAGCCTGTTCTGGGCCGGCACGCCGCGCGGCCTGGCCATCGGCGTGCTCGACGCCGACCACAGCGCCGTGTCGCGCCAGCTCACGCGCTGGCTCGCTGCCGCGCCCGGCCTGCGGCTGGCCGAACGCTTCGACGACGAAACCGCCATGCAGCGCGCGCTGCGGCGCGGCGAGGTGATGGCCGTCGTGTGGCTGCCGGCGGGCTTCTCGCGTGACCTGAAGACCGGCCGTGGCGCCCATGCCGCGCTGCTGCACAACGCCCAGTTCGCCACCCACTCGGGCCTGATCCAGCGTGACGTGCGATCGGTCGTCGGCACGCTGTCGGCCGGCGTCGAGATCGTCACCCGCGAGAAGCGGGGCGAATCGCCCCTGGGCGCGCGGGCAGCCTTCGAGCCGATGCACACCGCGCTGGTGGCGCAGTACAACACCTCGCTCGACTATGAGCCCTTCCTGGCCACGACGCTGGTGCCCGCGCTGCTGCAGATCTTCGCGATGGTCGCCGGCGCCTGGGGGGTCGGCCGCGAGCTGCGCGACCGCACCGTGGGCGCCTGGGTCAGCGCGGGCGGCGCCGGCTGGGCCGCGCTGGCGGCGAAGTGGCTGGCGCCCTGGGCCGCGCTCGTCGCCGTGCAGCTCGTCTTCGTGGCCGGGCTCGCCGGCGTGCGCGGCTGGCAGCCCGCGGGGCCGCTGTGGCCGGTGCTCGGCCTGCACGCGCTGATGCTCGCGGTCTACCTCGTGCTCGGCAGTTTCGCGGCGCTGGCCGCGCGCTCGCTGCGCACCGCCTTGTCGGCCGCCGGTTTCGTCACCGCGCCGGCCTTCGCCTTCGCCGGCGTGGGCTTTCCACTGCTGGCGATGCCGGCCGGCGCCCAGGCCTGGGCGCTGGTGCTGCCGCTGACCCACGTGCTGGCCGTGCAGACGGCCGTCTGGCAGATGGGGGCGCCGGGCTGGCGCGCGGCCCCGGCGGCCGCGGCGCTGCTGGCGGCGCTGGTGCTGCTCGCAGCGGCGTGCCGCGTCCTGCTGCCGCGCGTGGCCAACGACGGCCGCGCCTGGGGGCGCCGATGACACGCATGGCGCCGCGCGGGTTCTTCGCCACGCTGGCCGCGCTGCTGCGCGACCCCGGCGTGCTGCTGCTGGCGCTGGTGGCGCCGGTGCTGTATTCGTTCTTCTACCCCTGGCCCTATCTGCAGCAGGCCCCCACGCGGGTGCCGGTGGCGCTGGTCGACGCCGACCACTCGAGCCTGTCACGGCAGATTGCCCGTTATGCCGATGCCAGCCCCAAGCTGGCGCTGAGTTTCGTGACCGGCGACGAGCACGAGGCCCGGGCCGCGATGCAGCGCGGCGAGATCGAGGGCTACGCGCTGCTGCCCCCGGCGCTGCGGCGCGACGTGCTGCGCGGCGAGGCGGTCGTCGTGCCGGTGGTCGGCAACGGCGCGTACTTCCTGCTCAACAAGGTGGTGCTGGCGGGCTTTGCCGAAGCGGTCGGCACGGTCTCGGCCGGGGTGGAGCTGCGCAAGCTGCGCGCGCGCGGCGCCAGCGGGCTGCAGGCCGCGGCGAGCCGCGCGCCGATCCAGATCCAGCTGGCCGCGCTGTACAACCCGAGCGAGGGTTATGGCAGCTACGTGGTGCCCGCGGTCGCGGTGCTGATCGTGCACCAGACGCTGCTGATCGCCATCGCGCTGTGGGTGGGCAGCTGGTTCGAGGGCCGCCCCGCCGGCCCGCTGCGCGACTGGTGGCCGCGGCTGGCCGCCGCCGCCACGCTGGGGCTGGCCAGCGGCGCCTGGTTCTTCCAGGCTGCGTTCCGGCTCTTCGACTACGGCAGCGCGGCGCACCCGCTGCCGCAGGTCGCCCTGCTGGCGCTGCTGGCCTGGGCGGCGGCGGCGCTCGGCACGGCGCTGGGCGCCCACTTCGCCGACCGCGAGCGGGCCATGCAGGTGCTGCTGTTCAGCTCGATCCCGATGGTCTTCCTGTCCGGCTTTTCATGGCCGGCCGAGGCGCTGGCGCTCCCGCTGCGCCTGCTCGCCGCGCTGCTGCCGACGACCCCGGCCATCCAGGGCCTGCTGCGGGTGAACCAAATGGACGCCGGCTGGGCCGACGTGCAGCCGCAGCTCGCCCACCTGGCCGTGCTCGCGGCGCTGGCCACCGCGTGGGCCTTCGGCGCGCTGGCGCGGCGCCGCGCGGGCGCCCGCTGACGGGCGGTGTCAGCGCCGCCGGCGGCCGATGCGCAGCAGCTGCAGCAGCAGCACGGCGCTGACCCCGCTGGCGACCGCCGGCTGGCTGCTGATCAGCTCGCCGACCTGGCGGAACACCTCCGGCGCGGCTTGCTGCAAATAGGACGCGAGCTCGAGCACCTGATCGGCGGTGATGCGTGCGGTGTCGTCCAGCGTGACCTGCAGCCGCTCCCAGCCGTGCCGGTGGCGCACCGCGGCGAACACGCCGTTGGCGACCGCGACCAGGCCGAGGGCGCCCATCGGCCGCATCAGCGTCTCGATCAGCTGTGCGCGAAATGACAGCGGCGTTTCGCGGAACACACCGGAGACGTACAGCGGCACGAGCGCGGCGCCCGCCGGGTTCGATGAGGATGAGAAGACGTGATGATCAGGTTCGCCCATGCGATGCTCCTGAATCGTGAGGGGAGAAACGACGGCATGCCGCCGAACGAAGCCCCATGCTGGGTTCGCGAGGTTGGTGCCGCATGAAGCCCGTGTAAACCTGGGTATCGGGCCGACAGGTGCAAGCAGCGGGCCAGGGGGCCACGCGGATCGCGTTGGACCGCACCGCCGATAATGCCGGGTTGGCCCTCGCGCCCCCTTCCTGCACACCATGGCCTCCGACCTCACGCCGCACGTGCGCCGCCGGCGCACCTTCGCCATCATTTCGCACCCCGACGCGGGCAAGACCACGCTGACCGAGAAGCTGCTGCTGTTCTCGGG
>NZ_DATFAN010000016.1:0-4626 GCF_035254525.1 Ideonella sp. | reverse complement strand
GACCTCGGGCGAGGTCGTGTTCCGCGGCAGGAACGTGGCCGGCCTGCCCTCGCGCGCGATCGCCCGGCTGGGCATGAGCCGCACCTTCCAGCACGTGAAGATGATCCCCGAGATGACGGTGCTGGAGAACGTCGCTCTCGGCGGCTACCTGCGCACCTCGTCGGGCGTCACGCGGGCCATGCTGCGGCTCGATCGCGACGAGGAGCGGCGCCTGTTCGCCGAGGCCGAGAAGCAGCTCGCGCGCATCGGCATGGCCGGGCAGATGCATGAGCTCGCCGGCAACCTCGCGCTCGGGCCGCAGCGCCTGATGGAGATCGCCCGCGCGCTGTGCACCGACCCATCGCTGCTGCTGCTGGACGAGCCCGCCGCCGGCCTGCGCCTGAAAGAGAAGCAGGCCCTGGCCGAGGTGCTGCGCCAACTCAAGGCCGAGGGCCTGTCGATCCTGCTCGTCGAGCACGACATGGATTTCGTGATGGGCCTCGTCGACCACATCGTCGTGATGGAGTTCGGCACCCGGCTGATCGCCGGCACGCCGGCCGAGGTGCAGGCCAGCCCGGTCGTGCGCGCCGCTTACCTGGGCACCGAGCATTGAGCATGAGCCAACCCATCCTGCAAGTCACCGGCCTGCACGCCGGCTACGGCAAGGCCGAGGTGCTGTCGGGCCTGAACCTGACGCTGCCGCGCGGCGCGGTCGTCACCGTCATCGGCCCGAACGGCGCCGGCAAATCCACCACGCTCAACGCGCTAATGGGCGTGCTGCCGTCGCGCGGCCGGATCGAATTCGACGGTGCCGACGTCTCCCACACCACGCTCGAAGAGCGCGTGATGGCGGGCCTGGCCCTGGTGCCCGAGAAGCGCGAGCTCTTCGGCACCATGCCGGTCGAAGACAACCTGATCCTCGGCGGCTTCAAGCCGATGAAGCAGCGGGTGCCGAACTGGCGCTCGACGCTCGACGAGGTCTACACCCTGTTCCCGCGCCTGAAGGAGCGCCGCACCCAGTTGGCCGGCACGCTCTCGGGCGGCGAGCGGCAGATGCTCGCGGTGGCGCGCGCACTGATGAGCCGGCCCAAGGTGCTGATGCTCGACGAGCCCAGCCTCGGCCTCGCGCCGCTGGTGGTGCGCGAGATCTTCCGCACGATCACCGCGCTGCGCGCGACCGGCGTCAGCATCCTGCTGATCGAGCAGAACGCGCGCGCCGCGCTCGAAGTGGCCGATTACGGCTACGTGCTCGAGACCGGCTCCATCGCGCTCGAAGGCCCGGCCAGCGACCTGGCGGGCGACCCACGCGTGATCGAGACCTACCTCGGCGCCAAGAAGACCTGAGGCCTGCCCGCATGTGGCACTACGACCCCCCGCTGCGCGACATGCGCTTCGTGATCGACGAGGTGCTGGGCGCCCCCGACGCCTGGGCCCGCATGCCGGCCTTCGACGGGCTGGATGCCGACACCGCCGCCGAGGTGCTGGCCCAAGCCGGCAAGTTCGCCGCCGAGGTGCTGGCCCCGCTGAACGGCCCCGGCGACCTGGCCGGCTGCGCCTGGCACGAGGGCCAGGTCACCACGCCGCCAGGCTACCCGGCGGCCTACCAGGATTTCGTCGACGGCGGCTGGCCCGCGCTGGCCTGCGACCCCGATTGCGGCGGCCAGGGCCTGCCTCAGCTGCTGAACGCCGCGCTGTACGAGATGCTCGCCGCCGCCAACCACGGCTGGACGATGTACCCCGGCCTGCTGCACGGCGCCTACGAGTGCCTGCACGCCCATGCCAGCGGCGAGCTGCGCGAGCGCTACCTGCCCAAGGTGACCAGCGGTGAGTGGCTGTCGACCATGTGCCTGACCGAAGCGCATGCCGGCAGCGACCTGGGCCTGCTGCGCACCAAGGCCGAGCCCCGCGCCGACGGCAGCTACGCCATCACCGGCAACAAGATCTTCATCTCCGGCGGCGAGCACGACCTGACCGGCAACATCGTCCACCTCGTGCTGGCACGGCTGGCCGGCGCGCCACCCGGCACCAAGGGACTGTCTCTGCTGCTGGTGCCCAAGATCCTGCCCGATGGCACCCGCAACGCCGTGCACTGCGATTCCATCGAGAAGAAGATGGGCCTGAAGGGCAGCGCGACCTGCACGATGCGTTTCGAGGCCGCCACCGGCTGGCTGCTCGGCGAGCCCAACCGCGGCCTGGCGGCGATGTTCCTGATGATGAACGCCGCGCGCCTGCACGTGGGCCTGCAGGGCCTCGGCCACCTCGAAGTCTCGACGCAGAACGCCCTGCGCCACGCTGCCGAGCGCGCGCAATCGCGCGCGCCGCGCAAGCCCGCCGGCGCGCCCGATGCCGATGCCGACCCCATCGTGCTGCACCCCGCCATCCGCCGCACGCTGTGGACACTGCAGGCGCGCACCGAAGGCGGCCGCGTGCTCGCCTACTGGGCCGCGCAGGCGCTGGACGAAGCGGCGGCCCACCCCGACGAAGGCGAACGCCGCGCCGCCAACGACCGCGCCACGCTGCTGACGCCGGTGGTCAAGGCACTGCTCACCGAGCTGGGCCACCACGGCGCGGACGACGCGCTGGGCGTCTGGGGCGGCCACGGCTACATCCACGAGATGGGCATCGAGCAGATCGTGCGCGACAGCCGCATCGCGATGATCTACGAAGGCACCAACGAGATTCAGGCGATCGACCTGCTGCTGCGCAAGGTGCTGCCCGATGGCGGCGTGCGCCTGGGCCAGCTGCTCGATTGGGCCGGCGCGCAGGCCGAGGGCGCCACCAACGCCCAGCGCCTGCGCCAGGGCCTGCAGGCGCTGCGCGAGTGCGCCGATGCGCTGGTGGCTGGCGCAGCCGCCGACCCCGAGTGGCCCTACCGCGCGGCGGACGATTTCCTGCACGCGCTCGGCGAGGCGCTGCTCGCCTGCGCCTGGGCCCGCAGCGAGGTGGCCGCGCGCCACGCGCTGGCGGCTGGCGCGCCGGATGCCGCGTTCTACGAAGCCAAGCTGCAGCGCACGCGCTTCCAGGCCGATTACCTGGCCGGCGAGCTGCCGCGCTACCTGGCCGCGGTGGAGCGCTCGCGGGCCGAGCTGCCGTTCCTGCCGGTGCTGGGCTGATGGAAGGCAAATCGATGGCCGCCGAGTCCGGCGAAACACCCGTGCCGGCCGCCGCAGCCCCGGCGCGCGATGCGCCGCTCGACCAGAGCGGCCTGACCCACCTCGTCGGCTATGCGTCCACCCGCGCAGCGATCGAGATGAAGAAGAGCTTCCAGCGCCACATGGGGCCGCTGAAGCTCAAGGCGGTGGAGTTCTCGATCCTGGTGCTGGTCGACACCAACCCGGAAGTCAACCAGAAGCAGCTCGGCCTGGCGCTCGAGGTGTCGCCGCCCAACCTGGCCGTGACGCTGGACCGCATGGTCGCCCAGGGCTGGGTGCGCCGCGAACGCAGCGAGCGCGACCGCCGCGCGCAACTCGTGCGCCTCACGCCCGCGGGGCAGGCGCTGGTCAAGCGCGCCCGCAAGATCAGCGAAACGATGGAGCAGGACGCGCTGAAGGTGCTGTCCCCGGCCGAGCAGGCCATGTTGATCGAGCTGCTCCAGCGCATCGCCCACAGGCGCCCGCGACCAGCCTGAACCACTCCCCGGTGTCGGCCATGCTCGCCTGAGAAAATCAGCGCAGAGCCATGAACAAAGCCTTCACCAAAGAGACCGACGCCGCCGATGACGACGACGAGGGCCCGAGCCTGCCCCCGCTGCCCGCCGGCACGAAGAACTACATCACCCCGGCGGGGTATGCGCGCCTGCGCGGCGAGCTGCTGCAGCTGATCGACGAAGAGCGCCCCAAGGTCGTCGAGGCCGTGCACTGGGCCGCCCTGAACGGCGACCGGTCAGAGAACGGCGACTACATCTACGGCAAGAAGCGCCTGCGCGAAATCGACCGCCGCATCCGCTTCCTGACCAAGCGGCTGGACATCGCCGAGGTGGCCGACCCCTCGAAGCACCACGGCAGCGACCAGATCTTCTTCGGCGCCACCGTGACCTACGCCACTTCCAAGGGCGAGGAACGCACGATCACCATCAAGGGCATCGACGAGGTCGACCACCTGCACGGCGAAGTCAGCTGGATCGCCCCGATCGCCCGTGCGTTGCTCAAGGCACGCGAGGGTGACGAGGTGTCGCTGATGACGCCGGGTGGGGTGGAGACGCTGGAGGTGCTGGAGGTGAGGTATCCGGAGCCATCGACGTGAGGCAGCAAGGCGGCGCGTTCCACCCGTCACGACGTGGGCAGACGTTGGGCGCGAGTCAAGTGCGAAATGCGCAGCCGTTCTGCTCGGCGAGCGAACGAGTCGTGCGAGTGTCCGATGAGGAATGCGCGTTCGCGATTCTGGGTTGCTTCCTGGAGCACGTGGAGAACGCGCAGTCGACCCGCAGCCGACGTTCGGCCCGCCAAGGCGAGCGGCAGGTGCGCAGCGATTTCGGTCTCTCGGTGCCGTTTGACATGCGACTGGTGATGGGCTCATTGCAGTCACCAGGGCTCGAGCAGGTGCGCCGCATTCCTCGCTGTCGTTTCTAGGTCTCAACCAAGAGGCTGGCCGTGGCTATGGCCTACGGCGTCGATATCATCGTTGCAAACCGAATTGCGGATCTACTCT
>NZ_DATFAN010000015.1:0-3241 GCF_035254525.1 Ideonella sp. | reverse complement strand
GAGCTGTACGCGCGCTGGAACCAGTTCGGCATCTTCAACCCGGTCTACCGCATCCACGGCACCAGCGTCGACCGCGAGCCCTACCTGTTCAAGACGCTGGACCCGGCGGTCTACGCCTCGCTGCTCGGCGCCGCGCAGCTGCGCATGCGCCTGCTGCCCTACCTCTACGGCCTGGCCTGGCGCAGCACGCACGAGGGCTACACGATGATGCGCGGCCTGGCGATGGACTTCCCCGACCAGGCGGCACTGCGCAAGGTGGACGACACCTACATGTTCGGCCCCGCCTTCCTCGTGCAGCCGATCACCCGGGCAATGTTCCACCCCGAGGCGCCGCCGCCGCTGACCGTGCCGGCCACGCAGCTGCGCACGCCCGACGGCCAGCGCGGCCTGGTGCTGGAGTACTTCGACGGCATCAACTTCGACAAGCCCGCCAGCCGCACGGTCGACACCGTCGTTGCCCACCATTGGCCCGACCCGCCGCTGGGCAGCATCCCGCCCGGCCTGAAGAGCCTCGGCAACTTCTCGGCGCGCTGGACCGGCGAGGTCACGGTCGCGGAGAGCGGCGACTACGAGCTGGGCGTCGAAGGCGACGACGGCTTTCGCATGTGGCTGGACGACCAGCTCGTCGTCGACGAGTGGGCCGTCGGCGGCGCGCGCTTCAAGGGCCACGTCATGGCGCTGCGCGAAGGCCAGGTGCTGAAAGTCCGCGTGGACTTCTTCCAGGCCGGTGGTGGCCGCGTGCTGCGCCTGGCCTGGCGCACGCCGGCCCAGCGCCGCGAGCAGGCCGAGGCGCAACGCAAGATCGACCAGCGCCAGGCCACGCTGCTGCCCGCCGGCTGCGACTGGTTCGACTTCTGGACCGGCGAGCGCCATGCCGGCGGACAGCGCGTCGAGCGCGACTACACGCTGGAGCAGTTCCCGCTGTTCGTACGCGCCGGCTCGGTCGTGCCGCTGGGCCCGGTGGTCGAGTACACCGGCCAGCAGCCCGACGCGCCCTGGGAGATCCGTATCTACCCCGGTGCCGACGCCCGCTTCACGCTCTACGACGACGACGGCGAGACCTACCGCTACGAGCGTGGCGAACGCACCACCACCACCCTGCGCTGGGACGACGCCGCCCGCACGCTGCACATCGGCGCCCGCCAGGGCCGCTACCCCGGCATGGTGGCCCGGCGCGAGCTGCGCGTGCGGCTCATGGCACCACCCGGCCAGGCCGAGCAGGCCCGCAGCGTGAACTACCAGGGCCAGGCCACCGAGCTCCGGTTCAAGGCATCGACGCCATGAATAACACATCCCTGTCCCGACGCAAGGCGCTGCAAGCCGCTCTGGCCGGCGCCGTCACGCCGCTGGCCGCTGCGGCGGCAACCGGCGCCAGCGGCGCGGTGGCGCAGCTGGCCGCATCGCAGCCATCGCGCGTGGCGGAATGGGTGCTGGCTACGCCGCAGGGCACGCTGCGGGTCAGCTCGCTCAGCAACCGCGCCCTGCGCGTGCGCTTCCTTCCCTCGCAGGCCGCGACGCAGGCGCCACCAGTCAGCCTCATGCTGCTGCCCGCCCGGGCCACGCCGCTGATGAAGCAGACGACGAGCGCGGGCACGACGCAGCTCGAGCTGCCAGCGATCCGTTGCGAGGTCGACGACGAGACCGGAACGCTCCGCTTCTTCGACCGCAAGGGCACGCTGCTGCTCGGCGAAGCGCCGGGCAGCCGGCGCCTGACGCCGTCCAAACTCGGCGACGAACCGGTGTTCATCGCCGAGCAAGGCTTCGAGTCGCCCGCCAGTGAGCGGCTCTACGGCACTGGCTGCTTCCAGGACGGCGCCATGGACCTGCGCGGCCTGCCGCGCCGCCTGACGCAGGTGAACACGCAGATCAGCCTGCCCTTCATGCTGTCCAGCCGCGGCTACGGCCTGCTCTGGCACAACAACGGCATGGCCGAGCTGAACCCACCGGAGCAGCGCGTGGCGTTGACCCGCGCCGGCGCCGACGGCAAGGCCGAGCTGGTGGACGTGACAACCACGACCGGCAACGCACAGATCGAGCGCAAGGGCGTGCGCTTCGAAGGCAGCTTCCGCACCGAGACAGCCGGCCGCTACGCCTTCCTGCTGGACGTCGGCCGCGCGATGGGCTCGCGCCACTCGGTGGAGATCGACGGCAAATCCTGCGTCGAGATGGCCAACCTCTGGCTCCCGCCGACTGTCGGCTTCGTCATGGACTTGGCCGCAGGCGAGCACCACGTGCGCGTGCAGGCCGACGAGCAGGACAAGCCGTCGCTGCACTTCGGCCCCGCGCATGCCCGGACGACCTGGCGTTCACCGGTGGCCGATGCGATCGACTACATCGTCATCGCCGGGCCGAGCGCCGACGAGGTGCTGGAGGGCTACCGCGAGATCTCCGGCGCGACGCCGATGATGCCGCGCTGGGCCTATGGCTACATCCACTGCCGGGAACGCTTCCACTCGTCCAAGGAGATCGTCGACACGCTGCGCGAATTCCGTCAGCGCAAGTTGCCGGTCGACGTGATGGTGCAGGACTGGCAGTACTGGGGCCGCCACGGCTGGAACGCAATGCGCTTCGACGAGGCCCATTACCCCGACCCCGCCGCGCTGGTGCGCGACGTGCACGGCCTGAACGGGCGGCTGATGCTGTCGGTGTGGGCCAGGATCGCCCGCGACACCGAGCTGGGCCGCGCCACCGCCGCCGCCGGCCACTACATCGACGGGACCGACTGGGTCGACTTCTTCGACCCCAAGGCCGCCACCTTCTACTGGAACAACCAGCGCGAGCGCCTGCTCAAGCTCGGCATCGACGCCTGGTGGCAGGACGCGACCGAGCCCGAGAACGATGACCTCGTGGGCCGGCGCACCGCCGCCGGCCGCGGCGAGCGCGTGCGACTGGCTTACCCGTGGCATGTGACCCGCACCGTGTATGAAGGCCAGCGCCAGGCCCTGCCGAACCAGCGCGTGATGATCCTCACGCGCTCGGCCTTCCCCGGCCAGCACCGCCACGCTGCGGCGACCTGGTCGGGTGACATCGGCCACGACTGGGACACGCTGAAGCGGCAGATCCCCGCGGGCCTGAACATGGCCGCCGCGGGCTACCCCTACTGGACGGTCGACGCCGGCGGCTTCTTCCGCCCGGGCGACGGCCAGTTCACCGACAAGGCCTACCACGAGCGCTTCCTGCGCTGGTTCCAGTACGCGACCTTCCTGCCGCTGCAGCGCGTGCACGGCTACATGACCGACAC
>NZ_DATFAN010000014.1:0-6755 GCF_035254525.1 Ideonella sp. | reverse complement strand
GAAGTCGGCGTGGCCTGCTCGATGGCCGCCGGTGCGCTCGCCGCGGTGATGGGCGGCTCGCCGGCCCAGGCCGAGAACGCCGCGGAGATCGGCATGGAGCACCACCTGGGCCTGACCTGCGACCCGGTCGGCGGCCTGGTGCAGATCCCGTGCATCGAGCGCAACGCGATCGCGTCGGTCAAGGCGATCAACGCCGCGCGCATGGCGCTGCACGGCGACGGCACCCACCACGTGAGCCTCGACAAGGTCATCAAGACCATGCGCGAGACCGGCGCCGACATGCAGACCAAGTACAAGGAAACCGCCCGCGGCGGCCTCGCGGTCAATATCGTGGAATGCTAAGCGCCCCCTGGCCCGGGCCAGCCCGGGCCGCCCCCCGCGGGGGATCGAGGTGCCTGGCAAAGCCAGTTCACCTCGAGAGGCACCGCCGTATCTCCGCCAGCAGCGCCTGCGAATCGATCGGCCGCTGCAGGTAGCGCACGGCACCCAGCGCCAGGCCGCGGGCGCGCTGGACGTCGTCCCAGTGCGTCGCCGACAGGAACACGAACGGGATGTCGCACAGGCGCGGGTCGGCCTTGACTTCGGCGATGAAGTCGAACCCACTGCCCTGCGGCATGCCGACGTCGCTGATGATCAGGTCGGGCCGTTCGGACCGGGCCAGCTCCAGCGCGGCCAGCGGGTCCTGCGCCGTCAGCACCAGGTAGCCCAGCGGCTGCAGCAGGTTGCGCTTGAGCTCGAGGTTGGTGGGGTTGTCGTCGAGCACCAGGATGGTCTGGCCGGCCGACGCCGGCGCCAGCGGCTCCGGCGAGCGGCTGGGCGCGGGCTGCGGCGGCTCGGCCCACAGGTGCGGCACCAGCGATTTCAGCGTCGCGATGAAGCTCGCCGGCTCGATCGGCTTGGACAGGTAGGCATCGAAGCCCGCCGCCAGGATGCGCTCGCGGTCGCCGACCATCGCGAGCGCCGTGATCGCGATCAGCGGGATCCCGGCCAGGCCCGGATCCGCCTTGACCCGCCGGGCGACCTCGTAGCCGTCCATCACCGGCATCTGGATGTCGCACAGGATGGCCGCGACATCTGGCCGCGCCGCCAGCAGCGCCAGCGCCGCCTCGCCCTGCTCGGCCGCGCGGACCTCGCAGCCGGCCGCCTCGAGCAGGTAGCTGATCAAGGCCAGGTTGATCGCGTTGTCGTCGATCACCAGGACCGCCGGACCGCTCATGCAACACCCTCCTGCACCGCCGTCGCGGCCGGCAGCGCGAGCCAGAAGCGGCTGCCCCGGCCCGGTTCGCTGCTCACCTCGATGCGGCTGCCGTGCAGCTCGGCCAGCTTGCGGCACAGGTACAGGCCGAGGCCCGTGCCTTCGATGCTGGCGCGCTGGTTCGGGTTGCCGACCTGGGTGAAGGCCTCGAACAGCTGGGCCATGTCCTGCGGCGACATGCCGATGCCGGTGTCCGACACCCCGAGCCGGATCACGTCGCGGCCATCGGGGTCGCGGTCGGCCTGCACGAACACGTCGACATGCCCATGGTCGGTGAACTTGATCGCGTTGTTCGTCAGGTTGATCAAGATCTGCTGCAGCGCGCGGCGATCACCCCAGACCAGGCCCGGCGCGGGCGGCAGCGCGGTGCGCAACTCCAGGCCCTTGCTGCTGGCCGCCGGCCGCAGCGTGGTGACGACCTCTTCCACGAGTGCACAGCAATCCAGCTCGACCAGATTGACCTGCATGCCGCCGGAGTCGATCTTGGCCAGGTCGAGCAGGTCGTTGATCAGCGACAGCAGGTGCTTGCCGCTGGACTGCACCATCGCGAGCTGCTTTTCCTGGTCCAGCGTCAACGGGCCCGGCAGGTGCATCAGCAGGATGCCGGTGAAGCCGATGATCGCGTTCAGCGGCGTGCGCAGCTCGTGGCTCATCGTCGCGAGGAAGCGGTCCTTGGCCTTGTTGGCCCGCTCGAGCTCGACGTTCTTCTCCTCCAGCGCCCGCTCGACGCGGCGGCGCTCGCTGATGTCGCGGATGGCCGACAAGCCGAACAGGCCCACGTCGGTGCGCAGCGGCGACAGGCTGATCTCGACCGGGAACTCCTCGCCACCCTTGCGCTGGCCATACAGCTCCAGCCCCTGCCCCATCGGCCGGGTGTGCGGCTTGTTCATGTAGCGCTCGCGGTGGCGCCCGTGGCCGGCGCGAAAGCGCTCGGGCAGCATGGTCTCCAGCGGCGCGCCGACCAGATCGCGTGCCGCATAGCCGAACATCCCCTCGGCCTGGCGATTGACCAAGGCGACCCGGCCGATGTCGTTGACGACGACGATCGCGTCGGGCATCGAATCGAGCAGGTCGCGAAAGCGCGCATCCAGCAGCTGTGCGTCGCGCCGCGTGCGCAGCTGGGTCACGTCGGCCAGGTTGTAGACCTCGCCGACGAACTGGCCATGTCGATCGTGCAGCGGGCGCGAGGCCACGTTGACGTACAGCAGCGAGCCGTCCGCGCAGCGGGCCACGGTGTCGAACGAACTGGCGCCCGCCTCGGCCGAGGGCGGCTGCTCATCGGCCTGGCGGTCTTCATCGGCGACCCGATGCAGCAGCAACTCGTGAAGGCGCTGGCCAACTGCCGACGCGCGGCCATAGCCGAACATGGCCTCGGCGGTGCGATTCCAGAAGCGGATCAGCCCGTCCGGTGCGACGAGCACGATGCCATCCGGGGAGTCCTCCGCAATACTTTCGAACAGAGCTGCATCGAGCATCTGTGACCATCCCTTGCGCCGCTGCATTGTTTTGTCTGGCGCCGGCTCATCTTGCCCCAGCGGCACGCTTGTAACGGCTTGACCTGAGTCAATGTAGGGGCTTCCAAGCGCATCTGCTGCCTAGAATCGCTGCACCTCCAGCGCCGTGATTCCCGTGATGCACTCCACCGAATCGAATGCCCTGCCCGCGTCGATCGCCCTGATCGACGACGACGTCGAATACACCGAATTCCTCGCCCAGCACCTGCGGGGCCTGGGGCTCCAGGTGCACCGCTTCGCCGACAGCGACGAGCTGCTGGCCGACACCGCACCGTTCAGCTACGGCTTCTACCTGGTCGACCTGATGTTGCCCGGCATCGACGGGGTCGAATTGATTCGCGTGCTGCGCCGGCGCACGCACGCCGGCGTGCTCGTGGTCTCCGGCCGCGTCGCCGAGGACGTGTTCTCGTCGGTCGTCGATGCCGGCGCCGACATGCACCTGGCCAAGCCGGTCACCTTCGACCAGGTCGTCGTCGCGATCCGCGCGGTGCACCGCCGGGTCGCTGCCACCGAGGCCGGCTCGAAGGAATGGGTGCTCGACCGCCACGCCGGCCAGCTCGTCGCTCCCGACGGCGTGCGCGTCGACCTGAGCGATGGCGACCTCGTCGTGATGGAGTGCTTCGTGGAGGCCGGCGGCCAGACGGTGCCGCGCGAAATCCTGTGCCGGCGCCTGGGCCGGCCGGTCACCGACGAGCCGGACAACACGCTCAGCGCCACGCTGTACCGGCTGCGCCGCCGCATCGAGCGCGCGACACCGGTGGTCGTGCCGATGCAGTCGCAGTCGCGCGTCGGCTATGTGTTCCGCGCGCCGTTACGGAGCGTCTGACCGCTACTCGACGATGGGCAGCCACAGGCGGAACACGCTGCCGCCGCCTTCGTTCGGTTCCCAGCTGGCCTGGCCCTGGTGGCGGTGCATGATCTGGCGCACCACGTAGAGCCCGAGCCCGTGGCCAGGCAGACCGTGGTCGCCGCGCACGCCGCGCTCGAACACGCGCGAGCGCACCTCGGGCGCGAGGCCGGGCCCGCGATCGCGCACCTCGAAAACCAGCCCGAGCGGCTCGTCGCTGTCGCTGACCTGCAGCGTCACCGCCGCGTCGCCCGGCGAATAGTTCAGTGCATTGGCGAGCAGGTTCCGAAGGGCCAGGCGCATCAGGCCGATGTCCATCGCCGCGGTGCGGGCGTGCGAGGTGCCCAAGCGCCGGACCCGGCCGCGCTGGGCCGGATCAAGATCGCCCAGGCTCAGCTCGATCAGCATGTTGACGTCGGCGTCGCGCGGCGCCAGTGCCTGTGCGCTGGCCAGCACGGTGGTCGCGGCGAGCGTGTTGTCGATCGTGCCGACGATGTGGTTGATGACGTTCTGGGCGCGCTGCAGCCGCGCCTCGGCCTGCACCCGGTCGTCCCAGGCTTCCTCCTGCAGCGCCGCACGCGCGCCCTGCAGCGCGGCCGACGCGTTGTTCAGCGGCTGGCGCACCTCGTGGGCCAGCACGCGCACGAACTCGTCGCGCTCGGCCAGGCGCAGTCGCAGCGCCGAGGCCTGCGCCTGCTCCTCGGCCAGCGCACGCGACTGGGCCTCGCGGCGCGCCTGCGCCGCTTCGAGCGCGAGGCCCACGTAGCCCACGTTGCCGAAGATGCCCGAGATCAGGCCGCCGGCGATCACCATCGCGAGGTCCAGCGTCGGCTCGAACACCGGCTGATCGCTCCCGCCGGCCGTCACGCCCAGGCGCAGCAGCAAGGTGGCGGCCATGAATGCATAGGAGCTGCTGATGAAGGTCGCCGCGCGGCGCCCCGTCCGTCGGCCGAGCTGGTGGGCCGCCACGGCCAGCCATGCCGTGCCTGCCGCCTGCAGCAGCACGTTCGTCGGGCGGCGCACGTCTTCGCCCCACGAGGCCGCCACCAGCGACGCGGCGAACGCCAGCAGGGTGGCCGCAGGGACGGCCAGCGCCGAGGCCCGCGGCGCGCCCTCGCGGTGCAGCGCCGATATGCGTGCCGCCAGTCCCAGCAGGCCCAGCGCGTTGAGCGTCACCACCGCCGCCAGTTCCGGCAGCGCACCACGCAGCGCGAACAGCAGGTAGGCGCCGCCGAGCGAGACGCCGCCCAGGCACCACAGCGCGGTGCCGGCGCTGTCATGGTGGCGGCGCAGGATGATCCAGACCAGCCCCGACATCGCCAGGTAGACGATGCCGAGCAGGAAGAGCGCCGTGCGCGGCTCGAGCGGGACCAAGGGCATGCGGCGCATTCTGGGCCAAGCCGACGGCCCGCTGCGTGCGCCGGCTGCTTGTGCCCGCTCAGCGGCCCCAGACCAGCGTGACCACGCTTTGCGGCGGGAGCTGGTAGTCGACCGTGCGGCCCTCCCAGCGCACGCTGAAGCGCTGGGCGGACTCGGCGCCGTTGAGCACCAGCAGCGCGATCGAGCCGTCGGTGTTCTGGAAGGCCACCGATTCCAGCGGGCCGGTCGCCGCCGTCGAATCGATGCGGCGCGCGCCCGGGCGCACGAACTTGCTGGCGTGGGCCAGCGCGTAGTACTCGAGGTTGCGGGTCACCGCGCCGGTGCGCGCGTCGATCGTGACGATGCCCCGGCAGTCGTTGCAGCCGCCCTTGTGCGGGCCGTGGTTCTCGTCGAGCGCGAGGTTCCACATCAACACCCCGCGGGCCCATCCGCGGGTCGCGCCGATCACCAGGTGGCGCACCATCCACGGCAGCGTCTCGGGCCAGTTCGGCTTCCACTCGCCGCCCGAGCATTCGGTGAACCAGGTGTCCTTGTCCGGGAAGGCATCGTGCACCGCGGCCTGCACCTGGACATGGCCCTCGTAGCAGTGCCAGCCGACACCGGCGACGTAGCGGTTGGCCGCCGGGTCGGCCAGCACCGCCATCGGCGCCGACGGCTCGCTCCAGTTGTGGTCCCAGTCGACGATCTGGGTGCGCAGCCCCCGCTCGGCCAGCAAGGGGCCGAGGTGGCGCCCGATGAACTCAGCGCGGGCGGGTGATTCCAGCCGCATGCCGGGGTAGTCCTTGGGCTCGAAGTGCGGCTCGTTCTGCACCGTCAGCGCGAACACCGGCACACCCTCGGCGGCGTAGGCCTCGACGTAACGGACCAGGTAGCGGGCGAAGTCGGCATAGCGATCAGGCCGCAGCCGCCCCTGGATCAGGCTGTCGGTCGTCTTCATCCAGCCCGGCGCGCTCCAGGGTGAGGCCATGATCTGCAGGCCCGGATTGACCCGCAGCGCCTGCTTGACGACAGGCAGCAACTCGGCCCGGTTCGGCTCGATCGAGAAATGCGCGAGCGAGGGGTCGGCCTGGCCGGGCGGCATGTCGTCGAGCGAGTAGTGTTCGCGCGAGAAATCCGATGCGCCGATCGTCAGCCGGGTGAAGTCGAAGCCGATGCCCTGGTCGCCGCGGCCGAACAACTCGGCCATCAACGCGTCGCGCTGCGTCGGGCTCATGCGGCGCTGGATCAGCCACGCCGACGCATCGGTGATCGAGGCGCCGAAGCCCGCCATGGCCTGGTAGCGCCGGGTGGGATCGACGGCGATCGTCAGCGGGCCCTTGCCCTGTTCGCCGAAGGCGAGACCGCCCTCGTGGGCCAGCAGGCGGCTGCGGTCGCCGGTGGTGAGCCAGGCTTCGGCAGCGACAGGCCGCGCGGCGTGCGCGACGCCGGCCAGCGCCAGCAGCAGCGTGGCAAGCCATCCCGCCCGCCGGGCGGAGACAAGGTACTTCAGCATCGTGAGAACAGCGAGATGAGAGAGAGGGAGAAAAGGCCCGCTCAGCGCAGCGACACGCGCGCCACCACGGGCAGGTGGTCGGACGGAAAACGCGCTTCGGTCGAATCGGTCAGCGCGGCGTACTTATGCACCTCGAAGCGATCGCTGACGAAGATGTAGTCGATGCGGTCGACCAGCGGTGCATCGAGCTTGAAGCCGTTGAACGTGCCCACCGGGCCGTAGGGCGGCGCCTTCGAGATCGCCCGCGCATCGCGCAACTCGGCCGAC
>NZ_DATFAN010000013.1:0-22454 GCF_035254525.1 Ideonella sp. | reverse complement strand
CGTCGGCTTCGCGAACTGGATGATCCCGCTGCAGATCGGCGCGTCGGACATGGCCTTCGCGCGGATGAACAACCTGAGCTTCTGGCTGCTGATCCCGGCGGCCGCGATGCTCGCCGGCTCGTTCTTCATGCCCGGTGGCGCCCCCGCCGCGGGCTGGACGCTGTATGCGCCGCTGACGCTGCAGATGGGCCCGTCGATGGATGCCGGCATCTTCGCGATGCACATCATGGGCGCCTCGTCGATCATGGGCTCGATCAACATCATCGTGACGGTGCTGAACATGCGCGCGCCGGGCATGACGCTGATGAAGATGCCGCTGTTCTGCTGGACCTGGCTGATCACCGCCTACCTGCTGATCGCGGTGATGCCGGTGCTGGCCGGCGCGATCACGATGACGCTGACCGACCGCCACTTCGGCACCAGCTTCTTCAACCCCGCCGGCGGTGGCGACCCGATCATGTACCAGCACATCTTCTGGTTCTTCGGGCACCCCGAGGTCTACATCATGATCCTGCCGGCCTTCGGCATCGTGAGCGCGATCATCCCGGCCTTCGCCCGCAAGAAGCTGTTCGGCTACACCTCGA
The DNA here is from genome assembly GCF_035254525.1 of Ideonella sp. Lineage (GTDB taxonomy): Bacteria > Pseudomonadota > Gammaproteobacteria > Burkholderiales > Burkholderiaceae_C > Ideonella. The sequence continues at coordinate 21,870 of NZ_DATFAN010000013.1, read as the reverse complement.
TGGTCTACGCCACGTCGTCCATCGCGATCCTGTCGTTCATCGTCTGGGCGCACCACATGTACACCACCGGCATGCCGGTGACGGGCCAGTTGTTCTTCATGTACGCGACCATGCTGATCGCGGTGCCCACGGGCGTGAAGATCTTCAACTGGGTGGCCACGATGTGGCGCGGCTCGATGACGTTCGAGACGCCGATGCTGTTCGCGGTCGGCTTCCTGTTCGTGTTCTCGATGGGCGGCTTCACCGGCCTGATCCTGTCGATGGCACCGGTCGACCAGCAGCTGCAGGACACCTACTACGTCGTCGCCCACTTCCACTACGTGCTGGTGGCTGGTTCGCTGTACGCGCTGTTCGCAGGCGTCTACTACTGGGGCCCGAAGTGGACCGGTGTGATGTATTCGGAAACGCGCGGCAAGATCCACTTCTGGGGGTCGTTGATCTTCTTCAATGTGACCTTCTTCCCGATGCACTTCCTGGGTCTGGCCGGCATGCCGCGTCGCTACGCCGACTACCCGATGCAGTTCGCCGACTTCAACATGATCGCGTCGATCGGCGCGCTTGGTTTCGGCCTGATGCAGGTGTATTTCTTCCTCTTCGTCGTCGTGCCGATGATGCGCGGCAAGGGTGAGCCCGCGCCGCAGAAGCCTTGGGAAGGTGCCGAGGGCCTGGAATGGGAAGTGCCGTCGCCGGCGCCCTTCCACACCTTCGAGAACCCGCCCAAGCTCGACCCGACGGCGACCAAGGTGATCGGCTGATCGGCCGCAATCCGGAGTTCGACGATGGCGCAATCGGAGCAGCAGCAACGCGCAAACCGCCGCCTGGCCTGGGTGCTGGCGTCGGTGGCGCTGGTGTTCGCGCTCGGCTTCGTGGCGAAAATCGCCGTGCTCGGCCCCTGAGGGGCCGGGCGGGGTGATCGAGGTGCGCGCGGCATGAAATTCAACTGGCCTTCCGGCTCGGCGCTGGCGCGACGCGACCATCGACAGATGGTCGTCAAGCTGCTGGTCGTCACCGCGGCCATGTTCGCCTTCGGTTACGCACTGGTGCCGCTGTACAAGCACATTTGCGAAGCGCTGGGCATCAACGTGCTGAGCCTGGGCGAGAACGGCGGCCGCCGCGAACGCCCGGCCAACACACAGGTCGACACCTCGCGCAGCATCACGATCGAGTTCGATGCCAATGCCCGCGGGCCGTGGGACTTCAAGCCCGCTGTCGCCTCGGTGCAGGTGCATCCGGGCGAACTGGCCACGGTGATGTACGAGTTTCGCAACCGGCAGGATCGCGTGATGGCCGCGCAGGCCATCCCCAGCTACGCGCCGCACCAGGCGGCCGCGCACTTCAACAAGCTGGAGTGCTTCTGCTTCAACGAGTACACCCTTCAGCCCGGCGAAGCCAAGCAGTGGCCGGTGGTCTTCTACGTCGACCCCAAGCTGCCGAAGGACGTCACGACGATCACCTTGTCCTACACCTTCTTCGAGGTGGGCGGCAAGGTGCCGCCGGCACCGAGCTCGACGGCCGCCACTTCGGTGCCACCCGGCGAGGCCCGCTCATGAACACCCAGCCGCCGAAGGGTCAGGACGACGGTCTGCGCGCCGCGGCGGCGCGCAAGGGCTCGTTCCTGGGCACCATGCGCGCCGTGGCCTGGTCCTTCCTCGGCATCCGCAAGGGCAAGGGCTACGAGCAGGACGTCAGCCAGCTCAATCCGGTGCACGTCGTCATCGCCGGCGTCATCGGGGCGGCGATCTTCGTGCTGCTGCTGATCGTGCTGGTGAACTGGATGGTGGGCAGCGGCGCCGCCAGCTGACGTCGCCGGGCCCTTCGTAGATCAACGCTTCAAGCAAACAAACACGCGGTTCTTTCGGTTCGAGGAGCACACACATGTCCGCAGCGAGCAACCACGGGGCGACGCCCTACTACTTCGTGCCCGCCCCGTCGCGCCATCCGGCGACGGCGGCCCTCGGCCTGTTCTTCGTGATCCTGGGCGCCGGCCAGTGGGTCAACGGCCACTCCTGGGGCGCCTACTCGCTGTTCGCCGGGCTGGCGATCTGGCTGGGAACGCTGTACTTCTGGTTCGGCGACGCGATCGGCGAGAGCGAGGGCGGCCGGTATTCCGAGCGCATCGACGTCTCGTACCGCTGGAGCATGAGCTGGTTCATCTTCTCGGAGGTGATGTTCTTCGCCGCCTTCTTCGGTGCGTTGTACTGGGCCCGCATCCATTCGGTGCCCTCCCTCGGCAGCCTCGAGAACCAGCTGCTGTGGCCCGATTTCAAGGCGGTCTGGCCCAGCGCCGCGGCGGGCGCCACCGCGTCTCCGGCTGGCACCGTCGAGGCCTTCACGACCATGGGCCCGTGGCCGATCCCGACGCTGAACACCGGGATCCTGCTGACCTCCGGTGTCACGCTGACCATCGCCCACCATGCGCTGATCGCCGCGCACCGCAGCAAGGCGATCTTCTGGATGTGGGTCACGGTGCTGCTGGGCGTGACCTTCCTGGGCTTCCAGGCCTACGAGTACATGCACGCCTACAGCGAGCTGAACCTCAAGCTCAGCTCGGGCATCTACGGCTCGACCTTCTTCATGCTGACCGGCTTCCACGGCTTCCACGTGTTCGTCGGCATGCTGATGCTGCTGTTCATCACGATCCGCCTGACCAAGGGCCATTTCACGCCGACGCGCCACTTCGGCTTCGAAGGCGCGGCCTGGTACTGGCACTTCGTCGACGTGGTCTGGCTGGGTCTGTACGTCGTCGTCTACTGGCTCTGATGATGCAAGCCGGCCGGCGCAGCACGTGCCGGCATTCGAAGCGCCGCTGCCCAGCGGCGCTTCGTCGTTTCAAGATCTCAGCGGCACGCCGGAGGGCTGGATCCAGCCCAGCGCATAAGCCAGCAGAATGAGCAGGAACAGCGCAATGGACAGGCCGACCCGCAGTGCCAATGCGCGCGCCATGCGCTTGTCGCGCCCCGGCTCGGCAGTGCCTTCCTTTGGCTTGCCGGGCCGCAGCATGAACAACCCGGCGCTGGCCAGCGCCGCGATGATGGCGAGCAGCGCCAGCACGATGAAGACCTTCATGCGGCGGCATTATTCCATCCGCCTCGTCGGCCGATCCGGGCCCGCCGGATGAAGCGCACGAGCTTGTGGCGCCACCCCGTCTGGGTCCTGCTGGCGGCGCTCGGCCTGGGGCTGTTGACCGCGCGCCTGGGCGTGTGGCAACTCGACCGCGCCGCCCAGAAGCTGGCGCTGCAAGCGGCGATCGAAGCACAGGCGGCGGCGCCGGAAATGCCGGCCGAGACGCTGCCGACGACCGAAGGCGAGGCCGAACGCCTTCGCTTTCGCCGCATCACGCTGCGCGGGCAATGGCTGCCCGAGCACACCGTCTACCTCGACAACCGCCAGATGAGCGGGCGGCCGGGCTTCTTCGTGCTGACGCCGCTGAAGCTGCCGCGCGGCGACGCGGTGCTGGTGCAGCGCGGCTGGCTGCCGCGGCACGCGGCCGACCGCACGCGGATCGCGCCCTACGACACGCCGGGCGGCGAGGTCGTGGTCGAGGGGCGCATTGCCCCCTGGCCCTCCCGGCTGGTCTCGCTGGGGGCGGAGGCGCCGGGCGCGATCCGGCAAAATCTGGACTTTGCCGACTATGCGGCGCAGACGCGGCTCGCGCTGCGCCCGCTGTCGATCACCGAGCTGCCGCGGCCGGCCCAGGCCGGCGACGGCCTGCTGCGCGACTGGCCGATGCCGGCAGTCGACGTGGCCAAGCACTACGGCTACGCGGCGCAATGGTTCGCCTTGTGTGCGCTCACTGCAGGACTCTATGTCTGGTTCCAACTCATCCGACCGCGCCGGCGCGCCGATGCCGCCCACCGCGACTGACCCGCTCGCGCTGACGGTGCACAGCGGGCCGGCGCCGGTGCTTCCACGCAGCGGCACGTCGGCGCGCACCGGTGGCCGCTTCACCGCGCTGCTGGTGTTGCTGGCCTGCGCGGCGCCGGTGATCGTGTCGTACTTCACCTACTACGTCTGGCGGCCGAGCGCGCGCAACAACTACGCCGATCTGATCCAGCCGACGCGGGGCATGCCGGCCGATCTCGGGCTGCGCCGGCTCGATGGCACACCGGTCGCGAGCGCATCGCTGGCGGGGCAGTGGCTGCTCGTCGTCGTGGCCGGCGGCGATTGCGACAGACGCTGCGAGGACCACCTGTACGAACAGCGCCAGCTGCGCGAGATGACCGGGCGCGAGCGCGACCGCGTCGACCGCGTCTGGCTGGTGACCGACGACGCGCCACTGCGCGAACCGATCGCGCAGGCCATGACCGTCGGCGACGCACCGGCGACCGTGTTGCGCGCGCCGCGCGCGTCGCTCGAACGCTGGCTGCAGCCGGCGCCCGGCCACGCGCTCGAGGACCACCTGTACCTCGTCGATCCGATGGGCGAATGGATGATGCGCGCGCCGGCGTCGCTCGAGCCCAAGCGCTTCTACAAGGACCTGGACCGGCTGCTGCGTGCATCGGCCTTCTGGGATCGGCCGGGCCGCGAAGCCGCCGCACCATGAACGCGACGTCGGCGGCCGTCGATTTCTCGCCCACGCTGCGCCTGCTGGCTCTGGCGGCGGCGCTCGCGTTGCTGCCGCTCGCATGGTGGTGGTGGCGCCATCGCGCGGCGGGCGCCCTGGCCCGGCGTGCGGCGCTGACGGTGCTGACGCTGTTCCTGACCTTCGACCTCGTGGTCTTCGGCGCGTTCACGCGGCTGACGGACTCGGGCCTGGGCTGTCCGGACTGGCCGGGCTGCTACGGCGAGGCCAGCCCCATCGCAGCGAGCGTGCAGATCGCCGGTGCCGAGGCGCAGCAGCCGACCGGCCCGGTGACCGAACGCAAGGCCTGGATCGAGATGGTCCACCGCTACCTGGCGGGCGCCGTCGGCGCGCTGATCCTCGTGCTGGCCACCTTGTCGGTGCGCGCGCGGCGCGAACTGCCGTTTTCGCTCGGCTGGCCGCTCGCGACCGTTGCCTGGGTCATCGTGCAGGGGCTGTTCGGCAAGTACACGGTCACGCTGAAGCTCTACCCGGCGATCGTCACGCTGCACCTGTTCGGTGGTCTGGTGCTGCTGGCGCTGCTGGCCGTGCAGGCCCAGCGCTATCACGGCCGGGCGCTGGCGCTGGCGGCGGCCACGCGCGCATTGCTTGCGGCGGCGCTGCTGCTGCTCGCCGTCCAAGTGCTGCTCGGGGCCTGGGTCAGCACGAACTACGCCGTGCTCGCCTGCCGGGGCTTCCCGCAGTGCAACGGCCAATGGTGGCCGGCGCCGATGGACGCGCAGCAGGGTTTCACCGTGCTGCGCCACCTGGGCCGGGCCGGCGAGGGCGGTTTCCTGCCGGCCGAGGCGCTGGTGGCGATCCATTGGGCGCACCGCGTCTTTGCGCTGGTGCTCGTCTCGGCGCTGCTGGCCCTGGCGCTCGCGCTGTGGCGGCAGGCGGGCGGAGCCGCCCGGCGAGCCGCGCTGGCCCTGCTGGCGCTGACGGCGCTGCAGGTGGCCACCGGCGCCGCCAATGTGGTGTTGCACTGGCCGCTTGCCGCTGCCTTGCTGCACACCGGCGGCGCGGCCGCGCTGTCCGGCCTGCTGGTCTCACTGCAGGTGCGCGCGGTGGCCACTTCGTCCTCTCACGTTGCGGTGTCGCGTCCGTCGCACCGCCCCGCGTCACAATGAGCCCGCCCGTGTCCTCGCCCGCCTTGACCCAACACCGACCTTCCCGCTGGTCCCAGTACTACGCGCTGACCAAGCCGCGCGTCGTCCAGCTCATCGTGTTCTGCGCGGTGATCGGCATGCTGCTCGCGACCCCCGGCTGGCCGGATTGGCGCGTGCTGATCGCCGGCACCGTCGGTATCTGGCTGGTGGCGAGCGCGGCGGCCGCGTTCAACTGCCTGGTCGAGCGCGAGATCGACCGGCGCATGAGGCGCACGGCCTGGCGGCCGACGGCCCAGGGCGAACTGGCCGACCGCCACACGCTGACCTTCTCGGGCGGGCTGTGCGCGCTGGGCTGCACGATCCTGTGGTTCTGGGTCAACCCCCTGACGATGGCCCTGACGCTGGCCACCTTCGTCGGCTACGCGATCGTCTACACGGTGGTGCTCAAGCCGCTGACGCCGCAGAACATCGTGATCGGCGGCGCCTCGGGTGCGATGCCGCCGGTGCTCGGCTGGGCGGCCGTGCGAGGCGAGGCCGGGCCAGAGGCTTGGCTGCTGTGCCTGATCATCTTCCTGTGGACGCCGCCGCATTTCTGGGCTCTGGCGCTGTACCGTGCCGAGGACTACGCGCGCGCCGGCCTGCCGATGCTGCCTGTGACCCACGGCGCGGCGTTCACCCAGCTGCACGTCTTTCTCTACACCGTGGTGCTCTTCGCCGGCACGCTGCTGCCTTTCGCCTATGGCATGAGCGGCTGGATCTACCTCGCGGCGGCGGTGGCGCTCGGCGTGGCCTTCATGGTGTATGGCTTCCGGCTCTGGCGCGACTACTCCGATGCGCTGGCCCGCCGCACCTTCCGCTTCTCGATCCTGCACCTGTCGCTGCTGTTTGCCGCGCTGCTGGTCGACCATTACCTGAGCCCGCTGCTGGCCTGACGCCCGGGCCGAACACGAAAGCATCATCGCCATGACCATCTCGCCCCTGCGTCGCCACCTTTGCCGCATCGCCGCAGTGGCGCTGTTGGCCGGCCTCGCCGCCTGCCAGAAGACCCCGGTGGCGTTCCAGGGCATCGACATCACGGGGGCCGAGTACGCGCGCCAGCTGAACCTGACCGATGCCGACGGCAAGCCGCGCACGCTGGCCGACTTCAAGGGCAAGGTGGCGATCGTCTTCTTCGGCTACACGCAGTGCCCGGACGTCTGCCCGACCACGCTGGCCGAGATCGCTGCGGTCAAGAAGCAGCTGGGGCCCGACGGCGACAAGGTTGTCGGCGTGTTCGTGACGATCGACCCCGAGCGCGACAGTGCGGCCGTGATGAAGGCCTACGTCGGCAGTTTCGGGCCCGATTTCGTCGCGCTGCGCGGCAGCCTGGACGAGGTCAAGGCCGCGGCGCGCGAGTTCAAGGTCTTTTTCGCCAAGGTGCCTGGCACGACGGACGGCAGCTACACGATGGACCACACCGCGAACTCCTTCGTCTTCGACCCGCAGGGTCGGGTGCGCCTGGCCGAGCGCTACGGCGTCGGCGCCGACGCGCTGGCCAAGGATGTGAAGGCCTTGATCGACGGTGCCTGAGCGCTTGCCCCAAGCGCCCATGAAAAACGGCCCCGCGGGGCCGTTGCTGTTTCTGCCGCGCAAGCGCTTCAGGCGGCTTCGAGCACCTTGCGCATCTTCTTCATCGCCGCTGCCTCGATCTGGCGGATGCGTTCGGCGCTGACGCCGTAATCGGCGGCCAGCTCGTGCAGCGTCATGCCGCCCGAAGCGTCGTCGTTGACCTTCAGCCAGCGCTCTTCGACGATGCGGCGGCTGCGCGCGTCGAGCTGATCCAGGGCGCGAGCGATGCCGCTGCCCGACAGCTCGTCGCGACCGCGGGCTTCCAGCACGTGGGTCGGCTCCTGGCTGTCGTCGGCCAGGTAGGCGATCGGCGCGAAGCTTTCCTCACCGTCGTCGGTCTGCGGCTCGAGCGCCACGTCGCCGCCCGACAGCCGGGTCTCCATCTCGACGACCTCGGCTGGCTTGACGTTGAGCTCGCGCGCGACGACCTCGATCTCGGCTGGGGTCAGGGTGCTGCGGTGCGTGTCCCCCTCGCCGGCCTGGCCCTTCAGGCCCTGCTTCATCGAGCGCAGGTTGAAGAACAGCTTGCGCTGTGCCTTGGTTGTGGCCACCTTGACCATGCGCCAATTGCGCAGGATGTATTCGTGGATCTCGGCCTTGATCCAGTGCAGCGCATAGCTGACCAGGCGAACGCCCTGGTTCGGGTCGAAGCGCTTGACCGCCTTCATCAGGCCAACATTGCCTTCCTGGATCAGGTCACCGTGCGGGAGGCCGTAACCAAGGTACTGGCGCGACACCGAGACCACCAGCCGCAGGTGCGACAGCACCAGCCGCCCGGCGGCTTCGAGATCGCCATGGTCCTTGAGCTGCCTGGCGAAGCGGCTTTCCTCTTCCGGCGTCAGCAGCGGGATGTGGTTCACCGCCGTGATGTACGCATCGAGATTGCCGACCGGTGGAACCAACGCCCACGGGTCGCGCAGGGCCAGGGTGGTGGAAGTCGAAGTGGTGTTCATCAAAGCTTGTGAGTCGCCGGCGACGGGCCAGTTCCGCAAATATTAGCACTCCTGGTTCGGGAGTGCTAATGGGCGCACCGACGCCCCAGGCGCGGTGCGGCGACCGCAAATATAGGGGAAATCTCCTACTGCAGTTCTGTGAGAGAACTCTTGCAGTAGTTCAGCGAGGCACATAGAGTCCGTCACACCCTTCCACTCCAGCCTGATTGCCATGCCCACCACCGCTCCGAACCGCCCGCTCAGACTCTTGCTGGCCTTGCTGGCCACAGTGCCGGTCGCCGCCTCCGCCCAGACCCTGGAGGGGCGTCGGCTGTGCGAGTGCTACGTCACCGACCTGTCGGACGACGGCCGTGCCGCCACCGGCCAGTTGGCGGGATCGAACCAGACCTTTCGCTGGACCGAGGAAGGCGGCGTGCAGCCGCTGGGCCGGGGCACCTACCGCAAGCTCCAGCGCGGTTCCGGCACCCCGGCGATCTCGGGCGACGGCCAGATCGTCGCGTCGACGATCATTGACGAAACGCAGAGCCACGGCACCCAGGGCCGCTGGACGCCGGCCACCGGCTGGCAGCAGCTGATGCCGCCGCGGCCGGCCGACGGCGCCGTCGTGGATGCCGAGGACGGCAGCGTGTTCGGCATGTCGCGCGACGGCCGGGTCGTCACCGGCCTGTACTGGCGCAACACGGGCGTCGGCGGCCTCGCCCACGCCAGCCGCTGGACCGAGGGGGGCGTGGTCGAGGACCTGGGCAGCAGCGGTGGCTCCAGCCGCATCGACGACGCCAATGCCGACGGCAGCGTGCTGGTCGGCTGGGACGAGCACCCGCAATACGGCAACCGCCGGGCCGCGGTCTGGGTCAACGGCGTCAAGACCGTGCTCGACGAGAGCGACTGGCCGAGCGAGGCCGGTGCGGTCAACGCCCGGGGCAACATCATCGTCGGCCAGGCAGTCGATCCGAAGCGCGGCATCGAAAGCGCGGTGATGTGGACCTGGAATGGTCGCAAGTGGGCCAAGACGGTGCTGGGCGTGCTCGAAGGGACCAAGCAAGGCGGCATGGCCTACGCGTCCGGCCTTTCCGACGACGGCCAGACGGTGGTCGGCCTCGCGCGGCGCTTCTTCTCGCCAGCCAACAAGGGTTTCATCTGGACCGCGGCCACGGGCATGGTCGAGGCCGAGAAATACTTCGCTGACCGTGGCTACCCGGTCGGCGGCAAGCTGGCGGTCGAATCGATCAACGCCATCAGTGGCGATGGCCAGGTCATGGGCGTGGTCGGCACGGACCTGGCGAGCGGCAAGGTTCACAGCGTCGCCGTGCGCGCACTGCCGGCGGCGAACTAGGCCCCGGGCCGGGCCGGCGGCATCGTCGATACTAGAAGGCTGTCCCGATCTTCATTCCGAGCCTCGGACCTTGGACACCTTGACCGACCCGGCCCCTTCCGCAGCGCAGACGCGGCCCACCGAACCCGCCGCGCCGCGCGAGGCGCAGGTCGCCGCTGCCCTGCGCGATGCGCTGCACCCGTTGCTGGACGCGCTGGCCGGGCGCCCGCCCAGGCCGATCCGCCTGATGCGCGGCATCGGGCTCGACAAGAGCCTGGCCAGCCGGCTGGTGCAGGCGGCCCGGGCGGAGTCCGATTCGCAGTTCCTGCACCTGCTTCCCTCGCCGACGGGTTTGCGTATCCTCATCGAGCGCAGCCGGGCGATCCCCGAAGCCGCCGCGGTGCTGCCGGCCTTCGAACGCGCGGTCGAGGCCTTTGCCGCGCTGCTGGACGCGCTGCCCGGCGGTCGCCAGGCCCTGGACGCGCGACTGGGCGAGGAGCTGTCGTCGATCCGCGAGCGGCGCGAGCACATGGCGCGCCAGGCCTCGTTCAAGGCGGTGTCCTTCCTGTTCGGGCACTACTGCGAAACGTTGTCGACGGCGATGTTCCTGTTTCCCGCCGCCGACGGCCAGCGCGTCGACGCGATCGAGGTGCACCGCCGGCTGGGCCTGCGCCGCATCACGCCGGGCACGCCCCTGCCGCTGATCAGCCTGCACGCGAAGCCCGACGCCAGCGGGGCCCCGGGCGATCGGCTGGTGGTGCGGCCGATCGACGGTGGCCCGGCCGGCGCCGACAGTGCGGTCGATGCGCAACGCTACTTCGTCGCCGAGGGCTGCAGCCTGCCGCTGCCGCCGCTGGAGGTCGAGCGCGAGGGCGGCAGCAGCACCTTCCTGCTCGGGCCACAGTCGCCCGAGCCGCTGCCGGCGCGCCTGACGACGGCGATGCGGATCAACGGCGTCGAGCCGCTGCACCCGGACCAGGCCTACCTGACGGTGCGCAACTACATGCTGCACACCCCCTGCCAGCGGCTGGTGCGCGAGATCTACCTGGCCGACGGGTTGTGGCCGGACGCCCTGCCGCAGATCGGCTTCTACCTGCCGGGCGCGAGCGGCACGCTGCTGACGCCGCCGCCACCGGGCGTGCCGCACTACCGTCGACTGAACCTGAGCGCGCCGATCGAGCAGTTGCCCGCGGGGCCGGGCGTCGCGCCGCTGACCGGCGTGGCCGACCATGCCAGCGTACTCACCACGGTGCTGCGTCGCGCGGGGCTCGGTGCGCTGAACTTCCGCGGCTGGCGCTGCCAGACCCCGTATCCGGTGCCGCTGGTCGAGATGCAGCTGGGCTTCCGCTTCGCGGGCCACGCCGGGACGTAGTCAGACCATCTTCTCGGGTCGCACCCAGGCGTCGAACTGCTCGGCGGTCAGGCCCCCCACCGCCAGCGCGGCTTCGCGCAGCGTGACCCCGCTCACATGCGCATGCTTGGCGATCGCCGCGGCGCGGTCGTAGCCGATGTGCGGGTTCAGCGCCGTCACCAGCATCAGCGAGCGTTCCAGCAGCTCGGCGATGCGTTCGCGGTCGGGCTCGATGCCGTGCGCGCAGTGCGCATCGAAGCTGGCCATGCCGTCGGCCAGCAGCCGGGCGCTTTGCAGGAAAGCGTGCGCGATCAGCGGCTTGAACACGTTCAGCTCGAAATGGCCCGAGGCGCCGCCGATGCCGATCGCGACGTCGTTGCCGAGCACCTGGCAGCACAGCATCGTCAGCGCTTCGCACTGGGTCGGGTTGACCTTGCCCGGCATGATCGAGCTGCCGGGCTCGTTCTCGGGGATGTGCAGCTCACCCAGCCCGCAGCGCGGGCCCGAGGCGAGCCAGCGCACGTCGTTGGCGATCTTCATCAAGGCGGTGGCGAGCGTCTTCAACGCCCCATGCGCACTGACCAGTGCGTCATGGCCGGCCAGCGCCGCGAAGCGGTTGGGCGCGCAGACGAACGGCAGCCCGGTCTCGGCCGCGAGCCGGGCGGCGACCGCGGCGCCGAAATGCGGATCGGTGTTCAGGCCGGTGCCGACCGCGGTGCCGCCGACCGCGAGCTCGTGCAGCGGCCCGAGGGTGGCGCGGATCGTGCGCTCGGCGTGATCGAGCTGGGCCACCCAGCCGGAGATCTCCTGCCCCAGCGTCAGCGGCGTGGCGTCCTGCAGGTGGGTGCGGCCGATCTTGACGATGCCGGCGAAGGCCGCGGCCTTGCTCGCCAGCGTGGCGCGCAGCGCACGCAGCGCGGGCAGCAGCGCGTTCGTGAGGCACGCGGCGGCCGCGACGTGCATCGCGGTCGGGAAGATGTCGTTCGACGACTGGCCGAGGTTGACGTGGTCGTTTGGGTGCACCCGGCGGCCGCCCCCGCGCTCGCCGCCCAGCAGCTCCGAGGCGCGGTTGGCCAGCACCTCGTTCATGTTCATGTTGCTCTGCGTGCCCGAGCCGGTCTGCCAGACCGACAGCGGAAACGCCGTCGGGTGGATGCCCGCGAGCACCTCGTCGGCCGCGCGCACGATCGCGCGCGCGATCGCCGCGTCGAGCAGCCCCAGCTCGGCATTGACCTCGGCGGCGGCGCGCTTGGTGCGCGCCAGCGCCATCACCAGCGCCTCGGGCAGGCGCTCGGTCGAGATCGCGAAGTGCTGCAGCGAGCGCTGCGTCTGCGCGCCCCAGAGTGCGTCGGCGGCGACCTCGATCTCACCGAAGGAATCGCGCTCGATGCGGGTGGCGGCGGTGGTCATGGCGGGAGCTCCCGGCAGCCCGTGCCGGAAGCCCGAGCCGCCTGTCAGACGTTGAACAGGAAGTGCAGCACGTCGCCGTCCTTGACGACGTAGTCCTTGCCTTCAGCCCGCATCTTGCCGGCGTCCTTCGCCCCTTGCTCGCCGCCGTACTTGATGAAATCGTCGTAGGCGATGGTTTGGGCGCGGATGAAGCCACGTTCGAAGTCGGTGTGGATCACGCCGGCCGCCTGCGGCGCGGTGTCGCCGACGTGGATCGTCCAGGCGCGCACCTCCTTCACCCCGGCGGTGAAGTAAGTCTGCAGGCCCAGCAGGCTGAACGCGGCGCGGATCAGCCGGTTCAGGCCCGGCTCGTCCTGCCCCATCTCGGCCAGGAACATCGCCTTGTCCTCGTCGCTCATGTCGGCCAGCTCGGCCTCGGTCTTGGCGCAGATCGCGACGACCGGGGCCTTCTGCTTGTCGGCGTACTCCTTCAGCCGATCGAGGAAGGGGTTGTTCTCGAAGCCGTGTTCGTCGACGTTGCCGACGAACATCGCCGGCTTGGCGGTGATCAGGCACAGCGGCTTCAGCACGGCCTGCTCTTCCTTGCTGAAATCGATCGAGCGCACCGGCCTGGCTTCGTTCAGTGCGGCTTCGCACTTCTTCAGCACGTCGACGAGGCGGGCCGCCTCCTTGTCGCCGCCCGATTTGGCCACCTTGGTGTAGCGCTGCAGGCTCTTCTCGACGGTGGCCAGGTCGGCCAGGCACAGCTCGGTCTGGATGACCTCGATGTCGGCGATCGGGTCGACCTTGCCGGCGACGTGGATCACGTTGTCGTCCTCGAAGCAGCGCACGACATTGACGATGGCGTCGGTTTCGCGGATGTGCGAGAGGAACTGGTTGCCCAGGCCCTCGCCCTTGCTGGCCCCGGCCACCAGCCCGGCGATGTCGACGAACTCGACGATCGCCGGCAGCACCCGCTCGGGCTCGACGATCTCGGCCAGGGCCGCCAGACGCAGATCCGGCAGTTCGACCACGCCGACATTGGGCTCGATCGTGCAGAACGGGTAGTTCTCGGCGGCGATGCCGGCTTTCGTCAGGGCATTGAACAGGGTGGACTTGCCGACGTTGGGCAGGCCGACGATGCCGCACTTGAGGCTCATGGATGGCTTTCGAACAGGGAACCGGCCATTTTATTCGGCCTCTCTACAATCGTCGGATGACCGCCTTCGACGTGCGCATCCTCGGTTCGGGGATCGTCAGCCGCAGCCTGGCGCTGGCGCTGGCCCGCCAGGGGCTGCGCGTCGCGCTGCAGGCCCGGCCTGCCGCCGCGGCCCAGGCAGGGCCGGACGTGCGGGCCTATGCCCTGAACGCCGCCTCGGTGGCGCTGCTCAGCGGGCTGAAGGCCTGGGACACGCTGCCCGCCGATGCCCGCACGGCGGTGCACGACATGCACGTCAGCGGCGATGCGCCCGGTGCGGTGCTCGAGTTCTCGGCCTGGGCGCAGGCGGTGCCGGCCCTGGCCTGGATCGTCGATGCGGCGGCGCTGGAAGCGGTGCTCGACACCGCGGTGGGCTTCAGCCCGCAGGTCGCCTTGTTTGCCGAGCCGCCGCCGGCCGCGCTGACCGTGGTCGCCGAGGGCAAGGATTCGATGCTGCGGCAGCAGCTGGGCGTGGGCTTCGAGCGCCACGGCTACGCCCAGCGCGCCGTTGCGGCCCGCCTGGTCGCCGACCAGCCGCACCTGGGCATCGCACGCCAGTGGTTCCGCTCGCCGGACATCCTGGCCCTGCTGCCCTTCGACCGGCCGCAGGCCGGCCACAGTTACGGCCTGGTGTGGTCGCTGCCCGACGAGCAGGCCGAGCGCCTGCGCGCCGCGCCGGCCGCCGAGTTCGAGGCTGCCCTGAACCAGGCCACAGGCGGCGCCGCCGGCACACTGACGCTCGCCAGCGAGCGCGCCACCTGGCCCCTATCGATCGGCCGGGCCTCGGCGGTCAGCGGCCCGGGCTGGGCGCTGGTCGGCGATGCGGCGCACGTGGTGCACCCGCTGGCCGGGCAGGGCCTGAACCTGGGGCTGGCCGATGTTGCCGCATTGGCCGAGGTGCTGGCGCAGCGCGAAAGCTGGCGCTCACCCGGCGATGCCGACCTGCTGCGCCGCTACGCCCGCCGCCGCGCCACCGGGACCTGGGCGATGGCCCAGGCCACCGATGGCTTGTGGCAACTCTTTGCCGGCGAGCAGCCGCTGCTGCGGGAACTTCGCAACCGCGGCCTGGGTCTCGTCAATCGAATCGCGCCGGTCAAGCGCTGGCTGGTCGGCCAGGCGCTGGACACCTGACCTGCCGTACCGGCCCCGTCTTCCGAAGGAACCCCACGCCATGACGCACCCGAGTTCTCCTGCCACCCGATGGCTTTCCTGGCTGGCATTGGCGGGCGCTTTTGCGGCTGCCGCCGGGTCCGTGTGGGCCGATGAAGCGGCGATTCGCAAGACGCTGGCCGACCGCATGCCCAACCTGCCGAAGATCGACGAGGTCACGAAGACGCCCATCCCCGGCATCTACGAGCTGCGCATCGGCACCGACATCCTGTATGCGGACGAGACCGGCGCCTACCTGTTCGAGGGCGCGATGCTCGACACCAAGACGCAGACCGACCTGACCAAGGCGCGCGTCGACAAGCTGACCGCGATCGACGTCGCCAGCCTGCCGCTGAAGGATGCGATGGTCTTCCGGCAAGGTGCCGGCACCCGCAAGCTGGTGGTCTTCGCCGACCCGAACTGCGGCTACTGCAAGCGCATCGAGCGCGACCTGGTGGCCCTGAAGGACGTGACGATCTACACCTTCCTGCTGCCCATCCTCGGGCCCGATTCGAACACCAAGTCGCGCGACATCTGGTGCGCGAAGGACAGTGCCAAGACCTGGCGCTCGTGGATGATCGACGGCGTGACACCGCCGAAGACCATGGGCACCTGCGACACCGCGGCGCTGCAGCGCAACCTCGAGATGGGCCGCAAGTACAAGATCAACGGCACGCCGGCGGTGGTCTTCGAGGACGGCACGCGCTCGCCGGGCGCCCTGCCGGCCGATCGGCTCGAGCAGCGCATGAAGGACGCGGCCAAGAAGTCCTGACCACCCGCTGGCCTGTTCGCCGCGGGCGCCAACGGCTGCGGGTGCTGCGGCGACAATGCGCGCCATGAGTCTCGCGACAACCCGCCTTCCGGCTGTGGCGCCCACCCTGGCCGAGCCGCCGCGCCTGGCGCGCCAACTGGGCGCCGCCGGCCTGATCCCGTTCGTGCTCGGCGCCGCACTGATCTGGCTGGTCTATCCCGAGGCGCAGACATGGGTCACGCTCGCGCTGGCCGGGTATGCCGCCTGCGTCGTCGCATTCCTCGGCGGCGTGCACTGGGGCTTGGCGATGCGCGCCGGCCGCGACGAGCCGGCCCATTTCGGCTGGGCCGTCGTGCCGCCGCTGGTGGCCGCGCTGGGCGTGCTGATGCCGGCCTATGCGGGCCTGGTGCTGCTCGGGGCGATGCTGCTCGCCTGCTACGCCGTCGACCGGCGCCTGTTCGCCGAGCAGGGCCTGGCGGCCTGGCTCACGCTGCGCTTTCGCCTGAGCACCGTCGCGGCCCTGTGCTGCTTCATCGGCGCCGCCGGCAGCTGAAGGCCCGGTATTCATGACCACCGCGATCCGCTACCGCATCGACCTGGCCGACGCCGCCGCCCACCGCTACCAAGTGACGCTGACCGTGCCCTCGCCGGCGCGTGAGCAGGGCTTCAGCCTGCCGGTCTGGATCCCGGGCAGCTACATGGTGCGCGAGTTCGGCCGCCACCTGAGCGGGCTGACCGCCCGCCAGGGCCGCAAGCCCGTGCCGCTGACCCAGCTCGACAAGACCAGCTGGCGCGCCAACTGCCCCGGCCGCGGCGCGCTGACGCTCACCTACGACGCCTACGCCTTCGACACCTCGGTGCGCACGGCGTTTCTCGACGACGCCCGTGGCTTCTTCAACCCGACCAGCCTCTGCCTGCGCGTGCACGGCCAGGAGGCTGCACCGCACGAGGTGCATCTGGCCGGGCTGGCGGCGGGTTGGGAGGTGGCCACCGCGATGCCGGCGCTGCCGGCCGTGCGGCACGGCTTCGTCAGCGCGGGCTACGATGAACTGGTCGACCACCCGTTCGAGCTCGGGCGCTTCTGGCGCGGCCGCTTCGAGGCGGGCGGCGTGCCGCACGAGTTCGTCGTCGCCGGGGCCTGGCCGGGCTTCGATGGCGAGCGGCTGCTGGCCGACACCAAGCGCATCTGTGCCGCGCAGATCGCGTTCTGGCATGGCCGCGGCAAGCCGCCGTTCTCGCGCTACGTGTTCCTGCTCAACACGGTCGAAGACGGCTACGGCGGCCTCGAGCACCGCGCCAGCACCGCGCTGCTGGCCAACCGGCGCGATCTGCCGCGCAAGGGCCAGGCCGGGCAGTCGGGCCTGCCCGACGGCTACCAGACGCTGCTCGGGCTGATCAGCCACGAATACTTCCACACCTGGAACGTCAAGCGGCTGAAACCCGCCGAGTTCATGCAGCTGGACTACGGCCGCGAGAACTACACCCAGCTGCTCTGGTTCTTCGAGGGCTTCACCTCCTACTACGACGACCTGATGCTCAGGCGCGCCGGCCTGATCGACACGGCCCGCTACCTGAAGCTGATTGCCCGCACGATCAGCGGCGTGCGCGCCACGCCGGGCCAGAAGGTGCAGAGCGTCGCCGAGGCGAGCTTCGACGCCTGGGTCAAGTACTACCGCAGCGACGAGAACACGCCGAATGCGACGGTGAGCTACTACACCAAGGGCTCGCTGGTCGCGCTGCTGCTCGATCTGCAACTGCGCCGTGCCGGTGAATCGCTCGATGCGCTGATGCGCCGGCTGTGGAAGGCGGCACCGGGCGGTGCGGTCACCGAGGCGCTGATCCTCGACGAGGTGGCGGCGCTGGGTGGCCAGGCCCTGGCCCGGTCGTTCGCCGGCTGGATCCACGGACGCGATGACCTGCCCCTGGACGAGGCGCTCGCGGCGGCCGGCGTGAAGGCCACCGACGAGAAGGCCAGCTGGGCCGGCACGCTGGGCCTGAAGCTGTCCGAAGGGCCGGTCACCGGCGTGCAGGTCAAGTCGGTGCTCAGCGGCAGCGTGGCCGCGGCGGCCGGGGTCTCGGCGGGTGACGAGTTGCTGGCGGTCGACGGCTGGCGCATTCGCCGGCTGGACGACGCGCAGCAGTGGGTCGCCGAGGGCCGGCCCTTCGAGCTGCTGCTGGTGCGCGGCCAGCGCGTACGCACGCTGGTCGTGCGGCCACGCCCGGCCGCCGCGGCGACGCACCCGCTCGGCTTGGCGGTGGATCCGCAAGCCGTGCCCGCCGCGCAGGCGCTGCGCCGCGCCTGGCTCGGCGATTGAACGCCGGTCGGGCGGGCCCGCGCGGATGACGACAGGGGCGACGCCGTGCCCGGCCGCCTGAGCGCCCATCGCGCCCGGCGCCGAGCCGCCTGGTGTGTCCTGTTGTTCGCCGTCAGCGCCGCGCACTGGTGGGTGGGCGGCCAGCTGCCCGACAGCCGCTTCGGCGAAGGGGCTGCCGACGAGGAGGGGGTGCCCCCGGCGATCGACGTGGCCTTCGTGCGCGAGTTGGCGCCCACCGCGCCGCCGGTGCATGCGGCGCCGCGTGCCCGGGCCGCAAGGGCACCTCGGCGGGCCGCGTCGGCGGCGTCAGCGGCGAGTTCGCCGGCGAGTGCACCACCGCTGATGGTCGCCGAGGCGGCCAGCGCAGCCGCCAGCGCGGTGGCCGAGCCGGCACCCGAGCCGGCTGCCAGCGCACCGACCCTGGCGCAAAGCGCGCCGACGGTGGCCGAGTCGGCGAGCGCGGTGGTTGTGCCACCGGTGACGGCCGCCGCGTCCGCCCCCGCGCCGGTGGCCTTCGACTGGCCGCCGTCGACCCGGTTGAGCTACACGCTGCTCGGCAATTACCGCGGCCCGCTGCACGGCACGGCACAGGTCGAGTGGTTGCGCGACGGGCCGCGCTACCAGGTGCGGCTGGACGTGCACCTGGCCCTCGTCGTGACCCGCCGCATGCTCAGCGACGGCCAGCTCGGCCCCGACGGCCTGTCGCCGCGCCGCTACGACGAGGTGACCGAGATGCCGCTGCGCGAGACGCGCCGCCTGACCGTGCTGTTCGAGCCCGGCCGCATCCTGCTGGCCAACGGCAAGGTCAACGATCCGGTGCCGGGCGTGCAGGACACGGCGAGCCAGTTCGTGCAGATGACCTGGCTCTTCCTGACCCAGCCCGACCGCCTGCGGGTCGGCCAGAGCGTCGAGTTTCCGCTCGCGCTGCCGCGACGCGTCGGCCGCTGGACCTACGATGTGACCGAGCAGGCCACCCTCGCGCTGCCGTTCGGCGAGGTCATGGCCTTCCACCTGGCGCCGCGCAGCGGCTTGCGCCGTGCCAACGAGCTGGCGGTCGATTTCTGGATCGCGCCCAGCCTGCAATACCTGCCGGTGAAGATCACCATCCGGCAGGATGCCGAGAGCTACGCCGAGCTGTCGCTCGACAAGCCGCCGCTGCAGGCGGCACCGGCGCCGCCGTGAACGCCGGACGGCCGGGCATATAGTCCCTGGAGCCGCCGGCCGCTCGATGCGCCGGCCAGACGTTGGAGACCGAGATGCCCTACGAATGCATTCTGACCGAGGTGCGCGGCGACGCCGCGTTGAAGACCGGCGTGATCTTGCTGAACCGGCCCAAGCAGATGAACGCGCTGAACGACCAGCTGATGGACGAACTGGGCCAGGCGCTGCTGGCCTTCGATGCCGATGCCGGCATCGGGTGCATCGTGATCACCGGCAATGAGAAGGCCTTCGCCGCCGGCGCCGACATCGCGGCGATGAAGGACTACGACTTCAGCCACACCTACCGCAGCGAATACATCAGCCGCAACTGGGAGACGATCCGCCGCGTGCGCAAGCCGGTGATCGCCGCGGTGGCCGGTGTGGCCCTGGGCGGGGGTTGCGAGCTGGCGATGATGTGCGACATCGTCATTGCCGCCGACAACGCGAAGTTCGGCCAGCCCGAGATCACGATCGGCGTCGTGCCCGGCGCCGGCGGCACGCAGCGCCTGCCACGGGCCATCGGCAAGGCCAAGGCGATGGACATGGTGCTGACCAACCGCTGGATCAACGCCCAGCAGGCCGATGCCTGGGGGCTGGTCTCGCGCGTGGTGCCGGCCGACAAGCTGATGGACGAGGCGATGGGCGTCGCGGCGCAGATCAACGGCTTCGGCCAGATCTCGGTGATGGCTGCCAAGGAGGCGGTCAACCGCGCCTTCGAATCCTCGCTGTCCGACGGCCTGTGGTACGAGCGGCGCCTGTTTCACGCGATGTTCGGCACCGCCGACCAGCGCGAGGGCATGGCGGCGTTCCTCGACAAGCGCGCGCCGAACTTCGAGCGTCCCTGATCAGGGCTGGACCCAGCGCGCGCCCGCGGCATCGAACAGGGCTCGGCGCTGGCCCTCGGGGTCGAGGGTGAGCCAGTCGATGCGGCGCACGCTGGCGGTGACCACGGCGAAGTGCCCGCGTGAGCCGCGCTCGGGCTCGCAGGGGTGGTTCAGTGGCGTGCCCGGCGGCAGCGGCGACAGGTAGTCCTGCGCCGCCGGCGTCATCTTCAGCCGTGCCCAGCGCGACGACACGGCCAGCCCGCTGGTCTCGATCCCCAGCGTGACCGCCAGCCGCAGCTGCCAGCCCAGCGGGGCCGACCACATCACCATCACCGCCTCGGGGCGCTGCTCGATCTGCCCGACCTTGGGCGATCGGGCATCGGTGAAGAAGACGAGCTCCTGCGCTTCGACGTCGATCTCGCGCAGCACGACCGTGCGCGCATCGCAGCCCGCCTCGGCCACGGGGTCGGCCGTGGCCAGCACGGCCGTGCGCCAGGGGTGGCCGGGCGCCGCAGCGGCCGCAGCGAGCTCGGCCCAGATCCGCTCGCGGATCCGGCCCAGTTCGTCGGTGGGCGGCGTGCTGCTCATCCTGATGCCGATGATCGCAAGCCGCCCCGTGGCGGCGGTTTGACCGAACTCAAGCTTCCAGGCCGTCGAAGGTCACGATTCCCGGCGCAGGGCCGGGAAGAGGATGACGTCGCGGATGCTCGGGCTGTCGGTCAGCAGCATCATCAGGCGGTCGATGCCGATGCCGCAGCCGCCGGCGGGCGGCATGCCGTATTCGAGCGCGCGGATGAAGTCGGCGTCGTAGTACATCGCCTCCTCGTCGCCGGCGTCCTTGTTGGCCACCTGGGCCTGGAAGCGCGCGGCCTGGTCCTCGGCGTCGTTCAGCTCGGAGAAGCCGTTGGCGTACTCGCGGCCGGTGATGAACAGCTCGAAGCGCTCGGTGATCGACGGGTTCGCGTCCGACGCGCGGGCCAGCGGGCTGACCTCGACGGGGTAGTCGATGATGAAGGTCGGCTGCCAGAGCTTTTCCTCCACCGCGGCCTCGAACAGGCCGAACTGCAGCTCGGCCAGCGTCCAGTGCGCCGGCGGCTCCTCGCCCAGCGACTTCAGCTTCGCGTGCAGCGCGGCGGCGTCGGCCGACTCGGCTTCGGTCACGCCCGCATGCACGATCAGCGATTCGCGCACCGACAGCCGGGCGAACGGCTTGTCCAGCTCGACCGGTTGGCCGGCGTAGGTCAGTGCCGCCGAGCCGGTGGCCGCACGCGCGGCGTGGCGCAGCACGGCCTCGGTGAAGTCCATCAGGTCGTGGTGGTTCCAGTAGGCCGCGTAGAACTCCATCATCGTGAACTCCGGGTTGTGCCGGACGCTGATGCCTTCGTTGCGGAAGTTGCGGTTGATCTCGAACACGCGCTCGAAGCCGCCGACGACCAGGCGCTTCAGGTACAGCTCGGGCGCGATGCGCAGGAACATCTCCTGGTCCAGCGCGTTGTGGTGGGTGACGAAGGGCTTGGCGTTCGCGCCGCCGGGAATCGGGTGCAGCATCGGCGTCTCGACCTCGAGAAAGCCGTGCTCGACCATGAAGCTGCGGATGGAGCTGACCGCCTTGCTGCGCGCGACGAAGCGCGCCCTGGCCTCGTCGTCGGTGATCAGGTCGACGTAGCGCTGGCGGTACTTCTGCTCCTGGTCGGTCATGCCGTGGAACTTGTCCGGCAGCGGGCGCAGGCTCTTGGTCAGCAGGCGCACCGACGTGGCCTTGACCGACAGCTCGCCGGTCTTGGTGCGGAACAGCGTGCCCTCGCAGCCGAGGATGTCGCCCAGATCCCAGTGCTTGAAGGCGGCCAGCACCTCGTGGCCGACGCCGTCCTGCGTGACGTAGAGCTGGATGCGGCCGGAGCTGTCCTGCAGCGTCGCGAAGCAGGCCTTGCCCATCACGCGCTTGAGCATCATGCGACCGGCGACGACGACCTTGATCGCCTGCGGCTCCAGCTCCTCGTTGGGCACCTGGCCATGGCGGTGGTGCAGGTCGGCGGCGCGGTGCTGCGGCTTGAAGTCGTTCGGGAAGACGGCCGTGCCGGTGGCCTTGGCGTGCTGGCGCAGCGTGGCGAGTTTCTCGCGGCGTTCGGCGATGAGCTGGTTGTCGTCGG
>NZ_DATFAN010000012.1:0-10783 GCF_035254525.1 Ideonella sp. | reverse complement strand
GGTCAG
This sequence comes from Ideonella sp., assembly GCF_035254525.1. Taxonomy (GTDB): domain Bacteria; phylum Pseudomonadota; class Gammaproteobacteria; order Burkholderiales; family Burkholderiaceae_C; genus Ideonella. Next base: position 10,777 of record NZ_DATFAN010000012.1, on the reverse strand, counting down.
CGATGCCGTCGACGCGAATTTCGCCACCCGCGTGAAGATGGGCCAGTCGTCCAACGTCTACGCCGTGGCGATGATGGCCGACGGCAAGGTGCTTTACGCCCAGAAGGAAATCAAGGTCACGCTGGGCGGCTGCGGAGGCTGAGCAAAGCCCTCTCGTCCGCAAACCCCGTCACTGAAATCTGAGGAGCCCACCATGGCAGACCCGATGCGCATCCGCGCCCAATCCGCCGGCAACGCCGCCACCGTGCGCGTGCTGATGAGTCACGAAATGGAAACCGGCCTGCGAAAGGACGCGTCCGGCGCGACCATCCCGGCCTGGCACATCCGCGAGGTCAGCGCCTCGCTCAACGGCAAGACGGTGATGACGGCCCAGTGGGGCCCGTCGATCTCGAAGAACCCCTTCCTGCAGTTCAGTATCAAGGGCGCCAAGGCCGGCGACAAGGTCAGCGTCACCTGGACCGACAACAAGGGCGACAAGCGCACCGACGAAGCCGTCGTGAGCTGATCGCCGACCCGTCCCCCACAAGAAGCCCGCAGGAGACATTCGTGCAGCCCATCGTTCACAAGACCATGCCCCCAGGTCCGGGCTGCGCCCGGCCCGCCCCCCGTGGGGGATCGAGGATCTCGGGAGCGGCCCTTCGTTCCTCGACAGGCATCGCCGCGGCCATCACCCTGGCCCTGACCCTGGCCGTCGGCGCAGCGCCCGCCGCCGCACAGAAGAGCGCCGCCGACGGCATCGCCGAGTACCGCGCGATGCTGGCCGACGGCAACCCGGCCGAGCTGTTCGAGGCCAAGGGCGAAGACCTCTGGAAGAAGCCGCGCGGCCCGAAGAACGCCTCGCTCGAACGCTGCGACCTGGGCCTGGGCCCGGGCGTCGTCAAGGGCGCGTGGGTGCAGTTGCCGCGCTGGTTCGCCGACACGCAGCGCGTGCAGGACCTGGAATCGCGTCTGCTGACCTGCATGGAAACGCTGCAGGGCATCCCCGCCGCCGAGGTGGCCAAGACGCCCTTCGGCAAGGGCGAGCAGGTGACGATGGAGGCGCTGGCGGCCTGGATCTCGGCCGAGTCGCGTGGCCAGCGCATGAACCTGCCGCAAGCGCACCCGGAAGAAAAGCGCATGTACGCGCTGGGCCAGAAAGCCTTCTTCTTCCGCGGCGGGCCGATGGACTTCGCCTGCTCGACCTGCCACGGCGACGCCAACAAGCGCATTCGCCTGCAGGACCTGCCCGACCTGCGCGGCAACCCGGGCGACGGCGTCGGCTTTGCCGCCTGGCCGGCCTACCGCGTCTCCAGCGGCGAGCTGTGGAGCATGCAGCGGCGCCTGAACGACTGCTACCGCCAGCAGCGCTTCCCCTACCCCGGCTATGCGTCGGAGGTCACGGTGGCGCTGAGCGTCTACATGGGCGTCAACGCCAAGGGCGCCGAGTCGATCGCGCCGGCCATCAAGCGCTGAACCGGAGACACGAAGATGAATCGCAAACAGTGGATGGTGGCGGGCGCCGCAGGCGCCGTTGCCGTGCTGATGGTGGGCTGCGCGACTGGGCCGTCACCGCAGGAGTTGAACCAGCAGTTCCAGGCGATGATGAAGGGCTCGTTCCGCAGCCAGGGCATTGCCACCATCGACCGGCTGGAGCAGGACGAGGGCCAGGCAGCCTGCTCGAGTGGCAGGCCGCTCGAGCAGGCCGAAGCGACGCGCATCCAGGCCGCCGCACTCGCCACGATCAAGCCGCCCACCGGTGGCCAGTACCTCGGCGACTGGAAGGAAGGCGAGAAGCTGGCCCAGAACGGCCGCGGCATGACCTGGACTGACAAAAGCGCCGACCCGTCGGCCAATGGCGCGAATTGCTACAACTGCCACCAGATCACCAAGGCCGAGATCTCCTTCGGCACGATCGGGCCCAGCCTGTACCAGTACGGCAAGCTGCGCGGCGTGGCCGACCCGGCCTCGCCGGCATCCAAGGCCATGGTCGAGTACACCTGGGGCAAGCTGAACAACGCATGGGCCTACAACGCGTGCTCGAACATGCCGCGCTTCGGCCACAAGGGCCTGCTCAACGAGACCCAGCTCAAGCACGTGATGGCGCTGCTGCTGGATCCGAAGTCGCCGGTCAACGCGCAATAACCCCGTCGGATCGATCCTCATGAGCATCAGCAAGCGGGACTTCCTGCAAGTCCTGGGGGCGGCTTCGGCCGCCGGAATGAGCCTGGGCCGCTGGGCCGACGCCGACGCCGCGACCGCCAGCAAGGGCCTGTACGAGGCGCCACGCTTCGGCAGCGTGTCGTTCCTTCACATGACCGACTGCCATGCGCAGTTGATGCCGGTTCGCTTTCGCGAGCCGAGCGTCAACCTCGGCATCGGCTCGATGCAGGGCCAGCTGCCGCACCTGGTCGGCGAGGCGCTGCTGCAGCGCGCGGGCATTCGCCCCGGCACCGAACTGGCCCATGCCTACACCAGCCTCGATTTCGAGCAGGCCGCGCGGCGCTACGGCCGCGTCGGCGGCTTCGCCCACCTGGCCACGCTCGTCAAGCAGCTCAAGGCCAGCCGGCCCGGCGCGCTGCTGCTCGACGGCGGTGATACCTGGCAGGGCTCGGCGACCTCGCTGTGGACCAACGCGCAGGACATGGTCGACGCCTGCAAGCTGCTCGGTGTCGACGTGATGACCGGCCACTGGGAGTTCACCTATGGCATGGAGCGCGTCAAGCAGATCGTCGACAACGATTTCAAGGGCAAGGTCAATTTCGTCGCCCAGAACGTCAAGACCGCCGACTTCGGCGACCCGGTGTTCGAGCCCTACGTGATCCGCGAGATCAACGGCGTGCCCTGCGCGATCATCGGCCAGGCCTTCCCCTACACGCCGATCGCCAACCCGCGCTACATGGTGGCCGACTGGAGCTTCGGCATCCAGGACGAGAACCTGCAGAAGATGGTCGACGAGGCGCGCGGCAAGGGCGCGCAGGTCGTCGTCGTGCTGAGCCACAACGGCATGGACGTCGATCTGAAGATGGCCAGCCGCGTGCGCGGCATCGACGCCATCTTCGGCGGCCACACGCACGATGGCGTGCCGGTCGCCATCCCGGTGGCCAATGCGGGCGGCAAGACGCTGGTCACCAACGCCGGCAGCAACGGCAAGTTCCTCGGCGTGATGGATTTCGAGGTCAAGGGCGGCAAGGTCGCCGACTTCCGCTACCGGCTGCTGCCCGTGTTCGCCAACCAGCTGCCGGCCGACCCGGCGATGGAGGCGCTGATCACCAAGGTCCGCGCGCCGTACGAAGCCAAGCTGGCCGAGAGGCTGGCCGTCACCGACGGGCTGCTCTATCGCCGCGGCAACTTCAATGGCAGCTGGGACCAGCTCATCTGCGACGCGCTGATGGACGTGCAGGGCGCCGACATCGCCTTCTCGCCCGGCTTCCGCTGGGGCACCACGCTGCTGCCGGGTGACGTGATCACGCGCGAGCTGATGATGGACCAGCTCGCGATCACCTACCCCTACGCGACGCTCAGCGAGATGAGCGGCGAGACGATCAAGACGGTGCTCGAGGACGTCTGCGACAACCTGTTCAACCCCGACCCCTACTACCAGCAGGGCGGCGACATGGTGCGCGTGGGTGGCCTGACCTACACCTGCACGCCGGGCGAGGCGATGGGCCGGCGCATCAGCGACATGCGGCTCAAGGGCAAGCCGATCGAGGCGGGCAAGAGCTACAAGGTGGCCGGCTGGGCGCCGGTGGCCGAAGCCGCGCGCACGGCGCCCGGCGCCAAGCCGGTGTGGGACGTGGTCGAGACCTGGCTGAAATCGCAAGGCGGCCGCGTCAAGCCGCGCGCGCTCAACACGCCCAAGCTGGTCGGCGTGGCCGGCAACCCCGGCATGCTGGCTTGATCAGGGCCGGGCGTAGCTCGATGCGAGTTCGCCCCCGGCAGGCGCCTGCCCGGCCCGGGCTTCGTGCGGCCTGTCGACCAGCCAGTCGGTCAGCGCGGCGGCCGCCCAGATCGTGCTGAGCGTGACCCAGGAGGTCACCGTGAACACCGCCGCGCCGGAGACCCCCGCGCCCACAGCGCAGCCGCCCGCCAGCATGCCGCCGAAGCCCATCAGCAGCGCGCCGGCGATGTAGCGCCGCATCGACTGGCCGCCCTGGAAGCCCTCGAGCTTCAGCTCGCGCCACAGCGCGGCCGAGATGAACGCGCCGGCGGCAACGCCGGGCACCAGCCCGAGGTCGAACTTCAGCGGTTGCCCCGGCGGCGACAGCACCAGCATCAGCGTGTCGGCCGCCGGGCCGGTGAACGACAGGCTCTGGATCGGCACCACCAGATCGAAGGCCGCGCGCGACATCGCGTAGGTGAGCCACCAGGCCAGCGCCACCATCGCGCCGACGCCGATCGCGCCGAACCAGCCCCAGAAGCGCAGCCGCTGGCGCCAGGCCCACACGAGCGCGGCGGCCAGCCAGACCGCGCCGAACAGCAACCCGCCGACATGGCCCCAGCCGGTGATCACGAGCAGGTCGCGCGCCGAGCCGCCCTCGACCGTCCACCAGCCCGACAGCGCCAGCCGCAGCGGCGACAGCAGGCCCGACAGCGCCGACTGCGCGGTCACCGCGAACACCAGGCCCGACAGCAGCGCACGCAGGTTGCCCTGCGCCGCCAGCACCAGCAGCCGGCTCGCGCAGCCGCGCGCGAGGATCATGCCGGTGCCGAACATCGCGCCGCCGATCGCCGCGCCGGACAGGCTGCCGCGCATCGCCAGCTGGCGCGCGTCGCGCACGTCCAGCGCACCGGCCAGGATCAGCGCCTGGGTCAGCAGCACCGCGGTCGAGAAGGTGAACAGCCAGACGGCGAGCTTGCCCTCGCGCGTGCCGCGGGCGAACTCGATCACCGCCGAGCGCAGGCAGAAGCGCGAGCGGTGCGCGAAGAAGCCGAACAGCAGGCCGACCAGCGCGCCGGCCAGCGTGACGCCCCACATCTCGCCGAGGCGAGTGAGCAGCGATTCGATGGCAGGCATGGTGGCGGAGCCTATATCAGTCGAGCGGAATGTTCGAATAATGCGCGCCGCCGCCAGCCCGCGGCTTGACGAAGCTCACATCAAGGTGTCGGCCCAGATGTTCTTGGCCCAGGCTTCGGCGTAGCGGCCCTCGAGGTCGGAGCGCACGTCCGACACGCCGCCCGAGCCGCCGATCGTGAAGAAGCTCTTGCGCGGCAGCTCGTACTCGTGGACGCTGGCCACGTGGATCACGTGCTTGTCGTCGACGTAGCTCATGCACACGTTGGTCAGCATCGGGTGCGGGTTGACGGCCAAGCCCGACAGCTCGGCGACGATCGCCGCCGCCGTCACCTTGGCATGCGAATTCGCCATGTGGCCGGACTTGGGCATGCCCTGGGCGACCTGGATCGCGTCGCCGATCACATGGATGTCCTTCGCCGCTGTCGACTCGAAGGTCAGGAAGTGCACGTGGCACCAGCGGTCGTTCGCGTTGGCCAGCCCGGTCTGCACAGCCAGCGCGCCAGCGCGCATCGGCGGCAGCACGTTCAGCACATCGGCCTTCACGTCGTCCTGCACCTCGAGCTTCAGCGTGCTGGTGCGCGCGTCGACCGCCACCACCTTGTGCTGGGGCCGGTACTCGACCATGCCGGGGTAGAGCTCGGCCCAGGCCTTCTTGAACAGCGGGCCCTTGGAGGTGACGTCCGGGTTGGCGTCGAGGATCAGCAGCTTGGACTTCGGCTTGGCGCGCTTGAAGTACGCCGCCACCACGCTGGCGCGCTCGTAGGGCCCCGGCGGGCAACGGTAGGGTGCCTCGGGAATCGCGATGGCGAACACGCCGCCGTCGGGCATGGCCTCGAGCTGGCGGCGCAACGCCATCGTCTCGGGGCCGGCCTTCCAGGCATGCAGCACCTGGCCGCTGTCGTGCGCCGCGCGCAGGCCCTCGACCGGCTCCCACATGAAATCGACACCCGGCGCGAGCACCAGCTTGTCGTAGGCGATCGTGCCGCCCGAGGCCAGGGTGGCGAGCTTCTTGGTCGGGTCGAGCGAGGCCACAGTGTCGTGCACCAGGGTCACGCCGTGGCGGCCGGTCAGGCCGTCATAGGGGCTCGTGATATCGGCCATCGTCTTCATGCCGGCGATCACCAGGTTGGACACCGGGCAGGAGACGAACGCGCGGTTCGGCTCGACCAGCGTCACGTCGATCTTGTAGTCGGACAGGAAGCGCACGTACTTCGCCGCGGTGGCGCCGCCATACCCGCCACCGACGACCAGCACCCGCGCCTTCGAGGCCGAGCTGCCAAGGCCGGCGCAGCCGGTGAACGACAAGGCCGAGCCCGCCAGGGCGCCGCCCAGGATTCGTCTGCGTTGCATCGTCATCGCCGGCTCCTTCATCTCTGCGAAGCGAAGAAGGTCGCCAGCGTTTCGAGCTGCTCCTGCGAGTAGCCCTTGGTGATCTGGTGCATGATCGTCGCCGAGCGCTGGCCGTTGCGGAAGGCCATCAGCTGCGCCAGGATGTACTCCTGAGGCAAACCAGCCAGGCGCACCAGCGCTTCGCCCGGCACGGCCCGGCCTTCGGTGCCGTGGCATTGGGCGCAGGTGGCAGCCAAGGCGCGGGTGCGTAGCCTGGTGTTGTCGTCAGCACCCTGCGCGGAGCAGGCGGCCAGGGCGGCCGCCAGCATCAACCCGCGCGGCACGAATCGGGCATGTTCCATGGGTTCATCCTGATCTCCGCATTGGCCCCCCATGACGCCTGCGGCGTCGGCCCCCCGAGGAGGCGTCGTCGCCTTGGGAGCGGCCCGGCGGCGACATGAAACGGACTTCGGCGTATAGTGCCTCGAATATCACTAGTTGCTGATGCAGTGTTATCCCTAACCGATTTCGCGACCGCGACGGCATCGCGCCGCCGCTTCCTGTGCGGCTGTACCACGGCCGGGCTGCTCGGCCGCGCGTGGCGGCCAGCTTACGCCGCCACCCCCGCCTCCGCCAGCGAAGAGGCGGCCAGCATCGAGATGCGGCCGGTGCAGGTGGCCGACGGGGCCTGGTTCGTCCAGGGCCAGGCAGCACTCGGCTCGGCGGCGAACCAGAACTTCATTTCCAACGCCGGCTTCGTCGTCACGCCGGCCGGCGTGGTGGTGATCGACGCCCTCGGCTCGCCGCCGCTGGCGCGCCGGCTGCTGGCCGAGATCGCCAAGATCACGCCGCAGCCCGTGCGCTATGTGATCGCGACGCACTACCACGCCGACCACATCTACGGCCTGCAGGTGTTCAGCCAAGCCGGCGCGACGGTCATCGCGCACGTCGCGGCGCGCGAGTACCTGGCCTCCGACACCGCGCGGCTGCGCCTGCAGGCCAGCCGGCAAGACCTGTTCCCCTGGATCGACGAGACCACCCGCCTGGTCGAGCCCGACCGCTGGGTCGGCGTGCCGGATGCCAAGGCCGACACCACGCTCGAGCTCGGTGGCGTGCGCTTCCTGATCCGCCCAGTGGGCCCGGCGCACACGCCCGAGGACCTGGTCGTCTTCCTGCCCGACCGCGGCGTGCTGTATGGCGGTGACCTGCTGTTCCGCGGCCGCATCCCCTTCGTCGGCCAGGCCGACAGCCGGGCCTGGATCGCGGCGCTCGACCGGCTGCTGGCATTGAAGCCCCGGGTGCTGGTGCCCGGCCACGGCGCGGCATCGACCGAGCCGCTGGCCGACATCGCGCTGACGCGCGACTACCTGCAGTTCCTGCGCGAGCGCATGGGCGCAGCGGCGCGCGAGCTCGAGCCCTTCGAAGAGGCCTACGCGCGCACCGACTGGAGCCGCTTCGCCGGCCTGCCGCTGTTCCAGGCGGCCAACCGGATGAACGCGTATAACACCTACTTGCTGATGGAACAGGAGCCGGCGGACCGCCCTTGAGGCTCCTGGCGGCCCAAGGAGATACAAGCCATGAAGCCGATCCTCTTGCTCACGCTGGCCTGGCTCGCGACCGGTGCCGCCATCGCCGAGACGCCGGCCTTCAAGGATGCCGACCTCAAGCTCGGCGAGCGCCTGATCCGCGAGAGCAAGTGCAGCGAATGCCATGTGCGCCGCGTCGGCGGCGACGGCAGCGCGATCTACCGGCCCAAGGGCCGCATCGGCACGCCGGCGGCGCTGCGCGCCCAGGTCGAGTACTGCAGCACCCAGCTGAACCTGCAGTTCTTCCCGGAAGACGTCGAGGCCGTCTCCGCGGTGCTGAACCGTGATCACTACCACTTCCGCTGAACGCCGACACCCCCCTGCGTATTGCTGTATCCGCACATGGTCATAGAATCGGCGCGAACGCCAGAACAGCGCGACAGGGGCAGCAAGATGACGACGACGACGATGACGACGACATCCGCCGACCAGGAAGCCGTATTCGAATCGGTGGCCGAACTGTTCTCGCTGCTGTCGACGCCGGTGCGGCTGAAGATCATCAGCGCGCTGTGCAACGGCGAGAAGAACGTCTCGCAGCTGCTCGACGAGATCGAGACCACCCAGCCCAACATGTCGCAGCACCTGTCCACGCTGTACCGGGCCGGCGTGCTCGGACGCCGGCGCGATTCGACGCAGATCTACTACCGCCTGCAGAGCGAGCGGGTCGCCACGCTGTGCCGCGCGGTCTGCACCCAGGTCGCGATCGAGATGGACCCGGACACCGAGGTGCCGCCGGGCGACCGCCTGCTGCCGTCGAACGGGCGCTAGGCTTTCAGCCTAACCTCCACTCCTGGTAGCGCAGGCCCAGCCGCGCACCGCCGATGATCGCGGCCAGCGCGATGATGCTGCCGATCGACAGCGTCGACAGGCCCGACAGGCCCTGGCCGATCGTGCAGCCCAGCGAGAGCACGCCGCCCACGCCCATCAGCGCGCCGCCGGCAAGGTGGTGGGCCATGTCGCTCGCGTTGGCAAAGCCCTCGAGCCGGAACTCGCGCCGCGCCAGCGCCGACAGCGCCGCGCCGGCGAAGATGCCGGCCACCGCGACGACGCCCAGCGTCAGCTTCATCGATGCATCGCTGAAATACAGCAGCCACTCGAGCGCATAGGCCACCGGCGACACGGCGCTCAAGGCTTCCATCCGGTGCGAGTTGGTGGCCAGGAACGCCTCCTCCAGCGTGCGCGGGTCCTCGGCCAGGTGGCCGTAGACGCCGCTCGTCCACCACAGCGCGACGATCACCGCGCCGATGCCCAGGCCGCCCAGCCAGACGTTGCCGCTGCGCCCCTCGGGCCGGCGCAGCACCCAGGCGAGCAGCGCGAGGCCGATCGCGCCGCCCAGCAGCGCTGCGGCCCGCGGGGTCGCGAGCCCGGTGGCCGCGGCGAGCAGCGAGGGCAGGTCCTGCCCCGGCGCGAGATCGACCGCGACGCGCTCGATCGTCGCCACGCGCAGCGAGGCGGTGATGCCCTTGAGCGTCATGAACGCGGTGACCGCGAGCACCCCCAGCACGACCAGCGATTTCAGGTTGCCGCCGCCCAGGCGCACGAGGTTGCGGCTGCCGCAGCCCGAGGCGATGACCATGCCGAAGCCGAACATCGCGCCGCCGACCCCCATCGACAGCCACAGCAGGCGCGGGCCGGCGTAGATGCTCTGGCGCGCCTCGATCCAGCCGAGCGCGACCATGCCGTTGAAGCCGAGGATCGCGACCACCATCGCCAGCACCCACATGCGCATGCGGGTCCAGTCGCCCATCGTGACGATGTCGGCCACCGCACCCATGGTGCAGAAATGCGTGCGCTGCGCGACGGCGCCGAACGCGCCGCCGAGGATGAAGGCCAGCCACAGCACACGCTGGGCGATCAGGGTCGGGTCGATTTCCGGCATGGCGTGATTGTCGCCCGGGGTCCGCGACTCAACGCTTGCGCGGCGTTGCCTTCGGCGCGGCGGAAGGGTGCAGCAGCCCCGCGTCGTGCGCCAACAGGTAATCCTCGCCGCGCTCGATGATGAAGTAGCGGAAGGCCTCGGCCGACGGCGACAGCACGCGCGACTGCAGGTGGACGATGTTCCACATCCGCATCACCGGCGTGCCCTCGATGTCGAGCACGGCCATCAGGCCGCTGCGCACCTCGAGCCCGATCGTGTGCAGCGACAGAAAGCCCAGCCCCATGCCGGCGATCACCGCCTGCTTGATCGTCTCGTTGCTCGACATCTCCATCGTGATGCGCGGCGTTACGCGGTGCTCGGCGAGAAAAGCCTCCATCGCGGTGCGCGTACCCGAGCCGGGCTCGCGCACGATGAAGGGCTGGTCTTCCAGCGCAGTGACCGGCGGGTGCCCGAAGCTCAGCAGCGGGTGGCCGGGCGGGGCGACGAACACGTGCGGATGCGCGGCGAAGGATTCGGCGCGCGCCGCCAGCTCCTTCGGTGGCCGGCCCATCACCGCGAGATCCACCTCACCGCCCTTCATCAGCGCGAGCAGCTGTTCGCGGTTGCCGACCACGCGCAGCCGCACCTCGACGCCGGAATGTTCCTCGTGAAAGCGCGCCAGCAACTGCGGCACGAAGTAGCTGGCGGTGGCGACCATGCCGATCGTCAACAGGCCGTGCTCGAGCCGCTTAAAGCGGGCCATCGCGTCGTCGGCCTCCTTCAGCTGCGCGAGCAGCCGCCGCGCATGGACGAGGAAGTACTCGCCGGCGGTCGACAGCGAGAACTGCCGGCCCTGCCGGTCGAACAGCGGCAAGCCCACCTGGCCCTCGATCTCCTTGATCTGCATGGACACCGCGGGCGGCGTCAGGTGCAGCGCCGCCGCCGCGCGCGCGATGCTGCCTTGCTGCGCCACCTCAGTGAAAACCCGCAACTGGCGGAAGGTGACGTTCA
>NZ_DATFAN010000011.1:0-17876 GCF_035254525.1 Ideonella sp. | reverse complement strand
AGGGCCAGCCGTTCGACGGCACCTACCTGAACACCGGCACGCAGATCTTCACGCGCATGCGCGACATGGGCAGCGTTGCCAACGACCTCAGTGCGGGCAAGACCTCGTGTCCGGCTACAACACGGCCTGGGGCTCCGGCGTCAATCGCTCCTACGACATCGGCGCCGCGAACACCGCGCCCTACCTGAACGCCAACTGGGAAAGCGGCCCACTCCAGCTCGACCTGGGGTTGCGCCACGACATGCTGCGCGTCACCGGCTGGGCCGAGTCCGCCAGTGCCGCGACCACCCAGACCAGCCTGATCGGCGGCTCGCTCGTGTCGAGCTCGGTGCTGGACCCATCCACCCACGAGGCGCTGCACTACGACGCGAGCTACGACTCGTACTCGGTGGGCGCCCTGTACCCGCTGAACAACGACACCAGCGTGTTCGGCCGCGTCAGCCGCGGCGGCCGCTTCAACGTCGATCGCAACATCCTGTCCGGCTACACCAACGCCGACGGCTCGCTCACCGACTCCGGCAAGCAGAAGGTCGTCAGCCACATCCAGCAGCAGGAGGTCGGCGTCAAGCACCGCGGGCAGATCGGCGGGCTGGCCTACAGCGCGAACGCCGCGCTGTTCCACAACACCTACAGCTCCTCGAACTTCGACCTGACGCAAGGCCCGACCGGCACCTACTACCAGAGCGCCTACGAGTCGACCGGCGTGGAGCTCGAGGGCTCGCTGAAGTCCGGCAGCTTCGGATTGGTGGCCAACATGACCTGGGTCGACGCGAAGGTCACCGCCAACGCCCAGGGCACCGATCCGCAGAACCTGGTCTCGTCCGGCGTCGGCAACCGGCCCGCGGGCGTGCCGAGCCTGATGTACATGCTCGCGCCGAGCTGCCAGATCGGCGACTTCACGGGCGGCGTGATGTTCGTCGGCCGCGGGCGCACCAACGTCAACACCAGCTCGCAGTACTTTGCCCCGGCCGAGGTGCTGATGCACCTGAACATGAGCTGGGAATTCGTGCCCGGCGCCACCGTGAGCCTGAACGTGCACAACGTGTTCGACCAGCTGTTGGCCGACGGCCACCTGGACCAGAGCAGCCTGGCCAGCCTGCAGGGCAACGGCACGGTCAACGGCCTGCCGGTCGGTACCGGCGGTGTCATCAATGGGCGCACCGTCGTGCTCGGCCTGAACTACGCATTCTGAGCACATTGCAGGACCACCTGATCCGACGCGTCGTCATCCTGGGCGGGGGCTCCGCCGGCTGGATGACGGCCGCGGCGCTGGCGCAGTCCATCCAGCGCGATTGCGACATCACGCTGATCGAGTCCGAGGAGATCGGCACGATCGGTGTCGGCGAAGCCACGATCCCGCCGATCCGGCAGTTCAACCAGATGCTCGGCATCGACGAGGACGAGTTTCTGCGCCGCACCAAGGGTTCGCTCAAGCTCGGCATCCGCTTCGTTGATTGGGGCATGCTTGGCCACTCTTACTTCCATCCGTTCGGCAGCTACGGCCGTCCGTTCGACCTGGTGCAGATCCAGCATTGGTGGCAACGTGCGCACGCGCAAGGCCGCGCGCTGGCGCTGGACGAGTACTGCATGGCGTGGGCGGCCGCCAAGCAAGGGCGATTCGAACGCCCGTCGCCAGATCCTCGCCACGTGCTGTCGACCTACGACTACGCGTACCACTTCGACGCCGGGCTCTACGCGCGCTACCTGCGCGAGTACGCCGAGGCGCGGCGCGTGAAGCGGGTCGAGGGCAAGGTCAGGTCCGTGCAGCAGAACGCGGACACCGGCTTCATCGAGAGCCTCACGCTCGAGAGCGGCGAGGCCATCGCGGGCGAGCTGTTCATCGATTGCTCAGGCCTGCACGCGGTGCTGATCGAAGGCGCGCTGAAGACGGGCTTCGACGACTGGACCCATTGGCTGCCGTGCGACCGCGCGCTCGCCGTGCCCAGCGAGACCGTCCACTTCCCGCCCTGCACGCAGTCCACCGCACACACCGCGGGCTGGCAATGGCGCATCCCCTTGCAGCACCGCACGGGCAACGGGCACGTGTATTCGTCGGCCTTCATGGGCGACGAGGAGGCGGCGCGGATCCTCATGGGCCATCTCGACGGCAAGCCGCTCGGGCAGCCGCGACTCATCAAATTCGCCACCGGCCGGCGCAAGCAGTGCTGGAACCGGAACGTCATTGCCATCGGCCTGTCGAGCGGGTTCCTGGAGCCCCTCGAGTCCACCAGCCTGCACCTGATCCAGGCCGGCATCTCGAAGCTGCTGGCGTACTTTCCGGACCGCGATTTCGACCCGCTGGTCATCGGCGAATTCAATCGGGTGGCGGCCACGGAAGTCGAGCGGATCCGCGACTTCATCATCCTGCACTACCACCTCACCACCCGCACCGACAGCGCGCTGTGGCGCTACTGCGCGCAGATGCCGATCCCGGACACGCTGCAGTACAGGATCGACCATTTCAAGCGCTTCGGCAGGCTCATCCCGGGCGACATGGACCTCTTCGGCAACGCGAGCTGGCTCGCGGTGCACATGGGGCAGATGAACTGGCCCGAGCGCAACGACCCGTTGATCGACTACCGCGACGCGAACGGCACCGAGTACCTCGAGAAGCTGCGCCTGGCCATGGCGCACGCAGCGCAGGGCCTGCCGACCCACCGCGCGCACATCGAGCGGCACTGCCAGGCTATCTAGATGTGATGGTCGTCGCTTCCTGCCTCACGCAGACCGCGCCCGAACCGCCTCTTCCAGCGCATCGACAAAGCGCGCCGCCACATCGAAGCCCGTCTGATCGGCGATCTCCTGGAAGCAGGTCGGACTGGTGACGTTGATCTCGGTAAGTTGCTCGCCGATCACGTCCAGCCCGATCAGCAGCAGCCCGCGCGCAGCGAGCTTCGGGCCCAGGCTTTCAGCGATCTCGCGGTCGCGTGCAGTCAGCGGCTGCGCCACCCCCTTGCCCCCGGCCGCCAGGTTGCCGCGGATCTCGTTGCCCTGCGGGATGCGGGCGAGCGAGAACGGCACCGGCTCGCCGCCGATCACCAGCACCCGCTTGTCGCCTTCGCGGATGGCCGGCAGGTACTTCTGCACCATCACCGTCTGGGCGCCACCCCGGTTCAGCGTCTCGATGATGCTGCCGAGGTTCAGGCCGTCGTCCTTGACGCGGAAGATGCCCATGCCGCCCATGCCGTCCAGCGGCTTCAGGATGATGTCCGGGTGCTCGGCGTGGAAGGCGCGGATGTCGGCCGCGTTGCGCGTGACCAGCGTCGGCGTGATGAACTCGGGGAACTCGAGGATCGCGAGTTTCTCGGGGTGGTCGCGCAGCGCGCGCGGCGAGTTGAAGACCCGCGCGCCTTCCGCTTCGGCGCGCTCGAGCAGGTGGGTCGCGTAGAAGTATTCGCTGTCGAAGGGCGGATCCTGGCGCATCAGCACCGCGTCGAACTCGGCCAGCGCGGCGCGGCTTTCCGATTCGATGCGATACCAGTCCTTGACGCCGTAGCCGTGCGCGCCGGTGAGCCCGATCTGCTGCACGTGCGCCTCGACCCGGCCGTCGCGCCGCCACGACAGGTCGTCCGGCTCGCAGGCGTGCAGCGTGTGGCCGCGTCTCGCGGCCTCGCGCATCATCGCGAAGGTCGAGTCCTTGTGGATCTTGAAACCCGCCAGCGGGTCGGCAACGAAGAGCAGCTTCATGGCACGGGAGTGTGCCCTGAAGCCGATAGCCTCGCAGCGGCGGGACTTAGGCCACCACCGGCTCGGTGCGCGCCATCAGCCAGGCCAGCGCCTCGCCGCTGAGCTTGGGCGCGAGGCGCTCGCGCACCATCGCGTGGTAGCGGTTCAGCCACTCGGCCTCGTCGGCGCGCAGCAGCGCGTGGTCGAGGCAGCGGGTGTCGATCGGGCAGAGCGTGAGCGTCTCGAACTCGAGGAACTCGCCGAACTCGCCGCCGGGGACGGCGACGTTGAGCACCAGGTTCTCGATCCGCACGCCCCACTGGCCCGGCCGGTACAGCCCCGGCTCGATCGAGGTGATCATGCCGGGCTCCATCGCCATCGACGGGTCGGGCACGGACTTGCTGATCGACTGCGGGCCCTCGTGCACGTTGAGGAAGTAGCCCACGCCATGGCCGGTGCCGTGGCCGTAGTCGAGGCTCTCGGCCCACAGCGGCGCGCGGGCCAGCGCATCGAGCATGGGCGAGAGCGTGCCGCGCGGAAAGCGCGTGCGGCTGAGCTGCATCGTGCCCTTGAGCACCAGCGTGTAGTCGCGCTTCTGCGCCGCGCTGGGCGTGCCGATCGGCCAGACGCGGGTGATGTCGGTCGTGCCGCCGGTGTACTGCGCGCCGGAGTCGATCAGCAGCAGGCCGTCGCCTTCGATCGTCGCGTGAGACTGCGCCGTCGCGCGGTAGTGCGGCATCGCGCCGTTGGCATTGAAGCCGGCGATGGTCGAAAAGCTCAAGCCGACGAAGCCGGGCCGCTTGGCGCGCTCGGCCGTGAGCTTCTCGTCGATCGTGATCTCGGTGATGCGCTCGCCGCGGGCCAGCGCCTGTTCGAACCAGGCGTAGAAGGCGCACATGGCCGCGCCGTCTTCCTCCATCGCCTGGCGCACGAAAGCCGCCTCGGCCGCCGTCTTGCGGGCCTTCATCAGCGTGCTGGGATTGATCGCCTCGATCACCGTGAGGCCGTCGGGCGCGGCCTCGCGCAGGCCCAGCGTCACGCGCTTGGGGTCGAGCAGCAGGCGCGCACCGGCGCTCAATGTTCGCAGCGCCGCGGGGGCTTGCGCATAGTCGGCCACGGTGATGCCGTCGGCCAGCAGCGCCTCGGCGAGCGGCTCGCCGACCTTGCCGGCGCCGACGAACAGCGTCGCGCCCTGGTGGCTGATCAGCAGGTGGGCGAGAAAGACGGGGTTGTAGGCGACGTCGGCGCCGCGCAGGTTGGTGATCCAGGCGATGTCGTCGACGGTCGAGACGAAGTGGTGGGTCGCGCCATGCCTGGCCATCGCCTCACGCACCAGCGCCAGCTTGGCCGGCCGGCCGACCGGTGCCTGCGGCCCGGTGTGCTCGTAGACGGTCGCCGTCGGCAGGCCCGGGCGCTCGGCCCAGGCGGCGTCGAGCAGGTCGACGTTGCTCAGCAGCCGGATGCCGACGCGCTCGGTGGTGGCGCGCAGCTGCTGCGCGGCAGCCAGGCCCAGCACCTGGCCGTCGACCGCGAGCGCCTGGCCGGGCTTCACGTGCGCGCTAATCCATTCGAGGTGATGCGTCGCGGCGCCGGTGGGGATCTTGACCAGCTCGATGCCGCTGCCCTGCAGCTCGGTCTCGGCCTGGGTCCAGTAGCGACTGTCGGCGAACAGCGCGGCCTCGCCGATCGTGACGACCAGCGTGCCCATCGAACCGGTGAAGCCCGAGAACCACTCGCGGCCCTGCCAGCGGCCCGGCAGGTACTCGGACAGGTGGGGGTCACTCGACGGCACCAGCACCGCATCCACGTGGTTGGTTGCCATCACCTCGCGCAGGCGGGCGATGCGTAGGCGGGCGGGAACGGTGCGGGTGTCCATCATGCGGCTCCGGGCGGTGGGCGCGGCCGGCGCCCGGTGGGGCACGGCAGCTCGGGTGAGGGGGTCGCCGATTCTAGGGGCCACCCCCTGGCCCGCGACACGGCAGGGTCTCGGGCCGCCGGCAGGTCGTCAGAGGGCCATCAGAGGTCGGTGCGCAGCTTCCAGATCTCGGGGAACAGCACGGTGTCGAGCATCTTGCGCAGGTAGCTGACGCCGCCGGTGCCGCCGGTGCCGCGCTTGAAGCCGATCACGCGCTCGACCGTCGTCACGTGGCGGAAGCGCCAGAGGCGGAAGGCGTCTTCGAGGTCGGTCAGCTCCTCGCCGAGCTGGTACAGATCCCAGTTCGCATCGGGGGCGCGGTAGACCTGCAGCCACGCCTGCTCGACGCCGTCGCTGGCTTCGTAGGGCTGCGTCCAGTCGCGCTCCAGGTGGCTGGCCGGCACGGTGATGCCGCGCCGGGCCAGCAGGCGCAGCGATTCGTCGTACAGCGACGGCGCCTTCCACGCGGCCTCGACGATCGCCAGCAGATCCGGCCGGTGCTCGTGGGGCTTGAGCATCGCGGCGTTCTTGTTGCCGAGCATGAATTCGATGCAGCGGTACTGCCAGCTCTGGAAGCCGCTCGATTGCGCGAGGTAGGGCCGGATCGCCGAGTACTCGGGCGGCGTCATCGTCGCCAGCACGTCCCAGGCGTGGACCAGCTGCTCCATGATGCGCGAGACACGGGCCAGCATCTTGAAGGCCGGCGCGAGCTGGTCCGACGCGATGGCGGCGACGGCCGCACGAAGCTCGTGCAGCATCAGCTTCATCCACAGCTCGCTCGTCTGGTGCTGCACGATGAACAGCATCTCGTTGTGGTTGGGCGAGAGCGGGTGCTGTGCGTTCAGCACCGCGTCGAGGTGCAGGTAATCGCCATAGCTCATCGCGCGCGAGAAGTCGAGCTGTGCGCCCTCCTCGCTGACGATCGCCTCGCCGCGCGCTGCGGCGGCGCCTTCGTGGTGGGGACAGCTCATGTGACGGCAGCCTTCTGGTTGAAACGCGCTTCGCGCCACTGGCCGGTCGTGAGGATCTCGGCCAGCGCGGTGGCCGCGTCGTGGACATCGACGTAACGGGTGTACAGCGGCGTGAAGCCGAAGCGCAGCAGATCGGGCTCGCCGTGGGCGCCGGCGCGGAAGTCGCCGATCACACTGCGCTCGATCAGCGCCTGCATCGCCGCGTAGCCCGGTGCCTGCGCGCTGCTGAGCGACACCTGGCTGCCGCGCCGGGCCGGATCCGCCGGCGACACCGACGCCAGGCCGAGGCCGTCGCACCGCGCCGCGACCTGGGCGAGAAACAACTCGGACAACGCGACGGACTTGGCTCGCAGCGCGGCCATGCCGCCCAGCGGCTCGGCAGCCAGCAGCGTGTCGACGCCGCATTCGAGCGCCGCCAGGCCGATGATCGGCGGCGTGCCGCACAGGTAGCGCGACACCCCTTCGGCCGGGCGGTAGGCCGTGTCGAAGGTGAACGGCGAGGCGTGGCCCATCCAGCCCGACAGCGGCTGCCAGAAGCGGTCGACATGCCGAGGGTGAGCCCACACGAAAGCCGGTGAGCCGGGGCCGCCGTTGAGGTACTTGTAGCCGCAGCCGACGGCGAAGTCGGCGTCGGCACCCTTCAGATCGACCGGGATCGCGCCGGCCGAGTGGCACAGGTCCCACAGTGCCAGGGCGCCCACACGATGCGCCTGCGCGGTCAACGCCGCCATGTCGTGGATCGCGCCGGTGCGGTAGTTCACCTGCGTGAGCATCAACACCGCGACCCGCTCGTCCAGCCGCGCAGCGATCTCGTCGCTGGCGACCAGCTCGAGCTCGAAGCCGTGCTGGCGGGCCAGCGACTGCGCGATGTACAGGTCGGTCGGGAAGTTGCTGCGCTCCGACAGGATCAGCTTGCGGCCCGCCCCGTCTTCCTTCGCGATGCCGATCGCGGCGCTCAAGGCCTTGAACAGGTTCACCGACGTCGAGTCGGCCGCCACCAGTTCTCCCCCGCCAGCGCCGACCAGGCGCGCGATCTTGTCGCCCACCCGCTGCGACAGCGTGATCCAGCCGGCAGTGTTCCAGCTGCGGATCAAGCCCTCGCCCCACTCGCGCTGCACGACCTCGGCCACGCGCGCCGGCGTGGCCGCGGGCAGCACGCCGAGCGAATTGCCGTCGAGGTAGTTCACGCCCTCGGGCAGGGTGAACTGCTCGCGCAGCGGCGCGAGCGGGTCGGCGGCGTCGAGCGCCACGCAGTCCGCGCGGGAGAGAGACTCAGCCATTCAAGTGACTCCAAGAAGGTGCGCGCAGCCCTGCCCAAACCAAGGTTCTTGCGCGGATCCGGCTTGGCTGGGCCGCTCCAAGGGCCCCCTCGGGGGGCAGCGACCGGGAGGGAGCGTGGGGGGTCATATCTCGCGGAGGATCGCTCGCACCGGCGAGGCGTCGGCGGTGACCAGCTTCAGGGGCAAGGCAATCAGCTCGTAGTCGCCCTCGGGCACCTCGTCAAGCACCAGGTTCTCGAGCACGCGCAGGCCGCGACGGCGCAGCACCTGGTGGCTGGGCAGCTCCTTGCTGGCCGCGGGGTCGACGCTCGCAGTGTCGATGCCCACGAGCTGCACGCCGCGATCGGCCAGCAACTCGATCAAGGCGGCGTCGAAGGCCGCGAGCTCGTCATCGAAACGGTCCTGCGGCATCGTCGTGTAGGTGCGCACCAGCACGCGCGGCGGCAGGTCGGCCGCAAGCGCGTGCGCGAGGTGCTTGGCGCGCACCAGCGGCCCACAGCCGATCGCATGGACCACGCGGCAGCGGCCGAGGTAGGGGGCGAGATCAACGGTGCCGATGGCGGCCCCCTGCGGGTCGTAGTGCAGCGGCGCGTCGGCATGCGCCCCGATGTGCGGCGACAGCGTGATCGCCGACACATTGACCGGGCAGCCCGGCGCGATCGTCGCCACCCACTGCTGCTGGTAGGCGGTGTCGCCCGGGAATACCGGCGCGCCGGCGTGCACGGCAGGCGAGATGTCCCACAGGCGCTTGCTCACCGGCGAGTTCATGGCGCCCCCTGGGCGCTGCGCGCCGGCCCGTGGGGAAATTCGCTCTTGAGGCAGCTCTGCGGTCTCATGGCAAAAAGTATAGACCTGAATAGTTGACAAGTGAAGTAATCGCGCCTAGATTTTGGTCAAGGCTGGCTGACAGCCGTGGAGCGATCCCCATGCCCCTGCCCCTGTTACCGAGCGCCCACCGCGATACCTTTGCACGCGATCGCCTGCCCCCGCCCGGGTTGTGGCCCGAGTTGCTGTTCGAATTGCCGGAGCTTCGGTTTCCCGCGCGGCTGAACTGTGTGGCCGAGCTGCTCGATGCCAATGTGGCCGCCGGCCGCGGCGAGCGCCTGGCCATCCAAGGCGAAGGCGTGCGCTGGACGTATGCCGAGCTGCAGGCGCTGGTCAACCGCATCGCGAACGAACTGGTCGACGGCATGGGGCTGGTCAGCGGCAACCGCGTGCTGCTGCGTGGTGCGAACACGCCGATGCTGGCCGCCTGCTGGCTGGCGATCGTCAAGGCCGGCGGCATCGCCGTCGGTTCGATGCCGCTGCTGCGCGCGAAGGAACTGCGCCAGATCGTCGACAAGGCAGAGATCACCCATGCGCTGTGTGATGCGCGCTTGGCCGAGGAGTTGCAGCTGGCGCGCGCCGACGGCGGCGCGGCCAGCCTGCGCGACGTCGCCTTCTTCCACGAGGGCGCCCCCGATGCGCTGGAGGCGCGCGCCGCGCACCGGCCCGCCAGCTTCGACACCGTGCCGACCTCGGCCGACGATGTCTGCCTGATGGCCTTCACCTCGGGCACCACCGGCGTGCCAAAGGCCACGATGCATTTCCACCGCGACGTGATGGCCGCCTGCGCCTGCTGGCCGGCGCATGTGCTGCGCGCGGTCCCCGACGACCGCTTCATCGGCAGCCCGCCGCTCGCCTTCACCTTCGGCCTCGGCGGCCTGCTGCTGTTTCCGTTCGCGATCGGCGCATCGACGGTGCTGGTCGAGAAGGCGACGCCGGACACCTTGCCTGCGGCGATCGAGCGCTTCGGCGCCACGGTTTGCTTCACCGCGCCGACCTCGTACCGCGCGATCGCGCTGGCGATCAAGGAAACGCCGGGCCGCCACCAACTCGGTTCGCTGCGCAAATGTGTCTCGGCCGGCGAAGCCCTGCCCGGCGCCACCCGCGCGCTCTGGCGCGAGGCCACCGGCATCGAGCTCATCGACGGCATCGGCTCGACCGAGATGCTGCATATCTTCATCTCGGCCGACGAGGCGCATGCGCGCGCCGGCGCCACCGGCGTGCCGGTGCCCGGCTACCGAGCCTGCGTGCTCGACGAAGCCGGCCGTGAACTGCCTCCAGGCCAGGTCGGCCGGCTGGCGGTCAAGGGCCCCACTGGCTGCAAATACCTCGCCGACGAGCGCCAGCGCCAGTACGTGCACAACGGCTGGAACGTCACCGGCGACGCCTACCTCGTCGACAGCGACGGCCAGTTCGTCTACCAGGCGCGCACCGACGACATGATCATCAGCGGCGGCTACAACATCGCCGGGCCCGAGGTCGAGAGCGCGCTGCTGCTGCACCCGGCGGTGGCCGAGTGCGGCGTGATCGGCGTGCCCGACGCCGACCGCGGCCAGATCGTCAAGGCCTTCGTCGTGCTCAAGCCCGGCCACGCCGGCGGCGAGGCGATGACCCGCGCACTACAGGATTTCGTCAAGCAGACGATCGCGCCCTACAAGTACCCGCGGGCGATCGAATACCGCAGCGCGCTGCCGCGCACCGAAACCGGCAAGCTGCAGCGCTTCCGCCTGCGCCCCGCTGCCTGAGACCAAGGAAAGAACAAGCCATGCACAAGGTCCTGCAACCCGCCCACTGGGCACCGCCGCGCGGCTACGTGAACGGCGTGGCAGCGCGCGGCACGCCGGTCTTCGTCGCCGGCCAGATCGGCTGGAACGCCGAATGCAGCTTCGATACCGACGATCTGGTCGAGCAAACCCGCCAGGCCCTGCTGAACGTGCGCGCGGTGCTCGCCGAGGCCGGCGCACTGCCGGAGCACATCGTGCGCATGACCTGGTACCTGGTCGACCGCAGCGAGTACCTGGCGCGTGCGAAAGAGATCGGTGCGGTCTTCCGCGACACGATCGGCCACTACGCCATCGCGATGACCGCGGTGCAGGTCGCCGCGCTGATCGAGCAGCGCGCGAAGGTCGAGATCGAGGTCACCGCCGTCATTCCGGGCTAGAACGACGAAGCCGCCCGAAGGCGGCTTTTCTGACCGACGAGCCGCCCGAGAAGGCGGCCTTGTGGCGGGCCCGAGGCAGGTCTCAGGCCGAGAAGGACGACCCGCAGCCGCAGGTCGTCGTGGCATTCGGGTTCTTGATCACGAACTGCGCGCCCTGCAGGTCTTCCTTGTAGTCGATCTCGGCGCCCATCAGGTACTGCAGGCTCATCGAGTCGATCAGCAGCGTGACGCCGTTCTTGGTCATCTGCGTGTCGTCTTCGTTGATCACCTCGTCGAAGGTGAAGCCGTACTGGAAGCCCGAGCAGCCGCCCCCTTGCACGAACACGCGCAGCTTCAGATCGGGGTTGCCTTCCTCGGCCACCAGGTCGGCCACCTTGGCGGCGGCGCTGTCGGTGAAGAGGATGGGGGAAGGCATCACGCCGGCGTCGGCGATGGTGGTTTCGGCCAGTGCGGTCATGGGGGCTATCTCCGGGAGCAGGAATACGGGGCGCGGGTCGGTGGGCAGGCGTGGTCAGACGTCATTGGAGGCAGCGAGCATCAGCGTCGGTTTGTCGCCTTCGCTCGAACTGCGCTTCAATTCACCATCGATGGTGGCACCTTGGTGCATTTCAAGGGCCTCGTAGCGCACTTCACCATTGATGCGCGCCTTTGGTTGAATCTCGAGCAGCTCGGTCGAATGCACCGGCCCAAGGATTTCGCCATTGATGATCACATGCCCGGCCATCACCTTGCCGTGGACCCGGGCATTCTCGCTGATCACCAGCAGGCTGCGCCGGTCACCCACGGCAACGACATCGCCGTGCACCTCACCATCGATGCGCAGGCCATCGGTGAACCGGAGTTCGCCATGCACCGCCGTGCCTTCGCCGATCAGGCTGCGAATCGGCGGCTGCTTCTTGAAACTGAACCACATGGCAGTGCCTTCACCTCGACTTCAAGATCCCAACGCGGCCATCTGGGTGGCCATCACGGCACCGGTGCCATTCAGCACCCTCACTTGAACCGTTTTTACCACGGCCCCCGCCGGGTGCTCGATGCGCCCCTCGACCCGGGCGTACTGCTTGACCTGCAGCGGCTGCGCCCCGCCCGGCAGGCCGGCCGTCCACGGCCGGCCGTCGAGCAACCCGCTCAGCGTCAACTCGTAGCGGCCATCGAAGGGAGCCCCCGGCCTGCCGTTCTGCATCACCAGCAGCTGGTAGCGCAGTTGCCCGGGCGCCACCGGCTCGGCCTGGAAGCCACGCACCGCGAGCCCACCGGGCGCGCCGGCCACCGGCAACAGGCGCTCGAAGAAGCCCAGGTCGGCCTTGAGTGCCAGGTTGTCGGCCTCCGTCTGCTTGAGCTGCTCCGCAAGCTTCTCCTGGGCTGCCTTCTCGGCCTTCAGCAGGCTGTCCGCGGTATTGGCAATGGTCTGGGCCCGCTCGTTCTGCTCGCGCAGGGAGGCCAGTTCGGCGCGCAGGTGCGCGACCTCTTCCTTGCCGCCGCGATCCAGCCCGGCAATGTCCTTGCCGAATTCGAAGGCCCACAGCGCGATGGCCGCCGAAAAGCCCAGCACCACGGCGGCCACCGCCCAGCGCAGCGGCCACGGCAGGTGGCTGCGCACGATCATGCGCGGAGCGCTGATCGACAGGCGGCGACGCAACAACTTGAATCGCATCGTGTCCGGACGTGAGTCGGCTCCAGAAACACGAAAGGCCGCAGATGCGACCTTTCGTTGAGAGAAACAGAATCAAGCAGCCGCCGCGGACCCGGCTCTGCCGGTCCGCTGGCGGCGCCCCCTCGAGGGGGAAGCGCCGAAGGCGCTTCGGGGGTGGACCAATTACCGCTTGCTGAACTGCTTGCGGCGACGGGCACCGTGCAGACCGACCTTCTTCCGTTCGACTTCACGCGCGTCGCGGGTGACGAAGCCGGCTTGGCTCAGGTCGGGCTTGAGCGCCGCGTCATAGTCGATCAGCGCCCGGGTGATGCCGTGGCGCACCGCGCCGGCCTGACCGGACTCGCCGCCGCCGTGCACGTTGACCTTGATGTCGAAGGCTTCGCCATTGCCCGTCAGCAGCAACGGCTGCTTGACGATCATGATCGAGGTCTGGCGGCCGAAATACTCGTCGACGGGCTTGCCGTTGACGGTGATCAGCCCGTTGCCCTTCTTGATGAAGACGCGGGCGACCGAAGACTTGCGGCGGCCGGTGCCATAGTTCCAATTACCGATCATCACCGCTCCTTAGATTTCCAGCGCCTTGGGCTGCTGGGCGGCGTGCGGGTGCGT
Organism: Ideonella sp.; assembly: GCF_035254525.1. GTDB lineage: Bacteria > Pseudomonadota > Gammaproteobacteria > Burkholderiales > Burkholderiaceae_C > Ideonella. The sequence goes on along the minus strand of NZ_DATFAN010000011.1, from coordinate 4,795 downwards.
ATCGCCCGCATACACCTTCAGCTTCTTGATCATCGCGTAGCCGAGCGGGCCCTTGGGCAGCATGCCCTTGACGGCCTTTTCCAGGGCGCGCCCCGGGTGCTTGGCTTGCATGTCCTTGAACTTGGTGGCGTAGATGCCGCCCGGGAAGCCCGAGTGACGGTAGTACACCTTGTCGTTGGCCTTGTTGCCGGTGACACGGATCTTGTCGGCGTTCAGGACGATGATGAAATCGCCGGTGTCCACGTGAGGCGTGTAGATGGCCTTGTGCTTGCCGCGCAAACGGAGTGCCACTTCGCTGGCAACACGTCCGAGCACCTTGTCGGTGGCGTCAATCACAAGCCACTCGTGCGTCACCTCGGCCGGCTTGGCGCTGAAGGTCTTCATGAGGGGGCTCTTGAAAGAGAAAGGAAACGGCTGTTCGACCGGCATGGCCCGGCCCCCTCGGCGCCGCTTGGTTGGCCCGACCGCAAGGTGTTTGACGCCTCTTGGCCCGGGCCGGCGGCCTCTCGGGTTCACCGGACACTCGGTGCGCCAACATCATTCGCGCACAAAGCCCGTTCTCCCCGCCGAAAACGGGAAAGCCCGCGAGTATACCCGAGGGGGCCTTGCAGGCAAGCGGCATCTCGGGGCAAAAGCACGGGGTCATTGGAGCGCGTACCCCAGCGTGAGTCGCTAGACTCGGGTAATTACTTAGATCATGGAGGCCAACCCATGGCCGTTTCCGACGATCACCCCCGGCCCGCAGCCGGGCCCGCCACCGCGGGCGCAGGCGGCGCCGGCACTTCGGACACCCCCGCGACATTTCGATGGATCCCGATCCGGTCGCTCGCCCAGCGGCACAGGCCAAAAGTGCTCACTCACTTGTTGTCTTTGTCGCCGGAGGATCGCTACCTGCGTTTCGGCTACGCCGCCAACGATGCCCAGATCGGCCGCTACGTGGACCTCGTGGACTTCGAGCGCGACGAGGTGTTCGGCATCTTCAACCGCAAGCTCGAGCTGATTGCCCAGGCCCACCTGGCCTACCTGCCCGACACCGCGCAGACTCGCCACGCGGCCGAATTCGGCGTTTCGGTGCTGCCCAAGGCGCGCGGGCGCGGCTACGGCGCGCGGCTGTTCGACCACGCGGTCCTGCATGCGCGCAACCGCCACATCGACACGATGATCATCCACGCGCTGAGCGAGAACGCGGCCATGCTGCGCATCGCGCGCAACGCCGGCGCCAAGGTCGAGCGCGAGGGTGGTGAATCCGAGGCCCGGTTGCGGCTGCCGCCGGAAACCCTGGGCTCGATGTTCGAGGAAATGGTCGAGAACCAGGCCGGCGAGATCGACTACCAGCTCAAGAGCAACGCGCAGCGCGTGGACGTGCTGCGCCGCCTGTTCGGCGAGATCAAGGCCGGCATCAAGAGGGTGCGCAGCTCGGTGATCGAGTAGCGCCGTTCGGCCGTGGCCGGCCCCGGGCGCCGGGTGGCCCTTAACATCGGCCGATGAGTGCCTCCGCCGCCGATGCCCCGTATGCCGCCCTCGATCCGATCACGGTGCTGGGGGCCCTGCAGGACGCCGGCTTCCCGTGCGACGGCCGGCTGCTGCAGCTGAATTCGTACGAGAACCGGGTCTACCAGGCCCCACTGGACGACGGCCGCGTGGTCGTGGCGAAGTTCTACCGGCCCGGGCGCTGGAGCGATGCCCAGATCGCCGAAGAGCACCGCTTCGCGCTCGAACTCGCCGAGGCCGAGGTGCCGGTCGTGCCCCCACTGCCGCTTCAGCCCGGCCCGGCCCTCGAGGTCGACGCTGCGCTGCCGACGCTGGGGCACTACGAGGTCACGCCGGGGCAGCGCTTTCGCTTCGCCGTCAGCGAGCGCTGGGCCGGCCGCGCGCCGGAGCTGGAGCGGCCCGACACGCTGGCCTGGATCGGCCGTCTGCTCGCGCGCTTGCATGGTGTCGGCCGGCGCGAGCGTTTCGCTCACCGGCGCACGCTGGACGTCGCCACCTTCGGCCGCCAGCCGCGCCAGCGCCTGATCGACGCCGGTTTCGTCGACCCCGAGATCGACCGCGGCTGGATCGCCGCCAGCGACGCCGCGCTGGACGAGGTCGAGCGCGCCTTCGAGCGCCACGGCGCGCCGGCGCTGATCCGCCTGCACGGCGACTGCCATGCCGGCAACGTGCTGTGGCGCGACGAAGGCGCCGGCGCCGGCCCGCACTTCGTCGACCTGGACGACTGTTGCATGGGCCCGGCCATCCAGGATCTGTGGATGCTGCTGCCCGGCGAGCGCGGCGCCGTCGAGGCCGCGCTGTACCACCTGCTCGACGGCTACCGCGACTTCATGGATTTCGATGACCGCGAGCTGCTGCTGATCGAGCCGCTGCGCACGCTGCGCATGGTCCACCACAGCGCCTGGCTGGCCGAGCGCTGGCGCGACCCGGCCTTCCCGATCGCCTTCCCCTGGTTCTCGAGCCCGTCCTACTGGAGCCAGCAGACCACCGAGCTGCGCGAGCAGCTCGAGCGGATGCGCGACTTGTAGAGTGGCTCAGGCGGGGGGGGCTCAGGCCGCCAGCAGCTTCGTGACCCGCTGCACGTAGGCAGCCGGGTCTTCGAGCTGGCCCCCCTCGGCCAGCAGCGCCTGGTCGAACAGGATCTGCGCGAGGTCGTCGAAGCGCGGGTCGGCGTCCAGGCGCTTGACCAGCGCGTGCTCGGGGTTCACCTCAAGAATGGGCTTGGACTCGGGCGCCGATTGGCCGGCCTGCTTCAGCAGGCGCGCCAGATGGGCGCTCATGTCGCCCTCGTCGACGACGATGCAGGCCGGCGAATCGACCAGGCGCGTCGTCACGCGCACGTCCTTCGCGCGGTCCTTCAGCGCCTCCTTGAGCCTGTCCAGCGTCGGCTTGAAGGCTTCCGCCACCGCTTCGGCCTGCTTCTTCTCTTCTTCGTCCTGCAACTTGCCGAGGTCGAACGCGCCCTTGGCGACGCTTTGCAGTGAGTGGCCCTCGAACTCGTGCAGGTGCGACAGCATCCACTCGTCGACGCGGTCGGTCAGCAGCAGCACCTCGATGCCCTTCTTGCGGAAGATCTCGAGCTGCGGGCTGGCCTTGGCGGCGGCCAGCGAATCGGCAGCGATCACGTAGATCGCCTCCTGGCCTTCCTTCATGCGCTTGACGTAGTCGGCCAATGACACCCCCTCGTCGGCGTGGGTCGACGCGAAGCGGAACAGCTTGGCCAGCCGCTCCTGGTTCTGGAAATCCTCGCCAATGCCTTCCTTCAGCACCGAGCCGAACTCCTTCCAGAAGCTCATGTACTTGACCTGGTCGTCCGCCGATTCACTGTCGGCCAGGCCCTCCAGCATCGAGAGCACGCGCTTGGTCGAGCCCTCGCGGATGGCCTTCACGTCGCGGCTTTCCTGCAGCAGCTCGCGGCTGACGTTCAGCGGCAGGTCGGCCGAGTCGATCACGCCCTTGACGAAGCGCAGGTACGAGGGCAGCAGCGCCTGCGCCTCGTCCATGATGAACACGCGCCTGACGTACAGCTTCACGCCGGCGGCCTTGTCGCGGTTCCACAGGTCGAACGGCGCATGCGACGGGATATACAGCAGCTGGATGTATTCGGTCGCGCCCTCGACCCGGTTGTGCGACCAGGCGAGCGGCGCCTCGTGGTCGTGGCTGATCTGCTTGTAGAACTCCTCGTACTGCTCGGGCGTGATGTCCTTCTTCGGCCGCGACCAGAGCGCACTGGCCTGGTTGACGGTTTCCCACTCGTCGGTGAGCACCATGTCGCCGCCCTTGTTGTCCTCGCCCTCCTTCCACTCTTCCTTGCGCATGAGGATCGGCAGGGAGATGTGGTCGGAGTACCTGGCGATGATGGCCTTGAGCTTCCAGGTGGACAGGTATTCGGCGGCGTCTTCGCGCAGGTGCAGCGTGACGCTGGTGCCGCGCTGCGCGCGTGTGATCGCCTCCACTTCGAAGTCGCCGGCGCCGGCGCTGGTCCAGCGCACGCCCTCTTCGGGCTTGAGGCCGGCGCGCCGCGATTCGACGACGATCCTGTCCGCCACGATGAAGCCCGAATAGAAGCCCACGCCGAACTGGCCGATCAGTTGCGCGTCGGCCTTCTGGTCGCCCGAGAGGCGGTTCATGAATTCGCGCGTGCCGCTCTTGGCGATGGTGCCGAGGTTGTCGATCGCCTCCTGCTGCGAAAGCCCGATGCCGTTGTCGGTGATGGTCAGGGTGCGGGCGTCCTTGTCGAAGTCGATGCGCAACGCCAGGTTGGGCGCGTCCTCGTACAGGGCAGCGTTGTGCAGGGCCTCGAAGCGCAATTTATCGCAGGCATCCGAGGCGTTGGAAACCAGCTCGCGCAGGAAAATTTCCTTGTTGGAATACAGCGAGTGCGTGACGAGGTTGAGCAGCTGGGCGACTTCGGCCTGGAACGAGAGGGTCTGTTTCTGGGACATGGCGGGGTCTGGCAATGCGGTTGAACATGGCGCGGCAAAGCGCCGCGGGGGACGTTGGGGCGCCCGCCGCGGTTTTCAAGACCCCGGCGACGCCCCTGACAGGCGCGTGGCGGGGCCAATCAGTTGGCCTGGCCGTGAAAAAATCGACGCCCGCGCCGCCTTTGAGGCCTGCGTCCGGCGTGCGGCACTGGCATCCGCATGACGACTTGTTACATTACGGGCACTGGCACCGACCCATCCCCATTCGCATGAACATCGACCTGTTGCCGTTCTCCGCCTTCGCCCTGGAATCGTCCGGGCCCTCGGCGCGCGCAGCCGGCGAAGGGCAGACGCTCACCTTGCGGCTGGGGCTCGCGCTG
>NZ_DATFAN010000010.1:0-52027 GCF_035254525.1 Ideonella sp. | reverse complement strand
CGCTGGACCTGGATGAACCTGGTCAGCGCCTGCGGTGCGTGCAACGGCCGCAAGGCCGACCGCACGCCGGAGGAAGCAGGCATGCCGCTGGTGTACCTGCCGTATGTGCCAAGCCGTTTCGAGGACTTTCTGCTCGAAGGCCGGCCCATTCGCGCCGACGTGCACGAGTGGCTGGCCGCGCGGCTGCCAAGGAGTTCTCGGCTGAGCTGACACATGGGAAGCGATGTGATGCGCCCGCCATCGGCGAGCGTCGCCAGGCGCGTCACGCTCGCCGAGAGGTCGCGGAAGTTGCCGCTCCACACCGCGTCGCCCGACTGGGCGAAGCGCAGGTACTGTGCTTTCGCTTCGGCATTGAAGCGCACCGAGCGGCCCAGTTCGACACTGGCGCGCGAGAGCAGGTGCCCGACATTCGGTTCCAGGTCTTCCGTGCGCTGCGACAGACCCGGCAGCGTGCAGGACCAGAGGTTGATCCGCGCGTAGAGATCTTCTCGGAAGCGGCCCTGCGCCACGTCGAGACGCAGATCGCGATTGGTGCCGACGATCATCGGGCGGGCCCTTGTCCGTGGATCTCCGTGTCCGCATGGCCGCCAAGCGCCGTGCCTGCTGCGTGACGGGGCTTCACGGACGACTGGTCGGTGGCCGTCGTCGACGTGCGCGACGAAGGGGCCGCGGCGGGCAGCGCGACCGAGAACACCCGCGCACCGCGACGCACCCAGCCGCAGCAGCCGCAGTGCAGGTCGCCGATGCAGTCACCAGATACTCCGTCGGCGTGGCGACTTCGACGGCCATCGTCGGCTCCAGCAGACCTTGACGCACCGGGCCCGCAGGGTTGGCGATTGTGGTGATGGCCTTCTCGGCTTGCCGGAAAATGCAATCCGCGATGGCCACCCGCAAGACCGCCCGCCACCATCACCACGTCTATGTCGTGGAGCTGTCGGATCGCGTGTGGAACCTGCCAGTGTTTCGCAGGGCCAATCCCGATCACGTTCTTGGCAAGCCATTCGTCTATGTCGGCATGACCGGTCTCGATCCCGACCTTCGCTTCGACCGGCACAAGGCGGGCGTGCAGGCCAATCGCTTCGTTTTGGAGTACGGCCTGCGGTTGATGCCGGAGCTCTACGAGGTCTATAACCCGATGCCTTACGAGGCCGCGCGCGAGATGGAAGTCGAGCTGGCCATCGGCTTGCGCGAAGCCGGCTATGGGGTCTGGCAGGCGTAACCCGCATGATCGACATCAGGTGGTTCTGCAGGTCTTGGGACCGTCTGACAGCCACCTAAGCGTTCACGAACAACGCCAGCACTCAGGCAGATGACGGGTGTCCCGCCGCCGGGGCGATGCGGCCCGCTGGTGCGACGGTCTCAGGCCGGCGCCAACGCCGCGGCGCGCCGGACACGCCGCCATGCGGACCACGCCGCCTGGCGCTCGTTGCCGTCGCGTGCGGCGTGAAGCAGGTCCTCGATTGCCGGCAGCGCCGTCGGGTCACCGATGGCGCCGAGGGCCTCGATCGCCGCGACCCGCAGCCGCTGGTCGTGCGCGACCAGCTCCAGCAGCTTCGGCACCGCCGTCGCGGCGCCCGCGCCGATGCTGCCCAGCGCGGCCACGGCAGCCGCCTGCACATCGGCGCGGCGGTCGTGCAGCAAGTCCGCGAGCCTGGGCACGGCCGCCTCAGCCGCGGGGCCGAGGCGGCCCAGCACGGGGATGACGAACCGACAGCGCACAGGATCGCCCAGGCCGGCGATCAGCGGCGCCAGGGCCGGTGCGCCGATGCCGGCCAGCGCCTCGATGGCCGCGTCGCGGGCGTCGAAGGAGGAGTACCCGAACGCCATCTCCACCAGCTTCGGGATCGCGGGCGCCGCCAGCGGGCCTAGGCCGCCGAGGGCACGGGCGGCGGCCTGGCGGACGGCGCTCGATACCTGCTCGGTGCGGAAGCTCGACCGTTCCTGCATCTGCTGCAGCGCGAGTTCATCCCTGTAGCTGGGGGAATAGCCGTCAAGCGGCGCAAACACCGGCTTGTAGGCGAAGTCGAGCATGGCGAGCAGCGGCGCGACGGGGTCCTCGGCGGTGCGCCAGATCGCCAGCAGGCCCTGCAGTGCTTCCGTGCGCTTGTCGTCGTCCGGCTGCTGCAGCAGCCGCTGCAGCATCGGTACGGCCGCCGGCGTGCCGATCCTGGCCATGGCACGAACCACCTCCAGCCCCATGTAGGACGTGGTGTAGCCCTCCAGCCGTGGCAAGGCCGCCGCAGCCAGCGAGCCCATCTCGCCCAGGGCTTGTGCAATGGCCGGGTCGGTGATCGGGCCGTGCCCGATGGCGAAGGCGTCGAGCAGTGTCTGCACGGCGCCTATGCGTGCCAGGGCATGGGCGGCCGTCCGGTCGTCCTCACTGTGGTTCCAGCGCCGTATCAGCGCCGCCAGCGCCGGCGCCGCGCGGGCCGCAGCCGGGCCCATCAGGCCGATGGTGCGCGCGGCCGCCTGCCGCAAATCGGCATTCGGGCACGCCAAAAGAGGCAACAGACTGTCCAGGGCCTGCACGCCCGGCGCGACGCCTGCCAGGGCGCCGATCGCGGCCAGCACGAGGCCGTCGTCGTCACTCGCCAGCATCGCAATCAGCGGCGCCGTGGCTGGCGCGGCGGCAGGCCCGATCGCGGCGATCACGCGCGCGGCGGCCAGGCGCACGCCGACCTGCGCGTGCGCCAGCAGCGCCACCAGCTGGTCCACGGCCGGCAGGGCTGCCGGGCCCACCGCCCGCAGGGCGTCGACGGCGCCGGCACGCACCGGCTCGGCGGCATCCGTCAAACATGACGCCAGGTTTGGCGCCGCCGTCGCGGCCGCGGCACCGATGCTGCCCAGTGCCTGCACCGCCGCCCGCCGCACCGCTTCGTGCGGGCTGCGCAAGAGTTCGACGAAGGCGGGCAGGTCGGCGGCGGAGGCTTGGCCGAGATGCACGATGGCGTCGGCCGCCGCGGACCGCACGCCGGGCTCGTCGTCGGCCAGCCGCGGCACGAGCGCCGGCAGCGCACACGCCGCGGCGACACCGACTCGCGCCAGGGCCGAGGCGGCAGCAGCGCGCCGGGTGGCGTCTCGATGGGCGAGCAAGCCCCCGAGGGCCGGGACGGCCGCTGCCGCCGCAGTGCCCATGCCTGCCAGGGCCGCCGCCGCGGCCACGCACACCGGCGTCGGCTCGTCGCCCAGCAGACGGGCCAGCTCGGGGACAGCGGCATTCGCCGACGCGCCCATGCTGGCGAGCGCCGACACCGCGGCCAGTCGCGTCGTCGTGTCCGCGTCGGCCAGATGGCCGATCAAGCCGACCAGGCAGTCGGCGGGCGGCATGCCGAGCCTGCCCAGCGCGAGGCCGACCTCGTGGCGCAGCGAGTCGCTGCCCTGCGCCAGCAGGGCGACGAGGTCCGGCGCACAGCGGGCCGCAGGCGGGCCGATCGCGGCCAGCGCCTTGACGGCGGCACTGCGCAAGCCCTGGCCAGGGCCCGCGAGCAGCTCGAGCAGGCGCGGCACGCTCGCCCCGGCGGCCGGACCGGCGCGTGACAGGCTACTCACGACGGCGGCGCGCACGGCCTCGTCGTCGAGCAGCAGCAGTTCGACGAGGGACGGCAGATCCGCCGGTGCAGGCGCCGTGCCGCCCAGCGCCTGCACCGCGGCCTGCCGCACCGCCGGATCGGCATGCGCCAGCAGTCCGATCAGTTGGGCGACGGGAACGGCACCCGAGCTGCCGATCTGCGCCAAGGCATCAGTCGCCGCGGCACGGACCTCGCCAAGCCCGTCCGCCAGCAAGGCGATCAGGGGCGGTACGGCCGCGGCGGCGGGCGCGCCGATCGACCCCAACAAGCGGGCGGTGTCGATGCGCACGCCCGGATCGGCGTGCGCCAGCAGCCTGATGAACCGTCCCGCGTCCGCGGCCACTGCCGGCGCCACCGTCTGCAGGACGGTCGTCAACTCCTGTCGAACCTCCGCGCCCTGGCTGCCCAGGAGCTCGACGCAACGTGGCAGGCCGGCGGCAAGCGGGGCACCGATGTTCTCGAGCACGATCGCCGCGGCGCGACGCAGGCCCGCGTCGGTGCTGGTCAGCAGTTCGATCAGCCGCGGGATCGCCGTGGCGCTCGATCCGGGGATCTGGCCGAGCGCTTCGAGCGCCGCGACGCGCACGGCGGGGTCGGCGAGCAGGTCCGTCAGTGCGGGCACGGCTGCCGCGCCCGGCGCACCGAGGCTGCCGATCACCTGGCAGGCGGCGGCGCGCACGGCGGCTTCGTCGTGCGCCAGCAGTGCGTTCAGCCGGGGCAGGGTCGGGACGCCTGGTGCGCCAATGTTCGCCAATGCCGTGTGGATGGCCGCGCAGCGCACGGCATCCGGGTGGGCGAGGCTTTGCACCAGCGCCGGTACGGCGTCGCCGGCCACCGGACCCAGGCGTCCCAGCGCCGTCACGGCAGGCACGCCGACGATCGGATGCTCGATCAGCGCGACGAGGTCCGGCAGCGCGCCGGTGGCGCCCGCGCCCAGGCGAGCGAGTGCGTTCACGGCCGCGATCCGCGCGCGATCGTCATCGTGCTTCAGCAGGCCGGTGAGCGCCGCTGTCGCGCTGGCGGCCGTCGGGCCGATCGCGCCGAGCGCGCCCGCCGCGGCGATGCGCACATCGGCGTTGTCGTCCACGACCAGGGCGACGAGCCTGGTCAAGGCAACGGCGGCGCTGCCGCCCAGGCGCCCAAGGGCGCCCGCGGCGGCCGCTCGGGTGGCGCTCGAACTGTCCGACAGGCGAGCCGTCAGCTGCGCGACGGCCTTGGCCACGTCCGGCTCGGGCACGATGGTGATGCGCCGGTGCATCGGCACACCGGCGATCCGCGCGTGGAAGGTGACGCCGAACGGCGCCAGGTCGGCGTCGGTGCGCTCGTAGCGAAACAGGCCGGTCGTGCCGTCGAAGGCCACGGCGCCGGCCGGTGCCGGCTCCAGTGCGAGCAGGAGCTTGTGTGCAAGCAGACCCGCGAGCTCGGCGACGGCCGCCGGGATCGACTTCGAGCGCACGATGGCTTCGTGAGTATGACGATGCTGCAGCTCGGCCAGCACCGGCCTGCTCTTGCCGCTGAGTTGCCGGAACTCGCGCAGCGGCTGCAGGGCATGCCGGGTGGCCGCCAGCGCCGCCTCGACGGCCTGGCGTGCCGGTGGGAGCGCTTCGAGCGCGTGGTCGAGTGCGCCCAGTTGCTGCAGCAGGCGCTCGCCCCGCGCTTCGAGTTCGCCCGGTTCGTGGACCATGGCGCTTGCGCTGTCCAGTGCCTGCTGAAGTTGTCCGCGCACTTGCGGCGTCAGCAAGGGGTCCAGCGGGGCGGTGGCCACCCGAAAGCCCAGTGTCGGCCCCGCCATCGAAATGTCCGGTATCGCGGTGAATGCGTACGTCGACGGCATGTCGCTCATGTCGATCTCCCTTGGCCTGCAGCGGCTCGCGAGCCTCGTGACATTCGCGAAATCGACTGCGATACCCTTCAGTCCCGCGGAGCTGATGGTGTGGCGGGGACGGGCACGGTAGGTTGCGATCGGTCAATCAAGCCGTGGCCTGCGGTCGGCATGGCAACGAGTGACAACAACGGCGTTCGTCTGTGCGCTGATCCGGCGCGATCTTCCCCGAAGCGTAACCCTCGGCCTGCCAACCCTTGGGCTCCTGAAGAGCCTCGGGTCTGTATCCGGTGTCCACGAGGACCTTTGCCAGCATCGGCTCTCGCGACGCCGGAGGCCGCCGCCATTGGAGGGCTGGAAGTGACCGGACTCGCGCAGCCAAGGTTGCTGACGATTGCCAGGAGGCGCTCGATTCGACCACGAGTACTACCGTGACAAGCATATGCCTCTTGTGAAGGAGCGCATGGGAGATAAATGCAAGTACTACACCATTGACAAGGGACTGGCTGGGGCAGAGCCTGGCGCACCAGCGACCTATGTGGGGATGTGCCACATCTTCTGTGACTCGGTGGAGGCCTTTCAAGCGGGCTTCGGCCCGCATGCGAAGGAGATCTTGGCGGACATTGCGAACTACACGGACCAGGAGCCAGTTCTCCAGATCAGCGAGGTAGTGGTTGGCTGAGGTCGCTATCTCGGACGGCTAGCGTTCTACGTGAGGGACAGCCGAAAGTGGGCGAAGCCCGCTTGGAGGCGTCCCCTCGAGGCAGGGGCTAGGCGGCACGTTGTGTGGCAGGACTTCGACGATCTCGGCGAAGCCTTCTTCGAGCGAGGGCGGTTCGAGATGCTCGAACACATGAAGGATGGCCTCCTCGCGAATACGGGCTAGACCGCGCCTGGTGGCATTGCGCGACTTGGCGAGCTCGAGTGGGGTATTGACCCAGACGGCGACGGCTCTGCAACCGACTTCGGAGGCAATGCCCAAGGCGCGACTGCGGTGACGCCGGGATGGAAGCGGGCCATCGAGAAAGATGGAGTTGCTGCCCATGAGTGGCGCGTTGCGGGCGACCCATGTGCTCTTGCCGGCACCCTGGAGGCCGAAGACAACGAACAAGGTTGCCCGCTCGCCCGCGGCAACGAGCTTCTGCCTCAGCGCGCCGTAGGCGAGTTCCCACGCGGAAGCTACCTGCTCCTTGGTGACGACATCAGCTTCCTCAAGATTGAGAAAGTGATCGGGACTGACGTGATTGGGATGGGGCATTTCAGGCCGCCTCACGTTGGACGTAAGGGGCGGACGGAGGGGTCAGGTGCCTGCGTGCTCATGGAATGCGCTCTGCCTCTGGAGGCGGAACGACCCACTGATGCTTCCTCTCTTCGTAGACGGAGACACTTGGAGGTGGGAAGCTTGGGTCGGCAAAGGCGCCCACAGGGATGGCCACGAATGCCTCCAGGCCCTCAGGCTCGTAGTAGACGGTGGAGCCGCAGCTGGGGCAGAAGTGAAACTTGACTCTTGAGCCTTCGTCTCCCACCCGAACATATTCGGTTGAGACACCCGAAATGGTCACGTTCTCGCGGGGAAACCTGGCCTGCTCCCCGAAGACGCTGCCGGTTCGGCGCTGGCAGGCCAAGCAATGACAGATTGAGACCCGAACAGGCTCACCGTTGACTTCGGCAGTGAGCTGACCACAACTGCATGAGGCAAGACGGTTTGGCATGCGAGTCTTTCAGGCACCCCACGTTCGACCTAACACGTGGCCTGTCGGCATTGCTAGCGCCCAGCCTGCAGCAGGGCTGCCATTTTCTCGTGGATCAGGTTGACCGCCTTGAGCGGGCGAAGCATGACCTTGAACTCGGTGACTTCTCCATTCTCGTTCCACTTGATCATGTCGACGCCGTTGATGCTGATGCCATCGATTTCGAGTTCGAATTCAAGGATCGCATCGCGATCAGCCTTCAGCTCTCGGACGTAGTGAAATGACTCGTTTCCGAAGACCTTGAACGCGGCGGCTAGGTACATCTTTGTGATTGCCTTGCCGACCTGGGGCTTGTGAACCACCGGCGAATGGAACACGGCATCGTCTGCCAGCAAACCATCAAGCCCTTGCACATCGTGCTGCTTGAGGAGCCTATGCCAGGTTGCGATGGGATCGGATTGCATGTGCTGCCTTTGGATCGGAGAACTGGGGCTCGTTGACACCTGGCGTTCGACGTGAGGGGCGGCTTGCGCGAACGCGCAAGGCGTCCGCCTGACCAAGTGCTTAGGCCGCCCTTTCGGCTGCAACCGACCTTCTCTTGGATGCTATTGCGTCCACTTCGACGAACCATGCTGGATCTACCAACTGAGAGACGAATACGGCGGTAGACGCAGGGCGGTGTGAACCCAAATGCTTGAGCCTTGCAGCGCGGACGGCATCGCCATCGTGACCGGCAACCATGAACGTAGTGAGCTTGATGAGGTCGGTAGGGCCCAGGCCATGCGCGCGCAGCAAGGCCACGATGTTGGAGAAGACTTGATCGGCTTGCTCCTCGATTGAGGTCGGAGTGCTTCCATCCGGGCGAACGCCAAGTTGGCCCGAAATGAAGAGAAGCTCGGTTCCTTCCGGCACGGATACCGTATGACTGTATAAGCCCAAAGGGGCGTGAACGTCGGATGGATTTGTGAGGGTCAGGCTCATTGCCTTCTTTCAAGGTGATAGGGCCGAAGCATGCCCCCAAGTGAGCCTTCTGCCGCGTAACGTCCGCTCGACGGAGGGGTTATACGCCGAGCCCGGCCTACCGCTGAGGCACTTCGGCCCTCCAGGCTGCCATCAGCCCGTTCGACGGCAGCGATTCGTCGACCAGCTTGCGCGCCGTTTGCACACCCGCCACCGGCAGCCCGCGCGGATCCAGCACGCCGATCTGCACGAGCACGCTCGCCTGGTCCCAGTAGATGTGTTCGTGGCAGAGTTTGTCGCCGCGGAACTTGACCACCGCGAGCAGCGGGATCTCGACGCGCCGCCCGGTCGGCGCGATGCCCGGCAGCATCCACGGGATTTCGGTGGTGTGGGTGAAGCAGAACAGCAGTTCGTCGACCACCTGCGTCGCGCCGACCGTGCGCGAGATCGGGGTCAGCGAGGTGTCGGGCGGGTTGCTGTCGACGAAGAAGTTCTTGTAGAAGCGGTGCAGGTCGCGGTAGCCGACGCCGCCGGTCATCGTCGGGATGTGGTTGACGTAGGGTTCGGCGACCATCGTCGCCATCGTCGCGTCGACGTCGCGGTGCACGAACTCGTGCTCGCAGTGCTTGTCCCACAGCGCTGAGAGGTCGTGCTGGGGGCCGATCGCGCGCTTGAGCGTCGCGATGCTGCGCTCGTGCGCAAGCAGCGCCGAGGGCTTGTGGAAATGCTCGCCGCCGCGGCGCGCGAACGCGTGGTCCACGGCGGGGTAGACGTGCAGTTCGATGCCCGGCCGGCCACGCAGCTCGGCGAGGATGCGCTCGCGCGCCTCGGGCGGGCAGAACTTGTCGTTCTCGGCGATGTGCAGCGTGAGTGGGCGGCCGATCTTGCCCGCCTCGGCGAGCGCGGCTTCGATGCCCACGCCGTAGTAGCCCACCGCGACATCGCAGTCGGTTCGGCAGGCCGCGAGGTACGCGAGCTTGCCGCCGAGGCAGAAGCCGAGGACGCCGACGCCGCCGCGCACGTCGGCGCGTGATCGCAGCGCCGAGATGGCCGCCTGCACGTCCTCGACGCCCTTCGCCTCGTCGAAGCCCTCGTACAGCGCGAACGCACGCTGCCAGTCTTCGGGCGTCGCCCCCAGCTCGACGCCTGGCTGCTGGCGCCAGAACAGGTCGGGCACGAGCGCGACATAGCCTTCCTCGGCATACAGGTCGGCCAGCTCGCGCATCGTCGCATTGACGCCGAAGATCTCCTGCGCGATCACCAGGCCCGGCCCGTGGCCGGATGCGGGCAGTGCGAGATAGGCGCCAAAGCGGCCGCTGCCGTCGCCGGCCGCGATGTCGATCGAAAGAGGGCGTGTCTTTTGCGCAGTCATCGTCGTTCCTTTCCGTGTCTCGCCGTTCAACGCAGCGCCGCGAAGCGCCCGCCGTGGAAGACCAACGGCTCTGCGTCGACATGCATGTGCTGCTCCACGCGGCCGATGAACAGCGTGTGGTCGCCGGCCTCGATCGCGTCGCGGCACTCGCAGACGAAGTGCGCCAGCGTGCCGGCCAGCAGCGGCACGCCGTGCGCGGCCGAAGGCTGCCAGGCCACGCCGTCGAACTTGTCGGCCACCGTCGGGTTCGCGAAGCTCCGCGCGAGCGCCTCCTGCCCCGCGCCGAGCACGTTGATCGCGAAGTGGCTCGCGGCACGGAAGGCGCGCCGGTTCGGCGAGCGGTTCGCCAGGCTCCACAGCAGCAGCGGCGGGTCGAGCGACAGCGAGGCGAACGAGTTGACCGTGAGGCCCACGGCGCGGCCGTCGGGGCCGCGCGTCGTGACGACGGTGACGCCGGTGGGGTAGGCGCCGAGCGCATCGCGAAGCCGGCGCGCGTCCGTCGCGGCGGCGGCCGGTTGCGCCGTGGAATTGGCCACGGCAGTCGAGGCGGGGGCGGGCTGCATCGTCAGGCTGCCTGCGCGGCCGGTGCCGCATCGGCCGAGGAGGCGAGCTTCGCCATCTGCGTCGCGATGAAGCGGTCGCATTCGACGGCGTCGGCCCACCACGGGAAGTACGCCGGCGGATGGTCGAAGTTGTTGGCTATCGCGGCCGCCAGCGGCGGGCACTCGCCGGCCGCACCGAGCAGCTTCAGGATGTGATCGGGCGGCGGCGCGAGCAGCATGTTGGTCCAGCGGGTCACGTGCTGCGCATAGTCCCAGTAGCGGTCGAAGGTGGCCTGCATCCACGCCGCGTCGAACGGCCGATCGCCGTGCGCGACGATCGCGTCGTGCACGATCTTGAAGCACTTGGTCGCGTTGTTCGAGCCCTGGCCGGTGATCGGGTCGTTGACCACGACGGTGTCGGCAATGCCGAACACTTGCGCGCCCGACGGCAGCCGCCCCACCGGCCGCCGCACCGTCGGTGCAAATCGACCGGCGAGGATGCCGTTGTCATCACTCAGCTCGACATGGCGGCAGCGTTCGGCCTCCCAGGGCAGAAAGGTCTCGAGGATGCGCAGGCTCGTCGCGAGGTGTTGTTCCGGTGTCTTCGCGTCGGTCCAGCAGTCCAGCGGACCGCCGGGGATGCCTTCGAAAACCATGATCTCGCACGCGCCGCTGGTGGTCAGCGCCGGGAACACGAAGTATTCGCCGACGCCCGGGATGAGGTTGAAGCACACCCGCGAGTACGGCGTACGCGGGGTCATGCCCTTCACGTAGGTCAGCGCCAGCGCGCGCTGCGGCTGCTCGTAGGGGCTGTTCGTCGTATCGCGCTCGAACAGGCGCGTCACTTCGCCCTTGCCCGCGGCGACGACGGTGAGGTCGTGGGTCGCGGCGAGCGCCTCGAGCTCGGCGACGCCCGCATCCTGCAGCACGAAGCTCCCGCCGCGTTCACGAAAGCGCTCGATCCACGCCGGCATCTTCAATCGCTGGTCCACCGCCTGCGCGGGCCGGTCCAGCCGCGCGGCCCAGTCGATCAACTTGGCGCCGGGCTGGCCTGGGTGCGGCACGGTCAGGCCGATGCCTTCGACCGGTGGGCACTCGCGCGCCCAGCCGTCGAGGCCGAACTCGTGCTCGATCGCGAGCGCCGTGCCGAACATGCACTGGCTCGACATCACGCGGCCGCCCCGGATGTCGTCGGGGCTGCGGTTGCTGACCAGCGTGACCTGGTCGCCTCGGGCCTGCAGGCTCAGGGCCAGCGGCAATCCGGCCTGGCCGGCGCCGACGATCGCGATGCGTCTGGACATGGGGTTCCTCCGTGCGTGGGGTGGTAGGGCGGGCCGCTGCGTGCGGCGTTCAATCCATCAACTTCGGAATCGCCGGCACCAGGCCCTCGGGGCCGAGCGCCGAGTAGCCGCCGTCGACGGCATAGTCGGCGCCGGTGACGAAGCTGGCGCGCGGCGAGCAGAGGAAGGCGACGACCTCGGCCACCTCCTCGGGGTGGCCGACGCGGCCGAGCGGATGGAACGGCGCGGCGATGCGGTCGGTCTTCGTGCGGTCACCGTGGGTCAGCTCGTCCATCAGCCGGCACCAGGTCCAGCCGGGCGAAACCGAGTTGACGCGGATGCCGTCGGCGGCCAGGTCCAGCGCCATACTGCGGGTCAGCTGCACCAGCGCAGCCTTGGACACCGGGTACAGCCAGCGGCCGGTCTGCGCCACCTTGGCCGAGATGCTCGTGAAGTTGACGATCGCGCCGCCGCCGCGTGCCTTCATCGACGCATGCACCGCACGCGCGGCCATCACCGCGCTGACGACGTTGACGTCGAGCGCTTGCAGCCAATCGGCGCGCGGCGATGCGAAGCCGTTGTCCAGGTAGCTGCATGCCAGGTTCACGAGGATGTCGATGCCGCTGAAGCGCCGCACGACTTCGGCGACCGCATCGGCGAGCGCGTCGTCGCGGGTCAGGTCCAGCGGCAGCGCGAACAGCCGCTCGCCGTCGGCGGCGGCGACCCTTGCCGCGCCGGCACCGTCGATGTCGAAGATCGCGACCTGGGCGCCTTGCGCGTGCAGTGCGTGCACCACGGCCGCGCCGATCAGCGTGGCACCTCCGGTCACGATGGCGGTCTTGCCTGCGAGCTGGGACATGCGGCGCTCCTGTGAAGAAGATGCGCCATGGTCTTCGCCGGCGCCCCGCGGCGCGATCCGCCGGCTGCAACGACTATCCAGAAACTGCAAGATTCCCGCGCCGTCTTGCGCTCGATCATCTCGCGCGCGCGGGCAGGTGGCGCTACATTGATGCACATCGAACGACCATCGAACAGTGGGGCCCGGCTTGCAGAGCGCCATGGAATCCCGGCGGGAAGGCGAGGCAGCACGGCTGCTCGATGCCGCCTGGGCGAGCGCGCGCCACCGGCAGCCACTGCTGGCTTCGTCAGACCGCGAGCAGGCCCAGCATGTCGTGGGCCGCGTCTTCCGGCCGCACCGGCTCGAGCCGGCGCTCGCGGCGACGCCGATGGCTGCGCGCATGAACCACCTGGGGGCCGGCTTGCTCGGCCTGATCGACCTTGAATATGGGCGCGCGGTCGACATCCTGCCCGGCCCGCTCGAAGGCTTTTACCTGCTCCAGATCCCGCTCACCGGCAGCGCGCAGATCGACGCCGGCGGGGAACGCTTCGAGTCCGATGTGACGTGCGCCAGCCTGCTTTCGCCGGCGCCGGACCTGCGCATGCACTGGCGCGCCGGCAACCACCAGCTCATCGTGCGCGTCGAGGCGCCTGCGATGCAGCGCTTCGTCGACTGCTGGTGCGGCGAGGAGGCCGTGCTGCTGCCGAGCTTTGCGCCGCAACTCCCGCTGGACCGCCACCCGGCGCTCGTGGACCTGCTGCTGTCGCTGATCGCGGTCACCGAGCGCCAGTCGGCGGCGAGGTCCGATGCCGATGCGCGCAGTGCGCCCGGTGCCGAGCTGTGGCCCCTGTCGACCGTGCAACTGCACTACCGACTGATGGCGACGCTGCTCGCGTCGCAGCCGCACGATGCGAGCGTGCGGCTGGCCGCTCGCGGCCTGCCTGTCGCGCCCCGCTGCGTGCGCCAGGCCGAGGATTACCTCGAAGCGCATTGCGCCGAGCCGATCACGCCGGAGGCGCTGGCCGCGGCGACAGGCGTCAGCGTGCGCAGCCTCTTCCTTGGCTTCCAGCGCTTTCGCGGCGTGAGCCCGATGCGCTGGCTGCGCGAGCTGCGCATGCACCGGGCCCGCCAGGAGCTGCTCGCGGCCGGCCCGGGCGTGCACGTCACCGATGTCGCGTTGCGCTGGGGCTTCTATCACCTCGGCCGCTTCGCGCAGGAGTACCGCGAAGCCTATGGCGAGTCGCCGGCGCAGTCGCTGGCCGCGGCGCGCGGCCACACCGAGGCCTGGGCCACTGCCGACGGCCTGTAAGCCAGGCACCCCCGCCCGCGACAAAACCCGCGGGCGCCGGCACGGCCCCGTCGGGCGCGATGTAGACGCAGTAGACCTTGTCGTCGGTGACATAGCGACCCGTCCACGGCGGAATAGCGGGTCAAGGGGCGGCTGCTTCGCCCAGGGGCGGCTGCTCCGCATCGGAGCGCCCAGACAAGCTCAGCGCGCCGCACCCGGCGGCACCAGCCCGCGGCGCGGGATGGGCGTGGAGAACACGATCGAGGTGCGCGTCTCGCCGTAGCCGTTGATCGAGGCGAGGAAGCGCTCCAGGTCTTCGAGGCTGCGCGCGACGACGCTCATCACGTACGAATCGGCACCGGCCACGTGGTGGCATTCGAGCACCTCGGCGGCGCGGCGCAGCTTGTCGAGAAAGACCTTCTTGCCCGGCTGCAGCACCGTGATGCCGACGATGGCGCGCACCGGGTACCCGGCCTGCGCCGCGTCGATCTCGGCGCCCACCGAGCGCACGACGCCGGCGTCCACCAGGCGCTTGAGCCGCTCGGCCGTGGCCGGCACCGACAGGCCGGCCGCCTGCGCCAGCGTCTTCAGCGGCGCGCGGCCATCGGCCTGCAGCGCGAGCAGCAGTTGCCAGGCCTTGGTGTCGAGTTGCAGTGTTTCGGTCATGGTGGCCCCTCGCCTGAAAAATCGAAACCGGATTCGATTCTGACCTGACACCGCCTCTGGCAGGCAGCGAAGCCGCCCCGCAGAATGACGGTGATGGACACCCTCTCGTACTCGCCCGCGCTGGTGCTGTTCGCCCAGTCGCTGCTGATCGGGCTGTCGATCGCCGCGCCAGTGGGCCAGATCGGCGTGCTGGCGATCCAGCGCACGCTCGACCATGGGCGCGCCGCGGGCCTGGCCACCGGCCTGGGCGCCGCGTTCGCCGATGCCGTCTATGGCGCGATCGGCGCCTTCGGCGTCACCACGCTGATCGCCTGGTTGCTGGGCATCAAGACCTGGCTGGCGCTGTTCGGCGCGGCCTTCCTGCTCTACCTCGCGTGGCGCATCGCGAGCCGGCCCGTCACCCGCCGCGCCGGTGGCCACGCGCCGCCCGGCACGCTGCTGCGTTTCGTCTCCAGCACCTTCGTGCTGACGCTGTCCAATCCTTCGACCATCCTGTCGTTCATGGCGGTGTTCGGTGCGCTGGCCGGGCGCGCGCCGGCTGCATCACCCTGGGCCATGGTCACCGGCGTGCTGGTCGGCTCGGCGCTGTGGTGGCTGATCCTGGCCGGCATCGTCGGCTGGCTGCGCGACCGTTTCGACGAGCGCTGGCAGCGTGCCGTCAACCTGTGCTCGGCCGCGCTGCTCGCGGCGCTGGCCCTGTGGCAGCTCGCGCAACTGGCGGCCTGACGGCGACGCGGCTCACATCTCGCGCCGCTTCAGCGCGAGGTAGTCGTCCAGATCCATCTCGTGCAGCTGCAGCGGGTAGCGCTCGGTCTCGGCGAACCACTCGCGCAGGCGCTTGTCGGTCTGCCGTTCGCGCGGCACGCTCAGTGCGTCGAGGTGGGCATCGACTGCGAGGAAATAGCGCATCGCGTTGCGTTCGGCCACGCCCTGGATGCCCGTGACGTAGATCGGCTCGCCCGAAGGGTCGCGCCCGACGATGCTGAAGCCGACCTTGCGCCGGCCGAAGGTCGCGAGGTAGGCATCGGTGGCCAGGCGGGCTGCCAGGCCGTTGGTGTACGCGTAGGACAGGTGGATGAAGCTGTGCCCGGTGTCGACCGGCACCGCCTGCAGCGTGAGGCGGTAGTCGCGCGTGCCGAGCGGCCCCTCGCCCGCGCTCATCTGCACCGAGAGGTAGTCGGGCTGCGCTGCGAGCACGCTGTAGACGAACCGCAGGGCGAATGCGTCCTTCACCGGCTGGTCGGCCTTGCGGCCCACGGCCAGTTCCAGTGATTCGTGCGGCGGCTGGCCGCCGGGTGCGCAGCGCTTGATGTTGAACTGCAGCATCAGCATCTGGCACCAGTGGGCCGGGCCCTGCAGGGCCGGGGCGACCCGCGTGAACGGGTGGTCGACCAGCGCGTAGACGTCGCCCTGCGCCCGGGTCGACGAACTGCCCGCCTGCAGCAGCAGCGGCCGCCCGAACGGGCTCGCCGCCAGCGCAGGCTGCAAGGCTGCGTAGCGATCGCGCAGCGCGAGGGCGCCCTCGCCCCAGCACGCCGCGCCCGAAAGTGCGGCGAACAGCATGATCGCCGCACGCAGCATCGTTGTCATCGGCGTCGTCATCGGCTTCGGCACATCGGGCCCATCGAGACACAATGAAGCCAGCTTAGGCAGCCGCCGGGCCGGCGCGTGTCGGTGCCCCCCGCGGGTGCTTGTCGGACGGGACGCCAGATGAACGAGTGGGATGCGATCGTGGTCGGCGCCGGCATGGCCGGTGCCTCGGTGGGCTACTTTCTCGCGCCGCATGCGCGGGTGCTGCTGCTCGAGCGCGAGGGCCAGCCGGGCGTGCACTCGACCGGCCGCTCGGCGGCCATGTTCTGCGAGGGCTACGGCTCGGCGCAGGTGCGGGCGCTCACGCGGGCGAGCCGCGATTTCCTCGCCGCCGCGCCCGCTGGTTTCGCGCAGCACCCGCTGCTGCACCGGCGCGGCATGCTGATGATCGGCTCGGCCGAGCAGGCGGCCGCCGTGCAGCGGGTGTACGCCGAGCTCGGTGCCCATTCCGGCGAGCTTCGCCTGCTCGACACGGCCGCGCTGCAGGCGATGGTGCCGGTGCTCGAGCCCGCGGCGGCACGCATCGGCATGCTCGATCCGGCGGCCGCGGACATCGACGTGAACGAGCTGCACCAGGGTTTTCTGCGTGGCCTGCGGGCACAAGGTGGCGCGCTGCGGTGCGATGTGCAGATCGATGCGATCGAGCGTGTCGGCTCGCAGTGGCAGGTCCGTGCCGGCGACGAATCCTGGCGCGCGCCGCTGCTCGTCAACGCCGCCGGCGCCTGGGTCGACCAGCTGGCCGCGCTGGCCGGCGTCGCACCGATCGGCATCGAGCCGCGCCGGCGCTCGGCCTTCCTGTTCACGCCGCCCGAGGGCCTGGCCACGGCGGATTGGCCGCTGGTGATCGATGCCGACGAGAGCTTCTACTTCAAGCCGGATGCCGGCTTGCTGCTCGGCTCACCCGCCAACGCCGACCCGGTCGAGCCGCAGGACGTGCAGCCCGAAGAACTCGACATCGTGCTGGGCATCCACCGCATCGAGCAGGCCACCACGCTGCGCATCCGCCGCCCGAAGCGCACCTGGGCGGGGCTACGCTCCTTCGTCGCCGATGGTGACCTGGTCGGCGGCTTCGCGCCCGACGCGCCGGGCTTCTTCTGGGTCGCCGCCCAGGGCGGCTACGGCATCCAGACCAGCCCGGCGATGGGCGAAGCCTGCGCCTGCCTCGCGCTAGGCCGGCCGCTGCCGGCGGCGTTGAGAGACGCCGGGATCAGCGAGAGCCTCCTCGCGCCACGCCGGCCCTGACCATCAGGTCGCGCTCAGGCCAGCGCCAGCGCCTGGGCCAGGTGGGCGTACACGGTCGACACGCGGCGCAGGTGGCGCGATTCGGGGTGCGCCAGCAGCCACAGCTCGGTCTGGCATTCCGCGATCTCTTCGGTCAAGGGCAGCAGCTCGCGCCGGCCCTCAGCGAGGAAGATCGGCAGCACGCCGACGGCCAGGCCCTGGGCGACCAGCTCCATCACCGTCAGGATGCTGTTGACGCGGTAGGCCGGCTGCACCTTCGGAAAGTGGCGCTTGCGCCAGACCACCGAGGGATGGTCGGGCAGGGCATCGTCGGGCCCGGCCCAGACGGCCCGGCCGGCCTCGACATCGGCATGGCGCTTGACCGGCCCCTTGCGGCCGGCGTACAGCGCGACGCGGATCGGCCCCAGCGGCCGGCCCACCAGGTGTGGCGGCGGGCGCCGCGTGGCGCGCACGGCGATGTCGGCGTCGCGACGGGTCAGGCTGGCCAGCTCGTTGGCGGCGTGCAGCTCGAAGCCCAGCAACGGGTGCTCGGCGTGCAGCGTCTTCAGCGCCGGCGCGACCAGGCCGTGCAGGATCGTGTCGGTGGTCGTGATGCGCACCGTGCCCGACACCTGCTCGGGCTGCGCCTGGGCGGCCGAGCGGGCCGACTCGAGCGCGGTCTCGATGCGCTCGGCCTGCTCGGCCAGCGCCTGCGCCAACTCGCCGGCGCGGTAGCCGCTGCGTGAACGCGCGAACAGCGCCTGGCCCAGGCCCCGCTCGATGCGCTGCAGCGAGCGAAACACCGTCGACGCATCGACACCGAGCCGCTCGCCGGCGGCGGCCAGCGTGCCGGTGCGGGCCATCGCCAGCACCACCTCGAGGTCCGGCGCACTCAGCCGGTATTGCGTCGATGCATTCATTGATTTCATCCATGCCTATTTCGTAGGCGCCGGCGCAATCCTACAGTGCCGCCACCCCACCTCTTCCCGAAACCCCTGTCACGAGGAAACCGCATGAAGCTCTACTACGCTCCCGCCGCCTGCTCGCTGGCCGTGCACATCGCGCTGCACGAGGTCGGCGCCCGATTCGACACCGCCGCCGTCGACCTGGCCACGCACCAACTGGCCGATGGATCGAGCTACCTCGACATCGCGCCGCGCGGCTACGTGCCGCTGCTCGAGCTCGACGACGGCACGCGCCACACCGAGGCTGCCGCGCTGCTGCAGCACGTGGCCGACCTGGACCCGGCGCAGGCCCTGATCGGCGAACCTGGCACCGCGCGCCGGCTGGCCGTGACCGAGTGGCTGGCCTTCGTCAGCACCGAGCTGCACAAGGTCTTCAGCCCCTGGCTGTGGCACAAGGAGACGGCCGATTCGACCCGCCGCGCGGTGAAGGACAAGCTTGCGCAGCGCTTTGCC
The DNA here is from genome assembly GCF_035254525.1 of Ideonella sp. Classification (GTDB taxonomy): domain Bacteria; phylum Pseudomonadota; class Gammaproteobacteria; order Burkholderiales; family Burkholderiaceae_C; genus Ideonella. The sequence goes on along the minus strand of NZ_DATFAN010000010.1, from coordinate 33,770 downwards.
GAGCTCGACGCGCGGCTCGCGCACACCAACTTCCTGGCCGGCGACTACAGCGTGGCCGACGCCTACGCCTACACCATCGTGAGCTGGAGCGACTACCTCGGCATCCCGCTCACGCCGTACCCGAGCCTGAAGGCCTACCTCGCCCGTGTCGCAGCCCGCCCGGCGGTGCAGGCGGCACGGCGCGCCGAGGGGCTGGATCGCTGAGCGCTCAGTTCACCCACACCTTCACGTCCGGCCAGCCCATCAGTCGGAAGACGTAGTAGTTGACCGCGGCCTCCGCCGCGTCGTCGGCAAAGAGGACGATCTCGGCATAGCGCGGCACCCCTGCCTTGCTCATGATCGTCCACAGCTCGGCGGCCGGCCTGGGCGTGCCGTCGGCCTTCAGCAGCTCGGTGTAGGGCAGCCGCACGACAGGCCCCTCGGGCAGAAGCGCCGGTACTGCCTTGCCGGAGGCGACGAAGACCTTCGGGTACTCGCCGCGCGTGCCCTTGGGGTCGGCGACGATCAAGCCGGTGCGCGGCCGGGCCGCATAGGTCGCCGCCGGCACCGCGATGTCCTTCGGCGACTTCGGTGCGCCGACGGCCGTGGCCTGCCGGGTCAGCTCCGAGCCTCGCAAGCCCCACTCATCGACCGAGTCCATCAGCACCGACACCTTCTGGTGCCCGAGTTGCTCGAAGGCCAGGAAGGCCAGCGCCGCGCCGGGGGTCAGCCCGCTCTCGGCCATCACGACCACTTCGTAGGCCGGGTTGACGCCCGCCGGGCCCAGCAATGCGGCCAGCTCCTCGGGGCGGCCGAGGTGGGCGCGGAAGGTGTCGGCGCCGATGTTCAGCGCGAAGGGCACGTGGCCCTGCGCATATTTCTCGGGCGAGCGCACGTCGATGAGGTTCATCTGCGCCGCGCCGAACATGCGCAGCATCGGCGCGTTCCACCCGGCCAGCCAGGCCGGCGCGCGCTCGAGCTGCGGCGCGTCGTAGGTCCACAAGGGCAGCCCACGCTCGTCGCGCAACCATTCGCGCTGCGACTCCAGGTACAGCTTGACCTTGGGCTGCTCGGCGATGAACCGCAGTGCAAACCACGGCACGGCCGCGGCCACGCCGCCACCGCAGTGGCTGTGCACCACCTGATCGGGCCGGATGCCGACGTACCGGGCGAGGCGCCGGATCTCGTCGGCCGACTTGAAGGTCTTGTCGGCGTTGAAGAAGTCGGCGTGCGGCAGCAGGATCGCGTTGGGCACGTGGCCCGCCCGGTCGAAGAACTTCGTGGCACCGAAGTGGGAGTTCGGCTCGAGCGCCTCCACCAGCGCGTTGGCACCGGGGTCGCCCGAGGCGACCAGGAACTCCGGCAGCCGCGAGCGCACCTCTTCGCGCACGGCGGTGATGCGGTAGCTGCCCGGCGCCGGCGCGGGCGTCGGCTCCTGGGTGACGGCGCCGCCATGAGCGCGCCAGCCGGCGAGCCCGCCATCGAGCACGAACAGGTCGTCGGCCGGAACCCCGTTGTAGTAGAGGTCGTAGAACAGCCGCGCCGCCATCATGTCGGCGCCCTGGTCATAGACGACGATGCGCCGGCCCGGGCTGACACCCCAGGACTGCAGGCGCTGTTCCATCGCGGCCCGGGTCGGCTCGTTGGGGCCGTAGCGATACAGGTCGGCACTGACCGCGCCGGGGATGTGCCCGGCCCGGTGCTGCGGCGTCACCGAGGCGTCGAGCACCAGCACGTCGGCCTGGTGCTGCTGCAGCCAGGCCGCGTCGACCAGGCGGCTGGGGTGGCCCGGGTCCGCGTTGGCCGGCAACGCGCCCAGGAGCCAGCACAGGCAAGCCGCCATGGCCAGCGGATGCCAACGGCGCAGGATTCGAAGCATGGTGTCTCCTCTCGCAAAGCCCGACCGGACGCGGCACTGTGCCGCCGCCGGTGTGGCGCAAGCGAGCGGAAAGCGACGAGCCGCAGCCTGGGGTTGCCGAGCCACGGCGCGCCGCGCGCGAGCGGCGCCGGAGGGTGCGGCTCGCCCATCCTCTCGATTGACGACGTGCGGCGTGGACGCGCGAGGCAACCCGTTTCAGAATGCGTCCGCGAGCGCCTTCCGGGTGGCTCGATGCGGAGGGAAACCATGAAGCAGTACATCCGCAGTGCCGGTGCGATGGCCGCCGTCGTCGCGCTGTGCAGTTGCGCGACATCGCCCTTCTACAACGAGGCGCGCGACAAGCAGGGCCAGGCCTTGACGGAGGCCACGGCCAAGCTGGATTTCAGCGGCGTCGTCGACGAGCTGGACAAACGCTTTGCCGCGCTGCGCGCCGTCGAGCTCGAGACCCTGCGCGCGCGCGCGGCCACGCAGCGCCAGCTCGAGATCGCGAAGGTGGCCAGCCGCGGCCCGGCGGGCGACGGCACGCTCGAAACTCGCTACGTGGGCCCCTTGCTGGATACGCGCATCGAGCGCCTGGTCGGCCGCCGGCTCGACGCACCGGCGCTGGATGCCGTGCTGGCGGGCGTGGTGGAGGACGAGCACGCCGACAGCCAGGTGGCCGGCGCGCTACGGACCTTCAACAGCACGGCGCAGATGAAGCTCGCCGACTGCGCGAGCGCGCGGGCCTCGGTGGACAGCCACGGGGTCATCAAGCCCGAGATACTGGTCACGGTCGCGACCGCCAAGCGGTCATCGGCCCAGTTGCTGATGAACAACCTGATCCAGCGCTGCAAGGCTGCCGCGGCGGTCCAACCGGTCACCGGCGAAACCGGCGGCGAACTGCAGCGCGTGGCCGGGCTGCAGGATCAGGCGGCGAAGAGGGCGCAGGGCTATCGCAGCGCCCTGGCGCGCCACCGCGACGCACTGGACGAAGCCGCCCGGATCTACCAGGCCGAGGTCGAAGCCGCCACGCCGAAGAGCGGCGATGCGACCGCCAGTGCGCGGCTCGCCACTGCGGCGGCGACGCTGCAGTCGGCCATCGGCACGCTGCGCGAGGGCGCCGGGCTCAGCCCCGATGCGTTCGGCCACGCCGAGGCCTTGACCCGGCTGCAGGCGCTGGATGCCGTGGTCGGCGCCCTGGCGACCGGCAGCGCGGACCTCTCCACCCTCAGCCCGGAGCAGACCCGGGCGGTCGGGCTGGTGCGCCTGATCCCCGCGGTGGCCGACGATGCCGATGCGCTGATCACACGGGTGCGCAAGCCCCGTCTGGCGCCGATGCTGCTGGCGCTGGAGCAGCAGCGCCTGGCGGTCGAGGGCTACGAGGCCCGGGCGGCCTTGCTCGAGCGGCGCGCCGCCTTGCGCCAGCAGCAACTCGAAGCCGTTCGCGGCGAGCTGCAGGCCCTGGCCCGTGCGCGCCGCGCGCTCGGCCCGCCAGCGGCGAACACCAGGGGCGCCACCGTCGACTTGAATCGCAGCCTCGGTGAAGCGGTGGCCGACAGCGAAGAGGGCAATCGCCGGCAGGCGGCGCTGTACGAGTCGCTGGCGCTGTACTTCGACGTCGTGCTGCACCAGCGCACGCGGGCCGCCGAGCTCGAGCTGGCTTACAACGGCACGACCGACGAGCTGGTCATGCTGGAGTCCCGCAGCGCCGCGGCGCAGTGGGGCAGCCTGATGAAGAACATGGCCGCGGTGATCGCCGAGTACCACGCCGAGGGCATCAAGCCGGGTGAGCTGGCCGAATTCCTCAAGGGTTTCGGGCTGGTCATGATCGGCGTGAACGTGGGCAACTGAGGAGGCGCGCCAGATGAACACCGTTCGGATTCCGTGTTTCGCGGCATGCGTCGTCATCGTGCTGCTGGCCGGCTGCAGCACGCCCCGGCCGGCGCGCGAGCTGGCGCTGCAAGGGGCGGTCATGGCCGACAAGGCCCAGGCCGAGACCAGCGCCTTCGTCGACCGCGCGACCCAGGCCTATCAGCGCCGCGAGGCCATCGTGCGCGAGTTGGCCCGCGGCGAGATCGAGGACGTCAGCGCCGGCGACTTCCGCGCGTTCATCGCGGCCAGAGCCGGGCTGCCCAGGGAGCAGCAGCAGATCGAGCTGATCAACGAGCTGGCCGATCGAAGCCGCGAGTCGCGCGAGCGTGCCGAGCAGGCCTTCGAGGCATTGCAGGGCAAGCTCGTCGACGCCGCCGGCCCGGCCGTGCAGGCCAACGTCACGAACCTGGCCGAGACGCGCAAGGCCTTCCTCGTCCTGTCGCAGGAGCTGACGCCGGCCGAATGGCTGGCCTTCACGCAGGCCTACCTGAAGCAACTCAACCAGGAGCTCGCGGCACTGCGCGCGGCCGAGAAGCCGTAGCGAGCCGCAGCGAACCGCCCCAAGGAGCAGCCCATGGCCACACGAGACGCCGTTGCCGCGCTGGACACCGCCACGCAGGAGGAAAACGAGCGCATCACCAACGCTTTCATCGCCACCTCGAACGCGCTGGGCGATGCCATCATCGCGCTCAAGCGCATCCAGGCCGTGACCTTCGACCACGACAGCCTCGACGAACTCGTCCTCGAACGCCGGCGGCTGGAAGACGAGGCGGCTGCCAACGAGCGGGCTTTCCTGGCCTACATGGATGGCACGATCGGCATGCATCCGCCGGAGCCCGAGGACGTCAGCGCCATCGTGGCCCTGGCGGGTGAACTGGCGATCCTGACGCAGCAGAAGGCCACCGCCGCCGCGGTGCTGGCGTTGGCGAACGACGTCAACGCCAGATTTCAGGCCATCAAGGTGGCGTAGTTGCCGGTGGCACTACAGTGCCGCCGCATGGACAACGTCGATCTGAACATCCTGCGTCAGGTGGTGGCCTGGCGAGCCGAGGGGCGGCGCGTGGTGCTGGGCACTGTCACCCGCACCTGGGGCTCGGCGCCGCGGCCGGTGGGGGCGCTGGTGGCCGTGCGTGACGATGGCGCCATCGCCGGCTCGGTCTCGGGCGGCTGCATCGAGGATGACCTGATCGACAAGACCCGGGCCCACGCGCTGGCGGCCGAGGCGCCGCAGGTGGTGCGCTATGGCGTGTCGGGCGACGAGGCGGTGCGCTTCGGCCTGCCCTGCGGCGGCACGCTCGAGCTGGTGCTGGAGCCGCTCTGGGCGCACAGCGAGATCGAGGCCTTGCTCGCCCGGCTCGTGGCCGGCGAGCGGGTCCGGCGGACGCTGGAGCTGGCGAGCGGGCGCGTGACCCTGGCGCCGGCCGACGGCGCCGCCGACGTGGTGGTGCTCGACGACGAGCGCCTCGTCACCACCCACGGCCCGCGCTGGCGCCTGCTGATCGTCGGCGCCGGCCAGATGAGCCAGTACCTGGCGCAGATGGCGCAGGCGCTGGATTACGGCGTCACGGTCTGCGACCCGCGCGAGGAATACGCGCTGGCCGAGCCGCTGCCGGGGGTGCGCCATGTGCGCGACATGCCCGACGATGCGGTGCAGGATTTCGCCCCCGATGCGCACAGCGCGGTGATTGCGCTGACGCACGACCCCAAGCTCGACGACCTGGCGCTGATGGAGGCGCTGCGCTCGCCGGCCTTCTACGTCGGCGCGATCGGCTCGCGGCTGAACCAGGCCAAGCGCAAGCAGCGCCTGGCCGAGCATTTCGGCCTGAGCGAAGGCGAGCTGGCCCGGCTGCACGGGCCGGTGGGCATCAAGAACGGCGCCCGCACGCCGCCGGAGATCGCGGTGAGCATCCTGGCCGAGCTCACCGCCGTACGCTATGGCTGGCGCATCCCCGAGCCGGTGTTCATCGGCGCCGGCGGGCTGCCCCCGCCGGCCGGCTGCGTGGCCTGAATCGGCCCGGTGTCACTTGGGAGTGCCGTTCCCGGCGCCGCCTTGCACCGAGCACATTCTTGCCAGGCCATCCAGGAACGCGTTGCGTGCGGCGGTTTCGGTGATGGACTTCGCCGTGTCGAACCCGCTGGCGATGCAGCGGGAACGAGCTTCGATCTTCACGGCTTCGGTGAGATTTTGCGAGGCGAGCCCAGTCGAAAAGACCTTGCCGACAAGCAGACTGGCGCTGCCGTCCTTCGAGCTGCCGGTCCCGTTGCTGTCGAACCGACCGTAAACCGACATCGCGTCGGTCTTGTTGGTCTGCGACAGGCCGGCAACACGGATCGCTTCGGTCTTTGCCTGCAGTGCCTGATCGGCCCTTGACTGCCGTTGAGCCTTGAGTTCCGGCAATGCGGCCTCGGCATCTGCCTTGGCCTTGACCAGCGCGCCGATGCGCTCGTCCAGGGCGATGAGCACCTGCTTGGTGTTGAATGTTCCATCGGCGCTCTGAACGAGTGCCGTCACGTGGGCGCCCTTGTCCGCATTGAGCCGGTCGAGATCGGCGGCGCGCTGCTTCAATGCCTCGACCTTCGGATTGGGGGCCGGGACGGCGCTGTCCGCCGAAGGGGGAGGCTCCAGCATGCCCTGCGCTGTCACAATGCCGGACTTTAGTGAGTCGAGTTGGGCCACGAGGCTGGTAAGACCCGAGACCTTGTTCTCGGCAGCCGTCTGGGCCGCGGCAGCGGCGTCGGCGGCCTGTCTTGCAGCGAAGTAGGCGTCGATCTTTCGATTTCGTTCGGCGGTGGTCGCTTCGTCGGACGTCTCGGGTGTCGTGCCTTCTCCGTAGCGGGCTTCGATGAGCCGGATCTCGAGCGTCTTCTCTTGATCCTGGCCCTTCTTGTCGATTTCCTTCGACACTGCGACAGGCACATAAGCCGAATCGATCGATTTGATGCCGATGTTGACGGATCCGCCCTGGTTCTCCGCCACGTTGGCGGACACATCGACGCCCACGACGAGTTTCGACGAATAGACCAGCGGGGCCTGCTGAAGCGGCGCGCACGCGGACAGCCCGCTCAGGACGGCAATGCCGGCGGTGAGATGGCGATGGCTCATGTTGGCTCCCTGTTGATGACACACATGCGAGAAAGTTGTGGCTGCTGCTCCAGGGCATGGCGCAACTCGGCAGCTTCCTGCGGGCCTGAAACGATCAGAAAGGCGCGGCAGGCGAGGCCATCCGGAGCCAGGAAGGTGGTTTCAGCCAGCACGCCGAGCGTCGCCGAGCGAAGCCCGAAGATCAGGCCGATACCCTGCGTTACGACGACGGACGCCAAGTCCTGCCCTGGCTCGATCTTCAGCACCACGACACCGAAATGGCTGGTGCTGGTGACCGATGCGTTGCTCACCGTGACCGTAGTGCAGGCGCCCAGGCCGACCCAGGCGAAGGCTGCCGGCAAGAGGGCGGTGAAGGAGCGAATCGAAAGAGGCATGCCATAGCCTGTCCGACCTGTGGGCGGCCAGCATCCTCAAGTTGGTGGAAGCCATCGGATGGGCTCGACCGGAACCCACCTATTCGAGTGGGTGCCTGCGTGCCTCGGCTGCCCAGGGCTGTCTAGGGCGCCCGGTGCGCCTTCGGCGACCGGTAGTGCCACCACGGCAGCGCCTGCGTCAGCGACAGCACCTGCCCCGCCACGCCGACCGCCTCGTAGCCGGGCAGGGCGGCCAGGGCCGCGCGCCAGCCGGGGCTGGCCAGGGCGCTGCGCAGCTTGACGACGCCGGGGTGCTCCAGCGTGTCCTTCAGGCAGACCAGGAAGTAGTCCTCGGTCACCAGCGGCACGAAATCCAGCCCGAAGGCGGTGGCGGCCGCCTGCACCCCGATGCCGGCATCCGCTTCGCCGCTGGCCACCGCGGCGGCCACCGCGTTGTGGCTGTCTTCCGGGCCCTGGGTGGTCGACGCGAAAGCGGCCGCCGGCAGGCCCTGCTGCGCCACCAGGTGGTCGGTCAGCAGGCGGGTGCCAGAGCCGGCCTGCCGGCCGACGAAGCGGGCGTGCAGCGCGGCCACGTCGGCCAGGTCGCGCAGCCCCAGCGGGTTGCCCGGCGCCACCATCAGCCCCTGGGTGCGGCGGGTGCAGCCGATCAGCTTGTGCCGGCCGGGCTTGAGCAGCGGCTTCAGGCCGCGGGCGAACAGGTTGCCGCCTTCGGCCAGCGGCGGCACGTGAAACCCCGCCGCCAGGCAGCGGCCCTCGGCCAGAGCACGCAGCGCATCCATGCTGCCGGCGAAGCGCAGGTCGATGTGCAGCCGCTCGGTGGTGTTGGCGTGCTCGCGCAGCAGCGGCAGCGCGAGGTCGTGGCTGGCGTAGACGGTCAGCACCTGCTGGCTGCCGTCCAGCGCCTCGGCCAGCACCCGCTCGAGCTCGGCGCGCAGCGCCTCGATGTGCGGGGTCAGCCGGGCGCGGGCGCGGGCCTCGGCCCACAGCAGCCGCTCGGCGAACGGCGTCAGCCGCGCCGGCTGGCCGCGCACCCAGACGACCAGCGGCTCGCCCAGCACCTCTTCCCAGCGCTTGAGGGCGCCCCACACATGTCTATACGAGGCGCCCATGGCCTTCGCGGCATGCTGGATCGAGCCCTGCTCGCGCACGGCGGTGAGCAATTCGAACAGGGGGTTGTCGAGCGCCGCGCCGCGCTGGCCGGCCGATTCGAAGCTGTACTGGAGGTGAACGCCACGTGCACGCATGCAGGCCGCCGATGCCCTGTCTTTCGAGGGTATCGACCATAACCGATGCGTCGGCGACGGCCGTCAGTGCACGTCTGTTCCAGCCTGGAACAACCCGCGGGCCCGACTAGGGTTAGGCCTAGGTATCGGCGGGGAGCCGGTATGAAGATGATCACATAAGTGGGGTGCCAATCCCGGCGGCCCTGCGCCTGTCAGCAATCGCAAAGAGGCGAGGTCATGCAGAAGAGCCTTCACATCAATCCGGACAAGTGCACCGGTTGCCTGCAGTGCGAAATGGCGTGCTCCTACGAGAACTACGCCGTCTTCGCCCCGGCCAAGTCGCGCATCAAGGTGTTCGACTTCCATGAGACGGGCCGCAAGGTGCCCTACACCTGCACCCAGTGCGACGAAGCCTGGTGCCTGCATGCCTGCCCGGTGGAAGCGATCACCGTCAACGCCCTGACCGGCGCCAAGGAGGTCAACGAGACCACCTGCGTCGGCTGCAAGGTCTGCACCATCAGCTGCCCCTTCGGCACGATCAACTACGTGCAGGAGACCGGCAAGGTGCAGAAGTGCGACCTGTGCGGCGGCGAGCCCGCCTGCGCCATCGCCTGCCCGACCGGTGCCATCACCTACGTCGATGCCAACTGGACCGGCCTGAACAAGATGCAGGCCTGGGCCGACAAGCTGGGCAACCAGCCGGCTGCTTCCTGATTTCATAGGAGGAACACACATGTCCTGGGCTGGAAAGATCCTCCGCGTCAACCTGACCGACGGCACCGTCAAGAGCGAACCCCTCCGCATGGATTGGGCCAAGCTCTACCTGGGCTCGCGCGGGCTGGCTTCGAAGTACCTGATCGACGAGATCGACCCCAAGGTCGACCCGCTGTCGGTCGACAACAAGATCATCTGGGCCACCGGCCCGTTGACAGGCACCATGGCCTCCACCGGCGGCCGCTACACGGTGGTCACCAAGGGCCCGCTGACGGGTGCCATCGCGTGCTCGAACTCGGGCGGCTACTGGGGCGCCGAGTTGAAGATGGCCGGCTGGGACATGATCATCTTCGAGGGCGCCTCGCCGAAGCCGGTCTACCTGTACGTCAACGACGACGTCGCCGAGCTGCGCGATGCCTCCGCCCTGTGGGGCCACAGCGTCTGGGAAACCGAAGAGACGCTGAAGAAGCTGCACCAGGATCCGCTGCTGCGCATTTCCAGCATCGGCCTGGCCGGCGAGAACAAGGTGCTGTTCGCCGCCGTGGTGAACGACCTGCACCGCGCCGCCGGCCGCTCGGGCGTGGGCGCCGTGATGGGCAGCAAGAACCTGAAGGCCGTGGCCGTGCGCGGCACCAAGGGCGTGGGCAACATCGCCGACCCCAAGGCCTTCATGCAGGTCACTGCCGAGAAGAAGAAGATCCTCGCCGAGAACGGCGTCACCGGCCAGGGCCTGCCGACCTACGGCACCCAGGTGCTGATGAACGTGATCAACGAGATCGGCGCGCTGCCCACCCGCAACCACCGCGACGTGCAGTTCGAGGGCGCGAAGGACATCTCCGCCGAGGCCATGGTCACCCCGCGCGCGACCGACGGCAAGAAGCACCTGGTGACCAACCAGGCCTGCTTCGGCTGCACCATCGCCTGCGGCCGCATCAGCAAGATCGACAAGGGCCACTTCACGGTCGAGAACAAGCCGCAGTACTGGGGCGCCTCGGGCGGCCTGGAATACGAAGCGGCCTGGGCGCTCGGCGCCGCCAACGGCGTGAACGACCTCGAAGCGCTGCAATACGCCAACCTGCTGTGCAACGAGCAGGGCATGGACCCGATCAGCTTCGGCGCCACCGTCGGCGCGGTGATGGAGCTGTACGAGATGGGTGTGCTGACCGCCGAGCAACTCGGCATCGATGCCAAGTTCGGCTCGGCCCAGGCGCTAGCCCACTTTGCCGAGATCACCGCCAAGGGCGAGGGTTTCGGCAAGGAGATCGGGCAGGGCTCCAAGCGCCTGACCGCCAAGTACGGCCACCCGGACCTGAGCATGAGCGTCAAGGGCCAGGAATTCCCGGCCTACGATTCGCGCGGCATCCAGGGCATGGGCCTGGCCTACGCCACCAGCAACCGCGGCGCCTGCCACCTGCGCGGCTACACGGTGGCCAGCGAGGTGCTGGGCATCCCCGTCAAGACCGACCCGCTGACCGCCGAGGGCAAGCCCGAGCTCGTCAAGGCCTTCCAGGACGCGACGGCGGCCTTCGACTCGGCCGGCATCTGCATCTTCACCAGCTTCGCCTGGGGCCTGGCCGACGTGGCACCCCAGGTGGCCGCCGCCTGCGGCGACGAGTTCACGCTCGAGAACATGGAGAAGATCGGCGAGCGCATCTGGAACATGGAGCGCGACTTCAACAACAAGGCCGGCTTCACCGCCAAGGACGACTCGCTGCCCAAGCGCCTGCTGACCGAGCCCGCCAAGACCGGACCGGCCAAGGGCCTGGTCAACAAGCTGCCCGAGATGCTGCCCAAGTACTACGCCGCGCGCGGCTGGACGAACGAAGGCGAGTTGACGGCCGAGACGCGCACCCGCCTGGGACTGTGACGGGCTGACATGAAACACGTGATCCTCGGTGCCGGCCCGGCCGGCGTGATTGCCGCCGAGACCATTCGCAAGCACGCGCCGAACGACGTGATCACCGTCGTCGGCGACGAGCCCGAGCTGCCGTACTCGCGCATGGCCATTCCCTACCTGCTGATGGGCCACATCGGCGAAGAGGGCACCCACCTGCGCCGCGGGGCCCGTGCCCACTACGACAAGCTGCGCATCACGCTCAAGCAAGGCCGCGCGGCGCAGGTCGACACGACCGCGCGCCAGGTGATCCTCGACGATGGCAGCAGCCTGCCCTACGACCGGCTGCTGGTCGCCACCGGCTCGTCGCCCGCCACGCCGCCGATCCCCGGCATCGACGGCCCCGGCGTGCACACCTGCTGGACGCTCGAGGACGCCCGCGCCATCATGGCCTTGGCCGGCCCGGGCGCGCGCGTGCTGCAGCTGGGCGCCGGCTTCATCGGCTGCATCATCATGGAGGCGCTGGCCGAGCGCGGCGTGAAGCTCAGCGTGGTCGAGATGGGCGACCGCATGGTGCCGCGCATGATGGGCCCCACGGCCGGCGGCATGATCAAGCACTGGTGCGAGCACAAGGGCGTGGCCGTCCACACCGGCGCCCGCGTCGAGGCCGTGGACCGGCCGGGCCCCGACGGCGCGCCGATGGGCGTGCGCCTGTCCACCGGGCAGAACCTGCCGGCCGACCTGGTCATCAGCGCCACGGGCGTCAAGCCCAACATCGGCTTTCTCGAGCACTCGGGCGTCATCTGCCTGGTCGGCGTGCTGACCGACGAGCACCTGCAGACCAACGTGCCCGGCATCTACGCCGCCGGCGACTGCGCCGAGGCCTTCGACAAGGTCAGCGGCCAGACCATCGTCAGCGCGATCCAGCCCAACGCCGCCGAGCAGGCGCGCGTGGCGGCGCTGAACATGGTCGGCAAGACCACCTCGCTCAACGGCGTCACGCAGATCAACGTGCTGGACACGCTGGGGCTGATCTCGGCCAGCTTCGGGCTCTGGCAGGGTGTGCCCGGCGGCCAGCACGTGGAGCTCACCGACGAGGCCGCCGGCCGGCACCTGAGCCTGCAGTTCGGCGGCGAGCGGCTCGTGGGCTGCAACGCCATCGGCTGGACGAACCATGTGGGCGTGATGCGCGGCCTGGTCGAGGGCCAGGTCAAGCTGGGCGCCTGGAAAGAGAAGCTGCTCGAAGACCCGACCTTGCTGATGGAAGCCTACCTCGCCTGCGCCCAGGCCCAGGGTGAGCAGGCACACTTGAAGGCCTGATGCACATCACCTTCAAGCTCTACGCCAGCCTGACCGACTACCTGCCCGCCGAGCGCCGGCCCGGCAACGCCATCGAGCTCGACGTGGCCGCGGGCGCGAGCGTGGCCGAGATCATCGCCCCGTTCAACCTGCCGCTGAAGATGGTGCACCTGGTGCTGATCAACGGCCACTTCGTGCCGCCCGACCAGCGCGCGAGCCGCACGCTGGCCGAAGGCGACGTGCTGGCGATCTGGCCGCCCATCGCCGGTGGGTGAGGCCGGTGGCCGAGCCACCCGCCGAGTTCGAGCGCGAGCACGGCTGCACCGAAGCCGAATGGCTGCGCTGCCTGCCCGGCGCGGCCGGGCCGAACGCGCTGACCTTGCCGGCGCCGGGCAGGGCGCAGGTGGCGCTGGTGGGCGGGGGTGAGCTGGCGCTCGAATGGAGCGCCTTGCCCGAGCGGCAGATCGCGCTGATGCGGATGCCGCGGATGCGGGTGCGCTACGCCTTCAGCGCGGATGTCTCGCCGCAGGCCCGCGAGGCGTTCATGCGCCACTTCGACCTGTACACCCGCCGCGGCGGCGGATAGTCGGGGCAGGTCGGCGCTGCCATACAGCCTGGCATGGTTGCCCGCGCAGGAGCAGACTGCTCACTCGTCCGGGCGGCAGGCGTCGCCCCGGGCGGAGCTGGAGCCTTTTCCATGGAGGCTGTCATGACCATGTCCACCCGCCTTTCCATCTACCTCGACCTGCGCGGCGCGCACTACGAGGTCTGCACGCACGGCCACAGCAGCAGCAGCGCCGAGACCGCGCGCAGCGCCCACATCCCGCCCCAGGAGCTCGCCAAGTCGGTGATCGTCGAAGACGATGCCGGTTGCGTGATGGCCGTCGTGCCGGCCGACCGGAACGTGCAGCTCGGCCGGCTCTCGCACCTGCTCGAGCGCCAGCACCTGCGGCTCGCCGACGAGGCCCGCATCGCCGCGTTGTTTGCGGACTGCGAGCGCGGCGCCGTGCCCGCGCTGGGCATGGCCTGGGGCCTCGAAACGGTCGTCGACGACGAGCTCGAGGCTGCGCCGGTCGTCTACATCGAAGCGGGCGACCATGAGCAGCTGCTGCGACTGTCGCACGACGAGTTCCACGAGCTGATGCTGGCCGCGCGGCACGGCCGGTTCTGCGGCGAGCGGGTCCATTGACCGGGTCATGCCCGCGACCGCGACGTTCCGCTTCTACGAGGAGCTGAACGACTTCCTCGCTCCCGCGCGGCGTGGGCGGGAGTTCAGCTGCCGGTGCGCGCGCGCGGCGACTACCAAGCACATGATCGAGGCGCTGGGCGTGCCGCACACCGAGGTCGAGCTCGTGCTCGTCAACGGCGAATCGGTGGGCTTCGAGCGGGTGCTGGGCGACGGCGACCGCGTCGCCGTCTACCCCAAGTTCGAGGCGTTCGATGTCACGCCGCTCGTGCGCGTTCGCGAGCGCGCGCTGCGCGAGACCCGCTTCGTGGCCGACGCCCACCTCGGCGGTCTCGCCCACCTGCTGCGCATGACGGGCTTCGACACCCTGTACGACAACCACTTCGCCGACGACGAGATCGTGCGCATCGCGGCCGCGCAGGGGCGCATCGTGCTGACGCGCGACCGCGAGCTGCTCAAGCGCCGCACGGTGACCCACGGCTGCTACGTGCGTGCGCAGCGCAGCGAACTGCAGTTGCGCGAGGTGTTCGACCGGCTCGATCTTGCCGGCACGGTGCGGCCGTTCACGCGCTGCCTCAGCTGCAACGCGCTGCTGCGGGCGGTCGACAAGGCACAGATCGCGCCACGGCTGCCGCCGGCCGTGCGCGAGCGCTACGAGCGCTTCGCGGTCTGCGATGGCTGCGAGCGCGTGTTCTGGGAGGGCATGCACTGGCGGCACATGCGCGAGATGGTCGACGCGCTGCTGGCGCCGGCTCTCAGTTAGGGGGCTGATCGACGTCGCCGGCGCTTTCGTTCATGCGCAGCCGCGCCTAATATTCGTGCGTCGATGGCGTCGATGGCGTCGATGGCGTCGATGGCGCCCGAGGCCGTGGAACGAAGGGAGGTTGCGATGGTGCACCTGAAGGCGAGCCTGCGCCCGGCGCTCCTGGCAGTGCTGTTCAGTGCGGCCTTGGGGCCGGCCGCAGCGGCGACGATCTACGGCAGCGTGTCGGAGAATCAACAGCCCGCTGCCAATCGGCCGATCGAGTTGCTGTGCCCTGGCCAGAAGGCGGTGCCGGCCACGACCGATGCGCGCGGCTCCTACCGTTTCACCGTCGGTACGGTCGGCGGCTGCACCGTGCGCGTGGGCACGGCGGAGGCGCCGGTGATCCTGTCAGTCAACCCGGCGCAATACAACTTCGAGCTGCGCAGCGTGAACGGGCGCCTCGTCCTTGTCCAGCGCTGAGGTCACGAGGTGCGCATGAGCCCGAGACAAACAGAGGTTCGCGGAAGCTCGCGCCGGAAATTCGCCACGTCTCGATCTTGGCTCAGTGACAACGTCAAGTGGATGATCAGCACCCTGGCCATCCCGGTATCGCTGGCGGGGTCGACGGTGATCTATAACGTGTGGGCCGCGAAGCGGTCCGACGCCGAGAGCCGGCTTCGGCTGTACACCGAGCTCGTCAACAAGCGCGAGGAGGCCGACACCAACCTGCGCCGCGAGATCTTCGCCAAGCTGATGGAGAAGTACCTCGACCCGGGGCAGAAGGACCTCGACCGGCGGCTTGCCGTGCTCGAGTTGTTGACACAGAACTTCAATGAGTCGCTCAATCTGAGCCCGTTGTTCTGGCAGCTCGAGCGCCAGATCGTCGACGAAGGAGGCAAGCGCGCGCCCGCATTTCGCGCACAGCTGATGCGCATTGCCGACACCGTCAAGCAGCGCCAGCTCGATGTGCTGCAAGTCTACGGCGGTGGCGGCGAGGCTGATCCTGTCTTCAAGCTCCCTGCCGACAAGCCCATTCTCGATCGCGACCTGACGCTGGAACTGCCATCCTCCGACGGCGCGAAGCGGCGCATCGGCTGCCACTTCATCGTCGAGGCGCTCGAGCCCGATGAAGCCAGCCACAGTGTCCAGGTTCGGGTGCAGTCGATGCCGCTCGAGCGCCGCGCCGCGCAGGGTGTGCATGTCGACGACAGCCCGAGCTGCGTCGGAGGCTTTTCGCGCCAGTGGATGTTCAGCGTCGATCCGTTCGACTTCCCGTTCGTCAACTACACGCGCATGTCGGCGGACGAGCGCTTCGCGATCTTCTTCAGCCCGCACGAGGGCGGGTTGTACAGCTTCAAGTTCGTCTACTTTCCGAGCTCGCTCGGTGGCGTACGCGACAAGCCGTTCATCGACGACGTGATGAACAAGCTGCGCAGTGCTTCGAAATAGATCCTGTGGAGATGCCGATGCGCTTCATGTCTTTGTGCGCCGGCGTGTGCACCGCTGTTGCGGCTGCCACGGCGCCGGCGGCTCAGCCTCCCCCCGCCGCCGCGAGCGCCCCGCCGCAGCCGCCATCGGCGGCGGCTCCTGCGCAGAGTGCTCGGGTACTCGTGCAGGTTCGCTTCGGCGTCGAAGGGCCCGGCATGCCGGCGCCGGCGCGGCTGCAGATACCAGCGATGCGCCTCGACATCGACACCGACGAGCACGGCGAGCGTGCGCTACCCGGGGTGCCCAAGGGCAAGGTTCGCCTGAGAATCTTCGTCGCTGGGGCCGACCCCTGCACCGTCGACTTCGTTGCCGCAGGAGACAAGGCGACGACGGTGAAGGTGTTCGTGCCGAAGCGCGGGCGCGGCGACAAGTGCAATCGCCTGACGGACTGATCCCGCAACGACGATAGCCGCCGTCCGCGTCGCTCGCGGAACCCGTCACACCGCCAACTGGCGATAGCGTGCCGCCGCCTGGCCGCGCGATTGCACGCCGAGCTTGCCCAGGATGTTGGCGACGTGCCGCTTCACCGTGTGTGGGCTCAGGCCGAGCTGGCGGGCGATGACCTTGTTGCTGTCGCCGGCGGCCAGCTGGGCCAGCACCTCCAACTCGCGGGCGCTCATCGCCTCGCCGCCATCGGCGGGCGCGGCCGGCGCGGGCGCCGGGCTGGCACCGGCCGCCGACTCCAGCAGCGTGCGCTGCGCATCGCCCAGCGCACGCGCGGCGCGGCTGGCGACCAGGCGCTGCAGCCGCCCGCGGCCGGCAAACAGCATCGACATCTCGAAGCCGCGCTCGGGCAACCCGCCCAGGGTCTGCACCAGCGCCGTGGCGGCGGCCGCGTCGTCGCCCTCGTCCAGCGCCAGGCCCGCGCGCTGCAGGCCGAGCGCGGTGACGAGGCCCTGCGCGTCGTTGGCCCCGTAGTAGCGGCGCGCGTCGTCCATCAGCGCGGCGGCGCGTGCGGTGTCGCCATCGAGCCAGCAGTCGTAGGCGTCGACCACGCGGGCAACGCCGGTGTGGCTGCTGTTCATCGTGCCGGGCGCCGTGCGCCGGAGCGACGCCAGCGCCTGGCGCGCCAGATCGTCGCGCTCGGCCATCAGCGCGCAGCGCAGCTCGTACCAGTGGAAGTACCAGCCGGGGCCGCGGCCATCGGCGCCGAACAGGCCATCGACGCGCTGCAGCGCGTCATGCAAGCCCGCCACCGCGGCGTCGATCTCGCCTTGCACCGCGCGGCACAGCAGCCAGCCGGTGAGCGCGTAGGTGGCCAGCGTTTGAGGGTGGTTGCACCACGCCCACAGCGACATCGCCTCGTCGAGCGCCGCGCGCGCGGCGGCGGTGTCGCCCCGCCACAGGAGCTGGCAGCCGCGCACGGCCAGCGCCGTGCCGCGCAGGGCCGGGTAGTCGTCGCCCGCCACGCGCAGCGCACCATCGGCGAAGCGCAGCAGCAGCGGCTCCAGGGCGCGGTTTCCGAAGTAGGCGTTGCCCGGCGTCACCTGGTACCACAGCGCGGGGTCGCGCTCGCGCGCGAGGTGATCGAACACCTCGCCGTAGTGGCGGTTCGTCGCCTCGAAGTCCGACAGATCGAAGGCGTGCCAGGCCAGGTGCAGCGCGACGATGACGCGCGTGCGGTGCGGCGTGGCCGGTCCAATCTCGACGTCGTACGCCGGCTCGCGGCGTGGGTTGCCGATGGGGCTCAGCGCGTTGATCGCGAGGGCGGCGTAGGCGCGCGCGAGATCGCGCCCTTCGGTGTCGCCCGCATCGTCGTACAGCGAGACCGCGCGCTTCATCTGGTCGCACATGGCCTGTAGGTCCACGGCCTCCCAGGCCAGGATGCCGCGCAGCAGCGCGATCCGCGGTGAATGCTCGACCAGCGCGGGCGGCAGCCTGGCGAGCATCGCCAGCACGCCCTGCAGCCCGCTGGCGGCCACCAGCGTCGGCGCCTCGGCGCACAGCGTGTCGGCCGCGCCCCCGGGGTCGCCGGCCTGCAGCAGGCTGTCGAAGCGGCGCGCCACGTCCGGCTCGGTCTCGGCGGCGCGGTGCCACAGCGCCTGTTGTTCGCTTGGCGGCAGCAGGCGCCGCTCGGCATCGAGCGCACTGCGGAAGATGTCGTGCAGGCGCAGCGTGCGCTCGGCGTTGTCGACCTCCTGGTAGAACAGGCCGCGGCGCTCGACCTCGTCGAGCAGGCGCACCGTGTCGGCCCGCGCGGTGACGGCAGCCGTGCGCATCGCCGTCAGTTCCGGCAGCACCGAGGTGCACACGAGAAAGTCGCGCAGATCGGCGGGCAAGGCATCGAGCACCTCGCTGCGCAGGTAGTCCACCGCGTGGCGTTCGCTGCGCACCGGCTGTGCGGCCGCGGCGTTGCCCAGGGCCAGCGTCACGCCCACCGGCCAGCCTTCGGTGCGCGCCAGCAGCGCCGGCGCGCTGTCGCCGGCCAGCGCCTTCACCTCCTCGGCGCTGAAGCGCAGATCGTCCTGGCGGAACTCGGCGAGCTCGCCGGCGGCGCGCAGGCGCGCCAGCGGCCAAGGCGGGTCGACGCGCGCCAGCACGGCCAGCCCCCACGCGGGTGGCAGCGCCCAGGCCAGCGGCGCGAGCAGCTCGTGCACCGGTTCGTCCGTCAGGCGGTGCACATCGTCGAGCACCAGCACCGCGCGCTCCACCTCGGTGACGGCGAGCGCGTTGACGAGCGCGTCGCGAAACGCGCGCGGCCCGTCGGGGCGTTCGATCGTCGCGACCAGGGCCTCCGGGTCCTGCCGCCAGGGCAGGTCGAACGGCTCCAGCGCAGCGGCAATGGCGGCGGCCAGGCGGGGCAGCCTGTCGTCTACGTCGCAAGACACCCAGGTGTGGGCGAGCCTGCCCTCGGCCAGCGCCTGCAGCATCGCGCTGCTTTTGCCGAAGCCACCGGGCGCCGACACCAGCGTCAAACGGCAGCTTCGCAGCGCCGTGGCCAGCCGCCCCGCCAGCGCCGGCCGTGCCAGCAAGCCGGCGCGCAGGCGCGGCGGCTGCACCTTGGTGCGGGCGAAGCCGAAGGCGTCGTTGGACATGGCCGCGATGTTAAGACGCAGCGGCCCCGCGCAGCCTCAGGGCCAGGCGGTTTCGTAGACGTCGAACAGCGCTGTCGGGCCCGCGCCAGGGGTGGAGGCGAAGCGCAGCGAGCGCCCGTCCGGGCTGAACGCCGGGGTGATCTGCATCGCGCCGAAGCTGAAGCGCCCGGGCAGGGCGACCGGCTCGGTCCAGCCGCCACCCGACCGCTCCGTCCGGTGCAGCACCAGCTGGCGGTCGATCAGGCGCCAGAAGACCAGCGTGCGCCCGTCCGGGCTGAAGGTGGGGTCGCCCTCGCTGGCGGCGCTGTTGACCGGCGCCGGCAGCGGCTGCGCCGAGGCGAAGCCGCCGTCGCGCTGCTCGGCCGCGTAGAGGTCGAGGCCGCCCAGGCCGCCGGGGCGGTTGGAGCCGAAGTAAAGGCGCCCGCCGTGCAGCTCGGGACCCAGCTCCTCGGCGGGGCTGTTGACCTCGTCGCCCAGCGGCTCGGGCCGGCCCCAGCCTTCGGGGCCGAGGCCCGCGCGCCAGATATTGAGGTCATGGCCGTCGGGGCGCGCAGGCACCGGCCGGTCGGAGACGAAGTAGAGCGTGCGCCCGTCCGGCGTGAGCCACGGGTCGGAATCGCGCCAGCGTGTGTCGGAGAACGGCAGCTCGCGCGGCTCGCTCCAGCCGCCGGGGCCGCGCTGCGATTCCAGGATGTGCGCACCGGCGAAGTTAGCTTTGGAGCGGGCCCAGACCCGCCGCTGGCCGTCGGCGCTTTCGCTGAGGTTGTAGTCGCTCAGCGGGCTGTTGACCTCGCCGACGGCGCGCGTGGGCGTGGGTGCCACCTCGGTGGTCAGGCCGCAGGCCGCCAGGGCCGCGGCGGCGAGGCCAGGCAGAAGCAGGTGGGGTCTCGGGCAGAGGCGATCAAACATGACGCGGGGCGAGGGCTGCGATGGCGCATTGTTTCCGCCCCGGTGCCGCAGCGCAGCCCCCAAGGCGACGAAACCCGCAAGGCGGTGGGCGAGTTTCGGCGTGCGGGTGACGTGCCGGTCGTTCGCGGGGCGCAGGCCGGGGGGCGGGTCGGCCCGCGTTGTGAGGCCCTGTCGGGCGTGGTTCAATTCATTCGTATCCAGCCCGGTGCCCCGTGGCACGGGGCTGCGAGGAGTGCACATGCATCGCCGAAGTGCCTTGATTGCCGGTGCCGGGCTGTTGTCCGCGGCTTGGCCGGTGGCGGCTCAAATGGCTGCGCAAGGGCCGGCACCGCGGGTGGTCTTCCTCAATCCCGGCGAGCCCGTCGAGCGGGGCAAGGGGCCGCACTGGCGCATGACGGCCCGCTTCATGGCGGCCGCTGCCAAGACCTTCGGAATGCAGCTCGAGGTGCTCTACGCCGAGCGCGACCACCTGCTTATGCTGCGCCAGGCCGAAGAGCTCGCCCTGCGCCCGAACGCGCCCGACTACGTCGTGATCGTCAACGAGAAGCTGGCGGCGGTCCAGATGCTCAAGACCCTGGCGCGCACGCCGGCCAAGGTGCTGATGATCCACAACGACCTGACGCCGGAGCAGCGGCGCGAGGTCGGCAACGAGCGCGAGCAGATGCGCCACTGGATCGGCACGGCGACGACCGACGAGGCGCACGCCGAATATCGCCTGATGCAAGAGCTGTATCGCCAGCTCGGTGATCGCGAGCCCCAGGTGATCGGCATCACCGGCGATCGCAGCACGCCGGTCTCGATGGAGCGCGCGCAGGGTGTCAGCGACTTCATTTCGCACGCCGGGCGGGGCCGCACGCTGCAGCTGGCGTTCGGCGACTGGAGCGACGCCGACGGCGAGAGCAAGGCCAGCGTCCTGCTGTCGCGCTACCCGCAGGCCAACATCATCTGGGCCGGCAACGATTCGATGGCGCTGGGCGCGCTGCGCGCCGTGAAGGCGCGCGGTGCCCGGGTGCTGGTCGGCGGCACGGGCGGCTGGCCGAGCGCGATGGCCAGCCTGGCCGAGGGCGGCCTGGCGGCCACGGTGGGCAGCCACTTCTTCATCGGCGCCTGGGCGATGGTGCTGCTGCACGACTATCACCATGGGGTGGATTTCGCGCAGCACGGCGGCCCGTCGCTGAAGCTCGACTACATGTCCGTCGTCAACCGCGACAACGCGCCGCGCTTCGACCATGTCGTCTACCAGCGGGATGGGGCGCTGGATTTCAGCGTCTATTCGAAGGCCCTCCACCCCAAGCCCGGCCCCTACGACTTCAACCTCGCGCCGTTGGTGCGCAACCCGTGACATGCTGCTGCCCAAGCGCCTGATTCCGCAGGCGACCAGCTTGCACACGAAGCTGGTGCTGGCGCTGGCGGTGCTGGTCGCCGTGGTGGCCGCCGGCTCGGCCTATGTGCTGATCGAGGGTGAACGCGAGCGCCGCTTCCTCGAGCTGGAGGGCCGCGCGGGGCGCATTGCCGAGCTGTTCAGCCGTTCGCTGGCCTATCCGCTGTGGAACGTCGACCGCGATGCCATCGACAGCCAGCTCGCTGCGCTGGCGCCGAACCCCGAGGTGGCGCAATTCAGCATCACGGCGGTCGGCTACGGCACCGTGTCCGAGGTGACCAAGCTGCGAGGGGCCGACCTCGCGAACTCCATCGTGCGGGTGCGGCCCATCGAGTACACGCCGGCTGGCGGCACCGAGCCACAGAAGGTCGGCGAGGTTCGCGTCGTGCTGACCCGTGCGCTGGTCGAGCGCGCCGTCGCCGTGGCCCGCCGGACCACGCTGGCCCTGGTGGCGGCGATGGTGGCGGTGCTGTATGTGGCCACCTTCCTGCTGCTTCGCCGCATGGTGAGCAGGCCGATCCAGCGCCTGGAGGCGACGGTCGACCGCATCGCCGTCGGTGACCTCGACGCCCGCTGCATCGTCGAATCGGGCGACGAGCTGGGCCGCCTGGCCGGGCGCGTCAACGGGATGGCCGACCGGCTGCGCGACTCCGCGCAGCGCCTGCGCGACAGCGAGGCGACGTACCGCGGGATCTTCGAGAACGCCCTCGAGGGCATCTTCCGGCTGGATCGGCAGGGCGGCCTGCACGATGCCAACCCGGCCCTGGCGCGGTTGATGGGCTACGCCACGCCCGCCGAGCTGATGGCGGCGGCCAATGGCCATGCGGCCGGCCAGGCGGCGCCGGGGCACTCGCCGCTGTTCACGCCGGACCAGATCGATACCTTGTTTGCCGCGCTGGCGCGCGATGGCCAGATCGCCGGCATGGAGCTGCAGCTCACGCGCGCCGACGGCAGCCCGATCTGGGTCCAGCTCAACGCTCGGCAGCTCGGCGGCGGGCAGGTGGCGGGCGAAGCGCCCGGGCTCGACGGCCTGGTCACCGACATCACGGCGCGCAAGCAGGCCCTGGAGGACCTGCGCCGCCACCGCGACCATCTGGAAGACGCCGTGCGCGAGCGCACCGCGCAGCTCGAAGAGGCGATGCAGCGCGCCGAGGTGGCGAACCAGGCGAAGAGCGAGTTCCTGGCCAACATGAGCCACGAGATCCGCACGCCGATGAACGCCATCCTGGGCATGTCGCACCTGGCGCTGGAAACGGGGCTGAACCCGCAGCAGCGCAACTACGTGCAGAAGGTGAACCGCTCCGCCGAATCGCTGCTGGGCATCATCAACGACATCCTCGATTTCTCGAAGATCGAAGCCGGCAAGCTCGACCTGGAGGCCATCCCCTTCCACCTCAGCGACGTGCTGGACGACCTCGCCAACCTGGTCGGCATGAAGGCCGAGGAGAAGGGCCTGGAGCTGCTGTTCGCCTTGCCGCCCCACTTGCCGACGGCGCTGGTCGGCGACCCCTCGCGCTTGCGCCAGGTGCTGCTCAACCTGGGCAACAACGCCGTGAAGTTCACCGAGCGCGGCGAGATCACCGTGGCGGTCGATGTGCTGGAGAGCGGGCGCGATTCGGTGCTGTTATGGTTCGGCGTGCGCGACACCGGCATCGGCATGAGCACCGAGCAGCAGCAGCGGCTGTTCCAGCCGTTCTCCCAGGCCGACGCATCGACCAGCCGGCGCTATGGCGGCAGCGGGCTGGGCCTGGCCATCAGCCAGCACCTGGTGCGCCTGATGGGCGGCGAGCTCGCGGTCGACAGCGCGCCCGCCCAGGGCAGCCACTTCCACTTCAGCCTGCGCCTGCCCTTGCAGACGGAGCCGGGCGACCGGCCCCGTGCGCTGCGCCACGAGGGTCTGCGCGGCACCCGCGCCCTGATCGTGGACGACAACGCCGGTGCGCGCGAGGTGCTCGCTGCCATGACCGTCGCGCTCGGCCTGGCCGTCGACACCGCCGCCGATGGCCAGGACGCGCTTCGCCGGGTGGAACTGGCCGATGCGAGCAACCGGCCCTACGACCTCGTCCTGCTCGACTGGATGATGCCGGGCATGGATGGTGTCGAGTGCGCGCGGCGGCTCGGCCAGCGCGAGCCGGGAAACCACCCGACCCCGACCGTGCTGATGATGACGGCTTTCAGCCGCGACGAGGTGGTCAGCCGCCTGGACCAGCACCACCTGCACATCGGCGCGCTGCTGACCAAGCCGGTCACGCCCTCGGCGCTGTTCGATGCCTGCGTCACGGCGCTCGGCGTGGTGGGGCGCCCGCCGACGCGCGCGGTCCGCCGCGAGGAAGCCCTGCAAGACCAGCAGGCCAGCCTCGCCGGCGCGCACATCCTGTTGGTGGAGGACAACGCCATCAACCGCGAGCTGGCGCTGGACGTGCTGAGCCGCGCGGGCATCGTCGTCAGCGTCGCCGGCGACGGCCAGGAGGCGCTCGACATGCTGGAGCGGGAGACCTTCGACGCCGTGCTGATGGACTGCCAGATGCCGGTGCTCGACGGTTATGCCGCGACCCGCCTGCTGCGCCAGCGACCCGGCCTGGCGGAGCTGCCCGTCATCGCGATGACGGCCAATGCGATGGTCGGTGACCGGGCCAAGGTGCTCGAGGCGGGCATGAACGACCACATCGCCAAGCCGCTCAAGTTCCAAGACCTGTTTGCCACCCTGGCCCGCTGGGTGCGCCCGGCAAGGGCGGGTGTGTGACGATGGATTTCAGCTCGGGCCGCGGGTCGCGCAGCTTCTGCAGATCAGGCCGCGGGCGGGCCAGCGCCGGCTCGGTGGCAAATGCCTGTTCCAGCGCCCGCGCGGCAGCCAGCAGCGGTCCTTCGCCGCGCAGCCGGCCCACCACTTGCAGCCCGAAGGGCATGCCGGCTTCGTCGCGACCGCAGGGCAGCGCCAGCGCCGGGTTGGTCGCCAGCGTCACCACATAGGTCAGGCCCAGCCACTGGTAGTAGTTGCGCATGGCCTGGCCGTCGACACGCTGCGCGTACAGCTCGGTCCACGGGAACGGGGTGACCGGCGTGGTGGGCGCGAGGATGATGTCGTAGCGCTCGAAGGCCTGCGCGAACTGACGCGCGATGCGCGTCTGCTGCACGTGCGCCCAGGCGCGATCGGCCAGCGTGATCGCGGCGGCCATCTCCACGTTGGCCCGCACATTGGGCCCCAGGGTGTCGGGCGCGGTGCGGTAGGTGTCGGCAAAGGCGGCGACGAAGCTTTCCGCGCGCAGCACATCGAAGGCGCGGTCGGCGTCGCCCAATGCCAACTTCACCGGCTCGCAGCACGCGACCCAGGGCCGGATCGCCTCGATGCGCTGGTCGAAGACGCGCCGGATGGCCGGGTCGACCGCGCACAGGCCGAAGTCTTCGGTATGGCCGATGCGCAGCGTCGACAGATCGACCTCGGGCAGCGGCCACACGGCGCCGGCCGCTGTGTCGTAAGACAGCGGGTCGCGCGCATCGAGGCCCACGCTGGCCGAGAGCAGCAGCGCGGCATCGTCGACCGTGCGGGCCATGGGCCCGAGCACCGAGATGACCGACCAGCCCAGCAGCCGCGCATCGTTGGCCACCAGCCCGGGCGAGGGGCGCAGGCCCACCACGCCGCACAGCGCGGCGGGAATGCGCAGCGAGCCGCCGGTATCCGAGCCGGTGCAGATCGGCAGCATGTCGACCGCCAGCGCTGCGGCCGAGCCGCCGGAGGAGCCGCCGGCATTGAGCACCGGGTCGAAGGGGTTGCCGGTGGCGCCCCACACGGGGTTGCGGGTGTTGGCGCCGGCACCCATGTCCGGCACGTTGGTCTTGGCCGTCACGATGGCGCCGGCGGCACGCAGGCGCGCGACCTGCGCGTTGTCGGCTGCGGGCACGTGGCCGCGCAGGCCCACGTTGCCGCAGGTCGTGAGCAGCCCGGCCGTGTCCTGCAGGTCCTTCACGCCCAGCGGCAGGCCATGCAGCGCGCCCAGCGCACCGCCGGCCATCACGCGGGCCTCGGCTTCGCGGGCCTGCGCGCGGGCCCGATCGAAATCGGTGGCGGCAATGGCGTTGACCGCGGGGTTGAACGCCTCGATGCGCGCGATGCACGCGTCCATCAGCTCCACCGGCGACACCGCGCGGCTGCCGATGAGGCGGCGCAGCTCGACAGCGCTCAGCTCGGGCAGGGAAGAATCAGCAGGCATGGTCAGCTCAATCGATGGTGAGGCCGGCCTTGTGCACATAGGCGCGGATGAGCGGCAGCTCCTTGGCCACCTTGTCATCGTAGGCCTGGCCGCTCTGGTAAGCCACGTCGAGCCCGGCCTTGTCCAGATCGGCGCGAATGGCCGGGTCGGCCAAGGCGCCGGCCAGGGCCTTGGACAAGGTGGTGCGCACGGCCTCGGGCAGGCCGCGCGGCGCGACCACTGTGATCCACGGCACCATCTCGTAGCCCGGGTAGCCGGCCTCGGCCAGCGTGGGCACGCCGGGCATCGAAGCCGAGCGCCTGGCCGAGGTCAACGCGATGGCCTTGACCCGCCCGGCCTGCACCATCGGGATGGCCGCCACGTTGGTGTCGAAGCTGAGCTGCACCTGGCCGCCGATCAGGTCTTGCATGGCCGGCGCGCTGCCCTTGTAGGGCACGTGCGTGATGTCGACCCCGGCCATCACCTTGAACATCTCGCCCGCGAAATGCGAGGTGGTGCCATTGCCGAACGACGCGTAGCTGAGCTTGCCGGGCTTGGCCTTGGCCAGAGCGACCAGCTCCTTGACCGAGCTGGCGGCGACCGAGGGGTGGGCCAGCAGCACCAGCGGCGAGGTGCCCAGCAGGCCGATGGATTCGAAGCTCTTCAGCGGGTCGTAGGGCAGGTGGGCCTTGAGCCCGGGGCTGATCGTGAAGGTGGTGTTCGAGCTGATCAGCAGGGTGTAGCCGTCGGGCGCCGATTGGGCCACGGCGCCGGCACCGATCGCCGTGCCCGCGCCGCCCTTGTTCTCGACCACCATGGGCTGGCCCAGGCGCGGCCCCATGCCGCGGGCGACGATGCGGGCCAGGGTATCCGTGGCACCACCGGGCGGGTAGGGCACGACCAGCGTCACCGGCTTGTCGGGGTAGCCGGCGGCCAGCGCGCCCAGCGGCGCCGCCAGCGCGGCGGCCAAGCCGGCGCCCAGCAAGGCCCGGCGCGCAGCGGGAGCAAGGTTGGGGTTCATGACGGTCTCCCTGTGGGTTTGGCCCGGCGCACGCGGCGGGCCGGCCGGGTGGCCGGTGCTTGGGCGACCTGGCACCGCTGCACGATGAGCCCGGCCAACTCATCCAGCTGCGCGGCGCAGGCTTCGGGCTGCGGGCCGAACAGCCGCACCAGCCCCAGGCCGCGCAGGCTCGACAGCACCAGGTCGACGAAGGCGCCGATGCCGGGGTCGGCCGCCGCCTCGGGGAAGACGCCGAGGAAGCGCTCGCGCAGCGCGAGCGCCAGGCTCGCGCGCTGCTCGGCGATGTAATCGCGCAGCTGCGGGTCACTGCTGCAGCCGAAGTAGACATTCCACGCCACCAGGAAACGCGGCGGCTCGTAGGCCCGCGCCCACAGCGCCTGCACGAAACGCTTCGCGCGCTTCTCCAGCGGCAACCGCGCATCCGGCCAATCGATGCCCGTGGCGCCGCTGGAGCGCAGGATCTCATCGACCACCCGCATCATCAGCACGGCCTTGGAGCCGAAGTGGTGCTGCAGCGCCCCGGGCGTGACCCCGGCCGACTTGGCCACCTCGAAGACCGAAGCGCCCTGGTAGCTCTTTTCGCGCACCACGCTGATGGCGGCGGATATCAGCTGATCGCGCGTCGACTGGCTGCGCTCGGCATGGGTGCGGCGCGCTTTCGCGACCGGAGACAGAGTGGGCATGCCGAAACCATAAACATTACAGGCATAACGTATAACGGTACAAACCCGGTGGCCGTGGCCGGATGAACACCAGGTGAACGGGACCTTCAGCGTCGATACATCGAGGGGCGCACAGACTGCACGCACAGTCAATGCCGACTGGGCCCCCTTGGAGGACATCATCATGAAGTCGCCCCTTCTCTTCGCATCGATCGCAACGCTCGCGGTCATCGGTGGTGCCTCATCGCTGGCGTACGCCGATGAATCTCACCGGGACGGTGCCAATGACCGCCACGACCGCGCCCACACCGAGCGCCGGTCCCACGGCGGCGGCATGGATCACGGCATGCAGGCCGTGCCCACGTCCGCCAGCCCGGGCGAACCCGCCCACGGGTGGCGATACTTCTCGGACCCGGCAGCGACGAGAGCCGTCGTGATCAGCCCGCAAGGCGAGTACTACTTGAGCCGCGGCAGAGGCCTGCGCCTGGTCGCCGTGACCCAGCCAGGCTCGTAGCGGCGGGCCAGGCAGAAGCGGTGTACGCTGTGCCGATGCCCGACACCCCCCTGCCTTTCAGCCCCGCGGCCGAGCGCAACCAGGGCCCCATCCTCGACGTGCTGCGCCGCCTGCTGCCCGCCGAGGCGGCGGTGCTCGAAATCGCCTCAGGCACCGGCCAGCATGCCGCTCACTTTGCGCGCCAGCAGCCTGGCTGGCAATGGCAGCCCACCGACGCCGACCCGATGGCACTGCCCACGATCGTCACACGCTGCCAGGGCCAGCCCAACGTCCGCCCGCCCGTGCTGCTGGATGTGCTCGCCCCCTGGCCCGAGGCCCTGGGCCGCTTCGACGCGGTGTACTGCGCGAACATGCTGCACATCTCGCCCTGGGCAACCTGCGCGGCGCTGATGCGTGGCGCGGCGGCGAGGCTCGGGGCGGGCGGTGTGCTGGTGATCTACGGGCCGTTCATCGTCGAGGGCCAGCCCACAGCGCCGAGCAACCTGGCGTTCGACGCGGACTTGCGTGCGCGTGATTCGCGATGGGGTTTGCGAAGGCTGGACGATGTGGCGCGGGCGGCGCGGGCCGAGGGGCTGGAGATCGAAACGCAGGTCGATATGCCGGCGAACAACTTGGTGGTGTTGTTTCGGCGAAGGTGACAAAGGCGACATGCCGGGGACTGCTCACGACCCTGAAGAGACGTTCGCTGCCCTTGCCCCGTCGCCGCATCGTGGCCGCGCATCAAGAGGGGCGGCCCGGGAGACCACGCATGAACCTCGCGGTCATGCCTTGGCACTGGGCTTGGAGATGTGGATGGTCTCGCCGCGCGCGAGCATCTCCACCAGCTGGGCGATGCGCCTGGCGCGCGTCTCGGCCTTCACGGCCGTCTGTATGCGCCACAGTACCGCGTAGCGGTTGGCCGCGTTGATCGTTGCAAAGAAGGCCTTGGCCCTCGGCTCGGCCTCCAGCGCCGCCAACAGGTCTTCGGGCACCGCGGACGTGCGCGCTCCGTCGTAGGCCTGCGCCCAGCGTCCGTCGGCCTTGGCGGCCTCGATCTGCGCGTAGCCCGGTGCCTGCATGCGGCCCGCCTCGATGAGCGCCGCGGCCTTCTCGACGTTGATCTTCGACCAAATGCTGCGCGCGCGCCGCGGCGTGAAGCGCTGGAGAAAGTGCTGGTCGTCAAGGCCCTTCTTCTGGCCGTCGATCCAGCCCCAACAGAGCGCGATCTCCACCGCCTCGGGGTAGGTGACGCTGGGTTCATTGGCGCTCCGCTTGGCGATCTTGAGCCAGAGGCCATCGGAGGTGGCGTAATTCTTCTTCAGCCAGGTCTCGAAAGCCTTGGCGCTCTTGAACAAGGTCGGGGAGGAGTCGGGTTGGATGGCGGATTTGGCGGCGGGCATCGCATGGAGTGTGCCGCATGAGAGCCAGCGGGGCTCGCCGCACGGTGGCATGGGGACCAAGGGAATCAACTCACCAGATCGATCAAGCCCTCGCCAGGGCTGGTCTTGCTTCTTCGAGCCATTGCCGCTTGCCCGTTGGCGTGACCTCGCGCTTGTGATCGGGTGGGGGCCAACGTTTCCGGGGATTACCGAACGAATTCACGAGTTGGCGGCGCCATTTGACGCCGGCCAACACGGCCACAAGAATCGAGCCCCTCAGCCACCCCAGGAAACCTCAGATGCTGCGCACCATCAAGCTTGCTTCTTTCACCGCCGCCGTCGCCCTGTTGGCAGGCTGTGCCGCCTCGGTCATGCAAACGCCGACTTCGGCCACCGCGCCCTCGGCGGCACCGCGCGCGCAGGCGCCCAGCGGTGCGCTCGTTGCCGTCGTCTCCGGCAGCACGGCCATGCAGACCAGCAGCGATTGGCCGGCGTTCGTGGAAGAGTGGCAAACGTCCATGGCCAACTCGGCCTCGGGGTCGAAGATGGCCTTCGTGTTGGCGAAGGATGAGGCCACCGTTCCTGCGAACGGGGCGGTGCTGGTTCGGCTGACCGTCAACGATTTCAAGTACGTGTCGACGACCAAGCGTTACCTGCTCGGCATCATGGCCGGCAATGCCTACATGGATGTGGATGCCGAGTACCTCGAACTGCCGTCGAAGAAACCCTTCGGTGCCAAGAAGTTCAACACCTCGTCCAGTGCCTGGCAGGGCATCTTCTCGGCCGTGACGCCCAAGCAGGTTCAGGCCGTTTCCGATGTGATCGTCAAGGAAGTGGTGTCCACCGCGCCGGCGAAGTAACGAGCTCGAGGCGCCATGCGTTTGCTGATTCTCCTGGCCTGGCTCCTCGTGGCCGCCCCGTGTGTGCGGGCAGCGGAGCCCCTGACCAACTTCAATGTCGTTCTGCTGCAGCCGAGCGCCGTCCTCGAAGAGCGCGTGCCGAGCATCGATGCCATGGCGGAGTACATCAAGGCCGTTGAGGCGGCCTCGCGAGAGGCTGTGATCGCCAGCGGGGCGAAGCAGTCGGTGGGCGGCTTCATCGTGGTTGCGGTGCGGCCGGAACTGCGATCGAATGTCTGGCTCGATTTCGATTCCTTGCTCGACCTCGAACTCAGAAAGCAGCTCATCACCAAGGTCAAGGCCGTCAAGCCGTTCGAAGCACGCAAGGGGCCCGTCGTGTTCGCCCTCAAGGTGGCCACATGGAATGGCAAGGAGTCGAAGCGAACGGCTCCCTTTCCGCCCGAGTGGAAGGGCGTCACGCGCAGCGGAACTCCCCTCGAGGTGGGGGACCTGGTGGAGAGCATCTGGGAAGATTGACGCTCCGCTTCACCCTCTTACCCTATGAGCTCCGGCCCTGGTGCCGATCGGCATGGATCCTGAAACCACGAGGAGAACGAGATGTCCAGTGTTGGCTATCACGAACCCGTTGATGAACTCTCCGTCGAGACGCGCGACATGCACCGCGCCATCGTGTCGTTGATGGAAGAGTTGGAGGCCGTTGATTGGTACAACCAGCGCGCCGATGCCTGCAAGGATCCGGAACTCAAGGCCATCCTCGAGCACAACCGCGACGAAGAGAAGGAGCATGCCTCCATGGTGCTGGAGTGGATCCGGCGGCGGGATTCAGCCTTCTCGGCGCAGCTCAAGAACTACCTCTTCACCGAGAAGCCGATCGCGCATCGCTGAGGGGATGCGCCAGCGGCTTCTCCTGGCCTGCTCGTCGTGGCCGCCCCGTGGGCGCACGCGGCGGAAGCCCTGACCAATATCGACGTCGTCCTGCTTCAACCGAGTGCCGCGCTCGAAGAGCGCGTGCCGAGCGTCGATGCCATGGCGGCGTACATCAAGGCCGTGGAGGCGGCCGCGCGAGAGGCCGTGATCGCCAGCGGGGCGAAGCAGTCGGTCGGCGGCTTCATCGTGGTTGCGGTGCGGCCGGATCTGGGGTCGAACGTCTGGCTGGATTTCGGTTCGCTGCTCGACCTCGAGCTCAGAAGGCAGATCACCACCAAGGTCAAGGCCGTCACGCCGTTCGAGGCACGCAAGGGGCCCGTCGTGTTCGCCCTCAAGGTGGCCACGTGGAATGGCAAGGAGTCGAAGCGAACGGCGCCCGTTCCACCCGAGTGGAAGGGCGCCACGCGCAACGGAACTCCCCTCGAGGTGGGGGAGTTGGTCGAGCGCATCTGGAGTGATTGACGCCTTGCGCCGACGCCACCGCTCTGCGGTGTGCGTGCGCGGGCACCCACCCGGCGGCATCGGAACATTCCGATGGCCGAGGGGGTGTCCCCCGTGAATACACTGTGGGTCGACCAACGAAGGCCCGCCCGTCGCGCCGCGCACGCAGTACAGAACAGATGCCCTCCAGCGAAACGATCGGCCTGCCTCGCCCGCTGCGCTTTGGAATGCGCCCGACACGGGCGGTGGCGTTTCTGGCCGCGATCACCATCGCGGCGATCGTGGCTTCGGTCGGGGCGCTGCTGTGGCAGCTCCGCGAGCGCGATCTCAACCATGCGCTGCTCGAAACCGAGAGTGCGGCGCGCATGCTGATGGACCAGACCTCACAGGCGCTGGACGGGCCCGACATGGCGCTGCGAGCGCTGCAGGAGCGGCTCGACACGCCGTTCGGCCGCGCCCTGGAGCTGGACAGCCAGGCGGTGCACCTTCTGCTGGCCGCGCGTGCGCACGGCATGCGCCAGGTGAAGTCGATCTTCCTGCTCGATGCCCAGGGCCGCACGATGAATTCGTCGCTGCAGCATCCGGCGCCCGACATCTCGGCCGCCGACCGGGACTACTTCCGGGCCTTCGCGGTCGATGGCGCCCAGGGCTTGTACGTGGACAAGGTCGTGCGCGGCAAGGGCGACGGCGAGTGGACGCTGCACATGGCCCGTCGCATCGACGATGCCAACGGCAGGTTGCGTTGCGTCGTCGTGGTCAACCTCGGCCTGCTGTACTTCGAGCGGCTGTTCGACCGCCTGACGATCGATTTCGTGCGGCCGATCGGCTTGTACTCGGCCGACGGCACGCTGGTGGTCAGCCTGCCGCACCGCGGGGGCGACATCAGCCGCCAGGCGGACGAGTTGCAGGGCGTCGACCTGCCGCAACAGGCCGGTGAGCTGCGCACGATCGTCCGCCCGCGCCGGGACGGGACGACGCTGCGCTTTGCCATCGGCCGGCTGGACGGCTATCCGCTGCTGGCCGGCGTCAGCGACGACGATGTCGAGACGCTGGCCACCTGGCGCGAAACCGCCGTGATGATCGCGCTCAGCTCGTTCGTGGTCGTCCTGTTCGTCATGACGGCCGCCGGCGCGCTGGTGCTGCAGCTTCGGCACGACGAGCGCCTGTCGCGGGCCCTGCTGGAGGCCGACGACCGGTTCCAGAAGACGCTCGAGACCGTGATGGACGCGATCGTGTCGGTGGACGAATCACAGAGCGTGGTCATCTTCAACCATGCGGCCGAGCGCATGTTCGGCGTGGCGGCGGCCGACATCGTCGGCAAGCCGCTGGGCAGCCTGCTGCCGGCGCTGTCTCGCGACACCCACGAGCGATACATCGGCCACTTCATGGCGCAAGAGGAGCATGCCCGCGCGATGTCGCCGCAGAGGGAGGTGCGCGGGCGGCGCGCCGACGGGAGCGAGTTCCCGGTCGAGTCGAGCATCTCCGCGACGCGCATCCGCGGCCGGATGCAGCTGACCGCCGTGTTGCGCGACATCACCGAGCGTCGCCAGGCCGAGGCCGAGCTGCGGGCGCTGAACCAGGAGCTGAGGCGCCTGTCGGCGACCCTGCAGTCGGTGCGCGAGGAAGAGCGCGGGCGCATATCGCGCGAACTGCACGACGAGCTCGGCCAGCAGCTCACGGTCATCAAGCTCGACCTGTCGTGGCTGACGATGCGGCTCAAGGAGGGCCGCCGCCTGGAGGTGGCCACGCTGGAGGGCATGCGCCAGAAGCTCGACGCTGCGATCGTCAGCGTGCGCCAGATTTCGTCGGAGCTGCGACCGAGGATTCTCGACGAGCTCGGCTTCGGCGAGGCGGTCTCCTGGCAGGCCACGGAGTTCACGCGCCGCAGCGGCATCCAGGCCGATCTCGACCTCAGCGCCGCCAACCTGGTCAAGCGTCCGGAGCTGGCGACGGCGTTGTTCCGCATCGTCCAGGAGTCGCTGACCAACGTGGCGCGGCATTCGGGTGCGAGCCGGGTGCGCATCGAGCTGTCGAACGACGCGCATCGCGTGTGCCTGCGCGTGCGCGACGATGGACAGGGCTTGCAGGCGGGGGAGGGCCGGGGCATCGGCCTGCTCAGCATGCGCGAGCGCGCGAACGCGCTGGGTGGCAGCTTCCGCGTGGCGGCGACGCCTGATGGTGGCACGGTGGTCGAGGTGTCCGTGCCGATCGGCGATGTCGTGCAGGTGGGGGAGCAGACGGCATGAAGCGCATCGAGGTGCTGCTGGCAGACGATCACGCGATGATCCGCAACGGCCTGCGCAACATCATCGGCGAGACGAACGACCTGTGCGTGACGGGGGAGGCCTCCAACGGCAACGCCATCCTGGAGATGCTGCGCGAGAACGAGTACGACGTCCTGGTGCTCGACATGACCATGCCGGGGCGCAACGGGCTCGAGCTGATCAGGCTGGTCAAGCTCGAGCATCCTCGGCTGCCGCTGCTGGTGTTCACGATGCACCAGGAGGAGCAGTACGCGGTGCGGGCCATCCGCGCCGGGGCGGCGGGGTACCTGACCAAGGAGGCCGATGGCGACGTGCTGCTGGCGGCCATCCGCAAGGTGGCCGCAGGGGGCGTGTATGTGAGCCAGAAGGTGGCCGAGCTGCTGGCCACCGATGTGTCGCGCTCTGAACTGGTCCAGCCGCACACGCTGCTGTCCAACCGCGAGTTCGAGGTGTTCAGCCGCATCGTCGACGGGCTGAGCCTCACCGCCATCGCCGACGAGCTGTCGGTGAGCATCAAGACGGTGAGCACGCACAAG
>NZ_DATFAN010000009.1:0-5874 GCF_035254525.1 Ideonella sp. | reverse complement strand
GGCGCCTGGAGCAAGACGCCGGGGTCGGTCAACACGGCCTGGGCGCAGCTCGAGCCCGAGTTCACCGCGCTGTGCCGCGACTACCCGAAGATCGCCAAGACCAACCACATCCAGCACCTGGGCACGCTGGGCTCCGGCAATCACTTCATCGAGGTCTGTCTCGACGAGGCGGGCAGCGTGTGGTTCATGCTGCACTCGGGTTCGCGCGGCGTGGGCAACTTCATCGGCACGATGTTCATCGAGCTGGCCAAGCAAGACGCGATCAGAAACAACGCAAACCTGCCGGACCGCGACCTGGCCTACTTTGAGGAAGGCAGCCGCTACTTCGGCGACTACGTGCGCGCCGTCGGCTGGGCCCAGAAGTTCGCCGCCATCAACCGCGAGGTGATGATGAAGCGCGTGATCGAGGCCGCGAAGACGGTCATCCACAAGAACTTCCAGAGCCACCTCGAGGCGGTGAACTGCCACCACAACTACGTGCAGAAGGAACGCCACTTCGGCGAAGACGTCTACGTGACCCGCAAGGGTGCGGTGAGTGCGAAGGCCGGGCAGCTGGGCATCATCCCCGGCAGCATGGGCGCGCGCAGCTACATCGTGCGCGGGCTGGGCAACCCCGACAGCTTCGAGAGTTGCTCGCACGGGGCCGGCCGCGTGATGAGCCGCGGCGAGGCCAAGCGCCGCTTCACGCTGGCCGACCACCGGGCGGCGACCGAAGGCGTCGAGTGCCGCAAAGACAAGGACGTGATCGACGAGACGCCCGCGGCCTACAAGGACATCGACGCGGTGATGCAGGCGCAGAAGGACCTGGTCGAGGTGGTGCACACCTTGAAGCAGGTGGTGTGCGTCAAGGGCTGAGCGCGGCGAGCCGCACGTAGACGCGCTGCCCGTCGATCTTCACGGGGTAGCTGCGCAGCGGCTCGGTCACCGGATCGCAGGCCGGCTGGCCGCTGCGCACGTCGAACTTGCCCTGGTGCAACGGGCACTCGATCTCGTGGCCGTCGAGAAAGCCATCGCACAGCCGGGCATGGCCATGCGTGCAGAGGTTGTCGGTGGCATACACCTGGCTGCCGACCGTGTAGATCGCGATGTCGCGCCCGGCGACGATGACGCCGGTCACATCGTCGGTGGGCAGGTCGTCGGCCGACAGCGCGTCGACCCAGGTTTCAGTGCTCATGGCCGGCCTCAGATCGGGTAGATGATGGAGTTCGGGATCATTTCGCTGTCGTAGATGCACTCGCGCGACGCGAACTTGAAGCCGGCCGGGGTGCGCACGACCGTGTCGAGGTAGCGCCCGACGTTGAACACCGTCGACGCTTCCGACAGCTTGGTGCGGAAGACCGCGTAGTTCGCCTCGCAGCGGAACCGCCCCGGCTCGGCGCTGCGCACGACCGGCGTTCCGACGACGTGGCGCTGGTAGTAGGGGTCGTGGAACAGCGTTTCCTTGATGCCGTAGACGCGGTCCTTCAGCATGCCCTTGCTGGTGAACGACAGGGTCGCCAGCGGAAAGCCGCGTTCGTGGTTCTCGCGCGGCTGCAGGCGATACACGCCATCGTCGGTGAAGAACTCGGGCCACAGGTCCCAGTGGCCCGAGTCGACCGCGCTCGCGTAGTCGGCGTAGAGCTGGGTCAGCGCCAGCCAGTCCTCGAAGTTCAGGTTCGTGCTCATGGCTTCAGGCCTCCATCACGCTGCGCCAGTAGCGGTACATGCCGCGGATCAGCGTCTCGGTCACCATGTGCTCGGTGTCTTCCACGCCCCGCCCGCCCAGCTCGGCCACCGCGCGATGGAAGGGCTTGCTCTCGAAGGCCTGCTGCGAGAACTCGATCACCTCGCCGTCGTCGGCCGAGACGAAACCCGCCGGCCCGAACAGGTTCGCCTGGCGCAGGCGGCGTTGGGTCATCTCCTCGCCGTCGTCGTCGAAGCCGAAGTGGGTCCAGACGAAATCGAAGCTGCCGTGCCCGTTGGGCTGGATGTGGCGCGTCGACACGCTGTTGACCTGCTGCTGCAGGATGACGCTCGGGAAGATCGTCGTCATCACCGCCGTGGGCCCGCCCCACCAGGGCTCGGGCACGATGTCCAGGAAGCTGGGGTCGTTGAGCTGCATCGATTCCTTGAAGCTCGACACCTGCGTCACCTGGCCGGCCTTGCCGCCCGAGCCGCGCGTCGAGATCATCGCGGCGTGGCGGTGCCGTTCGTCCATCCTCAGCTGCGACTTGTTGTCCGCGCGCCAGAGGCCGAAGGTGACGAACCAGGTGTGCAGCAGGCCCGGGTGATACGGATCCTTGATGTTCTCCTGCATCAGCTTCCAGTTGCCCGGAATGCGCTGCCGGTTGTAGCCGAGGATCTTCAGCTGGCGGCCGTTGAACAGGCGATCGAAGTAGCCGAGGATGGTCGGCCCGAGATAACTCTCGAAGGGCTCGACCTCGGGGTCGAAGGAGGCGAAGACCACGCCGCCGCGGCGGGCGACCTTCAGCGTCGTCAGGCCATGGTCGCTGGTCTTGAAGTCGGCCGGCATGCCGCCGTGGACCTGCCCGTCCTGCTTGACGCCGCGCCGGAACGGCACCCCCTGCAGCTCGCCCTTGAGCGTGTAGCTCCACTGGTGGTAGGGGCAGACGAACTCCTTGCGGTTGCCATGCCGCTCGCGGCAGAAGCGCATGCCGCGGTGGGCGCAGACGTTCTCGACCACATGGATCGCGCCGTCGGCATCGCGCACCATGATCACCGAGCGTTCGCCCACCACCGTGCGCTTGAAGTCGCCCGGGTGGGGCACCTCGGCCTCCAGGCCGACA
This sequence comes from Ideonella sp., assembly GCF_035254525.1. GTDB lineage: Bacteria > Pseudomonadota > Gammaproteobacteria > Burkholderiales > Burkholderiaceae_C > Ideonella. The sequence goes on along the minus strand of NZ_DATFAN010000009.1, from coordinate 3,088 downwards.
TAACACCAGTGCCCCCGGTAGAAGAAGCGCTCCAGCTCGCGCCGGTAGAGCTCGTCGTTCGTGTAGGCCAGGAAGGGGATGCGGTGCGTGCCGTCGCCCTCCCAGCGCGCTTCGGTGGGAAAGACGGCCGTCGTGTTGTCGTGGTTCATGCCGGGTCCTGGTCGAAGGTGTCAGGTCGCTTGGGTGTAGAACGCGTCGGCGTGGACCCGCGCCGGGTCGATGCCCTTGCGGCGGGCCAGCAGCGTCGCGGCCTCGACCATCGGGGGCGAGCCGCACAGGTAGGCGCGCCAGCCGTCGAGGCTGTCGAGGTCCTGCTCGATCGCCTCGGTGACGAGGCCGCAGCGGTGCGCGCGGGGCTCTGCGCCCGAGGTGACGACGATGTTCAGCTTCAGCCCGGGGTGCTGGCGCTGGAGCTCCGACAGCCAATCCAGCCCGTAGAGGTCGCGCGCGGAGCGCACGCCGAAGTACAGGTGAATCGGATTGCGCATGCCGTCGGCGACGGCGCTACGCAGGATCGAGAGGATCGGCGCCAAGCCGGTGCCGCCGGCCACGCACAGAATCGGCCCCTCGTGCTTGCGGCGAAGGTAGGCCGTGCCCAGCGGCCCGCTCACCCGCACGGCATCACCGGCCTTCAGCTCGTTGGCGATGTAGCCGGACACGCGCCCGCCCGGCACGACGCGGACGTGGAACTCGAGCGCGCCATCTTCGGCCAGGCCCGCCATCGAGTAGGGCCGCGCGTGGTCCGGCGTGAACTGCAGCTGCGCGTACTGCCCCGGCGAGAATTCGATCGGCTTGGCCGGCTTGAGCACGACGCGCTTGATGTCGTGCGTCAGGGTCTCGACCGCCTGCACGGTGGCCTTCACGATGCGGGCCGGGTGCACCACGATCTCGTCGGGCTCCGGGATCTCGATCGTGCACGGCTCGGTGACAAAGGTCTGGCAGGCGAGCACGTAGGCATCGCGCCCGTCCAACGGGTTCTGCTGCGCCCGCCCCGAATCCAGCACCTCCCCCTGCACCACCCGGCAGCGGCAGGTGCCGCAGCGGCCCGCCATGCAGCTGTACGACATCGGCACCTGCGCGCCGCGCAGCGCCTCGAGCAGGTTGGCGCCCGGCGTCACGTCGATGACCTTCTGCAGCGGCTGGATCAGGAGCTCCATGGCCGGCATGATGGCGTCGGCACCAAGATCCGCCAACGGGATTTGGCGTATAAGGTGTATCACTGCCAGTGATGTCTCATCGCGGCGGCATAGCCCCATGGAACTGCACGAACTCGACCTCAACCTGCTCGTCGTCTTCAACCAGCTGCTGGTCGAGCGCCGCGTCTCGAAGGTGGCCGACGTGCTCGGCATCTCCCAGCCGGCAGTGAGCAACTCGCTGGCCAAGCTGCGCAAGCTGTTTGGCGACGAGCTGTTCCTTCGAACGCCCAAGGGCATGGAACCCACGCCCTACGCCGATCAGCTGGCGGAATCGGTCAGTTACGCGCTGGCGATGATCCACAGCGGCATCAACCAGCGCACCAGCTTCGAGCCGGCGAGCGCCGATTGCGCCTTCACCATCGGCATGACCGACATCGGCGAGATCTACTTCCTGCCCGCGTTGATCGACCGGCTGCACCGCGAGGCGCCCGGCGTGTCGGTGAGCACGGTGCGCAACACCGCGGTCAATCTGCGCGACGAGCTGGAGTCGGGCAAGGTCGACCTGGCGATCGGGCTGCTGCCGCAGCTCAAGGCGGGCTTCTTCCAGCGGCGCCTGTTCTCGCAGCGCTACGTCTGCCTGATGCGGCAGGGTCACCGGCTCGACAAGCGCCGCCTCTCACTGGCCGATTTCAGCTCGGCCGAGCACCTGGTGGTGATCTCGGAGGGCACCGGGCACGGCAAGGTCGACGAGTTGCTGCAGCGCAGCGGCGTCGCGCGCACCGTGCGGGTGACCGTGCCGCACTACGTCAGTGTCGGCCACATCCTGCAGGGGTCGGACCTGATCGCCACCGTGCCCGAACGCCTCGCCGACCGCCTGCTCGCCCCCTTCGGGCTGGTGAAGCTGCCGCACCCGGCCAGGCTGCCGGATGTGGCGATCAACGTGTTCTGGCACGCGAAGTACCACCGCGCTCCGGCCAACCGCTGGCTGCGGGGCGTCGTGTTCGACCTGTTCGGCGGCCAGGGCGATGCGGCGCCAGCCAAAAGAAAGGGAGCCGGGCCTTGAGCCCGGCTCCCCGAATGCTCCTGTGAGGGGCAACTGCGAAGTGCGATGATACTGTATTTACGTACAGTAGTTGTGGTCAGGCCCCGGGCTTGTGGCAGACCGCTTCGATGTTGTGCCCATCCGGGCCAATGACGAAAGCGGCGTAGTAGTTCGCGTGGTAGTGCGGGCGCAGGCCAGGCGCACCGTTGTCCTTGCCCCCCGCTTCCAGCGCCGCGCGATAGAAGGCATCCACTTGCTGGCGACTCTCCGCCATGAACGCCAAGTGAAGAGGGGCCGGCTTCGCTTCGGTCTGGTACAGGCACAACGACACATTGCCCTCGGGTTGGCTGAGTTCGACGCCGTACGTCGGGGCCCCCTCCGAGACGACAGTCAGGCCGAGCGGTTCGAGCGCCTTGAGGAAGAACGCTTTGCTCGCTGCGTAGTCACTGACTCCGAATTTGACGTGGTCAAACATCAGTTCTCCTGAAGTGGGTGGGCCCGCGCGGGGCATGACGTTGTCGAGAGACAGCCACTCGCGTGCAACGCTGGAGCATGCACCCTGGCACGGCGCACGGCGGTGCATGAGAAGTATCTGATGTGACTTCGTCTTGCCCGCACAGCTGTTCAGAGCAAATACAGTCGTAAACAGCCCACCGCGGAAAACCTTGCGATCCGGCGTGGCAATTCGACCACACGTGTCCGGGAAGTCGCAAACACCAAGGATTCGCCGGCTTCGATCCGGCCAGCCTCGCAAAACATAGTCGTAAACGCCTCACTTGCCGGGTGTCACCGACCGCCGTATAGGAGCCACGCCGTGATCGGCAAGTAGGAGCCAGTTGCTGACCGCCGTATTGGAGCCAGAGCGTGATCGGCGTAATGGAGCCAGCGGCGGATCGGCATATAGGAGCCA
>NZ_DATFAN010000008.1:0-48580 GCF_035254525.1 Ideonella sp. | reverse complement strand
GCATCGCTGGTGTAGTCGAGCCGCACGGCGGCCCAGGCGATGCGCTTGACGTGGAGGATGCCCTTGGCCGCCTCGCCCCAGGGGCTGGGTACGCCGCCCACCACCACCATGCGCAGGCCGCGCCGCGGCATGGCCTCTTCGACGCTGAGGTATTCAAAGCTCAATCGGCTCTCCTGGGTCGAGTTGTTGCCAGATCGCGCGAATGTAAGGCCCCGCGCTTTACCGGAACTTCCGCCCCCTTTATGGCCCACACTGGGCGATGTGCCAGGCACGGCCTCGCGCGCCGCGATGTCGTCGTCCTGACATACCCGCCTGTCATGATCGGCAATCCCAAAGCGTTGACCACCATGGAATCCACCCTCCTCTCCAGTACCGGGGTGCCGCCCTGGGACGACTCGCTGATGCGCGCCCTCGGGCACGTCCACGCATCGCGGGGCATGGGAAACGGCATGCTCTTCGGCATCGAAGCTGCTGATGGTCGCGTCTACCGCGTGGTCAAGACGAACGGTGTGTGCGAGACGGTGCAGTTCTTCGAATCGGCCCGCGAGCTGGGGTTCAGCATCGCGGAAGGGCGCGAGGATGGTGAACAGCGCCTTCATCGGGTGCTGCGCCGGATCCACTGACGCAGCTGGTAGTGCCGCCCGCCGAGCCCGCGCGGGCCCCGGGCGGTTCAGGGCCCGACGGCCGCCTGCAACTCGGCATCTTCCTAGTGCTGAACAGCACCCCGCATGCGCTCAAGGATCTTCGCCGTCTCGTTGCCCTCTTCCCGGCCGTCAGCGCTTCGGCGAATGTAGTCAAACACATCTTCCTGCAGCACCTTGACCATCTGACCCGCGTGCAAGGTGGGGATGTCGAAGGGTTCGTTCTTCAGCAGGCCACCGATCTCGTCGCCCTGCCAGGAGACGATCTCTACCCACATCCACTCGTTGTCGCCGCCGGGGGTTTTGAACGGGGCCTTGACCAGCACATACTCGCCCGGCTGCAAGCCCTTGTTGAAGGCATCTCGGACTGCCGGCAGCTTCGATCGCGCCTGCTCGCTGACCTTGAGCAGTTCCTCGGTGTGCTTGACGCGCTTGATGGCGTCTTCGGACCCGAACAGGGATGACAACAACGCAGCCTGTTGTGCATGGCGGTCGGGCCCGGCCGTCCTGTCGAACCGAATTTCAACCAGTCGATTGTGCGGATCGCCCTCATCGGGTATTCCTGTGACCAGTACCAGCTTGGCAATCGCGGTGGTGTTGGGCTTCAGGGTGTCCAAGTGGGATCGGCGGACAGCGGCGTGCTTGACTTGGTGAATGTCCAGGTCATAGGAACCCCTGGGTCCGACGACTGCGCCCTCGACCAGCGCCTGCGAAAGCAGGTTGATCAAGTTGCCCATTGGCCGGTTCTCCGACCAGGAGAAGTCGTCGACCACGACGTCCGGAAGTCCAAACTTGGCCATGCCGAGGGTGATCGCACGAACCAGCCTGTCACCCTTGTAGGCATGGATCACCGTGTGCATCAGCGCGTTGGGTATGTCGCCGTCCCATGTGTCGAGCCGGCGCTTATGCCACTCTTCGGGCGAAAAGACCTCGCGGGTCTCTTCATCCCAGATCAGACCGCTGGTGTCGCGCGCGACCTGCTCGGTCAGTGTCAGCGCCGACCGGTAGGCCGTGAACGAGAAGGATGCCGGGTGGGCGAAGTCGAGGATCAGCGCCTGCTCCGACGACTGCATGGCCACCGCTTGGTCTCTGGTGAGCCCGCGGCCGAATCGCTGCAGCATGTCCAGGCCGGGTGGGGCATAGGCACTTTGAACGTTCTTCTCAAGCGTCGCGGCAACCAGCGGTGCGTTGGGCTTCTCCGAAACACCCGAGACGAGCTTCAGCGGATGAGGCAGTGCCTTGATCTGGCTTTGCAGGGCCTGCAGGGGTGGCTTTGCGGGCTGTCCCAGGTAGTAGATGGCGAACTGGTACTTGATCGATGCGGCGATCTGGCGCCCATCAGGAATGGGCGTGGATTCTTGGGCCCCGCAATGCAGTGAAGTGCCCAGCAGGACGAACGCAAGGGCCGCCCGGAGGAGCGCACGTGGAAGGTGGAAGTTCATGTGCCCGAGCAGGCAGTGTTGCTTGTTCAAAGGGCGCCACCACTCGTCGCCTCGTTACCTGGCTCGAGCTTCCGAATCCGAAAAACGGTTCCCGCCGTCGGCAGCGGCCAACCGCGGTTGCCAGTGACCCCATACAAGTAGCCATGGGCCCGGGCCAGGTTGCCTCCGGCATTGAAGCCGAATTCATCTGCGGCGAACGAGTGCATGACAGTCATCACACCATCTCGGCTGAGCGCGAAGATGGTTCCCTGTGCGTTGGCGCCGCCATAGGTCGTCGTACCGTAGAGCATGCCGTGCTCACCCAGCGTCAAACGCCCCGCGGGGTTCTGGCCCACATCGCTGAAGCTCACGAACGAGTGCATGACAGAGACGTCACCCGCAGGCGTGAGTCGATAGATGGTTCCGTAATGCCCGGCGCCTCCCCGTGCAGTCGGGCCGTAGAAGTTGCCGTCCTTGGCCAGGACCAGTTCACCGGAAGCCGACAGGCCGATCTTGTCATCGAACGAGCGGAGCACGCTGTAGTCCGTGCCGTCCGTCCCGACTTTGAAGATGACGCCCGAATCTTGCGCACCCCCGCGGTAGGTTACGCCATACACCGCCAGCCCATCGGCTGACATGGTGACGCCACGCAACGGGTAGCCGCCGTCGCCGTCAGAGTGGGTGAAATGGTGCAGCACCCTCGCTCGCTGCCCTGGCGCCCAGCGGAACACCGTCCCCCACTGGTACGCGCCGCCCTCCGAGGTGGTGCCGTAGAAGACTCCGTCCGGGCCTTGCACGATCCCGCCGAGGGGCTTGCAGCCCTCGGCGCCGCGGACGAACGAATGCAGGATCTCGGTCGCTCCGTCGGAAGGGGACATCCGAAAGATCGAGCCGCAACCATGGGCACCTCCGCCCGACAGCACCCCGTAAAGTGAACCGTCGCTGGCGGATACCAGGCGGCCATGCGCTTCACTGCCTTCGATCCATGGGTTGAATGCGTGCAACACGGTGAACACGCCGTGCTTGTCTACGGCGTACGCCGTGCCTCCCCCGAGGGCGCCCTCGAGAGCATTGACGGCATAGAAGCGGCCATCCGGACCCAGAACCAGGCCCTCGGCGGCACCGCGACCATCAGTGGGTGCATCGAACTGGTGGAGCAATTCGAAGGGCTCCTTTGGTGCCGCCTGCGCAGCGCCGGCTTGAAGCAGCGCCACCACCAATAGCGGACGGCCGACATCGATGCACGCCGCCACGGCCCTTCGAAAAAGGTCTCTCCCGAACATGGTTCCTCCCGATCGTTTGTACTTTGCCTGCGGCAGACGCAAGGCGTCACCCAGGCGACTCTACCGCCAACGCTGGGCGGCGTCGTTCCTTCCCGGTGTCAGCCCTTCTTGTCGCCGCTGGCCTTGGCGCCTTGCGAAGCCTTGGCTGACCCGCCCGCTGACGAGCTTGCCTTGCCAGCTGGCCGTGCCACCTTGGCCCCCGGCTTGCGGGCCGTGGGGATCTGGGCGCCGTATTTGGCTTGGGTCTTGCGGGCGACGGACATGATGGCTTCCTGGGTTCGATGCGGAGATGGCCCGAGCTTACGCGCTCGGTGCCCTCAGCGCTGCGCTGCCTCGCGCTCCATGCGCGCTTCGGCCGCCAGGCTCTCCACATCGCGATAGATCGAGGCCATCGCCAGCACGCGGCCCTGGCGCTTGTAGCGCAGCGTGCAGTCGCGCTCGGCGACGTTGCCGTCGACGACGATCTCGTCCCAGGCTTCGGCGTGACCGACGTAGTTGATCGGCACGTCGTAGTGCTGGCTCCAGAAGAAGGGCACGGCATCGAACTTCTGCTGCGCGCCGAGCATGTTGAGGGCGGCGGTCTGGCCCTGGCGCTGCGCGACGACCCAGTGCTCGACGCGGATCGCCTCGCCGCTGTGCGGGTCGGGCCAGCGCGCGATGTCGCCGGCGGCGTAGATGCCAGGGGCGCTGGTCTGCAGGTAGGCATCGACGGTGACGCCGCGGTCGATCGCGAGGCCGGCCTGCTCGGCGAGCGTCAACCGGGGGCGCACCCCGACGCCGACCACGACCAGGTCCGCGGCGATGGTGCCGCCGCTGTTCAGCGTCACCTGCTTGGCGTCGATGGCGCCGGCCGTGTCGGCCAGGTGGAAGACGACGCCGTGCTCTTCGTGCAGCCGGCGGATGAAATCGCCCAGGTCGGGGCCCAGCACGCGCTCCATCGGGCGCTTCTCGGGCGCCACCACGTGCACCTCGAGGCCGCGCGTACGCAGCGCGGCGGCCACCTCGAGCCCGATGAAGCTCGCGCCCATCACCACCGCGCGCTTGGCCGTGGCCGCCTGCGCGATGATGGCGCGGCTGTCGGCCAACGTGCGCAGGGTGTGCACGTGCGGCAGCTCGATGCCCGGCATCGCCAGGCGCACCGGCTCGGCGCCGGTCGCCAGCAGCAGGCGGTCGAAGCCGAGCTTGCTGCCGTCTGCGAGCGTGAGCTCGCGCGCGTTCGCATCGAGGCCGGTGACGCTGGTCTTCAGGCGCAGGTCGATGGCGTGCTCGGCGTAGAAGCCATCGTCGCGCAGCGGCACCCATTCCTCGGGCGCGCTGCCGGCCAGGTAGTCCTTCGAAAGGTTGGGCCGGTCGACCGGGGCGGCGTCGTCATCGCTCAGCATCACGATGCGGCCCTGGTAGCGCTGGCGGCGCAGCATCTCGGCGGCGGCGAAACCCGCCGCGCCACCGCCGACGATCACGATGCGCTGTGGTGCCTGGGCCGTGGCCGCCGATGCCGCGCGGACGACGGGCTGGGCCACGACCTTGCCGAGCACGACCACCTTGCCGTCGCGGACCTCGGTGGCCCAGCAATCGACAGGGCCGAGCGCCGGCGCGTGCAGCGCCTCGCCCGTGCGCAGGCTGAAGCAGGCGTGGTGCCAGGGGCAGCGCACCGTGTCGCCGACCATCAGGCCGTCGGCCAGCGGGCCGTGGTAGTGGCTGCATTCGGCGCTGATCGCGAAGAACTCGTCGCCGCGGCGCGCGAGCAGCACGGCGTCTTCGCCGACGTGGCCGGCCAGCATGCTGCCGTCGTCGAGCGTCTCGGTCGGCACGCCCTGGGTGAGATCGGGGCCCTTGCTTGCGGTGGCTTCGGTGCTCATCACGATCTCCGGTCGATGCGGGCGTCGATCATCGCGCAGAATCAAATCCCCATGGACGACCTGCTCGTCCATGGCACGGCGCTCGTTGGCGCAAGCGCGAGGACAGAAGCCGCTATGCCAGATCGCGATTGATTTCGACCGCGGCGTTGTGCCCGACTGCCCCGGTGACGCCGCCCCCCGGGTGGGCGCCCGCGCCGCAGTGATACAGCCCGCGCAACGGCCCCCGGTAGCGGGCATGGCCGAGCACGGGCCGCAGCGAGAACAGCTGATCGAGCGAGAGCCGGCCATGGAAGATGTCGCCACCGACGAGGCCGAACTCTCGCTCCAAGTCGAGCGGCGTGAGCGCGCGGTGGCCGAGCAGCGAAGCGCGGAAGTTCGGGCAGTGGGCCTGCACCACGTCGAACACCGCCTGCACGGCGCTGTCCTTCAGCCGATCCCAATCGGCCGTGGGCTTGAAATGCTGGCAGAACAGGCTCGCCACGTGTGCGCCTTTCGGCGCGAGGGAGTCGTCGACCACGCTCGGGATCATCATCTCGACGATCGGCCGGCTCGAATGGCCCAGCGCCTCGGCGTCATGCCACGCACGGTCCATATAGTCGAGCGACGGACCGAAGACGATGCCACTCGCATGGTGCGGCATGGCCTTCGTGCCTGGCGCGCACGCGAAGTCGGGCAACTCGGAAAGCGCAACGTTGATGCGCAGCGAGCCTGATCCGCTTCGATAGCGGTCGATCGCCCCGAGGAACCCCGCCGGCAGCGCGCTTGCTTCGATCAGGCGCCGGTACAGCAGCTGCGGATGCACGTTCGAAACCACGCAGCGGGCGCGTATCTCTTCGCCGCGTTCGCTCAGTACACCCACCGCCGCACCGTGCTCGACGAGCACGCGCTCGACGCCGTGGCCCACGTCGATCTGCACGCCGCGGGCGCGCGCCTCGTCGGCCATCAACTCGGTGATGCGGCCCATTCCGCCGATCGCGTGGCCCCACTGGCCCGGCTTGCCGTTCACCTCGCCGAAGCCATGGTGCAGAAGGCCGTAGGCCGAGCCGGCCGCGTAGGGGCTGGCGTGGTTGCCGACCACCGAGTCCCAGCCGAGCACCGCCTTCAAGGGCTCCGATTCGAAGGTGGCGTCCAGCCAGTGCCCGGCGCTCTTGGTGAACACATCGATCAGGTCGCGCTTGCCTTCGGTCGGCAGCGCGCCGAACCCGCGCAGCAGGCTTGCCGCCGCGCCCGCGTCGCGCAGCCCCTGAACCACCCACGGCCCGCGCAGATTCGGCGGTGCACGAAGCACCCATTTCTTCAGCTGATCGGCCAGGCGATCGAGGCGCGCGAAGTAGGAGCCAAGCGCCTGGGCATCGCGCGCCGAGAATTTCGCAACTTCGCGGTGCGTGGCATCGGCATCGCCGCCGAATTGCAGGAAGCGGCCATCCTCGAGCGGCACGAAGTTCGAAAACGGGCGCTCCACGATGACGAGCCCGCGCTCGGCCAGGCGCAGGTCGCGGATCACCTTCGGGTTCAACAGGCTGACGGTGTAGCTCGCCGTCGAATTGCGGAAGCCGGGAAAGAATTCCTCGGTCACGGCGGCCCCACCCACGACGCCACGCTTTTCCAGCATGCGCACGCGCAGCCCCGCCGCCGCCAGGTAGCAGGCGCAAACCAGCCCGTTGTGGCCCGCGCCGACAATCAGGGCATCGACCTGCGGGCCCTTGCTTGCGATGGCTTCGGTGCTCGTCACGATCTCCGGTCGATGCGGGCGTCGATCATCGCGCAGAATCATTTCCCCATGGACGATCTGCTCGACGATGCTGCCCGGCGCGCGGCGCGCTACCTGGCCTCGCTGCCCACCCGCCGCGTGGCGCCGGCGGACGACGCCGTCGCCGCGCTCTCGGGCTTCGACATGCCCATGCCGGCCAACCCGCAGCCGGCGGCGCAGACGCTGAGCCTGCTCGACACGCTCGGCTCGCCCGCCACCTCGGCATCGGCCTCGGGGCGCTACTTCGGCTTCGTCACGGGCGGGGCCTTGCCCGTCACGGTGGCGAGCCACTGGCTGGCGACCGCGTGGGACCAGAACGCCGCGTTGCACCACGCCGCGCCCGGCGTATCCAAACTCGAGAAGGTGGCGCTGCGCTGGCTGTTGGAGCTGCTGGGCCTGCCGCCCACGGCCGGCGGCGCCTTCGTCACCGGCGCCACGATGGCCAACTTCACCGCGCTGGCGGCGGCGCGGCATGCGGTGCTGGCGCGTGCGGGCTGGAACGTGGAGGCCGATGGCCTTTTCGGCGCGCCGCCGATCACCGTGGTGGTGGGCGACGAGGTGCACCCCACGCTGCTGAAGGCGCTGGGCCTGCTGGGGTTGGGGCGCAAGCGGCTGCTGCGCGTGCCGGTGGATGGGCAGGGCCGCCTGCGGCCCGAGTGCCTGCCGGCGCTGCAGGGGCCGGCCATCGTCTGCGCGCAGGCGGGCAACGTGAACACCGGCGCGGTCGACCCGCTGCCGCCGGTGATCGCCCATGCCCGCGCCCACGGCGCCTGGGTGCACGTGGACGGCGCCTTCGGCCTGTGGGCCGCGGCCAGCCCGGTGCTGGCGCCGCTGGTGGCCGGCATCGGCCAGGCGGATTCGTGGGCCACCGACGCGCACAAGTGGCTCAACGTGCCCTACGACAGCGGCATCGCCTTCGTGCGCGATGCGCCGGCGCTGGTGGCGGCGATGGCCGTGTCGGCCGACTACCTGCCGACCGAGGGTGTCACCCGCAACCCGGCGGACCACACGCCCGAGCTCTCGCGCCGCGCGCGCGGCGTGGACGTGTGGGCCGCGCTGCACACGCTGGGCCGCAGCGGCCTGGCCGAGCTGATCGAGCGCTGCTGCGGCCACGCCCGCCGCTTCGCCCGCGAGTTGCAGGCCATGGGCGCCACGGTGCTGAACGAGGTGGCGCTGAACCAGGTGCTGGTCAGCTTCGGCGAGCCCGGGCTGACGCGCCGCGTGGTGGCCGCGCTGCAGCAGGACGGCACCTGCTGGTGCGGCCCCACCGTGTGGCAGGGCCACACCGCCATGCGCATCAGCGTGAGTTCGTGGGCGACGACCGACGAGGACGTGACGCGCAGCCTGGCGGCGATGCAGCGGGTGTGGGCCGAGCAGCGGCGCTGAATTGGCGGCCCCGGCCGCCGGCAGGCGCGTCAGGGCGCCGTGTCGAAGGTGATCGTCGTCGTGTGGGTGGTCGGCGTGACCACGTAGTTGCACGGCGGCGCGCCGCCGGCGATGAAGGTGTTCCAGTTCGCCGGCGTGGTCTCGACGCCGTTCAGGTCGTAGACGTGGATGTTGGTGAACCTGATGCTGCCGTTGGCCGGGAAGTGGCTGCAGGTGCTCACGCCATAGGCCTCTTTCGCGCCGCCGAAGTACCAGTCGAAGGCCTGGCCGTAGGCGTCGGTCTGGAACTTGGTCTTCTGGCCGGTGGTCTTGTCCTTGCTGAGGATCACCCAGTTCGCGCAGACCTGGGTGTTGGTGTCGCAGCTGCTGCCCTTCATCGCGCCGTGGATCTTGTGGCCCGTGGCCACCGAGATCGTCGGGCCGTGCCAGGTCTTGCCGCTCTTGCAGCAGTTCCAGTTGGTCATCGTCCACGCCGCGTCGTTGAAGCCGTTCCAGGCCAGCACGGGCTGCAGGATGGTCTGCACGGCACCGCCGTCCTCGAGGCCGGGGAAGTAGTACAGCACCTGGCCGACGTTGGCGGTGGGCCCGCTCGGCACGGTGAAGTTGGCGACCATCTCCCTGGCCGGCGGCGTGAGGTTCGCATTCGAGTTGCTGCTGGCGATCCAGCCGTTGAAGGCGGGCAGCGGGGGGCCGGCCTCGGCGTTGCTGCCGAAGAGCTCGCCGCGGGCGCCATAGCGCGGGTAGGCGCAGGCGGCGGCGGCGATGACGCGGCCGTCGGGGCGCACCACGCTGCCATCGGCGGCCAGGCGCTCATCCTCGCCGAGCTGGCCGACGCACGAAGGGTGGAAGAAGCCATGGGGTGTCACGACGTAGTCGAGCGGCACGCCGGCGGGGCGGCCCGCCGCGTTCAGCTCGCTGACCTGGGTCAGCGCGGGCGCAGCGGCGGCAACGGGCCCCGCGATCACCATCGCCATGAAGAGCGTGGTGCAGATTCGACGGCTCGAGTCCATGAACGTTCTCCTCTCGGGGGGTGAAACCGCACATTCTTCGGACACGCCGAAAGGGCCGTCAACACCTAGGTTCCAGGCTTCGGAGCCGGCCGGCGGCCTGCAGCGTGCCGCCGAGGCATGCGCCCCACATCAGGTGGTCGGCCATCTGCGGCCAAAAGGCGAGGGCGGCGATGTGGGGGAACCAGATGGGCGCGATGACGCGCAGGTCCAGCATCCCGACTGCCGCCGCGAAGGCGATCGCCCACGCCGCCGTGTGCCGCCGCGGCAGAACCATGCCGGCCACCCCCGCCCAGAAAGCCGAGACCGAGCCGTGCACCAGCGCTGCCGCGGCGAACAACGCCCAGGGCGAGTTCGAATCGATCAGCATGCGGCCGGCGGCGAAGGTGGCCTCCAGCGCGCTGCCCCCGCTCGCGAAGGCGTAGACCGTCGACGGCGCGCCGCTGAACACCGTGGCCATGAGCCACGCGGTGGCCAGCGCCCTGGGACTGAATCTCATGGCATTCGCCCACTGCGCACGCGCTGCACGGCCGTTCCCACAACGAGCCCCGCGAGGTCTACGATGCTCTTGCGCGCACGCCCGAGCCTAGCGCCCTGGTGAGCGAGGCCGCCGGGCGTGCGCCAACCATGATGATTCGAGAGGTGAATCATGAAAACCGCTGCGCAGATCCTGAAGTCCAAGCCCGACCAGACCGTGTACACCCTGGGGCCGCACGCTTCGGCGCACGAGGCCGCGCGCTTGATGGCGGACAAGAACATCGGTGCACTGGTGGTGGTGGAGCAGGGCCAGGTCGTCGGCATGGTCTCGGAGCGTGACTACGTGCGCAAGCTGGTGTTCATGTCACACCCGCCGACGGAGACGGCGGTGGCCGACATCATGTCGAGCCCGGTGATGTATGTGCACCCGCACCGCACCAGCGACGAGTGCCGGGCGCTGATGACCGAGAACCGGATGCGCCACCTGCCGGTGATGGATGGCAACCAGCTGGTCGGTGTGGTCTCGATCGGCGACCTGGTCAAGGACACCATCTCCGAGCAGCAGTTCATCATCGAGCAACTCGAACACTACATCACCGGGCAGCGCGATTGACCCCCACCGGCAGGTCGGCACGGCCCGGGGCCGCCATGCGCGACGCCGACCTGATCGAGACGGTGATGCGCTACCACGAGCGGACCAAGCACCACTTCGACCGCTACGCGCCCGGGCCCGGCGAGCTCGATTGGGCGAACCAGCCCGATCCCTTCCGCCGTTATGAAGGCGCGCCGCTGGTCAGCCTGCCGCTGCTGGGTCCCGACGACGAGCCCCTGTCACCAGGCTACGACGCGCTGTATCGCCGTGGTTCGGTTTCGAGTGAGGCGCTCACGATCCGCTCGCTGTCGCGCCTGCTGCAGTACGGGTTGGGCATTTCCGCCTGGAAGCAAGCCGGTGCCGTGCGCTGGGCGTTGCGCTGCAACCCGTCCAGCGGCAACCTGCATCCGACCGAGGGCTACCTGCTGATCGGGGCGCAACCCGGGCTGGGCGACGCGCCGGGCCTGTACCACTACGCGCCGCTCGAGCACGGGTTGGAGCGACGGGCAGCGTTCAGCGCACGGCAGTTCAGCGCCTTGATGGCCGAGTTCCCGCCCCAGGCCTTTCTGGTCGGGCTGTCGTCGGTCCACTGGCGCGAGGCCTGGAAGTACGGCGAGCGCGCATTCCGCTATTGCCAGCATGACGTGGGGCACGCGATCGGCGCGCTGCGGCTCGCTGCCGCCACGCTGGGCTGGAACGCCACGCTTCTGCACGGGCTGGCCGACGAGACGATCGAGGCGCTGCTCGGCTTGAACCGTGCCGAAGACTTCGCGGGTGCCGAGCGTGAGCACCCGGATGCCATGCTGGCAGTCTGGCCCGCGGAGCCTCCCGCGCAGCGGCCGCTTCCAACGCAGCTCGATGCGGCGCTCGTGCACCAACTGACCCGGGAAGGCTGGCGTGGCGCCGCGAACCGGCTCAGCCGCGACGACCCGGTGCGCTGGGAGGTCATCGACGACGTCGCCATCGCCTCGCGCAAACCGGCTACGGAGGCGCCGGCATTCGACACGCCTCAAGAGCCGGCGATCGAGAGCAATGACCACGCGCCTGACGATGGCCCCGCCGCTGGGCAGATCATCCTGCAGCGGCGCAGCCTGCTGGCGTGCGACGGCGCCACGTCGATCACGGCCGAGGCGTTCTACCGGATGCTCGCGCGGGTCATGCCGCATGGCGATCTGCCGCCGAGCCAGCGCCCGATGCCCTGGGACACGATCGACTGGGATCCGACCTTGCACCTCGGCCTGTTCGTTCATCGGGTCGACGGCCTCGCACCGGGGCTGTACGCGCTGGTGCGTGGCCCGGCCGCGCTGGGCCGGCTGAAGCATGCGATGCATGAACGCTTCGAATGGTCGACGCCACCGGGCTGCCCGGCCGGCCTGCCGCTGCGGCTGCTGGAGCCCGGCGACGCGCGCCGGCTCGCGACCCGGCTGAGCTGCCACCAGAACATCGCTGGCGACGGCATCTTCTCGCTGGGCATGCTCGCCGACTACCAGGAGGCGCTGTTCACGCACGGGGCCTGGTTCTACCGGCGGTTGTTCTGGGAGGCCGGGCTGATCGGACAGGTCTTGTACCTGGAGGCCGAGGCGGCGGGCGTGGCGGCCACCGGCATCGGCTGCTTCTTCGACGACCCGGTCCACCAGGTGTTCGGGCTCCAGGGCCTGGCGTTCCAGTCGCTCTACCACTTCACGGTCGGTGGGTCGGTCGGCGACCCCCGGCTGGTTCAGGGCTCGGCCAGTTCGCGCGCCGTCAGCCACAGCCGCACGTCGAACTCGAGCTGGTGGTAGTCGGGCTCCATGTGCTCGCACAGTGCGTAGAAGGCCTTGTCGTGCTCGCGCTGCCTGAGGTGCGCCAGCTCGTGCACGACGATCATCTTCAGGAACTCCGGCGGTGACTGGCGGAACAGCCCGGCGATGCGGATCTCGCGCTTGGCCTTGAGCTGGCCGCCCTGCACGCGGCTCACGGTGGTGTGCGTGCCCAGCGCGTTGCGCACGATGTGCAGCCGGTTGTCGTAGGCCACCTTGGCCAGCGGGCCGGCATTGCGCATGTGCCGGCTCTTCAGCGCGGCCACGTAGTCGTAGAGCGCGCCGTCGGTGCGCAGCTCGTGGGTGTCGGGGTAGCGCCGGGCCAGGCTCTCGGCGAGCCGGCCTTCGTCGATCAGGCGCTGGACCTGGGCGAGCAGCGCGGGTGGATAGCCGCCCAGGTATCTCAGCGGTGTGGTGGCGCTCATGCCGCCATTCTGGCCCGGCTGCGCCCGCCGCTGACCCGTGGCGATAATCCCCGGCGATGACCATCTCTTGTCAGCGCCGCCGCCGTCAACCACCCCATGGCTTCACGCTGACCGAGGTCATGGTTGCCTTGGCGATCATTGCCATCCTGGCGCTGATGACCGTGCCGAGCATCCAGACCCGGCTGGTGCGCGAGCAGATTGTCGAGGCGGTGAAGCTCGCCGACATGGCCAAGCCGCCGGTGGCCGCCGCCTGGCGGGCCAGCGAGGCGCTGCCGGAGGACAACGCCGCGGCCGGGCTGCCCGCGGCCGACAAGATCGTCGGCACCTACGTCAGCGGGCTCACGCTGGAGGACGGCGCCATTCACATCCGTTTCGGCAACAGCGCCAATGGCGCCATCCAGGGCAAGACCCTGAGCCTGCGTCCCGCCGTCGTCGAGGACACGCCGATGGTCCCGGTGGCCTGGGTATGTGCTCACGGGCCCGTGCCGGGCAACATGACGGCGCGGGGCCTCGACCGCACCGACGTGCCGCCCGAGTTCCTGCCGTTGAACTGCCGCTGACGGGAACCCGATCGGGTTCACGGCACGCTGATGCTGCCGCTCAGCACGCTGCGCTTCGGGTTGAAGGTGTAGAAGGTCTTGATGATGCCCAGCACCTCCAGCGTGTAGGTGCCCTGGCCGCCGCTGGTGTTGAACTTCGCGATGCCCTTGGCGTTCGTCCATGCGTAGTGATTCTGGGTGCTGCCGTCCGGCAGCGTCCACAGCGCGGCCACCATCGCGTCGGGCACCGGCGCGCGGTTCTCGTCCTTGACCGTCACCTTGCCGTCGACCATGGCCTCCTGGCCCGCCAGGTGGCCCTTCAGGTCAACGGCCCGGGAGCGCAGGCAGTGGTAGCTGCACTCGGGCGGGCGCTTGGTCGTCGGCGTCAGCAGCACCGCGTGCGCCGACCCGGTGAAGTTGTTGTAGCCGTAGCCGACGATCTGGCCGGCGGTGTTGATGTCGTACGCCACCCGCAGCAGCCAGCCGCGCGACTGGTCGATCAGGTCGTTCAGGTTCTGCAGGCCGGCCTGGTCGGTGTAGACGAAGGCGCGCGCGGCCGATTGGCCCAGCGCGCCCACCACGGTTCCGCTGGCGTTGATGCCGAAGGCCGTGTTGTGCTCGCCGGTGCCGCCCAGGTCCTGCAGGCCGGCGCTGTCGGTGTAGCGCAGGATGTGCTCGGAATTGCCGCTGGCACTCGTCGAGTGGCCGGCCACGCCGCCGCCAGGCTCGATGGCATAGCCGAAGCTGTGCGCCATGCCGGGCAGCACGCCCAGATCGAGAAAGCTGCCGTTCGCCCAGCGGAACGCGTGGTAGGCGCCGCCGGCGAGGCGGTAGCCGGCGATCTGGCCTGCGTCGTTGATGCCGTGGGCGGCGGCGCCGTCGCTGGTGGGCGTCAGGTCGACCAGGCCCAGTGCATCGGTGTAGAGCACGGCGTGCACGACGTTGATGCCGTTGACCTGCGCGGACGACTCGCCGACCACGTCGCCGGCGCCGTTGATGCCCCAGGCCGCGCTGTAGGGGCCGGTGGGCAGTGTGCCCAGGTCCTGCGCGATGCCGCCGCGCCAGCGCACGGCATGGCCGAGGTCGGTGCCGCCGGCATCGGCGGTGCCGGCGATGTCGCCCGCATCGTTGATCTTGCGCGGAAACGCCCGCGGCCGGTCGGGCAGGCCAGGCAGGGCCACCATGCCGCCGGCGGCGGTGTAGACGAAACCGCGATAGCCGCCCGGCCCGTTGGACCAGCCGACCACGTCGCCCTGGCTGTTGATGCCGGTGGCAATGGCATCGGTATCGCCCGGCAACGTGCCGAGGTCCTGCACGACGTACCACGTTGCACCGGCCGCGGGCGCCACGGCCGCCAGCGCGAGCAGGCCCCCCGCCAGTGCATGCCGAAGACAAGACGTCACCAGGAGCTTGGCCATACTGCACCGCCTGTCCGAAAGGGGATCGAACCATCAACATGCCACTGTCCCGCGGCCGCTGGTTTGACGCGCAGCAAGCCCGGCAGCGCCCGGGCCCGCCCGATGCTGTCCAATGGCAGGCACCATGCAATTCCCCGGCGACCAGGCTGCGCAAGTCGCGCGCCACCCCTGGGCCTTCACGCGGCGAACGCTGAAGGCCTTTCGCGCCAACCAGGGCCTGCTGCTCGCCGGCGCGGTGGCGTACTACGCGCTGCTGTCGATCGTGCCGCTGCTGATCATCACCGCGATCGCGCTGTCGCACGCGGTCGACCAGGCCGAGCTGCTGCAGACGGTACGCCACTACCTGGAGTGGCTGGTGCCGGGGCAATCCGAAGCCATCGTGGCCGAGCTGGCGCGCTTCCTGGCCAACCGCAGCTTCATCGGCTGGGTGCTGCTGGGCACGATGCTGTTCTTCAGCTCGCTGGCCTTCACCGTGCTCGAGAACGCGATGTCGGTGATCTTTCACCACCGCGTGGCGATCCGGCGCCGGCATTTCCTGGTCTCGGCGCTGATTCCGTACGGCTACATCCTGTGCCTGGGCTTCGGGCTGCTCCTGGTCACGCTGGTTGCCGGCAGCCTGCAGGCGATGGGGCAGGAACACGTGCAGTTCCTCGGGCGGCAGTGGTCGATGGGCGGCGTGTCCGGCCTGCTGCTGTACCTGATCGGCTTCGCCGGCGAGGTGTTCGTGGTGGCCTCGATCTACCTGGTGATGCCGGTCGGCCACCTGTCGCTGCGCCATGCCCTGCTCGGCGCGGTGGTGGCCGCCGTGCTGTGGGAGCTGTCGCGCCACCTGCTGGTGTGGTACTTCGCGACGCTGTCGCAGATCAGCGCCGTCTACGGCTCGCTGACGACGGCCATCGCCGTGCTGCTGAGCCTGGAGATCGGCGCCACGCTGCTGCTGCTGGGCGCGCAGGTGATCGCCGAATACGAGCGGCTGGGCAGCGAGCGGCTGGATGCGGCACCGCAGCCGTTCAGAACCCGGCCCCATTGACCGAGCCGGCGCGCAGAATCGGCACCGTCGCAGTCTGGTGCGAAGGAGTGCAGCGATGGACGACGGCAACACGACCTACCACAGCGGCATGCGCGAGTTGCAGGACCGCTTCGACACCCGCCGCCTGGCGGACCGGCTCGACGAGCGCCTGGGCCGCGGCGCGTTCACCGACGAGGACCGCGCGTTCATCGAGAGCCGCACGATGTTCTTCCTCGCCACCGCGGACGCGCAGGGCCGGCCCGATTGCTCGTACAAGGGCGGCGCGCCGGGCTTCGTGCGGGTCGCGGGCGCCAGCGAGCTGGTGTTTCCCAGCTACGACGGCAACGGCATGTTCCGCAGCCTGGGCAATGTGCTGGTCAACCCGGGCGTGGCGCTGCTGTTCATCGACTTCGAATCGCCCCGGCGGCTGCGGGTGAACGGGCGTGCGGCCGTGGCCGCCGACGACCCGCTGCTCGCGCAGCTGCCGGGCGCCCAGCTCGTGGTGCGCGTGCAGGCCGAGCGCATCTTCCCGAACTGCCCGCGCTACATCCACGCCTGCGCCGCGCCGGCCGAGCTGTCGGTCTACACGCCGCGCCCGGGCTACGAGCCGCCCGAGCCGAAGTGGAAGGCCATGGAGGCCTTCGCCGAGGTGCTGCCGGGGCGGGGCCCGTACCATCCTGACCCATGACGACCTCCGACCCCGCACCCGACCTCGCCGAAACCGAGTCGCCCGAGACCATCCACGAGCCGCGCCTGTGGCGCGACAACGGCTGGACGGCCCGCGTCCTCAAGAACGAGGACGACGACGGCTGGGCCGTCGCCATGATCAAGGACGGCGAGCCCGAGCCGGCGCTGGTCGGCCCGTGGACGATGGGGCGCGACAAGAAGAACCCCAAGCCGCTGGACACGGCCGCCTTCAACACGCTGGTCAAGACGGCGTCGGAGGTGCTGCGCCGGCATGAGCAGCAGCTTCACGCGCTGCTGCACAAGAGCGTGGCGATCACGGTGGGCGGCGAGCGCATCACCGTGACGCTGGACATCGTGCCCGACGAGTTCGAGCCCCATGCGCTGCTGGCGGCGCAGGACGCGGCCGGCGACCCGCTGGCGCAGGTGCGCGTCGGCGCCGGCTTCAAGCTCAACGCGGCCAGCGCATCGGCCTGGGCCGAGGGCGGCTACGGCCGACCGGGCTGACTCGGCCGGCCTAGCCGCGCCGGCACAGGGCGACCTTGTGCAGCAGCTCCAGCAGCATCGCGCGCTCGGCGCCTGACAGCGCGGCCGACAAGGCCTGCATTTCGGCCTCCGCCAGGCGCCGGGTGGCGTTCTGGGCGAGCGCTTCGCCGTCGGCCGTCAGCGCCAGGTGGTTTGCCCGCCGGTCGGTGGTGCTCTGGGCACGCTTGACCAGGCCACGCTCCTCCAGCTTGTCGATCCACATCGTGATGTTCGGCGCCGTCACGTTCAAGGCGCGCACCAGGCGGCCCGAGGTGCACGCCGGGTTCTCGCGGATCAGCATCAGGATCGTGTACTCCACCCGGCGCAGGTTCAGCGCCTCGGCCACCTGCTGGTGAAAGATCGCGTCGGTGGTGATGGCCGCCTGGGCGATCTGATAGCCCACGATCTGCTGCAGCCCCGCCTCCACCAGCTGGCCGGCGGGGGTGGTGAGCATGCGTTGGCGGGTGGACAGGGGCATGCGCCGATTGTCGGCGCTGCCGGCGGCGTGCCATCGCCAGGCGATGCCGGACTCGGGCATTCCCCAATTATTTACTTAACCGACTTAAATAAAGTGAGGTGGTCCATCGTGACCGGCCGACACGCAGATCGGCCTCCAGCAGGAGCCTCCCCATGCGAACCGCGACCCTTGCCCCCTTGGTGGGCTTCACACTGCTCGTCGGCATCCCTGGATGTGGCGGCGGCGATGATGGCGAAGCGGCCTTGCCGCAACTGGCCGAGGCGCAGCCGGGCACGCTGGCCGACTGTGTTGGCCTGGCGGCCAAGCTGTCGTTCTCGGATACCACTTTTACTTCCGTTGAGGAAGTAAATGCCGGCGTTCTCACGGTCGCGGGCAGCCCGGTGGCGGCCCATTGCCGCATCACGGGCTCGATGCTCGAGCGGGTCAGCCCGGTCGATGGCAACACCTACGCCATCGGCTTCGAGATGCGGCTGCCGCTGGCGTGGAGCGGCCGCTTCTTCTACCAGGCCAATGGCGGCATCGACGGCAACGTGGTGCCGGCCACCGGCGCCGTCAATGGTGGCGGCGGCCTGGACAACGCGCTGAACCAGGGCTTCGCGGTGATCAGCTCCGACGCCGGCCACGCCGGCGCACTGGGGCCGTTCTTCGGCATCGACCCGCAGGCGCGGCTCGACTACGGCTACCAGGCGGCCGCGAAGCTGACACCCATGGCCAAGTCGGTCATCCAGGCCGCCTACGGCCGCGCGCCCGATCGCTCCTACTTCGGCGGTTGCTCGAACGGGGGGCGCCACACCATGGTGGCCGCTGCCCGGCTGCCCGAGCAGTACGACGGCTTCCTGGTGGGCGACCCGGGCTTCAACCTGCCCAAGGCGGCCATTGCCAACATCGCCGGCGCGCAGACCTACGCCACCCTGGCCACCGACAGCGCCGATCTGGGCACCGGCTTCACCACCGCCGAGCGCACCCTGGTGTCGAATGCGGTGCTGGCCCAATGCGACGCGCTGGATGGCGCCGCCGACGGCCTGGTGCAGGACACCACGGCCTGCCAGGCCGCCTTCAGCCTCGATCGCGATGTGCCCACCTGCAGCGGCGAGCGCGACGGCAGCTGCCTGTCGGCGGCGCAGAAGACCGGCATCGCCCAACTCTTCGCGGGCGCCACCACGGGCACCGGCGCGACCATCTACGCCAGCTTCCCCTACGACAACGGGCTGGCCACCGGCGGCTGGACGTTCTGGAAATTCGTCGCCCCGCTGGTGCTCGATTCGGGTGCCGTCGGCATCATCTGGCAGGTTCCGCCCGAATCACCGGCCACCTTCAACGGGCCGGTGTTCGCATTGACCGGCAACGTCGACAGCATGCTGGCCAAGGTCAACGCCACGGATGCGACCTACACCGAATCCGCCATGTCGTTCATGACCCCGCCGAACCCGAGCGACCTGGGGGCGCTGAAGCGTCGTGGCGCGAAGATGATGATCTACCACGGCACGGCCGACCCGATCTTCTCGAGCGACGACACGACCACCTTCTACGAGAACCTGCGCGCCGCCAATGGGGGCGACGCCGGCAACTTTGCGCGCTTCTACCGCGTGCCCGGCATGAACCACTGCAGCGGCGGCCCGGCCACCGACCAGTTCGACATGCTCAAGCCGCTGGTGGCCTGGGTCGAGCGCGGCCAGGCGCCGGACCAGGTGCCGGCCAACGTGCGCGGCACCGGCAACCCGGCCGGCGTGAACGCCGACCTGCCGGCGAGCTGGTCGCCGCTGCGCAGCCGGCCGCTGTGCGCCTACCCCAAGGTGGCGCGTTACGTCGGCACGGGCAGCCTGGAATCGGCCGAGAACTTCAGTTGCCAGTGAGGCGGCAGCCTACTTGTTCTTGAGCTTGCCTTTGGGGGCGACGGCGGTGATGGGCGGCGTCGGCCGGTCCGAGCCGGCGGGCGGCTTGGCGGGCCCGCTGTCCTTCTTCGGCTTCTTGGCCATCTTGTCGTGGTGAATGCCTTTGGCCATGGGGCCCTCCAACGTGGTGTCGATATGGCCGAATTCTGACCTACCGCGAGCCCGATGGGGCACGGGACTCACCCGGCCGTGTCAACCAGCTTCAGCACCATGCCGCGCGCGGCGATCCGGCCGGCGTAGTAGCCGGGCAGCCACTGCGTCTCGACGAAGCCCAGCCGCTGGTAGAAGGCCAGCGCCGACGCGTTGTCGGCTCGCAGCTCGAGCCGGATGGCGGTGATGCCGGCCACGCGGGCCGAGGCGACGAGCCATTCGATCAGGCGGCGTCCGATGCCGCGGTGGCGCTGCGCGGGCTGCACGCACAGCAGCGTCAGGTGCGCCTCGGTGTCGCCGAACTGCATGACGGCGAAGCCGTGCAGCCGCGGGCCATCGCTGGCCACCAGCGCCATGGTGTCGCGTTCGCGGATCAGCGCGGCCATGCGCGGCGGCGTGTAGCGCCAGCTGAGCCCGCCTTCGATCAGGTCGCGCGACATCTCGGCCAGGGCGCGGGCATCCTGCACACGGGCCGGGCGGAGGGTTTCGGCGCGGGAGCGGTCCATGGCGATGGCGGCGTTCGCGGCGCTCAGCGCAGCCAGCTGCGCAGCTTTCGGTAGACCTCGGGGCGGTCGAGCAGATCCCAGTGGTTGGCCGAGGCCACGACCAAGCGGTGGCTCGCCGGCACCTTCAGCGCCAAGGCCGGGCTGCGGTGCTCGCCCAGGGCGCTGGCCAGGGGCACCAGGCCGTCGCCGGCGGTGGCGCCGTGCAAGCCGATGGGCCGGCCCGCCTTGGTGGCGGCAACGAGGTAGGTTGCCACGCCGGCGGGCAGCGGCGTGGGCGCGCGGTCGTCGCGGGTCTGGCTGTGTCGGTCGCGATGCTGCCAGTCGGCGTCCTGCAGGTTGCCGAAGCGCAGGTCGGTGATGCCCGCGCTGCGCGCCTTGCCCAGCCGCGCCAACGGCGCCGCGTAGGGGCTCAAGCCGAGCGCGGCATCGACGAGGCGGCCGCCCCGCTCCAGCGGCGCGCCGTGGTGCGGCGTGCCGAGAAAGACGAGCCTGCTCAGCGCCTTCATCCACGGCCGCGCGGCGCCGAGGTGGCAGGCGCTGCGCGCGACCAGCCCGCCCAGGCTGTGGCCGAGGATGACGAGCTCTTCCACCGGCACCGGCCAGCCGGCCACCAGCTCGTCGAGCAGCTCGGCGAACGCGCGCCCGTTCTGCGAGACGTGGCGGCCGCTGTTGTAGTGCAGGTAGACGGGGCTGAAGCCGAGGTCGCGCGCCAGCGCCTGGCCATGGTCGTGGCCGCGGCGTGTCCACTGCAGGTCGTTCATCGCCAGCCCGTGCACCAGCACCAGCAGGCGGCCGGTGGGGGTGGCCAGGGCCTCCCGGTACGGCCGGCCGCCGACGCGCAGCGACACGGTGATCGCCAGCGGGTTGCCGGTGTCGGCCAGGTGGTCGCCCCAGACGCCATTCAGCGCCGCGACGAAGGCCTCGCGCTCGGGCGTGGAGGCCGTGGTGTCGAAGGGCACGGCAGCCCACAGCGCATCCAAGCCTCGGCCGACGGTGCGCGTGGTGGCGCGCACCGTGCGGTAGACGAAACCGGTGATGCCGCTGGGCCGGCCGGCCGGGGCGGGCCCGACGATGCCGGGCACCGACGCGATCGTGTGGTGCATGGCTTCGACCACGTCGGTCACGCCCACGACGGCGTCCACCCCCAGGCGTGACAGCCCGCGCAGGTCGGCGGCGCGCAGGGGCAGCCGGGCGCGTGGCACGGCAGGCGGGTTGGGCGTCATGGCGGCGTTCGGTCGAGACGAAGATGGTCGACTGTGCGCGGTGCGGCCCGCCAGGGCAAGCAATGCTTTAGGGTCAGCTCCCGGCGGGGGCGGCGGCAGGGTGGACTGAGTCAGCCCGCCGCCGGCCGGGCCGTCAGGAGTTTCCGAAGCTCGGCCAGCCGCGCCTTGACGCGGCGCTCGTTGACGACGCCCATGCGAAGCAGGATCTTCTGGCCCGCCGTGAGGCCCTGCAGCGCGGGGTCGTCGAATTCGTACAGCACCCAGGGGCGCGGCGCCGGCATCGGCGTGTTGATCGGTGGCAGGTGCACCTTCAGCACTCCGGCGGGCTCGGGCGTGGCCAGCAGCAGGTCGATGACCTGGACCAGCCGGTCGTTGAAGTAGCGGCCGGGAAACCCCAGGTCCTCGTAGGCCTGCTGGAACTGCGGGTACAGCCGGGTGTAGGTGGCCACGAGCTGGGGCAGATCGACCTGTTCGATCAGCAGGACGTAGGGCGTGTAGCGCGCCCCGTTGTCGGCGTCGATGAACTCGGCGCCGCCGCCCTTGCCGACGAGGAAGCGCCCGGGCGCGGGGTTGAGCGGCCACACTTGCGCCGGGGCGTGCCGGCGGCCCAGGTTGTCGACCGTGGCGGTCAGGCGGCGGGGGAAGCTGTCGAGCTGGAACAGGCCGAGCACGGCCTGGCGGCCGAACAGCGTGGTGAGCGAGGTCTCCAGGGTCGGGCCCGGCACGGGCGCCGATGCGGCCGCGGCCGACTCGATCGGGTACTGGGCCGCTCCGCTGGCCGGCGCGGACGGTGCCGCAGGCGGCGCTGATGCGGCGGGCGCCGTGGCGACCGGCAGCGATTCCGGCGTCAGCGACGCGAACGGCCCACCCACGCTGCGCTGCCACAGCCAGGTGCCCACGGCCACCAGCACCACGGCGGTACTGCCGGCAATGAACAGCACGGTCGCAGGTTTCATGGCGGCTTGTCTCTCCTGTTCGCCGCACGGGCAGGCGATCGGCACGAGTATGGCCCAGGCGATCGCCGAAGGTTCGATCCTCAATCCTGCGGATTCGTGTGCAGCTGTTAGGGCGCACATTGGCGCCGCATGTGGTGGCGGTGCGCGGCGCGCGCCATGCCGCGTGAAGGGGGGCTGCATGGCCGCGAACAAGTTGTTAGAGGATTTCGACCTGCACATCTGGTCGGAAGGGGACCGGTACGTCGCCCAGGTCACGCGCTCGCCGATCGGCCCGTCCAAGCGCGCCGAGCTCAAGTGGCCATTCGAGGAGACGCACCGCGAGCTCCGGCTGCAGCTGGAGAACGCGATCCTGCGCGGCCGCCTGCGGGGCTCGCGTGGCGCGGTCTCGGCCGACGAGAAAATCCTGCGCGATTTCGGCAGCAGCATGTTCAAGGCCGTCTTCAGGGAGGCCGAGCCCATCGCGCGCAGCTTCAACGGCAGCGTCGACTTCATCGACACCCAGATGGAGAAGTTCGAGGGCCTGCGCGTCAAGCTGAACGTGGAGCCGCCCGAGCTCGCGCTGCTGCCGTGGGAGTACGTGTTCGACGAGGCCTCGAGCGACCCCACGCGCACCTTCCTCTCGCTGAGCAGCCGTTCGCCGCTCGTGAGGTTCCTGGACCTGAACGCGCCGACCTACGCGGCGATCGATGCGCCACTGAACATCCTCGGGATGATCGCGAACCCGGGCGGCGAGTGGGAACCGCTCGATGCGGAAGCCGAGCGGCGGGGCATCGAGAAGGCCATCGATGCCATGAAGGACAAGGACCTCGTGAACTTCCGCTGGGTGCAGGGCGAGACGGCCGAGGACCTGCTCAGCGCCATGCAGCAGGACGACTGGCACGTCTTCCACTTCATCGGCCACGGTGGCTTGGAAGTGTTCAAGGACAGCGACGGCACGCGGCGCAGCGAAGGCTACGTCGTGTTCGCCGACGGCCTCGGCGGCGCGGTGAAGATTTCGCCCACCCAGTTGGCGACCATCCTGCAAACCGGCGGCCACCTGCGGCTCGCGGTGCTCAACTGCTGCGACAGCGGTCGCGGGGCGAGCCCGGGCGAGGCGCTGGTCCGCTCCGGGCTTTCGGCCTCTGTCGCGATGCAGTTCCCGGTCTCGAACGACGCGGCGGTGAAGTTCGCCAGCCACTTCTACGGCGCGCTGGTGGCGGGGCAGACGGTCGAGCGGGCGCTCACGGTCGGCCGCGTGGCGATGCAGATCACCAACGCGGTGGAGTGGGGCATCCCGGTGCTGTTCACCCGCGCTGGCGCCAACCTGTCCTTCAACGTGAAGCGCGAGCCGCCGCGGCCGGCAGAACGGGCCGCAAAGCCGGTTCCGCCGGAGCCGAAGGCCGAGCACGCTGCCCGACGCCAGAGTGCGCAGGCCGAGTTGCGGCGCCTGTTCGCCGGCGTGGGCATCTGACTGCAGGAGGAACCATCATGGACGACCCCGCCGTATGGGCCCGCATGATCGGTGGCAGCCTGGCCGCCGGCGTGGTGGCGTGGACGGCATTCCACCGCCCGAGCTGGGTGCGCAGCACGACGACACGTTGGCGCTGCGCCCTCGGCGCCTGCCTGCACGCGTTGCTCTACATCGCCTGGTTCTGGCTCGCCGGGTGGGTGTTCGCGCGCCTGGTCGGCGTGCCGCTGCGCAGCGCGGGGCCGGCCTGGGTCGGCCTGCTGGTCGTGCTGACCACGCTCGGCATCACGCCCGTGGCCCGGCGGCCGCGGGAGTGGCTGCGGCACAGGGTGGCAAGGGCGCCGTTCGAGGCGCAGCGGCTCGCACGCCGCCTGGGCGAGGCAGAGTACCGGCTGGACCCCGCACGGGCCGAACAGGCGCGGGTCATGTTGCTGCGGCGCGGCGTGGATGTCAGCAACGATTGGCTGCCGATCACCCAGCCGGCGCACCAGCTGATGCTGCGAGCGACCGTGATCTTCCTGCAGATCCTGGCCTGGGAGGAGCAGGGCAGGTACAGCGCGCTGCTCGACGAGGCACGCAATGAATTCGACGAACTGCGTCAGCGCTTCGACCGCCTCACGCTTCGAGCCGCCCGCTCGCTGTGCGGCATCGAGCGGGTGGGCGAGATTCGCCTTCACCACAACGAATCGGCCGGGGGTGGCGACGATGCCCACGCGCAGCAGATCGACCGGCCGTTGCGCGCGCTGGTGAACGACCTCAATGCCGACCTCTGCGATGATGCCAACGCGTTCTACCGCGAGGCTTGCATGCTGTGTGCGCGGGCGGTGCTCTCGGCGCACCGCTCGTCGCGGCGCCGGATCGAGGCGCTGGGCCACATGGGCTTCACGATCACGGAAGAGCCGATGCAGTCCGGCTACATGGCGCTGTTCAACGGGCTCGTCGTGCTCATGCTGGGCATGACCATCTACCTGGTCTTCGCGCCCTCGCTGAAGAGCGACGTGCTGGAGCAGGAGCAGCTGTTCGTCGTGATCGTCGCCACACAGCTCGCGGCGCTGGCGTTCGCGATCGTGCCCAAGCTGCATTTCGGCTTCGCGAACGCCGGCCTCACGCGCCGCACCCCGCGCGATTTCGTGCTGGGGGCCGGGCTCGCGGCGGCTTCATTCCACCTGCTGCTCAACGCCAGCGCCGGCTACCTGGTGGGCGATTGGGAGGGCCTGACGACGCGCCTGCACGAGGTCCGCTTCATCGTGCTGTCGCCCTTCACGACCGCGGCGTGCATGGCCTGGCTGGTGCAGGACCACCGTTGGCGCCACGTCGACGGGGCCTTGCGGCGCCGGCTGCTCGACGGGCTGGTGCTTGGCGGCACGTGGTTCGGCATCTCGCTGACGCTGCAGGCGATCAGGCTGGCCCTGGGCGGCAGTGGCCAGTCATCGGCGTTCGGCGAGGTCGCCATGCGCTTGTTCTACGCCTTCTGCTTCGGCGGCGCGATCGGGCTGACGGTCCCGCATCTCGTTCGCCCACCCGTGCGCCAGCTTGCCGACGCCGGGGAGGGCACCGGCGTTCGGCGCCGCCTGATTCCCGATGCGTGGACGGCGTTGTTCTCCCACCCGTCGGCCAAGCCGGCCGCGGCGGCCGATTGACCTTGCCCGAGGACCGCGAGATGCCGATGTACCTTCATCAGTGGCGCTACAAGGACGAGCAGGTCAAGCCCATGCTCGTCGAGAAGGCCGAGCGGGTCGACGAGGTGCGCACCGCGACGGAAGCCTTCGGCGGCACGCTGCACCAGTTCTTCTTCTGCCTCGGGGACTATGACGGCCTGGCCATCGCCGAGTTTCCGGACGACGAGAGCGCGCTTGCGTGCCTGATGACGCACTACACCCTGGGTCGGGTGCACTCGATCAAGAGCACGCCGCTGATCGGGCCGGCCGGCATCGTCAATGCCAAGACCAAGGCGCGGCGCGTGCTCGGCCTGCAGGAGGACTGACATGCCGCACGCATCATTGCGCCTGGCCGCCACGCACGAGACTCTGAGCTTTCCGAACGGCACCACGCTGACCGGACTGGGCGGCATGGGCGAGGTGCGGCAGCGTCGTGCCGCGGCAGGCGTCTTGCGTTCGGCGGCACTGCCGGCCGAGATCGACACCAGCCCGGGCTTTGACCGCGCCCTGCAAGCCGTCGGCATCACCGAGCAGGAGACGCTGCAGGTGCAGGCGACCGAGCTTCGGGCCGACGCGTCGGACGAGGTGACGCTCGCACCGGCGGTGGCGGCAGGGGACACCCGGCCGCGCGTCGTGCTCTACCAGGACGAATCGGGGGGCCTGAGCTGGCACTTCGCCGCGCCGCCCCGTGGGCATGGCGGCTTGCGCGCGGCGGGAGCGCTGCGCTTCGTGATCCCCCTTCGCAGCGGCGCCAGCCGGCACGCCACCAGCGCCGGCATGCCGCGCCGCGCGCTGCGCGGCCCGATCACCAAGGTCGGCCGCAAACTGTTCAAGGTCCTGGTGCTGCCGGTGGCATCGGCGCTGCTGCAGGATCCTGTGCGCTGGCTGGCCGAGGGCGTCGAGGAGCGGGCCCGGCCCTACCGCCTCTGGCGCGTGACGCCGGACAACTACCGTTCGCCCCCTGCCGCGGCGACCGTGGAGGCATTCAAGGCCTGGCCGGCGCCGGGTGAGGGGCCGGTGCTGCTGATCGTGCACGGCATCTTCAGCTCGGTCGAGGGCATGCTGGCCGGCCTGCCGCGCGAGGCGATGCAGCGCTGGTGCGATCGCTACCAGGGGCGTGTCATCGCCTTCGATCACCCGACGGTGAGTGCCTCGCCAGAGGACAACGCCGCGCATCTGCTGCGTGCGCTGGCTGCGGCCGGCCTGGGCGGGCCGTTGACCTTCGACATCCTCTGCCACAGCCGCGGCGGCATCGTGTCGCGTGCGCTCAGCGAGCGGCTGCCCGCGCTCGGCGGCGCGAGCCTGTGCCGCGTGCGCAGCGTCTACTTCGCCGGCACGCCGAACCAGGGCTCCCCGCTGGGCGACGCCGACCACATGGTCGACATGATCGACCTGTTCACCAACTGCCTGACCAACCTGCCCGACGGCCCGATTGCCTACTCGATGGAGGTGCTGCTCGGCCTCGTCACGCTGGTCGGGCACTCGGCCGCCGCCGGGCTGCCGGGCATCGCGGCGCTGGGCACCAGGAGCGGCTACGTCGTCGAACGCCTGAACCGCTCGACCGAGAAGGCGCCGGCCTTGTACGGCGCCGTCGCGGCGGACTACGAGCCGCAGCCGGGCCGTGAGAACGGCTGGGTGCTCGACCGGCTGGCCGACCCCGCGATGGACCGCATCTTCGTGAGCGACGGACAGCCCGTGGCCAACGACCTGGTGGTGCCGCAACAGGGCGTGTTCGCGGCCAACGGCCATCCGTCGTTCCCGATCGACGATCCGCTGGTCTACGGGCCGACGGATGGCGTCTGGCACACGGCCTTCTTCGCCCAGCCACGTACGGTGACGCACATCGAGGCCTTCCTCGACCGCGTGAACGGGGTCGGCATGAAGAAGACCCTGGCCTTGCCGGTGTCGCCCGGCGAGCGCCGCAACGGCTTGCGCCAGGGCTTGCGTTCGGGCTTGCGTTCGGGTTTGCGTGGGGCCGCCGGCGCGGCCGGCGAAGCCATCGCCCTCGAATCGGCGGCGTTGGCGCCGCACGCGAGCCCGGATCTGATCGAGCGTGACCCGGTCCTGGGGTTTCCCGACCAAGTCGAGGCCGGCGAGCTGCGAGACCTGTACGTGGGCCTCAACCCGCCCGTCGCCGGTGCGGCGCCTTCGCCCGGTCGGATGCGCCTGGCCTTCGACAGCGGCACCAGCGAGCTGACGCTGAGCGCGGAGCTCAGCGCGCCGGGCTTTCGCATCGAGGGGGCCCGCCATGCCGGGCTGACGATCCGGCGCGAGCGCGACAAGGCGCTGGAGACGGCCATCTTCCGCGTCACCGCGCTCGACCCGGGCGACAAGCCGATCGAGCGCACGATCGATGTGTCGTTCTGGCAGGGCAACGACTGTGTGGGCGGCGCCAGCCGGCGGGTGCTGGTGGTGCCCCGGGGCCATTCGGTGGCGGCTGCCGGCGCCGCCACGCCGGTGCGCACGAGCGCGCTGCGCCTCGAGCCGGCGCGCCCGCGCGACGTGGCGGATCTGGTGCTCTACGTGCGCCGCACGGAGCCGGGACGGGACCTGTTCGAGCTGGACCTGCGCTCGGCCGTGTATGGCAACGAGTACGAGTCCCGGCCCTTCGGCCGTTTCGACCTCGACGGCCGCGAGCTGGCCGCCTACCTCGCCGAGGCGCTGGATCCGGGCTTCGAGACGTTCCCGGGGGCCGAGGTGCCCGACGCCGAATTCGACGACGCGGTGGCGCGCTGGCAGCGCCAGCTGATGACCACCCTGGGCGACCTGGGCAAGCAGTTGTGGATGCACCTGCCCGAGGCGTTCCGCGAGGAGTACCTGCGCCTGGCCGCGGCCCCGACGCCGCCTCGCTCGCTCTTCGTCTTCTCCGACGAGCTCTCGTTTCCCTGGGAGATCGTGCGCCCGAGCGGCCGGCTGAACGGGCAGTACACCGAACTGCCGCCCCTGGGCAGCCTGCACGTCATGGGGCGCTGGCGGCCCGGCACGGCGGCACGGCCGCAGCCGCAAGTCATGCCGGTGGCCCGGATGGCGCTGGTGGTGCCGGACGCGCAGGCCGCCGGCCTGCCGTCGGCGCAGGCCGAGCTGGAGGCGATCAGCGGCCTGGTCGCCGCGGCTTCGGTGGTGACACCCGCCGCGCGCGCCGACGTGGAACGCCTGCTGGCGCGGGACGACGTGCAGGTGGTGCACTTCTCGGGCCATGGCGCCGTCGGCGCGAATGCCGACCTGACCGCATTGCAGCTCGAAGGCAGCACCTCGATCTCGGCGATGGCCTTTGCGTCGACCGCGCTGGGCGCCACCGCGCAACCCGTGCTCTACCTGAATGCCTGCATGGTCGGGCGGGGCGGGCGCGTCATGTCGCGTGCCGGTGGCTTCGCGGGCAACTGCCTCGAGGCGGGCTGGAGCGGGGTGATCGCGCCGTACTGGCCGGTCTACGACCCCAGCGCCGCCGCCTTCAGCGTGGCCTTCTACCGCAAGCTCAAAGGCGGTTGCTCGATCGGCGAGGCCCTGCAGGAGATCCGCGCCGAGCGGCCCGACGACCCGACCGCGCAGTCCTACGCCTACTTCGGCGACCCCTTCGCCCGCCTGCGCCTGTAGCCGCCGCGGCGCCGTTCAGGTTTCGGGGAACGCCGGCCCCTGCGGCGTCTCGCGGTAGTGCGGCAGCGACATCAGGTTGTCGGGCTTGAAGAAGTCCGGGTGGTCGCGGTAGTAGCGCAGGCCGCTGCGCATCGTGATCACCTCCAGGTCCAGCAGGTGCAGGATGCCCTGCTTCTGCAGCGCGGCGAAGTTCTCGGGCGGCATGTCGAGCCTCAGGATCGGCCGCAGCGCGAGCTCGAGCTGGCGCTTGAACTGGACGCTGCCGGTGAAGGTGTCGGTCCGCTCGGCCAGGATGGCGTCGATGCGCGCCTGGACCTGGGCGAGGATCTCCTCCTCGGTCGGCGTCACGCCCTGGGCTTCGAACTCGGCGATCACGTCCTGGCGGATCTGCTCGCCCTGCTCGGCCTCGATCTGCGGGCGGACCTCGGCCTCGAAGGCGAAGATCATCTCGTTGCGCTGCTCGTTGAACTCGCGCAGGCTGACGGTCAAGATGCTGTGGACCTGGTTCTGCCGGATGTCGACGTACTTCGCGATGCAGGCCAGGTCCGGCACGATGCGCCCTTCGTCCATGCGGCTCTTGATCTGATCGATGTCGAGCTGGAACAGCGTGGGCTCGTTGACCGGGTCGTGCTGCGCGATGTCGCGCCGGTCGGTGCCCGGCGCGATGGCGGTGAAATCGGCGCTGAACTGGTCGACGTCGAACACGCGGTAGCGCAGGTGCGTGGGCGGCGTCGGCGGCGGCGGGAACTTGTCGCGGATGACGACGTGGTCGACCGGCACGATGCGCTTGTCGATCACCGCACGGCCCCACAGCGCGACGCCGTTGCCGTTGACGAGCGCGCCGTCCGGGCGCATTGCGATCTGGTGGTGGGTGGTGTAGAGCGGGTCCCAGCGGCGCTGGCCGACCTCGACGCGGCCGCTGATGACGTCCGGCAGGCCGGCATCGACCTTCTTCTCGACCCGCCCCGAGTAGACCTCGTCGACGATGAAGTGGCCCAGCCCGTCGACCAGCGAGCCGGTGACGAGGCCGGCCGCGATCGCGGCGCCCAGGCCCAGGCCGACCAGCCCGCCGACGCCGGTGAAGATCGACGCGATGACGAGGAAGCCGATGACTTCCAGCAGCAGCGAGGCGTGGAAATCGGCATCGATGGCCCAGACCATGATGCCCTGGTCGTTGGTCGACGGCGACAGGTTGATCACCAGGTGGCCGTCGGGGTCGAAGAAGTCGTCGATCTCGTACTCGACGTGCACGTCGATGCGAAGCGTGTTCTGCGGCTGGCCTTGCGGGCCCACGCCTGGCCCGACCGACACGCCCTTGATCTTGCCGATCACGTCGCTCTTGGGGTTGTGGATGCTCTTGTGCCACGGGTGGCTCACATGGCCCTCGGCGTCGATCTCGGCCAGGCGCTCGAAGGCGTCGGTGGCCATGTCGCCGAACAGGCCCTTGCGCGAGGCCATCGCGGCGTCGGAGCCTTCGGGCAGGAAGTTCAGCGCCTCGTCGACGCTGCCGCGGTCGGCCTTCAGGCTCATCGGTTCGGGGCCCTGCTGCAGCCGCAGGTTCACGTAGATGCCGAAGGCGCGCGGGTGGCCCTCGGTCGCCTCGAGCTTGCGCACGGCCAGGCTTTGCAGGCGCTTGAAGTCGCCGAAGCCACCGAGGTCGATGTCGCGGTCGACGCGGGCCTTCACCTCGGCCAGGATGGTCGCCTTGTCGACGCCGAACTGCGATTCGACGAAGGGCAGGACGGGGCTGTCGATGTCGCGCACCTCGACGTGCAGCAACGCGCTGGCCAGCATGCCGAGCTCGTCGGCCTGGGTCGTCAGCGTGAGGGCAACGAACATGTCGGCCTCGACGCCCAGGCCGTCGAGCGAGAGCACCGGGTGGACCCGCAGGTCGGCGCCGCTCGGGTGCTCGAACAGGATCTCCACCTCGAACGGGTGCCGAGTGTCCGAGACGCCGCCGAAGGGCGCATCCGGGTTGGGTGGGTAGGTGCGATCTATCTCCACCGGCCCGAGCAGGCCGAGCAAGGCCGGCCCCACTTGAAGCTGCGTCGGCACCAGCCCGGCGTCCACCAGCGCGAGCAGCACATAGCTGAACTGGCGCTCCCCGAGCAGGATTTCGGCATCGAAGCCGGAGCGGACAAGGCCTTGGTCGAGCATGGCGCGGCCCTCCTTGGCGCGGATCGTCCCGCCGGCCATGGGGCGCGTCCATCCCACGCGCGGCCCTGGATCGAGGGCGCTTCATGGGGGTTCCCAGGCATGCGCATTGCCCCGGATGGCGATGTGCGTGGGAAGCACGGAATAGGCGCGCATCGCCGAACGTATCCCGACGCCAACATCACAGGAAAGGGCACCCCATGAGCAAGCCTCGAATCTCCCGCCTCTCGGTCTGGTCCGGCGTTGCTGCGCTGGCCTGTCTTGCGGCATCGGCCGCCTTCAGCGCCGAGGGCCTCAAGCTCAGCGGCGACGAGGAGGTGCCACCGGTGAAGACCTCGGCCACCGGGGCCGGCTCGATCAGCGTGTCGGCCGAAGGCCAGGTCAGCGGCAGCGTCACGACGACGGGCCTGGCCGGCACGATGGCCCACATCCACATGGCCCCCAAGGGCAAGAACGGGCCGGTCATCGTCCCGCTGACGAAGTCGGCCGACGGGGCGATGTGGTCGGTGCCGCCGGGTACCAAGCTCACCGCCGACCAACTGGCGGCCTACAAGTCGGGCGAGCTGTACGTCAACGTGCACACCGAGGCCAACAAGGGCGGCGAGGTGCGCGCGCAGCTCAAGCCCTGACGGCCCCGGCGGCCGGCCCTCAGCGCGGCAGCACGAAAGTCGACTTCTCGCGCACGGCGCGCGGGCCGTCGCCGGGCGCCGCCTGGCGCTCGACGGTGAAGTGAATCTCGTGCGCGCCGGGCTGCGCGCTGGCCGCCGTCTCGGGCGGCACGCGCAGCGACAGCGTCACCCAGCGCGCCTCGGCCGGGCCGAGCGTGAACAGCACCGGCGCGGGCAGCGCCAGGCCGGGCAGGCCGTCGGCCGCCACGGTGTAGCTCTGCGCCGCCTCGGTCGCGTTCATCACCTGCAGGCGGTAGACGTTCTCGACGAAGCCGTCGTCGACCACCCGCGCCAGCGAGGCGCGGTCGCGCACGATGTCGACCCGGAACGGCGTGCGCAGCGCGATGCTCGTCGCCACGCCGGCGCAGATCAGCACCAGCACGGTGGTGTAGACGAGCACCCGCGGGCGCAGCACGCGGCGCAGCAGCTGGGCACGGCTCAGGTGCTGTTGCAGGCCGTTCTGCGTGTCGTAGCGCACCAGGCCGCGCGGGTAGTTCATCTTGTCCATCACGCCGTCGCACACGTCGACGCAGGCGGCGCAGCCGATGCATTCGTACTGCAGCCCCTTGCGGATGTCGATGCCCGTCGGGCAGACCTGCACGCACAGCCCGCAGTCGACGCAGGCGCCGAGGCCGAGCTGCGTCGCATCGGCCTTCTTCGAGCGCGAGCCGCGCGGCTCGCCGCGCTCGGCGTCGTAGGTGATGATCAGGGTGTCCTTGTCGAACATCGCGCTCTGGAAGCGCGCGTAGGGGCACATGTACTTGCAGACCTGCTCGCGCATGAAGCCGGCGTTGCCGTAGGTCGCGAAGCCGTAGAACAGGACCCAGAAGGTCTCCCAGGCGCTGAAACCGAAGGCCATGGCCTCGGCCGCCAGCGTGCGGATCGGCGTGAAGTAGCCGACGAAGGTGAAGCCGGTCCACAGCGCGATGCCGGCCCAGGCGCCGTGCTTGGCGGCCTTGCGCGCGAGCTTCCCGCCCGTCCAGGCGCCGTCGTCGAGCTTCATGCGTGCGGCGCGGTCGCCCTCGATCTTGCGCTCCACCCACATGAAGATCTCGGTGTAGACCGTCTGCGGGCAGGCATAACCACACCACAGCCGGCCGGCCACCGCGGTGAAGAGGAACAGCGAGTAGGCCGAGACCAGCAGCAGCGCGGTCAGGTAGATGAAGTCCTGCGGGTAGAAGACCAGGCCGAAGATGTAGAAGCGGCGCGTGCCCAGCTCGAACAGCAGCGCCTGGCGGTCGTTCCACATCAGCCAGGGCAGGCCGTAGAAGACGGCCTGCGTCAGCCAGACGAAGGCCCAGCGCCAGGTGATGAAGCGCCCGGTGACCGAGCGCGGGTAGATCTTCTTCGAGGCCTGGTAGAGCGAGACGGTCTGCGCAGCCAGCGCGGTGTCGGCGGCCGAGCTGTTCATGCCGTTTCCTCGCCGATGACGATGCGGCTGTCGCTCAGGTAGCGGTAGGGCGGCACCTCGAGGTTGGTCGGCGCGGGCTTGTTCTTGAAGACGCGGCCCGCGAGGTCGAAGGTCGAACCGTGGCAGGGGCAGAAGAAGCCGCCTTGCCAGGCGGGGCCGACGCTCGGGTTCGGGCTGCCGGCCGGCACGGCGGTCGGCGAGCAGCCGAGGTGGGTGCAGATGCCCACGGCCACGAAAAGCTCGGGCCGCAGCGAGCGGCCCGGATTGCGTGCTGACTCGGGCTGCTGGGCCTTGTCGGATTGCGGGTCGGCGAGCTGGGCCTCCTGGCCCTGCAGCGCGGCCAGCATCTCGGGCGTGCGGCGCATCACCCACACGGGCTTGCCGCGCCACTCGACCGTCTTCAGGCCGCCGGGCGGAATGTCGCCGATGTCGACCTCGACGGCGGCGCCCAGCGCGCGCGCCCGCTCGCTCGGGGCGAGCGTGGAGATGAAGGGCACGGCGGTCGCCATGGCCGCGGCGGCGCCGGCGGTGCCGGTGGCGGCGAGCCAGAGGCGGCGCTCGGCGTCGGGGCCTTCGGCCAGCGGGAGGGCGGGGAGGGTGGTCTGCATACCTTGCCTGGTATCAAGATGCGTGCCAGTCCTGCCACCGGGTGGCGCGCCGGGCGTCGCCCTGGGCCGACGCTGCCAAACCTAGGCAGATGGTGTCAAGAATGGCACCATTGGCACTGTCATGAATGCCACCCGCGCCCCCGCCACCGACGAATTGCCCGAGCTCAGCGCCTTCCTGGAGAGCCTGCCCGAGCCGCACATCGTGTTCGACCGGCGCTACCGCATCGTGGCCGCCAACGCGGCCTATCGCGAGCAGTTCGGCACCGGCACCTCGGTGATCGGGCGCACCTGCTACGCCGTGTCGCATCACTTCAGCGCGCCGTGCGACCAGTCCGGCGAGAGCTGCCCGCTGGCCCGCTCGCGCGAGAGCGGGCAGCGCGAGCGCGTCCTGCACCTGCACCACACGCCGCAGGGCGAGGCCTACGTCAACATCGAGCTGACGCCGTTGCGCGACGCGCAGGGCGCCGGCGCGTATTTCGTCGAGAAGATGGAGCCGCTGCGGGTGGCGCAAGGCACGGCGGCCGCCCAGGGCCTGATCGGCCGCTCGGCGCCGTTCCAGGCGATGCTCGAGCTGGTGGCTCGCGTGGGCCCGTCGCAGGCCAGCGTGCTGCTGCTGGGCGAGTCGGGCACCGGCAAGGAGCTGGTTGCCCGCGCGGTGCACGATGCCAGCCCGCGCGCCGCCCGCCCGCTGGTGGTGGTGGACTGCGCGAGCCTGCCCGAGACGCTGTTCGAAAGCGAGCTGTTCGGCCACGAGAAGGGCGCGTTCACCGGTGCCCATGCGGCCAAGGCCGGGCTGATCGAGGCGGCGGCCGGCGGCACGCTGTTCCTCGACGAAGTGGGCGACATCCCGCTGGCGATCCAGGTGAAGCTGCTGCGCCTGCTCGAGAGCGGCACCTTCCGCCGCGTGGGCGGCACCGAGTGGCGGCGTGCGGACGTGCGCCTGGTCTCGGCAACCCACCGCGACCTGTACGCGATGGTCGCCGACGGCCGCTTTCGCGAAGACCTGTTCTACCGCCTGAGCACCTTCCCGATCCACCTGCCGCCGC
Organism: Ideonella sp.; assembly: GCF_035254525.1. GTDB lineage: Bacteria > Pseudomonadota > Gammaproteobacteria > Burkholderiales > Burkholderiaceae_C > Ideonella. Next base: position 13,974 of record NZ_DATFAN010000008.1, on the reverse strand, counting down.
TGCGCGAGCGGCGCGGCGACATCCCCTTGCTCGTCGAGGCACTGCTGGCGCGCCTGGCACCGGCGCGGCGGCTGAGCCTGGCGCCGACCGCGATGGCGCGCCTGGCGCAGCATCCTTTCCCGGGCAACGTGCGTGAGCTGCGCAACGTGCTCGAGCGCGCCGCGCTGTTGAGCGACGGCGCGGTGGTCGGCACCGCGGCGATCGAGCGGGCGCTGGCCGCGGGCGTGCCGCGCGCGCCGGCCACGCCCAAGCTGGCCACGCCGCCGCCGCGTGGTGCCGGGCGTCCCTTGCGGCCGCTGCGCGAGGCCGAGCTCGAGGTGCTGCGCACCGCGCTGGCCGCGCACCAGGGCAACCGGGAGGCGCTGGCGCGTGCATTGGGCGTCAGCCTGCGCACGCTGTACCGCAAGCTGCGCGCGCTGCAGGCGCCGGGCTGACCGCGAGGGTCAGTCGACGGCGATCCAGTAGACGTGACCCTTCTCGCACTTGTATTCGGCCAGCGTCCTGCCTTCTTCCTGGCGGGTCTGGCCGGTGGCTGTCAGCGGGGTCATGTCGATCGGGCAGGTCTGCGCGTTCGGGGTGGCGAGGGCGCCGGCGAGAACGAGTGCGGCCAGCAGGGTGGGGCGGACGGGGGAGCGGCGCATGGGGGCCTCCTTGGCCGCCGGCCGATGGGCGCAGCCGCGGCAGCAGGACATCCGGCAATCGCGGTTCCCGGGTTCGGTTGAGCCAGGTCAGAGCGCCGGGCGCGCGGCGGGAGTCGAATCGGCTCCAGGCAATTCAACGAGGAGCTGCCATGCAAGCGATGAAGGACCTGTTCACGAGTGACGTCGGCCTGATGAGTCTGGCCAGCATCCTGGTCGTGATCGGCATGGGCGCGTTCTACCTGCGCTACTTCCTGAAACACATGCATGAGGACGAAGCCCGCATGCAGCACAAGGGCTGAGGTTCCCCGCGCCGGGCGTCAGGCTCCGCGGTTGCGATCGGCAACCTTTTTCTCACCCGATGCCTCAACTCGTTGCCGATCGTGCCGATGGCGACCGGCATGAGCATTCCCGATTCAGTTTCCGCACTCTGGACGCGCGACGGCGACGACAGCGATGGCTGGGACGCCACCGGCGCCCGCCAGCATCGCTTCATGGAATCGGCCGACATCAACGCGGCCTTCCGTGAGTTGTTCGAGCCGCTGCGGACGGCTATCCGGCGCGGCCTGAGCAACGAGGGCCAGATCTACGGCATCGAGGTCGATGCCTGCGTACCCGGCGAGTTGCTGGGCACCGACTGGATCCCCCCTGTCGGCCGCGGCTTCGACGACGCCGCTGCGCTGGCCGACCCGACACGCCGCCGCGCGGTGTTCGACAGCCTGCTGGCCGAAACGCGGCCCGAGGCCTTGTTCGCCTACGTGTGCGAGCGTGCGCCGGCGGGCCGGCCGCCGCACCTGTACCTCGAGATCGTCTCGGCCGACGGCTGCTATGCCGCCGAGTTCCCGATCCGGCCCGGCGAGGGCTGGCACCGGCGAGACCTGGTGAAGGTGCCGCACCGCCGGCTGGACCCGCTCGCGCTGGCCTGAGCTCGCGCCGACGGTGCGTAGGGCGCCACCGCCGGCGGGCGGGACAATGGCGCATGCCGAACCATGAGACGAACGGATTAGGCGCCGCCGGCTTGCCGCGGCCGCATCTGCCCACGGCCGTGTGGGTGCTTGGCTTCGTCAGCCTGTTGATGGACGTCTCGTCCGAGATGATCCACAGCCTGCTGCCGATGTTTCTCGTCGGCACGCTGGGCATCAGCGTGCTGGCGCTGGGGCTGATCGAGGGCATTGCCGAGTCGACCGCGCTGATCGCCAAGGTCTTCTCCGGCGTGTTGAGCGATTGGGTCGGCCGGCGCAAGGGCCTGGCGGTGCTGGGCTATGCGATGGGTGCGCTCAGCAAGCCGGCCTTCGCGCTGGCGCAGGGCGCGGGCGTGGCCGTCGCGGCGCGTTTCTTCGACCGACTGGGCAAGGGCATCCGCGGCGCGCCGCGCGATGCGCTGCTGGCCGATGTCGCACCGCCCGAGGTGCGCGGCGCGGCCTTCGGCTTGCGCCAGTCGCTCGACACGGTGGGCGCCTTCGTCGGCCCGCTCGTGGCCACCGCGCTGATGCTCGCCTGGTCGCAGGACTATCGGGCGGTGTTCTGGGTCGCGGTCGTGCCGGGGCTGCTGGCGGTGGGGCTGTTGATCGTCGGCGTGCACGAGCCGCCGCGGGCCGATGGCGCGAAGCCCACCAACCCGATCCGGCGCGAGGCCCTGGCCCGGCTGGGCGGCGCCTACTGGCGCGTGGTGTCGGTGGGCGCGGTGTTCACGCTGGCGCGCTTCAGCGAGGCCTTTCTCGTGCTGCGCGCGCAGCAGCTCGGCGTGGCCGCCTCGTGGGTGCCGATGGTGATGGTGGCGATGAACGTCGTGTACTCGGCGACGGCCTACCCCTTCGGCAGGCTGGCCGATCGGGTCGATCACGGCCGGCTGCTCGCGCTCGGCCTGGCGGTGCTGGTGGCCTCGGATCTGGTGCTCGCCGGTGCCACCGGCTGGCCGCTGCTGCTGGTGGGCGTGGCGCTGTGGGGCCTGCACATGGGCATGACCCAGGGCCTGCTGGCCGCGATGGTGGCCGACACGGCGCCGGCCGACCTGCGCGGCACGGCCTATGGCTTCTTCAACCTGCTCAGCGGCGTGGCGATGCTGATCGCCAGCGCGCTGGCCGGCTGGCTCTGGGGGGCGTTCGGGCCGGGCTTCACCTTCTATGCCGGCGCCGGCTTCGCGCTGGTGGCGTTGGCGGGTTTCATGGGGCTGCGGCGACGGGCCTGAGGGCGGCGGGCCCCGGGGCAACGATAATCACGCCCTTCGCTTTCTTCACCCCACCTCAGGAGCTTTTCACCATGGGCAACAAGATCGTCACCGAAGCCGACCGCAAGGCCACCCCGCGCGTGGCCTCTGCCACCGGTGTGCACTACACCCCGGGCCGCGGCCAGAAGGTCAGCCTCGAGCGCGGCTCGCACACCCGCAGCAAGAAGAACCCCGGCAAGCGCCCGCATAAAGGCGGCTGAACGAGCCCCCACGCCCCCCTTCCGGGGGCTGCCCCCCGAGGGGGGCTCGCGCAGCGGACCGGCAAAGCCGGATCCACGCACGCCACTTGAGGGCGGCGGCGCTGCGCGCGCCGCGACAACTTCTCCATGCTTCGAATCACCGAACTTCGCCTGCCGCTGGATCACGCGCCGGACGCGCTGCGGCCGGCCATCGTCGCGCGGTTGAAGCTGCGCGACGACCAGCTTGCCGATTTCACCGTCTTCCGCCGCGCGTACGACGCGCGCAAGAAGACGGCGGTGGTGTTGATCTACACCATCGACTGCCAGCTCGCCGAAGGCGTGGGCGAGGCCGAAGTGCTCGCCCGCCATGCCGGCGACACCCACATCAAGCCGAGCCCGGACACCCGCTACAAGCTGGTCGCCACGGCGCCGGCCGATTTCTACGCCGCCGGGCGGCCGCGCCCGGTGGTCGTCGGCTTCGGGCCTTGCGGCATCTTCGCGGCGCTGGTGCTGGCGCAGATGGGCCTCGAGCCCATCGTGCTCGAACGCGGCAAGCCCGTGCGCGAGCGCACCAAGGACACCTGGGGCCTGTGGCGCAAGAGCGTGCTGAACCCCGAGTCGAACGTGCAGTTCGGCGAGGGCGGGGCGGGCACCTTCTCCGACGGCAAGCTCTACAGCCAGATCAGCGACCCGCGCCACCTGACGCGCAAGGTGCTGACCGAGTTCGTCAAGGCCGGCGCGCCGGAGGAGATCCTCTACGTCAGCAAGCCGCACATCGGCACCTTCCGCCTCGTCGGCATGGTCGAGAAGATGCGCGCCGACATCGAGGCGCTGGGCGGCGAGATCCGCTTCGAGCAGCGGGTCACCGACATCCGCATCGAAGACGGGCACGTCCGAGGCCTGACGCTGGCCAGCGGCGAGCAGCTCGATGCCGACCACGTCGTGCTGGCGCTCGGCCACAGCGCGCGCGACACCTTCACGATGCTGCACGGGCGCGGTGTGGCGATGCAGGCCAAGCCCTTCTCGATCGGCTTTCGCATCGAGCACCCCCAAAGCGTGATCGACAGGGCCCGCTTCGGCCCGAACGCCGGCCACCCGATCCTCGGCGCGGCCGACTACAAGCTGGTGCACCACGCGGGCAATGGCCGCTCGGTCTACAGCTTCTGCATGTGCCCCGGCGGCACGGTGGTGGCCGCCACCTCCGAGCCGATGCGCGTCGTCACCAACGGCATGAGCCAGTATTCGCGCAACGAGCGCAATGCCAATGCCGGCATCGTCGTCGGCATCACGCCGCAGGACTACCGGCAGGACGGCCTGGCCGACGGCCCGGTGTCGCCGCTGGACGGCATCGCTTTCCAGCGCTTCTGGGAATCGCGTGCCTACGAGCTGGGCGAGGGCGGCTACATCGCGCCGGGCCAGCTCGTCGGCGATTTCGTCGCCGGCCGGCACGGCGCCGCGGTGGCGCGCGAGTTCGGCAGCGTGCTGCCCTCGTACAAGCCGGGCGTGCGCCTGACCGACCTGAACGAGCCCGGCCGCGGCAGCCTGCCCGATTACGCGCTGGCCGCGGTGCGCGAGGCGCTGCCCGCCTTCGACAAGCAGATCCGCGGCTTCGCGATGGCCGATGCGGTGCTGACGGGGGTCGAGACGCGCACGTCCTCGCCGCTGCGCATCCCGCGCGGCAAGGACTATCAGTGCGTCAACGTCCGCGGGCTGTTCCCGGCCGGCGAGGGCGCAGGTTATGCCGGCGGCATCATGTCGGCCGGCGTCGACGGCATCGAGGTCGCCGAGGCGCTCGGCGCCGATCTGCTGCACACGAGCGCCGTGCTCGCCTGAGGCAGACGATACGCGCGCTTCAGCGCGGTGCCGCGTGCCTCAGGACGCTTTCGGCGATCGCCGCGGTGTCGGCCAGCGGGAGCAGCTCCACGGCGCTCGCCGCGCCCGGCGGCGCATCGCCGGCGATCGCCACGATGCCCGGCCAGTCGGGCCACAGCGTGGGCCGGCCCAGCTCGGCCCGCCACACCTCGAGCTTCGGGAAGCGCCCGTGCTTGAAGCCCTCGACCAGCACCAGGTCGCAGTGCTGCATGCGGTCGAGCAGATAGTCGAGCGGCGGCTCCTCGGCGCCGCGCAACTCGTGCATCAGCGCCCAGCGCTGGTTGCCCAGCAGCAGCACCTCCTTGCAGCCGGATTCACGCAGGCGGTACGAATCCTTGCCCGGGCGATCGATGTCGATGTCCTTGTGGCTGTGCTTGATCAGCGAGACCACCAGGCCGCGCGACGAGAGTTCGGGCACCAGCCGCTCGAGCAGCGTGGTCTTGCCCATGCCGGAATGGCCGGCGATACCGAAGATCTTCATGCGGTGGTGGTGTTGTCGGCGGGTGCATCGAGCTCGCGCAGGGCGCGAAGCCCGATCGGCGGCTCGACCCGCCAGGGAATGACGTAGGTTCGTTGTGCGAGGCTGCCGGCGACCCGGGCCAGCTGGGCCCGCTCGCCCGCCAGGCGCGCGGCCAGCACCGGCGTCGTGCAGCCCGACGCGGCCAGGCTGCGGTTGACGACCCAGGCAAAAGGCTCGATGCGAGCCCGGCGCAGGTCGTCCTGCAGTGCAGCGGCCTCGGACACCGGCGTCGTCTCCGCCAGCGTGACCAGCACGATGCGGGTGTAGGCCGGATCCTGCAGCCGCATCAGCGGGGTCACGATGCGGGCCGACGCGTTGCCTTCGAAGTCGCGCGTCATCTGCCGGTGGTAGGCGCCGGTCGCGTCCATCAGCAGCAGCGTGTGGCCGGTGGGGGCAGTGTCGAGCACGACGAAGGCGCTGCGTGCCTCGCTGACGATGCGCGAGAAGGCATGGAAGACGGCCACCTCCTCGGTGCAGGGCGATTGCAGGTCTTCGAGCAGCAGCGCCTTGCCGGCGTCGTCGAGGTCGCGGCCCTTGGTGGCCATGATCTTGTCGATGTAGCGCTGCGTCTCGGCATGCGGGTCGATGCGGTCGACCTGCAGGCCGGGCACGCTGCCGTCGAGCGTGGCGGCCAGGTGCGCGGCCGGGTCGGTGGTCGACAGGTGCACGCTCTTTCCCCGCGCAGCCAGCGCAAGTGCCAACGCGGCCGCGATGGTGGTCTTGCCGACGCCGCCCTTGCCCATCACCATCACGAGCCCGCGGTCCTGCCGGGCCAGCGCGTTGGCCAGGTCGCGCAAGGAGCCGATGCCGGTCAGGTCGGCGCGCGGGACGGGCGGGCTCGGTGCGAGGGCGGCATCGTCCAGCAGCGCGCGCAGCGCGGCCAGGCCCACCATGTCGTAGCTGCGCAGCGGCACTTCGTCGCACGGCAGCGCGCGCAGGCTGTCCGGCATGCCGGCGAGTTCGCGTTCGGCCTGGGCCCGCAGCGCCTGCGCCACGGCGTCGCCCGGTGCGGCATCGCGCAGCACCCCGTTGACGACCAGCGTCTGGTTCGCGAGACCGAGCGCGAGCAGCTCGCCCTGCGTTCGCGCCGCTTCGCGCAGCGATGGCCCGTCGGCCCGGGCCACCAGCACGATGCGCGTGCGCGCCGCGTCGCCGAGCGCTAGCAGCGCCTGGCGAAAGCGCGCCTCCTGCATCTTCAGGCCCGAATGCGGCCCGAGGCATGACGCGCCGCGGTCGTTGCCTTCGAGAAAACCGGTCCAGGCCTTGGGCAGGCTCAGCAGGCGCAGCGTGTGGCCGGTCGGCGCGGTGTCGAAGATCACGTGGTCGTAGCCGGCTGCGTCACCGGCGAGCAGGCCGGTGAACTCGTCGAACGCGGCGATCTCGGTGGTGCAGGCGCCGGAGAGCTGCTCTCGCACCGTGCCGCGCTCGGCTTCGGTGGCGCCGGCCGGCATCTGCGCCAGCACGCGCTGGCGGTAGGCATCGGCAGCCGCTTCGGGGTCGACGTTCAGCGCCGACAGGTTCGGCGCGCCGGCAATCGGCGTCGGTGTGTCGGACAGCGGTGTGCCCAGCATCTCGTCGAGATTCGAGGCTGGGTCGGTGCTGACGAGCAGCACACGCCGGCCGCTGTCGGCCAGCGCGAGCGCCGAGGCACAGGCGAGCGAGGTCTTGCCGACCCCGCCCTTGCCGGTGAAGAACAGATGGCGCGGCGCCGAAGCGAGCCAGGCCCGCCCGACGGTCGAGGTTTCGCTCATGGACATGTCAGCACCGTTCCGATTCTTCCCGCGTGACGCCGAGCTTCCGCATCTTCTCCCACAAGGTCTTGCGGCTGATGCCCAGCAGGCTGGCGGTCTGGCCCATGTTGCTCTGCGTGCGCTGCAGCATTGCGCGAATGTGCCGGCGCTCGACCTCCTCGACCATCGCCTGCAGGCTCGTCGGCGCATCGTCGCCGGCCTGGTCTTCCGGCGACTCGCGGGGCGGTTCGTCGCAAGGGGGTCCGCCGGGCACATCCAGCACGCCCTCGTTGCTCAGCACCACCGCCTGTTCCAGGAAGGCGCGAAGTTCGCGCACGTTGCCTCGCCAGTTACGGCCCATCAGGTCGCGCATGAAGCGCTCGGACATGGCGATCGGCACCCCTTGCTCGGCCGTGATCTGCTGGAGGATCAGCTCGGTCAGCCAGCGGATGTCCTCGGGCCGGTCGCGCAGCGGCGGGATCTCGATGCGGATCACCGCCAGGCGATAGAACAGATCCTCGCGGAACGTGCCGGCCAGCATGTCGGCGTACAGGTCGCGATTGGTCGCCGCAATGATGCGGAAATCGCTCTGCGTGGCCCGCTCGGAGCCGAGCCTGAAGAAGGAGCGCTCCTGCAGCACGCGCAGGAACTTGGCCTGCATGTGCGCCGGCAGGTCGCCCACTTCGTCGAGGAACAGCGTGCCGCCGTGGGCCCGCTCCACGAAGCCCTTGTGGGTGCGCATGGCGCCGGTGAACGCGCCTTTCTCGTAGCCGAAGAACTCGGCCTCCATCAGCGAATCGGGCACGGCCGCGCAGTTGACCGGGATGAACTCGCCCCTCTTGCTGCGCGGGTCGAGCTGGTGGATCAGCTGGGCCACCACCTCCTTGCCGACGCCGGACTCGCCCGTCACCAGCACCGAGGTCTTCTGGCGCGCCAGCTTGCGGGCGACTTCCTCGACCTGCCGCATGGCGGGCGAGATGCCCAGCACGGCTTCGGCGGGAACGCGGGTGGAGCTGGCCAGCGAATCCAGCACCAGGGTCACCAGCTTCTCGATGTCGAAAGGCTTGGTCAGGTACTCGCGGGCGCCGGCGTGCAGGGCACCCACGGCGTCGTTGACGCTGCCGTAGCCGGTCAGGAAGTACCAGGGCTGCAGCCGTTTGTCGGCGGCGAGCTGGGCGAACCACTCGGTGGCCAGCCCGTCGGGCAGGCGGACGTCGCTGACGACCGCGCCCCACAGGCGGTGCTCGACCAGCGGCTGGGCTTCGGCCAGGCGGCGGACCCAGCTGACCTTGACGCCTTCGATCTCGAAGCGCTGAACGAGGGATTCGCCGAGGATGAGGTCGTCTTCAATCAGCAGCAGGTGGCTTGTGCTCATGGTGGGCCTGGTTGGGCAGCCAGAAGGTCAGGCTGGTCCGGTAGGGGGGTGGGATGTCGGATGCGGCGGCGGCGTCGAAGTGGCCGCCGTGGCGCACGGCGAATTCGCGGCAGATCCACAGGCCGAAGCCATGCGGGTCGTGGCGGTCTTCCGCCTGCAGCCTGGCCTGCAGCGCTTCGGCCGACATGGCCTGCCCCGTGTTGGCCACGATGAACTGGACGCGCTCGGGCGTGCAGGTCAGCGTGGCATGCACCTGGCCACCGGTGCCGGCGGCCTTGATGGCGTTGAGCAGCAGGTTCAGCATCACCTGCCTGAACAGGGAAGAGGGCACCCGCAAGGGCGCCTCGATGTGTGTCGCGACCCCGATGCTCACGCTGTGCATGGCGGCCGTGGCCTGCGCGAGCGTGACCACGTCGTCCAGGTCCTTGGCGCTCAGCGCCCGGTCCTCGACGCGTGCCTGCGGCAGCAGCGCGGCGGTCATGGTGCGGATCTGGTGCAGGCCCCGCTCGATCAGGTCGATCGTGCGTTGCCGAGTTTCCGGTGCATCGCCGTGCAGGCGCAGCGTGCGGGTGGCCGTGAGCAGCCCGGCCAGGGGGTTGTTGATCTCGTGGGCGGCCGCCGCGGTGATGCGCCCCACGGCCGCCAGGCGCTCGGCAGCCAGGGCCCGCTGCTCGTTGGCCTGCCGCACCATCATCTCGGCCAGCAGGCGCCGGATGGCGCCCGAAATGCGGTTGATCTCGGGGTCGTCGCCGGTGGGCACCTGGGCCTGCAGTTGCGCCAGGTCGACCCGCCCGATCTGCGCGATGCACCGAGCGACCTGCGCCACCGGGCGCGCCATGCGGCGCCCCGCGAACCAGCCCAGTGGCAGCAGCACGATCACTGCCAGCGCCGCGCCCACCAGGGCCGGTGTGGCCAGCGTGGCCCAGTCGGGCGCGAACGCCCCGGCATCGACTTCGGCGTAGACGAAGCCCACGACCTGCGCATCGGCGCTGCGGATGGGCTGGATCATCGCCAGGTTGCCGTTCAGCGCCTCCAGCGCCGTCGGGTTGGTCAGCTCAGCGCTGGCCGGCAGCACGAACTGGCCGACGCGAACCCCCAGCACCCGCGCGCCGGTCTGCAGCCGCGACGGGTCCGAGCCGGCCAGGCAGAAACCCTGCGCATCCAGGATCGCTGCCCGCGCGAACCCCTGCTCGGCATCCGGCAGCAGCGTGGCGGCGTTGCGCAGCAGCTCGTAGGCGCGCCAGGTGTCGTCGGCCATCAGCAGCGGCCGCCCCTGCGCGGCCAGCAGGTCCACCACCCGTTGCGCGGTGGACAGCACGCCCTGCCGCGCCGACACCGCCGAGATCTGCGCCGCCACCACGCTGACCAGCAGCACGGACAGGGTCACGGCCAGCGACAGGCCCAGCGGAATCTGGATGCGGTAGGGCAGGCGCGACAGCATGGTTCAGGAGCGCGCGCCGCCGTTCACGCTGCTGGCCAGTTCGCGAATGGAGTCGAACAGGGCGGGCGTGGCGCTGGTGAAGCCCGACAGGTTCAGCGACTTGAGCAGCGCGCGGCCCTGCGCATCCTGCGGCATGTGCTGCAACGCCAACGCCAGCGGCTTCAGGCCTGCATCGGCGTTGCCGGCGCGCGCGACGATGGGCGGGAAACCGAACTCGGCCGATCGCCAGATCACTTCGGTCTTCGCGACCGCGGGCATGCCCTGGTGACGCATGGTTTCCCAGACATAGCCATCGACGCAGCCCGCCTGCGCCAGGCCGGTGGACACGGCCTCGACCACATTGCGGTGGCCGTGCGCAAAGAAGCTGCGCCGCAGATCGCCGATGCCCAGCCCAGCCAGCCGAAGCTGCCGCTGCGCGACCAGCCAGCCCGAGTTCGAAAGCGGGTCGGAGAACGCCAGCACCTGCCCGCGCAGATCCTGCCAGCCGCGCAAGGGGCTGCCCAGGGTGCGGATGAGGTAGGACTGGTAGCGCGGCGCGCCCTGGAACATCGGCACCGCCAGCAATTGCAGCTGCGCCTGGTGCCGGACATACGGGTAGCCGCAGATCCAGGCGGCGTCGAGCTGGTCGGAGAACAGCAGGTCGAGGATGGCCTGGTACGACTCGCGTGCGACGAAGGTGACGGGGCGGCCGACCTGTTGCGCGAGGTAGCCGCTCCAGCGCGCCAGGAAGGCGGCCTGGTCGGCCAGGATGACGGCCGTGAGCCCGACCCGCAGTGGCGGCTCCGCAGCCCGAACCGCGGGTGCGGCCTGCACCAATCCCCAGGCGGCTCCGAACTGCAAGACCCCCCGACGCTGCATTGCCCGACTCCATCAACTCCCGACAACGGCGCCAGTACATGGCGGTTTCGTAACGCCGAAGCCGCGGGCAAACCCTGGTGACGTTTCGTTTTCGAAACCTTCCTGAGGCAGATCAAGCTCTGCAGCCGCGTTTTCCTAAGGGTGATCCCTCGCTTTGGGGCTGAGCTCGCCTGGCACGGCGGTTGCGCATAAGAGCCCGTGACTGGCTGGCCCCAAAAGAGATTCGGCCTTCATCCTCAGGAGACAAATCGATGAGTGAAGCAACCAGCGCCACGCCGCAGGCGACAAGCGGCAAGGCGGCCAAGAAGCGGTATGCCATGGTGGTCGACACGCGCCGCTGCATCGGCTGCATGGCCTGCCAGGTGGCCTGCAAGGCCGAGTACGACACGCCGCTGGGCGTGAACCGCACGTGGGTCCCGTACAAGGTGACGGGCAAGTACCCGAACGTGTCGCGCAAGTTCCTGCCGCGCCTGTGCAACCACTGCGACGACCCGCCCTGCGTGCGCAACTGCCCGGTGGAAGCCACCTTCGTGGTGGAGGACGGCGGCTTCGTGCTGCAGCGCTATGACCGCTGCATCGGCTGCCGCAGCTGCATGGCGGCGTGCCCGTACAACGCGCGCTTCATGCTGCCGTCGCACCGCACCTACACGCCGATCACGAACGTGGTCGACAAGTGCACCTTCTGCTTCCACCGCGTCACGCAGGACCTGGTGCCGGCCTGCGTGCAGACCTGCATCGGCCGGGCCCGCGTGTTCGGCGACCTGAACGATCCGAACAGCGAGGTCTCGTACCTGGTGGCCAAGAACCCCACCCAGGTGCTGCGGCCCGAGCAGGGAACCAAGCCCCACGTGTTCTACATCGGCGCCGATCGCAACCAGACCGAGTTCGGGCGCGAGGGCTACCAGAAGAGCGAAGTGATGGACCAGCAGCGCGCCGCGTTCAGGAACCACTTCAACATCTGAGAGGCACAACACCATGGGTGAATATCTCTGGTTCCACGATGTGTCGTGGCACTCGACCTACGCGATCTACTTCTTCGTCATCGGGATCTGCGCGGGCCTCGCGTTCTTCTCGTTCCTGTCGTGGCACAAGCCCGAGCTCGCCGAGCTGCGCAAGCCGGCCGCCTGGGGCGCGTTCGTGCTGCTGGCGATCGGCGGCCTGCTGCTGATCGGCGACCTGTCGCAGCCGCTGCGCTTTCTCAATGTGCTCAACCCGGTCTACCTGCACTTCACGTCGCCGCTGGCCTGGGGCTCGCTGAACATCGTGGCCTTCGGCGTGGCGCTGGTGGTCTACCTGTTCCTGCTGAACAAGGGGGACGACAAGCGCGGCAAGGCGCTGGCCCTGGTGGTGGCCCTGCTGGCCCTGGGCCTGCCCATCTACACCGGCTACGACCTCTCCGTCCACCAATCGCGGCCGATGTGGAACACGCCCGTCATGCCGGTACTCTTCGTCGCCCTGGCGATGGCGTCGGGCGCGGCGGCCAGCGCCTTGCTGGCGCGCGGCAATGCGCAAGCCCAGGCGACCTTGCGGCAGTACCTGATGTGGTCGGTGGGCGCGGTGGGTGTGGTGCTGATCGGCATCCTGGGCACCACCAACTATGGCGGCAGCGCCGAGGAGCTCACCTACATCATCCTCACCACCGGAACGATGGGCCTGATCTTCGTCGGCCTGGGCGTCGTGGCCGGCACGGTGGCCCCGGTGGCCCTGCTGCTCGCCCCGGTGGGGCAGCGCCCGGCCACCATGGCGCTGGCCTCGCTGCTGGTGCTGGTGGGCAGCGCCGCACTGCGCTACGCCATCCTGATGGCGCCCCAGCAGATGCAATCCCTGTACTGAATCTCTGTACTGAACCGTTCGCGAGGAAACAGCACATGAAGACCCCCTCCGTCACGCGTCGCACATTCATTCAGGTCAGCGCAGGCACCGGCGCGGCCGCGGCCGTGGCGCCGCGCCTGGTCGGTGCCATGGAGAGCCAACTCGGCGGCAAGGACATCGGCCCGGTCACCGCCGTCGAGCGCCGCGCCGTGCCCACCGGCTGCCACGTCTGCAACATCCAGGATGGCGCGATCGCCTACCTGGAGAACGACCGCGTGGTCAAGCTCGAAGGCAACCCCGAGCATGTCTCGACCCGCGGCCGGCTGTGCGCCAAGGGCAACTCGGGCATGTGGTACAGCTACGACCCCGACCGCATCCTCTACCCGCTCAAGCGCGTCGGTGCGCGCGGCGAGGGCAAGTGGAAGCGCATCACCTGGGACGAGGCCCTGGCCGAGCTGACGCACAAGCTCGACGCCGCGCTGAAGGAAGACCCGAACACCATCATGCTGAAGTACGGCCGCAACCGTACCGGCGGCACGCTGGACCGCTTCATGAAGACGCTGGGCTCGGCCACCGTGGTGAACCACACCTCGGTGTGCGAATCGTCGAAGAAGGTGGGCATGGAGCCGACCTGGGGCCCCGACATCGAGACGCCCGACTTCGCCAACACCAAGTACGTGCTGAACTTCGGCTCGAACGTGCTGGAGGCGGCCTACTTCCACAACCCCTTGTCGCAGCGCGTGACCGAAGGCCGCATCGACAACCAGATGAAGATCGTGACCTTCGACGTGCGCCTGTCGAACACCGCGGGCTTCTCCGACGAGTGGATCCCGGTCTTCCCCGCCACCGACGGCGCGGTCGCGCTGGCGATGGGCCACGTGATCCTGCGTGAAGACCTGCAGGACTCGGAGTTCATCGACACCTGGACCAACGTCACGACCGCCGAGCTGAAGGAGCACTACAAGCCCTACACGCCGGAGTGGGCTTCGAAGCTGTCGGGCGTGCCGGTGGAGACGATCGAGCGCATCGCGCGCGAGTTCGCGACCACCAAGCCGGCCACGCTGTTCACCTACCGCGGCCCGGCCAAGCACCTGTACGGCTCGTACAACGAGAAGGCCTGCATGATGCTGCCGATCATGACGGGCAACGTCGAGAAGAAGGGCGGCTACTGCCTGCCGCGCGGCATGGGCTGGCCACAACCCATGCCCGAGCCCGGCAAGCCGGCGAAAGACTCCTACCTGTCGCATCCGCCCGACTACCCGCTGGCGGCGCACAAGGTCAGCCACCTGGTGCCCTTCTGGATCGCCGAGGGCAAGCAGAAG
>NZ_DATFAN010000007.1:0-14209 GCF_035254525.1 Ideonella sp. | reverse complement strand
GCGCCGTGAGCAACAAGGCGCTGCGAACGCGCTGGGCGTTGCGGGCCCTGGTGGCGTCGGCGCGGCGGCGCGAGGCGGCACCAGTCGGGTTCCCCGCGCGCGGGGTGAGCGCGATGGGCCTGCAGCTGCCCTCGGCGCTCGGCCTGGCCGCGGGCTTCGATCGCCGTGGTGCATTGGCCGGCCGGGCGGGGTGGCTGGGCCTCGGGGCGGTGGAGATCGGCAGCGTCGGCGCTGGCAGCCGCGAGCTGGCGCACGCCATCCGGGCGTTGCGGCGCGCACGTGCCGGGAAGCAGGCGCCCGGCTCGCACGCGGCCCAGGGGGTGAGCCTGGCCAAGCGAGCGGCAACGCCGTGGCCGGCGGCCGCCGACGAGCTGGCGGGCCTGCTGGGCCAGCTGCATGGCCTGGCCGACTACGTCACCCTCAACCCGGGGCGCGATCGCCCGGCGCCGGCCGCGTTCGCCGAGCTCGTCGCGCACCTCGCGGCCGAGCGCGATCGCCTGGCGTGCGGCGGCGGCCGGCGAATGCCGCTGGTGGCCAAGCTGCCGTCCGCCTGGCTGCGTGGCGATGCGGTCGGCCTCGCGCAGGCCCTCGCGGCGTGTGGCGCCGATGGCCTGTTGCTGTCGGCCGAAGGCATCGGCGCGGCCGAGCACCGCCAGACCCTGCGCCGCGTGGCGCAAGCGGTCGGTCGGCGCTTGTGCCTGATCAGCGTCGGCGGGGCGAGCTCGCCAGCCGAGGTGCGGCGTCGACTGCGCGCCGGCGCCGCATTCGTGCAGGTGCATGCCGCGGCCCGCCGCGCGAATCGGCGCCCCTGGTTGCGCGATGCCGTCGCCGCCCTCGCGCGCCGGTAGCCTGGCAGCGACGGCGGCCCCAAGGTGTGATCGCTCAGTACGGCTCGAAGGCGATGCCGTGCTCGCGCAGTTGCTCGACGATCAGCCGGCGCCATGCGCCGCGCGGCGACCAGACCTGTTCCACCGCCTCGTATGCCCGCTCGGGCGGCTCCTTCAGCCGGAGAACGCGGTACAGGAACACCATGCTCGACGCACGCATGTTGACCTGGCAATGCACCAGCACCTTCTTGTCGCGCCAGCGGTCGAGCACGTTGGCCACCGCCTCGACATCGGCCGCGCTCGGCTGGTCGAAGGCGATCGGGACGTTGAGGAACTCGATGTGCTGGCGGGCCAGCAGCTCGGGCTCGGCGGCCACGGCATCGGGCACCGACAACGGCGCGAGGTAGATCACCGCCTCGAAGCCGAGTTGGCCGAGCGTGGCCAGGGAGTCGGCGGTCGGCTGGCCCGAGGTCACCAGGTGCGGCGTGATCGGCACGACGTTGGGTGCGGCGAGCCTCGCCTCGGCGGCTCGCGCCACCGGGGCGAGCCAGATGGCGGCCCAGGCCAGCGCGAGTCGACGGCGCATGAGCCGCGGCGCCTCAGCTGAAGCTGAGCAGGCGGCCCGACGGGTCGTACGCCGCATAGCCGGCGAAGCGCCCCTGCTTGATGGCGTCGACCATGCGGTCCAAGGCCTGGCTCACCTGGGCGTCAGAGGGCGGCTGGCCGTTGGCACCGCCGAGGCCGGCCACGAAGACGACCTGCCAGGGCGGGCCGAACTGGCGCGCCTCGTCGGCCAGCGCGGCGAAGCCGCTCAGCTCGTCGGGCGTCTTGTCGACGCACATCAGCGGCGCCAGGGCGCCGCCCTCGCCGCGCTCGAAGCGCTCGCGCTGGGCCGGTGTGGCATCGGGCGGCAGCTCGGCGCCGGCGAAGACGAAGAGCAGGCATTGCGGCTGCGGCTGCGCGGCAGCGGCCTGCAGCAGCTGGGCGAAGTGGGAGGTCTCGGTGTCGTCGTTCATCGCGCTGATGCTCGCACAATGCAGGCCCGCGACCGCCTGTGCCCTCGTTGGACGAATGGAGGTGTGCGCGGTTCCTAGCCGAAGAAGCCCAGCGGCCGCTTGCTCAGCGCGACCGAGACGATCCAGCCGAAAGTGGCCAACGCGCCGAGCCACGCCGCGGCGCGCACAGGCACCGGCCGCTGCGGCTTGAGCGCCACCATGCCCAGCCCGATGTAGACCAGCAGCCCGATGACCTTGGCCAGCAGCCAGGGCGCGTTGCCCGGGTGCAGGCGCAGCAGCCAGGCCAGCGTCAGCGCCGACAGCAGCAGCACGGTGTCGACCAGGTGCGGCAGTGTCTTCGCGGCCCGGCTCGTGACCCAGCGCGCGCCCATCAGCGCGCCCAGGCCGCGGGCGAAGAAGCCGGTGATCGACAGTGCCACGGCGCTCTGGTGGATGGTCTTGACGACGAAGTAGTCCATGCTCGTTTCAGGCGCGGCGCCGGCCGGGGCGGGCAGCGTCGGCGCGGCCGTGCCGCAGGCGCCACACGACGATCGCACCGACCACGGTGAGCGCGAACCATAGCAGCGCCAGCGCGTTGAGCTGCGCCCCGCCGGCGCGTCGGGCCAGATCGGAGAAGCCGGCACCGAAGCGCCACAGCAGCGAGGCGTGCAGCGCTGCCAGCGGCGCATAGAAGGCGATGCCGAACTGCAGCTTCAGCCGCGTCAGCGCCGGCAGGATGACCGGCGCATGGCCCATCACCATGCCGAACACGAAGCCCAGGCCCAGCGCGTGCAGGGCGAGGTCGCGCGTCGCGGCGCCGTGCGCCGTCGCCGCCCAGGCCACGCCGCCCACTGCCAGCCAGGCATAGCCGGCCAGCAGGCACACCGCCATGTAGCGCGCCAGGCCGGCCGCGCGCAGCGTGTGGCGGGCGATGTCGAAGATGAACAGCCAGCCCGCGAGCGCCACCAGCGCCGCGCCGAACAGCAGCCCGCCGTCGCGCGGCGACCAGGCCGACGCGGCCGCACCAGCCAGCAGCAGCACGACGATGGCGGTGAAGGCCGGCAGCGCGGCGGGGCGGCGGCGCGACAGCCGTGTCATCTCGAGCCGCTCGGCGGCGATCGTCAGCACCAGGAAGGCGAACCACCACGGCAGCACCGGGCCGCTCGCCCCATCGAGTGCGAACAGCGTGTTGCCCACGCCCCAGGCACCCGCCGCGACCAGCAGCAGCCCCGTGTGCGCGGCGCGCTGGCGCCGCACGATGGCCACGTTGGCGGCGCAGAAGGCCAGCGAGGCCAGCCACAGCAGCGCGCGGCCGAGCTCGGCCTGGCCCGCCAGCAAGGCCAGCGCACCGGCCGCCGAGGCCACCGGCCCGGCGAACGCCGCCGGGTGGCGCAGTGCCACCGCGCGCTCCAGGCCGATCACGGTGCCGAAGAAGCCGCCGATCATCAGTGCCGCGTGGGCGAGCAGCGCCTGGCCGGCCCAGGGCGCCTCGAGCGCAGGCGCCGCGCCCAGCCGCCCGAGCCCGCCGAGCACCCCGGCCACGAGCGTGGCGGCCACCGCGCCGAACAGCGCCAGCGCGGCCGCGCGGGTGGCCAGCCGGGGCGGTGTCACCAGCGCATGAACGCGCGGGCGCGCTCGCTCAGGCAGTCGGTGCTCCATGGCGGCTCCCAAACCAGCTGGACCTTGATCTTCCACTCCGGCGGCAGCGCGCGGTCCAGCTCGGTCTCGACCTCGTCGACGATCAGCCCGGCCACCGGGCAGGCGGCCGAGGTCATCGTCATGCGCAACTGCACGCATCCGTCGCGCGCGTCCACGCCGTATACGAGCCCGAGGTCGACGATGTTCAGCGCGACCTCCGGGTCGACCACGCGGGTCAGGGCCTGGGTGATGGGCGGGACCAGGGCCTCGGGCCCGTCGTAAGGGAAGGGGGCGTTCATAAAGATGTATTCCAGATGCAACTATGCGGACGACAGACGGGCCAAGCCTTGTGCTGGATCAAATCCACATCCCCGGATGCCCTGAATGATGCGAATCATTCGCATTCAATTGGAGGAGAGATGCATCCGTCAACCACCCGCGCCGCCGTGGCCTGCGCCACCCTGCTGGCCTGGGCCGGCGCCGCCCAGGCGCTCGAATACCCGATCGGCAGCCCGGTGAGCATGGCCGGCATGGAGCTCGCGGCGGTCTACCTGCAGCCGGTGGACATGGAGCCCGAGGGCCACATGCGCAAGGCGGCCGAGTCGGACATCCACATCGAGGCCGACATCCACGCGCTGGCCGACAACCCGCACGGTTATGCCGAGGGCGCCTGGGTGCCGTTCCTGTTCATCCGCTACGAGATCCGCAAGCTGGGCGCCGCGGGCGAGCCGATCGGCGGCGACTTCATGGCCATGGTCGCCAGCGACGGCCCGCACTACGGCGACAACGTGAAGCTGCAGGGCCCGGGCAAGTACCACGTGAAGTACACGGTCTACCCGCCCAACGCGAAGGAGAACCCGCTGGGCCACCACTTCGGGCGCCACACCGACCGCGCCACCGGCGTGCGGCCCTGGTTCAAGCCCTTCGAGGTGGAGTGGGACTTCACCTACGCCGGCATCGGCAAGAAAGGGGGGTACTGATGGGGCCCCCGCGCGCCCTGCCGGTTGTCGCGGTCGGCTTGGTGTTGACCGTTGGCCTGTACGGCGGAACCGCCCAGGCCGCGGCGGATGACACGGCGCAGCTCGAGGCCCGGCTGGCCGAGGTGATGCAGCGCTTGCAGCAGCTCGAGCAGCGCAACCGCGTGCTCGAGCAGCGGCTGGATGCCGCGCAGGCCCAGGCCGACGGGGTCGAGCGCGCGCTTGCCAGCGACCGGCTGAGCGAGAACGAGCCCGAGCTGGTCACGCGGCTGAAGGCGGTCGAGAACCAGACGCTGTCGATGCAGAAGCCGGCGCGCCAGATCGAGGCGCTCGAAGACATCAACGCCAGCGCCAGCCTGGTCGGCATGGTGCAGCACGTGGGCGAGGGCGGCGGCGAGGCGGGCCACGCGCAAAGCCGCGCCAACTACCGCGGCGACATCGCGCTCGCGCTGCCCGGCGGCGCGCTGGGCAGCGCCGACGGGCGGATCTTCACGCAGCTGCGCTTCGGCCAGGGCGCCGGCATCGCGGCGCGGCCGGGCTTCTCGTCCACACCGAACACGACGGCGTTCGAGATCGCCGGCGTCGATGACCCCGATTCGTCGTTCGCGATCCTGGCCCAGGCCTGGTACCAGCTCGAGGTGCCGCTGCCGCTGGACGGCTTCAAGCCGCACGCCCGGCAGCACCTGGAGCTGAACGTCGGCAAGATCGACCCGTTCCTCTTCTTCGACCAGAACGCAGCCGCCGACGACGAAGGCACCCGCTTCGTCAACAACGTGTTCGTGCACAACCCGCTGCTCGATTCGGGCGGCGACGTCGGCGCCGACGCCTACGGCTTCACGCCCGGCCTGCGCCTGGCCTGGCGTGACGAGGCCGACGCGGCGCTGCGCTGGAGGGCGTCGCTCGGCGTGTTCGGCTCTGGCGAGGCGGCCAACTTCTCCGGCTCGCTGGGCCGGCCCTTCGTCATCGCCCAGCTCGAGGCCTCACCTCGCTGGATCCAGGGCCTGGACGGCACCTACCGCCTCTACGCCTGGCACAACGGCCGCGCCACTGAACTGGACGGCACGGCGCACGCGCACGCCGGCTGGGGCATCTCGGCGGACCAGCGTGTGACCGCGTCGATGCGGCTGTTCGGCCGCTACGGCCGGCGCACCACCGGCCACGGCGGCTTCGACCAGGCCTTGACGCTAGGCGGCGAGCTGGCCGGCGAGGCCTGGTCCCGCGCGGCCGATGGCGTGGGCCTCGCCTTCGCCTGGCTGCCCGCGAGCCGGGCCTGGCGCGAGGCCACCGCGGCCGACCAGGCCCTGATCGGCACCGCGGCCTCTGGCGCCGAGCGCGTGGCCGAGCTGTACTACCGCTGGCACTTGAACGGCAGCGTCGAGCTGACGCCCGATCTGCAATGGGTGGGCCGACCGGCGGCGAACCCGCAGGCATCGGGCTACTTCGTGGCCGGGCTGCGCGCCCGCCTGGGCTTCTGATGGGCCCGCGTTGCCGGGCAGGGCGGTGCGGGCGGCGCGCGCTGGCGGTGCTGCTCTGGGCCGGCGCGGCCGCCCTTGCACAGGCCGATGAGCCACCGACCTACGCGGTGCTGGTGCAGAACGGGCGCATCACGCCTGCCACGCTCGAGGTGCCGGCCGGCACCCGGCTGCGCCTGGCGGTGCGCAACGCCGGCACCGGCCCCTGCGAGTTCGAGAACCTGGCCCTGCGGGTCGAGAAGGTGCTCGCACCCGGCGCGGCCTCGACCCTGGTGCTGCACCCCTTGCGCGCGGGCAGCTACCGCTTCGTCGACGAATTCCACCCCGACGCCGCCGGCCTGACGCTGCAGGCGCGCTGAACCAGAGAACAGAACCCATGCTGAACACCTTCGTCGTCGTCTGGCGAGAGAGCCTCGAAGCGCTGCTTGTGATCGGCTGCGCCGCGGCCTGGCGCTGGGCGCGGCGGCGGGCGTCGCCCTGGCGGCGCTTCTGGGCGGCGCGACGCTGCTGGCGCAAAGCCAGCTGCAGGGCCAGGCGCTGGAGGCCGTGCGCCTGGCCATCGTGTTCGGTGCCGCGGCGCTGATCGTGCAGATGGTGGCCTGGATGCGCCGCCACGGCCCGGCGATGCGGCGCGAGCTGGTCGCGCGCGGTGCGCGCGGCCTGAACACACGCTGGCTGTTCCGTGTCAGCGAGGTCCTGTTGCTGCTGGTGGCGGCCTCGCTGCCGGCCGCCGGCATCGACCAGCTGATCGCGCTGGACTGGATCGCGCCGGGGCTGGACCCGGTGTGGGACAGCTCCGCGCTGCTCGCCGGTGATGCCGTGTTCTGGGCCATCACGCTCGCGCTGCTGTCGCGCGTCGGCCGCCGGCCGGCAGCCCTGGCGGTCGAGGCATCCAGGCCCTGAGACCGCGAGAGCATGAACGAGCGGGCCATGCGCCAGACCATCCCCATCGTCGCCGCGCCCGTGGCGCAGCCGCCCGCACCTGCAGCGCGCCCGGCCTGGCCGGCACGCTGGGGCGATGCGATGCAGCGCCACCGCGGCGCGATCCAGGCCATCCAGTGGGCGGTGGTCGGCGCCTACGCCCTGCTGCTCGTCGTGCCGGTCTTCCTGCCGCTGCCACCCGCCGGCGCCAGCATCGTCGACGACCTGCGCCTGTTCGCGCAATTCGTCTTCTGGGGCCTTTGGTGGCCCTTCGTGATTCTCAGCGTGATGCTGGTGGGGCGGGCCTGGTGCGGGGTGTTCTGCCCCGAGGGGGCGTTGACCGAATTCGCCAGCCGCCACGGCCTGGGCCGCTCGATCCCGCGCTGGCTGCGCTGGGGAGGCTGGCCGGTGCTCGCCTTCATCGCGACGACGGTCTACGGCCAGCTGATCAGCGTCTACGACCACCCGCGCGCGGCGCTGCTGATCCTCGGCGGCTCGACGATCGCTGCGGTCGCCGTGGGGTATGTCTACGGCCAGGGGAAGCGCGTGTGGTGCCGCTACCTGTGCCCCGTCAGCGGCGTGTTCGCGCTGCTCGCCCAACTATCTCCCCTGCACTTCCGTGCCGACGAGGCGGCCTGGCGCGGCTACCGCGGGCCGATGCCGCGGGTCGATTGCGCGCCGCTGCTGAACCTGCGCCAGCTCGACGGCGCCTCGGCCTGCCACGCGTGCGGCCGCTGCAGCGGGCACCGCGGCGCGATCGCGCTTGCCGCACGGTCGCCGAACGCGGAGATCCTGGCCCTCGACTCGCGCAGCGAGGTGTCGGCGAGCCTGCTGCTGTTCGGCCTGCTCGGCGTGGCCGTCGGGGCTTTCCAGTGGAGCGCGAGCCCCTGGTTCGTCGCACTGAGGCAGGCGGCGGCGCAGTGGCTGGTGGCGCGCGACGCGTTCGCGCTGCTGGATGACGACGCCCCGTGGTGGCTGCTGACGCACGAGCCGGCGGCGAACGATGTCTTCAGCTGGCTCGACGGCCTGCTGATCCTCGGCTACATCGGCGGCTACGCGCTGCTGGCCGGTGGGCTCGCCTGGCTCGCGCTGCGCGCGGCGCAGGGCCTGCTCGGCACGGTGGGCTGGCGCCGCCTGGCGATGGCCCTGGTGCCGCTGGCGGGCATCGGCCTGTTCCTCGGCCTGTCGATGACGACCGTGACCCACCTGCGTGCCGAGGGAGTGGCGCTCGGCTGGGTCAGGCCCGTGCGCATCGCGCTGCTCGCGCTGGCGCTCGGCTGGTCGCTGTGGCTCGCGTGGCGGCTGGTGCGCCGCAGCGCCGCCGCCGGGCCGCGGCAGGCCGCTGCGCTGGCGCTGTGCGCCGTGCCGATGTCGATGACAGCCGCCATCTGGGCCCAGCTCCTCTTCGTGTGGTGATCTCGCGCTCGAATTCTTGAACCGGATCAAGGCCGATGCCCGACCGGCCAGCCAGGATGTGCCACCAAATCGCAGGAGGCTGCCATGGGCCACGGTCAGGCCGGATTCACCAAACAGATGGCGCGGAACATGTTCTATGGCGGCGCCGTGTTCTTCGCGCTGCTGTTCGCCGCGATCATCTTCCACACCGAGCAGCGCATCCCGCAGCGCTCGAACGCGCAGGCCATCACCCCGCAGGTGGTGGCGGGCAAGAAGATCTGGGAGACCCGCAACTGCATCGGCTGCCACACGCTGCTGGGCGAGGGCGCGTACTTCGCACCGGAGCTCGGCAACGTCTACACGCGCCGCGGCCCCGATTTCATCAAGGCCTGGATCAAGGCGCAGCCGACGCATGCACCCGGCCGGCGCCAGATGCCGCAGTTCAACCTGAGCGACCAGCAGCTCGACGAGCTGGTCGAGTTCCTGAAATGGACGAGCCAGGTGAACACCGAGAAGTGGCCGCCGAACATCGAGGGTTGAAGACCATGACGACCAACACCGTCCTCAAATACAAGAGCCAATCGGTCGCGAAGCTGTACTTCATCGCGGCGATGGCGCTGTTCGCCGGGCAGATCCTGTTCGGCCTGGGCCTGGGCCTGCAGTACGTGATCGGGGATTTCCTGTTCCCCTACGTCCCGTTCAACCAGGCGCGCATGGTCCACACCAACCTGCTGATCGTCTGGCTGCTGTTCGGCTTCATGGGCGCGGCCTACTACATGGTGCCGGAGGAAGCCGAGACGGAGCTGCACTCGCCCAAGCTGGCGATCGCGCTGTTCTGGATCTTCCTCGTCGCCGGCGCGCTGACGATCGTCGGCTACCTCGCGGTGCCCTACGCGAAGCTCGCGGAGCTCACGGGCAACGAGATCTTGCAGACGATGGGGCGCGAGTTCCTCGAACAACCCTTGCCGACCAAGCTCGGCATCGTGGTGGTCGCGCTGGGCTTCCTCTACAACATCAGCATGACGGTGTTGAAGGGCCGAAAGACGGCGATCTCGCTGGTGTTGCTGATGGGCCTGTGGGGCCTGGCGATCTTCTTCCTGTTCAGCTTCGTCAACCCGCACAACCTGGTGCGCGACAAGATGTACTGGTGGTTCGTCGTGCACCTGTGGGTCGAGGGCGTGTGGGAGCTGATCCTCGGCGCGCTGCTGGCCTACGTGCTGGTCAAGACGACGGGGGTCGACCGCGAGGTGATCGACAAGTGGCTGTACGTGATCATCGCCTTCGCGCTGATGACCGGCATCCTCGGCACGGGCCACCACTACTACTTCATCGGCCTGCCGGGCTACTGGCAGTGGATCGGCAGCGTGTTCTCGGCGCTCGAACCGATTCCGTTTTTCATGATGACGGTGTTCGCCTTCAACATGGTGCAGCGTCGCCGGCGTGAGCACCCGAACCAGGCGGCCGTGCTGTGGGCCGTCGGCACCTCGGTGATGGGCTTCCTCGGCGCGGGGCTGTGGGGCTTCATCCACACGCTGAGCCCGGTCAACTACTACACCCACGGCTCGCAGATCACCGCGGCGCACGGCCACCTGGCCTTCTACGGCGCCTACGTGCTGGTGGTCATCACGCTGATCAGCTATGCCATGCCCACCTTGCGCGGCCGGCTGGCCAACAGCCCGCGCGCGCAGGCCGCCGAGATGTGGAGCTTCTGGATCATGACGATCGGCATGGCGGTGATGGTGCTGTCGCTCACCGGGGCCGGCATCCTGCAGGTCTGGCTGCAACGCCTGCCCACCGAAGGCGCGATGGGCTTCATGGCCACGCAGGACCAGCTGCGCTTCTTCTACTGGACCCGCATGGGCGGCGGGGTGGTCTTCCTGATCGGGCAGCTCCTGTTCTTCACAAGCTTCTTCATCGGGGGTGAGCCGGTGGTCGCCGAGACGGCCGGGGCGCGTGAAGGGGGCGGGTTCCTGAAGGCGCAGCCGGCGCAGAGGGTGGTTTGAGATGCTTGGCGTTCGGGCGGCGGCGGCGGCGGCGGCGCGGCCGGGGGCCGGCAGGCGGTGGGGCTCATGTGTCCGCGCCCTCGCCATCGGCTCGGGTGCCCTCCAATGCTCGCATTCGTGGCCGCCGTCGAACTGCGAGTTCGACAGTGGCCACAAGCCCGAGCACCACAGGGAACCCTCGGCCTTCAGGCCGAGGGCGCGTACTCATGAGCCCGAGCGGGTATCGGCTCCCAGCCCACGCCAACCACTGCGAAACGGAAGGCTGAAATGGACCACAGCGAACAGACGCGCCTCCTGACTGCCCCCTTCTACGCCGAACAGGCCAACGAGGTCGCGCTGTTCGAGCACGCCTGGAAGCAGCGCCTGCCGCTGCTGATCAAGGGCCCGACCGGCTGCGGCAAGACGCGGTTCGTCGAGTACATGGCCGCGCGGCTCGGCCGGCCGCTGGTCACCGTGAGTTGCCACGACGACCTGGCCGCCGCCGACCTCGTGGGCCGGCACCTGATCGGCCCCGAGGGCACCGTGTGGGCCGACGGGCCGCTGGCGCGCGCCGTGCGCAGCGGCGCGATCTGCTACCTCGACGAGGTGGTCGAGGCGCGCAAGGACACGACGGTCGTGCTGCACCCGCTGGCCGACGACCGGCGGGTGCTGCCGATCGAGCGCACCGGCGAGCTGCTCGCGGCGCCGCCGGAGTTCATGCTGGTCATCTCCTACAACCCCGGCTACCAGAGCATCCTCAAGAGCCTGAAGCCCAGCACGCGGCAACGCTTCGTCGCGCTGAACTTCGGCTACCCCGAGGCGGCGGTCGAGCAGGCGGTGCTGCAGGCCGAGGCCGGTGCCAGTGCCGCGCTCGCCGGCGCGCTGGTGCGGCTCGGCACGGCGCTGCGGCGCCTGACCGAGCACGATCTCGAAGAGACCGCCAGCACACGGCTGCTGGTGATGGCGGCGCGCCTGGCCGTGTCCGGCGTGCCGCTGCACGCGGCCTGCCGCGCGGCGATCGTCGATGCGCTGACCGACGATGCCGATACCGCGGCGGCGCTCGACGAGGTGGTCGGCGCCGTGCTCGGCGCTTGAAATGATCGAACCATTTTCGCGACGGTGGCGCTGCTTCTCCTGACTCCTCACTCCTCGTGCCCATGCAGCGCCGCCGTCGCACCTTCCAGATCGCCTTCTTCGCGCTGTTCCTGCTCGCACCGGCGCTGAACCTGCTGCGCTTCGACCTCCACGAGACCCAGCTCTGGGTGCTCGGCATGCGCTGGTCGCTCGGCGTCGATGCCTTCCGCGCGGGCGAGATCGGTGCCAACGAGATGGCGCTGCGCATCGTCACGCGCGCCTTCCTGCCGGCGATCGTGCTGATCGCGGTCTTCCTCGGCGTGGCCTGGCGCTACGGCCGCATGTACTGCGGCTGGCTGTGCCCGCACTTCTCGCTCGTCGAACTGCTGAACGATGTGCTGCAGCGCGCCTGCGGGCGCCTGAGCCTGTGGGATCGGCAACGCACGCCGCGCACCGACGGCGTGGCGCCGAACGCGCGCTGGTGGCCGGTGTTCGCGCTGTCCTGCGTGCTGTTCGGCTTCACCTGGGCGATCACGCTGCTGAGCTACCTGCTGCCGCCGGCCGAGATCTGGGGCAACCTGCTGCAGGGCACGCTCACTGGCAACCAGGCGCGCTTCCTCGGCATCGCGACGCTGGCCTTCAGCGTCGAGTTCATGTTCGCGCGGCACTACTTCTGCCGCTTCGGCTGTGCGGTCGGCCTGTTCCAGAGCCTCGTGTGGATGGCCAACCCGCGCAGCCGCGTCGTCACTTTCCCGCGCGGGGGCCAGGGGGCGCAGCGCCGGCCGCGATCCGCGCTGCGCAGCGCGCTGACGCTGGGCCTGGAGCGCGCCCACCCCTCGCACTGCCGCACCTGCGACCCGCCGCACGGCAACGCCTGCGACCGGGCCTGCCCGATGGAGCTCAAGCCGCGCAGCTTCAAGCGGCACAAGTTCTCGTGCGTGCAGTGCGGCCTGTGCGTGCAGGCCTGCGAAGACACGCAGGGCACGCAGCGGCGCGAGCCGCTGCTGCAATGGGCCGTCGGGGTCGATTCGCTGCGCGAGTCCATGCGCCACGGCCCGGCCGGCGCGCACGTGCTGGCCCAAGCGGTGCCGGCCGATGCCGGTGCGCCATCCCCGGCGACGCTGCCCGAGGCCTGCTGATGGAAGAGTGGGTCGGCCAGCAGTGGCACCGCGTGATCACGCGGCTGGCGGCGCCCGCGCCGAACGCGGCGGCGACCGTGCGGCTGGCCGACATGCAGCGCACGCTGGCGCTGATGTTTCGCGCCGGCGGCGGCGCGGCGGCGGTGCGGCTGGCGCCGGCGGGTGAGCGCGGCATCGGCGGGCCGCGGCGCTGGCTGCAGCGCATCGGCGGCAGCGGCCAGCGCGCGGCGCTCGCCGGGCTGCAAGGCGAGGTCTTCGCGCTGCCGGCCGAGCTGGCGGTGTTCGACACGCCGGCGCTGAACCGCGATCTCTACCTCTGGCTCGCGGCGCTGGCCTCGCAGTGCGCGCCGAGCGGCGACTGGCTGGCTGACAACGGCGCCGCCACGCGGGCCGCGCTCGCGGCCTTTCCCGGCCTGGCTGCGCGGTTCGAGGTGCTTCGCCAGGCCCAGCTCGCGCAGCGGCCCGAACCGGCCCGGCTTCGCGGCCGCGCAGCCGAGGCCGAGCGCGCGGTGCAGCAGGTGCTGCGCGGCCAGGCGCAGGCCGGCCTCGGCATCGGCCCGGCGGACGTGGCGCCGGTGTGGCTGTGGCTGGACGCCAGCGGCAGCGCGATCGCGGGATCGGCGACGCCGTCACGGCCCGAGCCGGCCGATGCCGGCGCGGCGACGACGACGGCGAACACGCCGGCCGACACCCGGCGCCGCCGCGCCGAGCGCGTGCAGGACGAGCGCCACCGTGCGCCGCTGATGATGTTCTTCCGCGCCGAGTCGATCCTGTCCTGGGGCGAATTCACCAAGCTCGAGCGTGCCGACGACGACAGTAACGACGGCAACGCGCTCGCCGCCGCCGACGACATGCAGACGCTGGCCATCGCGCCCGACGGATCGCGCGCCGCGGCCCGCGTGCGTTTCGATCTCGACCTGCCCAGCGCCGCCGCCGACGACCGCCCGCTCGGCCCCGGCCAGCGCCTGCCCGAGTGGGATTGGCGCCAGCGCCGCCTGATCGACGGCCACTGTGCGGTGCAGACGCTGATCGCCACGCCGCCCGAAGCTTTCCTGCCACCCCCGGCGCTGCGCGCCGTGGCCCGCCGCGTGCGCCGCAAGATGGAGATGCTGCGCGCCGCGCCGCGCCGCCTGCATGCCCAGCCCGATGGCGACGAGATCGACCTCGATGCCTGGGTGCGCCGCCGCATAGCAGCCGCCCACCACCCGCAGGTCGATGCACCGCGCGTCTATCTGAAGCGCGAGCGCGCCGAGCGCAGCCTCGCGACGCTGCTGCTGGCCGACCTGTCGCTGTCGACCGACGCGTATGCGACACAAGGCGCCCGCGTGATTGACCTGATCCGCGAGTCGCTGTTCGTCTTCGGCGAGGCGCTGGCCGCCGGCGGCGACCCCTTCGAGATGCTGGGCTTCTCGTCAGTGCGGCGCCAGAACGTGCGCATCCAGCACCTGAAGGGTTTCGACGAGGGCTGGAGCGCCGCGGTGCGCGACCGCATCGGCGCGATCAAGCCCGGCTACTACACCCGCATGGGCGCCGCGATCCGCCACGCCACGCAGCGCCTGGCGGCGCGGCCCGAGCGGCAGCGCCTGCTGCTGATCCTGACCGACGGCAAGCCCAACGACCTCGACATCTACGAAGGCCGCTACGGGCTGGAAGACACGCGCCATGCGGTGCAGGCCGCGCGCGCGGCGGGGCTCACGCCGTTCTGCGTGACGATCGACCAGGCGGCGCACGACTACCTGCCGCTGCTGTTCGGCCGCCAGGGCTACGCGCTGGTGCACCGGCCGCAGGA
>NZ_DATFAN010000006.1:0-26265 GCF_035254525.1 Ideonella sp. | reverse complement strand
GGCCGGCGCCTGATCGCCCACCCGCGCGGCAAGAAGAGCCAGTGCGTCGTCGGTGACCGCGTGCGCTGGCAGGCGGCCGGCGACGAGGCGGTGATCGAGGCGCTGGAGCCGCGCCGCAACCTGCTGTCGCGCCAGGACGAGTGGCGCACCAAATCCTTTGCCGCCAACATCGACCTGCTGCTGGTCGTGCTGGCCGGCGAGCCGGTGTTCAGCGAAAGCCAGTTGACCCGGGCGCTGATCGCCGCCGAGGACGCCGGCATCGCCAGCACCTTGCTGCTGAACAAGACCGACCTGCCCGCCGCCGCGCTCGCGCGCGAGCGCCTTGCACCCTACCGGGCGATGGGCGTGCCGGTGGTCGAGACGGCGCTGAAGGCCGCCCCGGCAGCGGCGCGAGAGACGCTCGCGCCGCTGCTGGCCGGCAAGGCGACCCTGGTGCTGGGCGCGAGCGGCATGGGCAAGAGCACGCTGATCAACCTGATGGTGCCGCGCGCCGACGCGCAGGTCGGCGAGATCTCACAAGCGCTCTCGGCCGGGCGCCACACCACCACGACGACGACCTGGTACTGGCTCGACGACACGCGCCGCGCCGCGCTGCTCGATTCGCCCGGCTTCCAGGAATTCGGCCTGATGCACATCGTGCCGCAGCGGCTGGCCGAGCTGATGCCCGACCTGCGTGCGCACTTGGGCCAGTGCCGCTTCTACAACTGCACCCACCGCCACGAGCCGGGCTGCGGCGTGCGCGCCGCCGCCGAGCGCGGCGAGATCGCCGCCACGCGGATGCGCCTGTACGAGGGCTTGTGGGACGAGCTGGAAGCGGGCCAGCGCAAAGGCTAACCGAGCAGGTTGGCAAGCTTCAGCAACGCCAGCAGCAGCATCCACAGCACGACCGAGCGCCAGACCAGGCCGACCACGCTGCCCAGGTGCCCCAGTTGCGGTGGCAGCCCCGGCGTGGAGCCGGCCGCCTCGGCGGCTTCGGCATCGCCGCCCTGGGCGAAGGTCTTCGACCGGTCCGGCGTCACGCCGGGCGCTGCGCCGCCGCCCAGCTGGACGCCCACCGCACCGGCCGCGGCCGCCAGGATGATGCCCTCGTTGGCGTGCTTCCACAGCTCGGCGTCGCGCCGCCAGCCGGCCACCGCCTCCTCGAAGTTGCCGACGACGGCAAAGCCGAACGCGGTCAGCCGGGCCGGCACGTGATCGATGATGCTGAAGGCGCGCTGCGACAGGTCACGCAGGTTCTCGTTGACCGCCACGCCGAGGGTGCGGCTCCTGAACGCCCAGTAGCGGCTCGCGAACTCGGCCATGCGGTAGGCCACCGCGCCAGCCGGGCCCAGGCCGAGCGCGGCCAGCACCACGTAGCAGAAGAAGACGCCGAACACATGCCGGTGCGCGGCCAGCAGCGCGTGCTCGAGCACGTGGCGCAGCAGTTCCGTGCGCGGCAGCTCGCTCGCGTCGAGATGGCGCCACTCGGCCAGCAGGCGGCGGGCCTGGTCTTCGTCACCACGCTCCAGCGCGTCCCGGATGTCGGTGAAGTAGTGGCTGAACTGGCGAAAGCCCAGCGTGAGGTAGATGACCACGACATCGAAGGCCAATGCGGCCAGCACGCTGAAGTGCACGATGGCAGCATGCACGCCCCAGGCCGCCAGCGCCGGCACGATCACCGTGACGAACCAGACCACCTTCGCATGCTGGGGCTTGCCGGCGTCGAAATTGCGCCCGGTCCAGCCGACCCAGTCGGCCAGCGAATCGTGCACCCAGTTGTCGCGCGGCAGAGGTTTGACCTGCTCGATCAGCAGCGCGAAGAGGACGGCGAAGAAACTCATCGCCGCGGATCATACCCAGCAGGGTGCGCAGTCACTCCGACAACAGGTGGTAGAGGTTGCGCAGCATGGCCGCCGTCGCGCCCCAGATGAAGTATTCGCGCGGGTCGCCATGGCCCGGGCGCCAGGGCATCGAGAGAAAGTGCCGCCGCGCCCCGCCGAACTCGAACTCGTGGTGCTGGTGATGGGCCGGGTTCATCAGGTACGGCAGCGGCACCTCGAAGGCCTCGGCCACCTCGAAGGTGTCGAGCGCCAGCACGTAGTCGGGCTTGACCAGGCCGACGACCGGCGTGACGACGAACCGGGTCACGGTGGTGTAGGTCGGCAAGTGGCCCAGGACTTCGACCACCCCGTGGCTCAGGCCCACCTCCTCCTCGGCTTCGCGCAGTGCCGTGGCGACGGCATCGGCATCGGTCGGCTCGGCGCGGCCGCCGGGGAAGCTGATCTGGCCGGCGTGGTCGTGCAGGTGGTCGGTGCGGCGGGTCAGCAGCACGTGCAGTTCGCCCGGGCGCTGCACCAGCGGCACCAGCACCGAGGCGGCCGTCGCCGGGCGGTCGCCGAACCAGTCCGCCCGCGCGCCATCCCCGACGATGGGCGCCTGCCAGTCGTCGACCCGTGCAAGGCGCGCGCGCAGCGCATCGGGCTGCAGACGCTCGAGCGCCACCGCGGGCAGGTCGGCGTCGTGGCGGACGACGGGAATCAGGTGGGGGTCGCGGATCGGCGCGCGGCCGGGGCGGGAGGACTGGGGCGGCTCGTCTGGGGGCATGGCGACCGAGCTTACGACAGGCGCAAAAAAGCCGCCTTGCGGGCGGCTCTCTTGGGGAGCAGAGCAGAAGCTCGGCTTACGCCAGCTTCTCTTTGATGCGCGCCGACTTGCCCGAGCGCTCGCGCAGGTAGTACAGCTTGGCGCGGCGCACGTCGCCGCGGCGCTTGACTTCGATCGAGGCGATCAGCGGGCTGTAGAGCTGGAAGGTCCGCTCGACGCCTTCGCCGCTGGAGATCTTGCGCACGATGAAGCTGGAGTTCAAGCCGCGGTTGCGCTTGGCGATCACCACGCCTTCGTAGGCCTGCACGCGCTTGCGCGTACCTTCGACCACGTTCACGTTGACGATGACCGTGTCGCCGGGCGCGAAGGCCGGGATGGTCTTGTTCAGGCGAGCAATTTCTTCTTGCTCGAGGGTTTGGATCAGGTCCACGGGGTTCTCCAAAGGGATCGTGCCGGCAGCTTGCTGGAATGCCGAGCGCCCATATGCTTCAAGCGCCCGCAGCAGGGAGGGGCCCCTGCTGCTTGTCATGTCTCCGGCAGAGGATCGAAAAGCCGATCATTATAGCGGATTGCCACTCGACGACGGCAGCTGCGCAAGGAAGCGCTCGTCGTCCCTCGTCAGTCGGCCCGCCGCCCGCGCCGCGTCGATCAGGTCGGGCCGGCGCCGCGCAGTCAGCGCCAGCGACTGCTCGCGCCGCCAGCGCGCGATCGCCGCATGGTGGCCCGACAGCAGCACCGGCGGCACCGGCAATGGGCCCTCGGGCGTGGCCAGCATCTCGGGCCGGCTGTAGTGCGGGCAGTCCAGCAGGCCGTCCTCGAAGCTGTCCTGCTCGTGCGAGCGCGGGTCGGCCAACACGCCCTCCTGCAGCCGGGCGACGCCGTCGAGCAGCGCCAGGGCCGGGATCTCGCCGCCGGACAGCACGAAATCGCCCAGGCTCAGCTCGAGGTCGGCATGGCGGTCGAGGAAACGCTGGTCGACGCCTTCGTAGCGCCCGCACAGCAGGATCGCGCCCGGCCCGGCCGCCATTTCGCGCAGCAGGGCCTGGTCGATGCGACGGCCGGTCGGGCTGAAGTGGATCAACAGGCCCGGCTCCGGCCGCGCGGCACGCACCGCGGCCAACGCGCGCTCCAGGGGCTCGGCCAGCATCACCATGCCGGGTCCGCCGCCGTAAGGCCGGTCATCGACCCGGCGGTAGTTGTCTTCGGCAAAGTCGCGCAGCGGCCAGAACCGGACGTTGACCTGGCCCGATTCGTATGCACGCCGCGTCACGCCCTGCGTCAGGAAGGGCGCAAACAGCTCGGGAAACAGCGTGATGACGTCGAAGCGCACGGGCAGTGGCGTCGTCGCGTCAGTAATCCAGGCCCCAGTCGACGGTGATGCGTCGGGCGGCCAGATCGACGGCATCGACGTAGGCGTCGACGAAGGGGATCAGCCGCTCGGCCTCGTCGGGCTTGGCATCGGGCGGCGCGTCGGGGCGCGGCACGCGCAGCACACAGTGCACGCCGGTGTCGATCAGGTCGCTGACCGTGCCGAGCAGCGCGCCGTCGCGGTTGACGACGTCCAGGCCGATCAAATCGATCCAGTAGTACTCGCCGTCCTTCGCCGTCGGGAAGCTCTGGCGCGAGATGAACACCCGGGCGCCCTTGAGCGCCTCGGCGGCGTTGCGGTCGGACACCTCCTGCGCACGGGCCACGACCAGCGCGCCCTGTTCGCGCGCTTCGGTGATCTTCAGCAGCCTCGGCGGCACGGTGGCAGCCGTCTTCGGCGCCGGGCCGGCCGGCGGCTTCAGGAACCAGCGACGGGAGGAGAACAGCGCCTGCGGGTCGGACGAGAAGGGCTGGACCTTGATCCCGCCCTGGATGCCCCAAGCGTCGACAATGCGGCCGACCTCGACCGCATCATCGGGCCAGGCCGGGGTGTCGTCGACGTCAGCGCTCATCCCGAGCTGCGACACGGCGCCCACCCCGACGACTGGCGTGGCTCAACGGCGATCGCCGTGGCCTCAGGCCGCCTTGGCCTTGGCCGTGTCGACCAGGCGCTGGACGGTGGGCGACAGCTGGGCGCCGACGCCGGCCCAGTAGGTCACGCGGTCCTGCACGACGCGCAGGCCTTCTTCACCTTCACCGGCCACCGGGTTGTAGAAACCGACGCGCTCGATGAAGCGGCCGTCACGGCGCTCGCGCGAGTCAGCCACGACGATGTTGTAGAACGGGCGCTTCTTGGCGCCACCACGAGACAGACGAATCACGACCATTTGTCGTTCCTTGGAAAGTTGTTCGACCACCGGGCCCGGGAGACACATCCGGGCCGGCCGGCCTGCTTGCCGCGAAGCCATCATGCTTGGCCGCGGCACACTCCGGCCCCGTAGATACGCCGCGCCCGGTGGTCGACCATGGATCGACCGTGCGAGCTCGACCGTGGCCGAAACATGAGATTATAGGCGGTTACTGCCGATGCGGCCAACGCCCCCTGCCCCACCCGCACCCATGCCAGCTTCCGCCCGCACCCTGATCCGGCCCAGCACGGCCGACGACCTGCCCGCCATCGCCGCCATCTACGGCGACGCCACGCTCACCGGCACCGGCACCTTCGAGCTCGAGCCGCCGGGCGAGGCCGAGATGGCGCGCCGCCGCGACGACGTGCTCGCCAAGGGCCTGCCGTGGCTGGTCGCCGAGGTCGACGGCCAGGTGCTGGGCTATGCCTACGCCAATCACTTTCGGCCCCGCCTGGCCTACCGCTTCTGCGTCGAGGATTCGATCTACCTGCACCGCCATGCGCGCGGCCAGGGCCTGGGCACGCTGCTGCTGGCCGAGTTGATGGCGCGCTGCGAAGCGGCCGGTGCGCGCCAGATGATGGCGGTGATCGGCGACAGCGACAACGCCGGCTCGATCGGCGTGCACCGGCGCCTTGGCTTCGAGCTGACCGGCGTGATGAAGAGCGTCGGCTGGAAGTTCGATCGCTGGCTCGATGTGGTGATCATGCAGCGCGCGCTCGGCCTGGGCGACCGCGAGCCCGCCGAGGCTTAGCCGATGAAATCGAAGACCCTGGCCACCTGGCTGGCGGTGCTCGGCGGCGGGTTGGGCGTGCACCGGCTTTATATGCGCGGCCCGCGCGACCCCTGGGCCTGGGCCTTCTGGCCGCCCACCCTGGTCGGCCTGGTCGGCGTCTGGCGCATGCGCCAGCTCGGGCAGGACGACATGCTGTCGTGGGCCCTGATCCCGCTGCTCGGGCTGTCGCTGTCGGTCGCGATGCTCAGCGCGATCGTGATCGGGCTGACGCCGGACGAGCGCTGGGCCGCCCGCCACGGCGCACCGGGCGAGCCGCCCGTCGCGAGCGGCTGGGGGCCGGTGCTTGGCGTGATCACCGCCCTGATGGTCGGCGGCGCGGTGCTGATGGGCACCATCGCCTTCGGCGGCCAGAAGTTCTTCGAGTGGGAGCAGCGGCAAGCGGGCGCTGACGCCGGGCGCTGAGTCGGCGCCGAAGCGCCGGGCGCGTCGGGTCAGTACAGCACCAGGCTGAGCCAGTAGAAGGCGCCAGCCACGAAGGCCGAGGCCGGGATCGTGAAGATCCAGGCCCAGACGATGTTGCTCGCCAGGCCCCAGCGCACGGTCGAAGCGCTGCGCACCGAGCCCACGCCGAGGATGGCACCGGTGATCGTGTGGGTCGTCGACACCGGCACGCCCAGCGCCGTGGCCAGGAACAGCGTCATCGCGCCACCGGTCTCGGCGCAGAAGCCGCCGACCGGCTTGAGCTTGGTCAAGCGCTGGCCCATGGTCTTGACGATGCGCCAACCGCCGAACATCGTGCCCATGCCGATCGCCACATAGCAGGCCCAGATCACCCAGCTGGGCGGCGAGGTTGCCTCGGCCGCCGTGTAGCCGGCCGCGACCAGCAGCATCCAGATGATGCCGATGGTCTTCTGCGCGTCGTTGCCGCCGTGGCCGAGCGAATACAGGCCGGCCGACACCAGCTGGAAACGGCGGAACCAGCGGTCGATGCGAAGTGGCGAGGTGCGGCGGAAGACCCAGGCGACCAGCACCATCATCAACGAGCCCAGCACGAAGCCGAGGATCGGCGAGATGAAGATGAAGGCCACGGTCTTCAGGATGCCGCCGGCGATCAGCTTCGCGCCGCCGGCCTTGGCCATCACCGCACCGACGATCCCGCCGATCAGCGCGTGCGAGCTCGATGATGGAATGCCGTACCACCAGGTGATCACGTTCCAGGTGATCGCGCCGACGAGCGCACCGAAGACCACGTGGTGGTCGACGACCCCCGGCTCGACGATGCCCTTGCCGATCGTCCTCGCGACGCTCAAGTGAAAGATCGCGATCGCGACCACGTTGAAGAACGCCGCAAAGAGCACCGCCTGCTGCGGCTTGAGCACGCCGGTGGACACGACGGTGGCGATCGAGTTCGCCGCGTCGTGGAAACCGTTCATGAAGTCGAACGCGACAGCCAGGAGCACCAGCACCGCGACAGACCAGAACGAGATGGAGACTGCTTCCATGCCAGGGCGGGCTCAGGAGTTCTCGAGGACGATGCCCTCGATCAGGTTGGCCACGTCCTCGCAACGGTCCGAGATCGATTCCAGGTGCTCGTAGATCGCCTTCAGCTTGATCAGTTCGCGGGTGTTTTCTTCTTCGCGGAACAGGCGCGACATCGCGCTGCGCATCACGCGATCGGCGTCGGACTCGAGGCGATCGATCTCCTCGCAGGTCTTGATCGCCGCCTCGGAGACCTCGGCCTGGCTCAGGCGCGGCAACAGCGACACCGCGTGCTGCACGCGCTCGGCGCACTTGACCGATATCTCGCCCAGGCGGATCACGTCTTCCGTCACGTGCTGCACGTCGTACAGCGCCATCACTTCGCTCGAGTCCTGCAGCAGGTCGAGGATGTCGTCCATCGCGTTGATCAGGCCGTGGATCTGCTCGCGGTCGATCGGCGTGATGAAGGTGCGATGCAGCAGGCGGTTGACCTCAGCGGTCACCTTGTCGGCACCGCGCTCGGCGGCATCGACTTCGCTCGCGTACTTCTCGCGCAAGTCGGCCGTGCTGTAGTACTGGAGCATCGACATGAAGGCGCGCGCGCCCTCTGCGATGTACTTGCCGTGCTGGTTGAACAGCTCGAAGAAGTTGCCATCCCTGGGCAACAGTTTGCCGAAAAGCATTCGGGTCTCCTCGTGGTGGCGCGGGTCTGCGCGCCTTCACAGTTCTGTCACCGAAGCGTCATCGGTGGGTCCGGGGCGCGATTGTAGGCAGCCGGGCTGTCGCCTTCAGTTCCGGAAGATGAAATAGACGGCGCCCACCAGGCCTGGACGGAGATCGGCAGCGAGCTCAGCGTTCATGGCCGGTCGGAAAGCCGCTCGATGGCCTGGCCGGCGACCGCGGGCAGCAGACCGGCCAGCGGCCCGAGGCCGGGCACGACCAGCGCCGGCACGAGCTCGGCCAGCGGCTGCAGCACGAAGGCGCGCAGGTGCAGCCGCGGGTGCGGCAGGGTCAGCTTGGGGTCGGCCAGACGCGTGTCGCCATGCAGCAGCAGGTCCAGGTCCAGCGTGCGCGGCGCGTTCGGGTAGGGGCGCTCGCGGCCGAAGCGCGCCTCGATCGCCTGCAGCACGCGCAGCAGGTCGCGCGGCGCCAGCGTCGTGTCGATCGCCGCCACGGCGTTGACGTAGTCCGGCCCGCCGGCATCGACCGGCGCGCTGCGGTAGAGCGACGAGCGACGCGCGCCCTGCACGCCCGGCGTGGCGGCCAGCGCCTCGAACGCGGCTTCGACCTGGGCGCGCGCGTCCCCCAGGTTGGCGCCCAACCCCACATACGCACGCACGGTGCTCATTCCGGCCCCCTCCAGCGCTCAGGCGTCGTGGCCGGGCGAGAACGGCGGCGGCAGGCCGTCGGCCGTGCGCGCGACGGCTGGCTTGCGGCGTCGGCGGCGGCGCTTGCGCGGGGCCTCGCCCGCTTCGGAGGCGTCCGCCATGCCCGGCGCCTCTTCGGGCATGTCGGACGCTGCGGCCACCTCGGCCGCCGGCTCGCCGACAGCCACGGGCGCCGCCGAGGCCCGCTTGGGCGCCCCGCCCCGCCGGGGCCGGCTCGTCTCGCGCACGGCCTCGATCAGCGCCTCGCGCTCGGCATCGTCACCGAGCGAGAAGTCTTCCCACCACTCGGCCAGCTCGACCGGGATTTCGCCGGCGTCCGCACGCAGGCGCAGGAAGTCGAAACCGGCGCGGAAACGCGGCTGCTCGACCAGCGAATACGGCGAGCTGCCGCTGCGGCGCTCGAATCGCGGCTGCATCAGCCAGATCTCGCGCATGTCGGTGGCCAGCTTGCCGCGGCCGGAGATGTCGCCTATGCGCGCGTCGAACACCGCGTCGACCGCCTGAGACAGCGCCGGCATCGGGTGCTCGCCTTCGGCGCGCAGCGCGCTCCACTTCACCTCGACGTCGTGCCACAGCATGCAGGCCAGCATGAAGCTCGGCGCCACCGCCTTGCCTTCGGCGACACGTCGGTCGGTGTCGGCCAGCGCCAGGTGCACGAAACGCTCGCGCGTGCTGCCCTCGGGCGTATTCGCCAGCACGGCCTCCAGCACCGGGAACACGCCGCGGTCCAGCCCATGCCGCTTCAGCTCGGCCAGGCTCGCCAGCGCGTGGCCGGTCTGCAGCAACTTGATCATCTCGTCGAACAGGCGCGAGGCCGGCACGTTGGCCAGCAGCGCCGCCATGCTCTTCAGCGGCTTGAGCGTCTTCGGCTCGATCGTGAAGCCGAGCTTGGCGGCAAAGCGGATCACGCGGACGATGCGCACCGGATCCTCGCGGTAGCGCGTCTCGGGGTCGCCGATCATGCGCAGCGTCTGCGCCTTCGCGTCCTTCAGGCCGTGGTGGTAGTCGATGACGACCTGGCTGCGCGGGTCGTAGTACATCGCGTTGACGGTGAAGTCGCGCCGCGCCGCATCCTCGATCTGCGGGCCCCAGACGTTGTCGCGCAGCACGCGTCCGCTGGCATCGACCACGTGGCTCTTGCCGGCCATCTCGTCCTTCGAGGTCTTCTCGTTGCCCTCGACCTGCTCGGCGGCGGCGGCGTCCATGTAGGCGCGGAAGGTCGAGACCTCGATCACCTCGTGGTCGCGGCCCCGGCCGTGGATCACGTGGACGATGCGAAAGCGGCGGCCGATGATGAAGGCGCGGCGGAACTGCGCCTTGACCTGCTCGGGCGTGGCGTTGGTCGCGACGTCGAAGTCCTTCGGGCGGCGGCCGACCAGCAGGTCGCGCACCGCGCCGCCGACGATGTAGGCCTCGTAGCCGGCGTCCTGCAGCGTCGTGACGACGCGCACCGCCCGCTCGTCGAGCAGGCTCGGGTCGATGCCGTGCTCGGCAGCCGGCACCTCGGCCCGTTTGCCGAGCGGGATGCGGCCCGCCTGGGCCCGCGCGCCGCCGGCGGCGGGCTGCTTGCCCAGCAGCTTGTCGATGAATTTGCGAATCATGAAGTCTCGAAGAGTCTGAGGATGCGCCAGCCGCGCTCGCGCGCGATGGCCTCGAGGGCCGGCGTCGGGTTGGTCGCGATCGGCGTGCGCACCCGCTCGAGCAGGGGCAGGTCGTTGGTCGAATCGCTGTAGAACAGCACGTCGTCGAAATCGGCCCATTGGCGCCCTTGCGCCGCGAGCCAGGCCTCGACGCGGGTGACCTTGCCCTCGCGGAAGGTCGGCACGCCCCGCGAGCGGCCGGTGACCCGGCCATTGTCGTCGCGCTCGAGCTCGACCGCCAGCAGTTGCTCGACACCGAAGGCGCTGGCGATCGGCCGGGTGACGAACTCGTTGGTCGCGGTGACCACCACCACGAGGTCGCCGGCATCGAGGTGCCCGGCCACCAGCGCCCGGGCGGCGGCGCGAAGCTGCGGGCCGATCACCTCGCGCATGAAACGCTCGCGCGCCGCTTCGGC
Organism: Ideonella sp.; assembly: GCF_035254525.1. GTDB lineage: Bacteria > Pseudomonadota > Gammaproteobacteria > Burkholderiales > Burkholderiaceae_C > Ideonella. The sequence goes on along the minus strand of NZ_DATFAN010000006.1, from coordinate 15,750 downwards.
CTCGGCGACCGGGCGGTCGCGCCAGGCCGATGTCGCGAACTCCAGGTACTCCGCCAGATCCAGCGTGCCGGCCTGGTACTGGGCGTAGAAGCCGTCATTGCGCGCGCGCCAGGTGCCGGCATCGACCCAGCCGATGGCGACCATGTATTCGCCGAACGCGTGGTCGGAATCCGTGGGCAGCAGCGTGCCGTCGAGGTCGAACAGGGCCAGCTTCATGGGCCCGTCCCCTCTTCGCTCATCATCTTCTTCAGCAGCGGCACGGTCACCGCGCGGCGCTCGGCGAGCGAGAAGCGGTCGAGCTGGGCCAGCAGCGCCATCAGCGAGCCCAGGTCGCGGGCGAAACGGGTCAGCAGGTAGTCCATCACCTCGTCAGACAGGAAGATGCCGCGCCGGTCGGCTTCGCGGCGCAAGGCGGCACGGGTGCCGGCCTCGCTCAGTGGCTTGATCGCATGCACCTGGCCCCAGCCGAGCCGGGTGCGCAGGTCGTCTCGCACCGGCAGGTCCACCGGCGGGAAGCGGCCGGCGGCGGCCACCTGCACCCCGTGCGTCGTCGCCTCGACGAACAGCGCGAAGGCCGCATGCTGGCGGGCCGCGTCGAGGCGATCGGCATCGTCGATCACGATCAGCCACCAGCCTTCGTCGAAGGTCCAGGGCAGCGGGGTCGTGGCATCGAACCAGCCGACGCGGGCGCCCTCACCGCGCAGCTGCCGCGCCAGGGCTGCCAGCAGATGCGTCTTGCCGGCACCGGCCGGGCCCCAGAGGTAGATCGGCGGCGACGGCACGGCCAGGCGGCGCAGTGCGTCCAGCGCCGCGGCGTTCTCGCCGATGACGAAATTGTCGAAACCCGGTTCGGCCTCGACGCCGATCGGCAGCGGAATCTGCTTCATGGACGGTACAACCCGCTGCCGAGGTAGGCGGCCGTCACGCGCCGGCCCGCCACGAGCGCCACGGCCGACAGCGGCAGCGCGATCAGCACGCCGACGAAGCCGAACAGGTGGCCGCAGGCCAGCAGCGCGAAGATCACCGCCAGCGGCGGCAGCCCGATGCGCTCGCCGACCAGGCGCGGCGTCAGGACGAAGCTCTCGAGCAGCTGCCCGATGCCATAGACCACCGCGACCGCCGCGACGCCATACCAGCCGGCGAACTGCAGCACGCCGGCCAGCAGCGCCAGCACCAGGCCGAGGCCGAAGCCCAGGTAGGGAATGAAGATCGCGAGGCCGGTGAACACCCCCACCGGCAGAGCCAGCTCGAAGCCGGCGACCGCCAGCGCCAGCGCGTAGTAGACGGCCAGGATCAGCATCACCAGCGCCTGGCCGCGCAGGTACTGGCCGAGGACCGCATCGCACTCGGCGAGGAAGGCGTCGACCTGCGGGCGGTGCCGCGGCGGCACCAGCGACAGGCTGCGCGCGGTCAGCTGCGGCCAATCCAGCAGCAGGTAGAACAGCACCGCCGGGACCAACACCGCGTTGCCCAGCAGCGCGAGCAGGATGCTGCCGCCGATGCGCGCCGAGCTCAGCGCCGCGGCGATCCAGTCTTCCAGGTTGCCGTCCAACCCCTGGAGCACCATCGCCTTGATGCCGGCCACGTCGAGCGAGACGTTGATGCCGAACTGGGCCAGCCAGGGCGAGAGGTGCTGGTTCAGGCGGTCGGCCAGCAGCGGGATCTGCTCCTTCAGCAGCGGCAGCTCCTTGGCCAGGATGGGCACGACCAGCAGCGCCAGCGCCAGCACGCCCAGCACCGCGGCCAGCACCACGAGCGACACGGCCAGCACGCGCGGCACACGGCGCGCGGCCATGCGCTCGACGGCCGGGTGCAGCGCGTAGGCCAGGCTCGCGCCGAGCAGGAAGGGCATCAGCACCGGCGCCAGCGCCCACACGATGGCCAGGGCGGCGGCCGCGATCAACAGCCAGCTCAGGGTTTGGCGCTGGGCGGGGGTCAAGGTCATGGGTCAGCCGCGGCGAGGGTCGCCCGGCAGTGCAGCAGGAAACTGAAAACGGCGGATTTTAGGTGCCGCCACACAGGCCGTTCAGTGCAGCAGCGGTCGCGGGCTGTCACGCAGCTCGGCCAGCATGCGGCGCATCGGCTCGGCATCGGCCGCGTCCGGCTCGTGCGCCAGGTAGGCCACCAGGTCGTCGGCGGCCGCGTCGGGCTGGCCGAGCTCGGCCAGCGTCAGGCCGCGGTCGCGCCGCTCGTCCCAGGCATCGGGCAGCAGGCAGACCAGACGGTGCTGGACCGACAGCAGGCTGGTGAAATCCTCGGCCTGCTGGTGGATGGACTTCAGGTTGCGCAGCATGCGGGCGAGGATGTCGCGCGGCGTGGCCGACTGCAGGAAAAGCCCCAGCGGCACCTCGAAGTCGCCGACCAAGCCCTGCTTGCGGCGCAAAGGCTCCAGCCGCTCCTCGAGTTCTTCGCGCGAGAGCGAGCGGCCGTTGAAGGGATCCATCACCGCCTCGCCGTGCGGCAGCCGCAGCTTGACGAGGAAATGGCCGGGGAAGGACACACCGCGCGCCGTCAGCCCGGCGTGGCCGGCCAGCTCGATGTAGAGCAGCGCCAGCGAGATCGGGATGCCGCGGCGGCTCGCCAGCACCTGGTGCAGGTAGCTGTTGGCGGCGTCGTAGTAATCGTTGACGTTGCCGGCGAAGCCCAGTTCGCGGAAGAAATAGCGGTTCAGCGTGCGCAACCGGTGCATCGCGCTGGCATCGGCCGGCAGGCGGCGCCGGAGCCGGTCGCCGAGGGCCTCGATCTCGTCGATCACTGCCTGCGGGTCCAGGCTCGGGTCGGCATCCTGGCCGAGCGAGACCGCGGCCTCCAGCAAGGCGAAGTGCTCGTCCTCGGCCACCAGCGACGCAAAATACTCCAGCGGGCTGGGCGCATCGAGGCGCAGCGGCAGGCTCATGGTCTCAAGTGTAGGACTTTTGCCACCATGCGGCAGCGGCCGACGCCCCTCGATCCGGGGGCGCTTCAGCCGCGGCGGACGAACTGGCGCAAACGCAGGCCGGCCAGCGCCAGCAGCCCGAAGTAACCCAGCACGGCCACGGCGATGACGCCGGCAAGCCAGGCCACGCGCAAACCGGGCTGGGCCTGCAGCGCGAGCCAGTCGAGCTGCATCGAGGCGAAGGCCAGGCCACCGCCCAGCGCCACGTTGGCCGGCAGCACGCGGGCCACGAAGCCGGCCCAGCCGGGCGCCGGCCGGTAGTGGCCCTGACGGCGCAGGCCCCACAACAGCCAGCCGGCGTTGATCAGCGCGCCCAGGCCGATCGACAGCGCGAGGCCGGCATGGCCCAGCCATGGCACGAAGGCCAGGTTCATCAATTGCGTGCAGACCAGCACGACGACCGCGATGCGCACCGGCGTGCGCAGATCCTGCTGGGCAAAGAAGCCGGGCGCCAGCACCTTCACGCCGATGATGCCCAGCAGGCCGCAGCCGTAGCCGCGCAGCGCCAGCACCGTCATCTCGACCGCCTCGACGCTGAACTTGCCGTAGTGGAACAGCACCGCGACCAGCGGCTTGGCGAACAACCCCATCGCCACCGCGAACGGCAAGGCCAGCAGCACGACCAGCCGCAGCCCCCAGTCGAGCTGGGCCGAATAGCCGGCGTCGTCGTTCTGCGCCCGCTTGGCCGACAGCCCCGGAATCAGCACGACGCCCAGCGCGACACCCAGCAGCGCGGTCGGGAATTCCATCAGGCGGTCGGCGAAGAACAGCCAGGAGACGGCCCCCGGCCCCAGGTGCGAGGCGATCTGGGTGTTGATCAGCAGCGACAGCTGCGCCACCGACACGCCCAGCAGCGCCGGCGCCATCTGGGTCAGCAGGCGATGCACGCCCGGGTGCGCCCAGGCCCGCCGCCAAGCGGCCGGGCCAAAACCGATGTGCGGCAGGCAGCCGATGCCGCGCAGCGCGGGGATCTGGATCGCCAGCTGCAGTGCGCCACCGATCATCACCCCGGCCGACAGCGCGTGGATCGGCCGGATGTGATGCTGTTCCAGCCACGGCGCGAGGAACAGCGCCGCGCCGATCACGGCGATGTTCAGCAGCACCGGCGTTGCCGCCGGCAGCGCGAAGCGGCGCCAGGTGTTCAGGATGCCGGCCGACAGCGCGACGAGCGACATGAAGCCGATGTAGGGGAACATCCAGCGCGTCATCACGACGGCCAGCCCCAGTTCCTGCAGGCCGGCGCCGAACAGCCAGACGACGATCGGCGCACCCACCACGCCCAGCACGCAGGTCAGCAGCAGCGCGGCGACCAGCACGGTGGCGACCGCGTCGACCAGCCGGCGCGTGGCATCGTCGCCGTCGGTGGCCCGAGTAGCGGCAAGGATCGGGACGAAGGCCGACGAGAACGCGCCTTCGGCGAACAGGCGCCGCAGCAGATTCGGGATGCGGAAGGCGACGTTGAAGGCGTCGGTCAGCGCGCCGGCGCCGAAACTGGCGGCGATGAGCTGGTCGCGCACCAGGCCGGTCACGCGCGACAGCAAGGTCCAGAGCGATACCGTCGACGCGGCCTTCAGGAGGTTCATGCAGAAACCGGCGCCGCGATGAAGGGCCCGGCAGGAGGACGGCAAAGGCGGCGGATTGTAGCCAGCCGCCCCCAGCGCCGAGCTGGCAGGCCGGGCAGCGCCTTGCCTGGCACTTCGGGAAACTGCTATACTCGACGGTCTTTTCCCACCTGGAAAACCCACTACACCCATGGCCACCTCTTCCAAAGCCAAGAAGCGCACCGTGCGCCTGGCCTCGGGCCGCAAGCGCGCCCGCCAAGACGTCAAGCTGAACGCCGCCAATTCGTCGCTGCGTTCGAAGTTCCGCACCTCGATCAAGAGCGTTCTGAAGGCGGTTGCCGCCGGCGACAAGAGCAAGGCGACCGAGCTGTTCAAGACCGCCCAGAGCGTGATCGACTCGATCGCCGACAAGGGCCTGTTCCACAAGAACAAGGCCGCTCGCCACAAGAGCCGCCTGTCGGCCAAGGTCAAGGCGCTGGCCGCCTGAAGACCTTCTTCCAGGTGGAATGACGAAGGGCCCGCAAGGGCCCTTTTTCATTTCTCCGGCTTGTCCGGCAGCAGGCAGGCGTCGGCCACCTGCAGCCCGTTGTCGCGGGCGAAGTTCATCACGAAGTCCCACGCCATCGGCTCGATGTCGCGCAGCGCTTCGTTGACGATCACGCACTTCACGCCGTTGATCACGCGCGGCACGCAATAGGGCGAGTAGCCGATGTGGGCGCCGGGCCCACCGACCATGCCGCCCGGGCGGAACGATGACATCGCGCCGGCCAGGCGCTCGGCCCAATCGCTGGGGCGGAAGGTCCGGCCTTCCAGGGTCACACCCTGGATGAAGACTTGGCGGGGTTTGGAAACGGTCATCGTGCGCAACGCTCGCGGAACCAGGCGTTGTACGGGCGAAAGCTGGCGGGGCACTGACGCCACCGCGGCCACCGCGACCAACGCTGCTGGCGTCAAGCGAAGCAGCTATTGTGCCTTGGACTTGCTGCGCCGCAGCATGTGCCAGCCGCCCAGTGGCGGTGACCCTCAGCAGCCCGCGGCCGATCTCGGTCGTTTGACACGCTCGCCTTAGAATCGGCCGAGGGCTGGCGCGTGATGGAGCTGACGCGGCCGGCCCTTCTCATTTGCGCCGCCGACAGGAGCCCTCGCCCCATGACCGCCTCGATGCCCCATGTGATGAACACCTACGGGCGTTTGCCGATCGCCCTGTCGCACGGCCAGGGTTGCCGTGTCTGGGACACGAACGGCAAGCGTTACCTCGACGGCCTGGGCGGCATCGCGGTCAACACGCTCGGCCATGCGCACCCGAAGCTGGTGCCCGCGCTGCAGGAGCAGGTCGCCCGGCTGATCCACTGCTCGAACTACTACGAGAACCCGCTGCAAGAGCGCCTGGCCGCCAAGCTGTGCGAACTGTCGGGGCTGGAAGCGGTGTTCTTCTGCAACTCCGGCCTCGAGGCCAACGAGGGCGCCCTGAAGATCGCGCGCAAGTTCGGCCACGACAGGGGCATAGCCCGGCCCGAGGTGATCGTCTTCGAGAAGGCCTTCCACGGCCGCTCGATCGCGACGCTGTCGGCCACCGGCAATCCCAAGGTGCAGGCCGGCTTCGAGCCGCTGGTCGAAGGTTTCGTGCGGGTGCCGCTGAACGACATCGCCAGCGTGCAGGCGATCGCCGACACGAACCCCAACGTGGTCGCCGTCTTCCTCGAGACCATCCAGGGCGAAGGCGGCATCAACCCGGCGCGCTGGGACTACCTGCGCGCGCTGCGGGCGCTGTGCGACGAGCGCGGCTGGCTGCTGATGCTCGACGAGGTGCAATGCGGCATCGGCCGCACCGGCAAGTGGTTCGCGCACCAATGGGCCGGCATCGAGCCGGACGTGATGCCGCTGGCCAAGGGGCTGGGCTCGGGCGTGCCGGTGGGCGCGATCGTGGTCGGCGAGAAGGCGAAGAACGTCCTCGGCCCCGGCAACCACGGCACCACCTTCGGCGGCAACCCGCTGGCGATGCGCGCCGGCATCGAGACGCTCGAGATCATGCAGGCCGACGGGCTGCTGGACAACGCAGCGCGGGTCGGCGCCCACCTGAAGGCCGCGCTGGAGCAGGCTTTCGCCGGCGAGTCCGGCGTGAAGGAAGTGCGCGGCGCCGGCCTGATGCTGGGCATCGAGCTCGACCGGCCGTGCGGCGTGCTGCTCGGCCGCGCGATGGAAGCCGGCCTGCTGCTGTCGGTGACCGCCGACAGCGTGATCCGCCTGGTGCCGCCGCTGATCCTGACCACCGCCGAGGCGGACGAGATCGTCGCCCTGCTCGCGCCGCTGGTGAAGGCCTTTCTCGCCGAACCGCTCCCTGCCCCATGAAACCCGGGTACTCATTGATGAAGCACTACCTGCAATTCAAGGACTTCCGCGCCGAGGAATACGCCTACCTGTTCGAGCGCGCACGCGTGATCAAGCAGCGCTTCAAGAACTACGAGAAGTACCAGCCGCTGGTCGACCGCACGTTGGCGATGATCTTCGAGAAGGCCAGCACGCGCACCCGCGTCAGCTTCGAGGCCGGTATGTACCAGATGGGCGGCTCGGTGGTGCACCTGACCACCGGCGACAGCCAGCTCGGCCGCGCCGAGCCGATCGAGGATTCGGCCCGCGTCATCAGCCGCATGGTCGACATCGTGATGATCCGCACCTTCGAGCAGACCAAGATCGAGCGCTTCGCCGCGTACTCGCGGGTGCCGGTGATCAACGGCCTGACCAACGAGTACCACCCCTGCCAGATCCTGGCCGACCTGTTCACCTACCTCGAGCACCGCGCGCCGGTGCACGCGCGCGGCTTCGACATGGACTGCCTGAAAGGCAAGGTCGTCGCCTGGGTCGGCGACGGCAACAACATGGCCAACACCTGGCTGCAGGCGGCCGAGATCCTCGGCTTCACGGTGCACGTCAGCACGCCGAGCGGCTACGAGGTCGACCCGAAGGTGGCCGGCATCGCCGACACCGGCTGCTACAAGGTCTTCAAAGACCCGAAGGAAGCCTGCCGCGGCGCGCACCTCGTGACCACCGACGTCTGGACCAGCATGGGCTACGAGGCCGAGAACGAGACGCGCCTGAAAGCCTTTGCCGACTGGTGCGTCGACGCCGACATGATGGCCGCGGCGCAGCCCGATGCCCTGTTCATGCACTGCCTGCCGGCGCACCGCGGCGAGGAGGTCACGGCCGAGGTGATCGACGGGCCGCAGTCGGTGGTGTGGGACGAGGCGGAGAACCGCATGCACGTGCAAAAGGCCCTGATGGAGTACCTGCTGCTGGGCCGCATAGGATGACGCATCAGCCTGCCGTCAGGCCGGCGCCGCATGCTCGCGGCAGGAGACAAGAGCCGTCATGAAGCTCGCATTGATCACCGACCTGCACGCCAACCGCGAGGCCGTGCAGGCGGTGCTGGACCATGCCCGCGCCGAGGGCGCGGATCGCTACGCCTTCCTGGGCGACTACGTCGGCTACGGTGCCGACCCGGCCTGGGTCGTCGACACCGTGATGGCCTATATCGAGCAGGGTGCGATCGCCGTCGGCGGCAACCACGACGCTGGGGTGGCCCAGGGCCCTTCGCCGACGATGCGGCTCGACGCGCGCCGTGTGATCGAGTGGACCCACGCCCAGCTTGACGAGCGGCAACTGACCTTCTTGCGCGGCTTGCCGCTGTCCTGCACCGACGGCAACATGCTCTTCGTGCACGCCAACGCCTTCGCACCGGCCGAGTGGGAGTACATCCAGGGCCGGATCGAGGCGGTGCGCAGCCTGCACGCCACGCCCTGCCAGTACACCTTCTGCGGCCACATGCACGAACCCAAGCTGTTCCACCTGTCCGGCACCGGCAAGGCGGGCGACTTCGTGCCGACGCCGGGCGTGCCGATCCCGGTGCCGCCGCACCGGCAGTGGCTGGTGATCCCCGGCTCGGTCGGCCAACCGCGCGACGGCAACCCGGCCGCCTGCTACGCGATCATCGACGTGGCAGAGCAGATGCTCACCTACCACCGGGTGCCCTACGACCACGAGGCGGCCGCCGACAAGATCCGTCGCGCCGGCCTGCCGCCGGCCCTGGCCGACCGGCTCGCGCGCGGCGAGTGATGGAGAGCAATTCCTACTTCAGCCCCGGCTCGACCGCGATGCCGCAAACACTCGCGGCCGGGCAGGTGATCGACCACTTCCGCCTCGAGGAACTGCTGCACCGCGGCGGCATGGCCACGCTGTGGCGCGTCACCCGCCTGGCGCCCGATGGCCAGGCGGTGCCGAACGACATCCCGCTGATCATGAAGGTGCCGCGCATCAAGGGCGGCGAGGACCCGGCCACGATCGTCGGCTTCGAGGTCGAGCGCATGATCATGCCGATGCTCTCGGGCCCCCATGTGCCCAGGTTCATCGCCAAGGGCGACTTCACGCGCCAGCCCTACATCGTGATGGAGCACATCCCGGGCCCTTCGCTGCGCCCGCGCCTGGACGAGGCGCCGCTGGCGCTGGACGAGGTCGTCGAGATCGGCTCGCGCGTGGCCGCCGCGCTGCACGAGCTGCATCGCCAGCACGTCGTTCACCTGGACATCAAGCCGAGCAACATCCTGTTCCGGCCCGACGGCACGGCGGTGCTGGTCGACTTCGGCCTGTCACGCCACGACCACCTGCCCGACCTGCTCGACGAGGAGTTCACGCTGCCGATGGGCACCGGGCCCTACATGTCGCCCGAGCAGGTGCAGTTCGTTCGCAACGACCCGCGCAGCGACCTGTTCGCGCTCGGCGTGATGCTCTACCACTTCACGACCGGCGAGCGGCCTTTCGGCGCGCCCGATTCGGTGCGTGGCCTGCGCAAGCGGCTGTACCTCGATCCGGTGCCGCCACGGGCGATCCGGCCGGACTGCCCGCCCTGGCTGCAGGAGGTCATCCTGAAGTGCCTGGAGGTCAAGCCCGAGAACCGCTTCCAGAGCGCGGCCCAGCTGTCGCTGGCGCTGCAGGATCCGCTGCAGATCCCGCTCACCCGACGGGCCGAGCGGCTGCAGCGCTCGAGCGCCTTCAAGCGCTTCAAGCGCTGGTTCTTCGCGCTCGGCTCCGAGCCCGAGGTGCGGCCGCAGACCGCGAGCGACCAGGTCAAGAAGAGCCCGATCATCCTCGCGGCGGTCGACGTCGAATCGGGCAGCAGCCGGCTGCTCGAGGAATTGCGCGAAACCGTGCGCCGCATCGTGCTGACCGAGCCGGGGGCGCGCCTGGCCTGCGTCGCCGTGATGCGCATCGCCCGCATCGGCATGGACGAACTGACCGACGCGCAGGGCCAGAGCCTGCACGTCAAGCAATTGATCGGGCTGAAGCACTGGGCTCGGCCGATCAGCAAGGCGCTCAACCTCGACGAGGGGCGGCTGACCTTCCACGTACTCGAAGCGCCGGACCCGGCCGCGGCGATCGTCGACTTCTCGCGCCGCAACCAGATCGACCACATCGTGATGGGCGCGCGCGGCAACTCGGCGCTGCGGCGTTACCTGGGCAGCGTGTCGTCGCAGGTGGTGGCCGAATCCGATTGCACGGTCACGGTCGTGCGCGCCGCCGAAGCCGCCGAGGCCGCCGAGGCCGCAGCCGTCGCCGACGAGAAGGCCTGAAATGCCGCCGCCTGCGCCGCTTCGCGCCGGTCCCCCGGGGAAATCAGGCCGCGTGGGGCGGCCCGTCGCGGCCTGATGCCCGCCGCCGACAACCCCTGCGTCCGTTGCGGCGCCTGCTGCGCGAGCTTTCGCGTCGACTTCGCGCGCGACGAGCTGGCCAGCGCGGGCGGCTGCGTGCCCGACGGCCTGGCGGTGGACGTGACTGACCAGACCTGCCGCATGCGTGGCACCGACCATGCGCAGCCGCGCTGCGCGGCGCTCACGGGCCGCGTCGGCACCGATGCCCGCTGCGGCATCTACGAGTGGCGCCCGGCGCCGTGCCGCGAGTTCGGCATGCTCGCGCCCCTGGGCCGGGGCGACACGGCCTGCGCGCGGGCCCGCGCGCGCCACGGCCTGCCGCCACTGCCGGCCTGAGCGCCGGGACCCTCAGGCTGCCGCCGGGGCGAGCCGGAAGACGCGCACCGCGTCGACCAGCCGGCCGGCCTGCTCGCGCAGGCTGTCGGACGCCGCGGCGCTTTCCTCGACCAGGGCAGCGTTCTGCTGCGTGACCTGGTCGAGTTGCGTCACCGCGGTGTTGACCTGCTCGATGCCCCGCGTCTGCTCGTGTGCCGCGGTGCTGATCTGGCCGACCAGCGTGCTGACCTCGTGCACCTGGTCGACCACGCCTGCCATCGCCTGCCCGGCCTGGCGCGCCAGGCCGTGGCCCGTCTCGATGCGTTCGACGCTGGCCTGGATCAGGGTCTTGATCTGCCGTGCCGAGCTGGCACTGCGCTGCGCCAGGTTGCGCACCTCGTCGGCGACGACCGCGAAGCCGCGGCCGTGCTCGCCGGCCCGGGCCGCCTCGACCGAGGCATTCAGGGCCAGGATGTTGGTCTGGAAGGCGATGCCTTCGATGACGCCGACGATCTCGCTGATCTCGCGGCTGGAGGCGGCCATCTGGTCCATCGTATCGACGACCTGGCCGACCACCTGGCCGCTGCGCGCCGCGGCCTCGCAGGTGCGCGCGGCGACCATGCAGGCGGCGCCAGCCGATTCGGCGTTCTGCCGCACGGTGCCGGCCAGCTGCTCCATCGACGCGGCCGTCTGCTGCAGGTTCGCGGCCTGTTCCTCGGTGCGCTGCGACAGGTCCGCGGTGCCGGTGGCGATCTGCGACGATCCGGTCGCGATGCCTTCCGAGCCCTCGCGCACCTGCCCGACGACCCGGGCCAGGCTGTCGTTCATGCGGCGCAGCGCGCGCAGCAGGCGGCCGGTCTCGTCGCTGGTCGTGGCCTCGATCGTCGAGCCGAGGTCGCCGTCGGCCACGGCCTCGGCCACCGCCACCGCGCGCCCGATCGGGCGGCTGATCGAGCGGGCCAGCGCCCAGGACACCGCCATGCCGATCACGACGCAGGCCAGCGCCGTCGCGGCGAGCTCCAGGCGCATCGAATCGACGTTTCGGATCACCGCGGCACCGCTGTCGATCGCGCGCTGGTTCTGCAGTCGGTCCAGCGCGTCCACCTCGGCCTGCAAGGCGTCGATCGCCGGCAGCATCTGGCGCTGCAACAGCTGCGTGGCCTCGTCGCGCTGGCCGGCGGACAGCAGCCGGGCCACCTCGCCGAAGGAGGCCACGTAGGCGGCCCGAAGCGCCTTCACGCGCACGAGCTGCGCCCTCGCATCAGGCTCGCCGACAAGTTCGTCCAGGGTCGCCAGCGCCTCGTCGACGATGCGCTTGTTCTCGCCGATGCGCTGGCGGATGCGCTCGCCCTGGTCGGGCGTGTCGGCGAAGAACAGCTCCATCGTGCGCCGCGCATTGGCGCGGGTCACGGTGGTGATCCGGCTGGTCGCGCCGGCCTTGGCCCAGTCCCGCGTGACGATCGTGTCGACGCGGCGGCCGACCTCGCCGAGCTGGACCATCGACAGGCCGACGATGGCAAGGACGACGACCAGCAGGCCGCCGAAGCCGAGACCTAGCCGCAGCCGCAGGCTCAGGTTGGCGATGATGTTCATGGGGCTCCCTGTCTGACGGAATGCCACTGCTATCGGCTGCGCCGCGAGCGGCTTCACGCCGGCATGCAGCGGGGCTGATGCGCATCAAAGGGAGCTTGCCCTCGGGCCGGAGGGCCTTGCCATGAAGCAAAAAGGGGCAGGCCGCTGCACGCGGCCCGCCCCATCCAACGACGTCGGTTCTCTTTGTCGATCAGTCCGCCTGCTTGCGCAGGAAGGCCGGGATCTCGATCTCGTCCATGCCGTTCGAGCTGAGCGCCTCGACCTTGGCCGCCGCCTGCGTCCGGCCGGTGCGCCAGACGCTCGGGGTGGCGAGCTGGCTGTAGTCCTGCTGCGGCATGGCGGGCGCGGCGTGCGCGGCGCCGATCGGCGCGGCGCTGCCGACCGGGTTGTTCAGCAGCGGCAGGTTGTCGGTGCCGGTGCGCAGGGCCGGTTGCGTCTGCACCACCGTCAGCGGCGCCTGCGCACGGCGGGCCGACGACAGGCCGGTGGCGATCACCGTCACGCGCAGCTGGTCGCCCAGCGAATCGTCGTAGGCGGTGCCGTAGATCACATGGGCATCGTCCGCGGCGTAGCGGCGGATCGTGTTCATCGCGTTCTTGCTCTCGGCCAGCTTGAAGGTCGAGCGCGCGGCGGCGATCAGCACCAGCACGCCACGCGCGCCGGACAGGTCGATGCCCTCCAGCAGCGGGCAGGCGACGGCCGCCTCGGCCGCCTTGTGGGCGCGGTCCGGGCCGCCGGCCATGGCCGTGCCCATCATCGCCTTGCCGGGCTCGCTCATCACCGTCTTCACGTCCTCGAAGTCGACGTTGACCAGGCCGGGGATGTGGATGATGTCGCTGATGCCGCCGACGGCGTTCTTCAGCACGTCGTTGGCATGCGCGAAGGCCTGATCCTGGGTGACGTCGTCGCCCAGCACTTCCAGCAGCTTCTCGTTGAGCACGACGATCAGCGAGTCGACGTTGGCCTCCAGCTCGCAGACCCCGGCATCGGCCTGCTTGCCGCGCCGGCCGCCTTCGAAATCGAAGGGCTTGGTGACCACGCCGACGGTCAGGATGCCCATCTCCTTCGCGACCCGGGCAATCACCGGTGCCGCGCCGGTGCCGGTGCCGCCGCCCATGCCGGCGGTGATGAACAGCATGTGCGCCCCGTCGATCGCCTGGCGGATGCGGTCCACCGCCTCTTCGGCCGCGGCCTTGCCGACGTCGGGCTTGGAGCCGGCGCCCAGGCCCGTCGAGCCCAGCTGCACCAGCTGCGCCGCGGCGCTGCGGTTCAGTGCCTGCGCATCGGTGTTGGCGCAGATGAACTCCACGCCCTGCACGCCTTGCGAAATCATGTGCTCGACGGCATTGCCGCCACCACCCCCGACGCCGATCACCTTGATCTGCGTGCCTTGGTCGAATTCCTCGATCATCTCGATGGCCATATGAACCTCCGTCGTCTGTGTTGCAGTTGCCGTACGTACTAACGTTGAACTTCAGAACCCGGCCCCGTGATCGGGGCTCTTCGTTCTCCGCCTTGAAACCCTAGAAGTTGCCCAGCAGCCAGTCCTTGGCCTTGCCGAACATCGTCTTCACCGAACCCGCCTGCTGCTGCGCCTTGAAGCCGCGCGTGTGCGCCAGCCTCGCCTCCTCCAGCAGGCCCATCACAGTGGCCGAACGCGGGTTCGCCACCATGTCGAACAAGGCGCCGGAATAGGTCGGCAGGCCCTTGCGGACCGGCTTGAGGAAGATGTCCTCCCCGAGCTCGACCATGCCCGGCATCACCGCCGTGCCGCCGGTGATCACGATGCCCGAGGACAGCAGCTCCTCGTAGCCCGAATCGCGGATCACCTGGTGCACCAGCGAATAGATCTCTTCGACCCGCGGCTCGATCACGCCGGCCAGGGCCTGGCGGCTGAGCATGCGCGGCACGCGGTCGCCCAGGCCCGGCACCTCGACCTGCTCGCTCGGGTCGGCCAGCAGCTGCTTGGCCACGCCGTACTCGACCTTGATCTCTTCCGCGTCCTTGGTCGGCGTGCGCAGCGCCATCGCGATGTCGCTGGTGATCAGGTCGCCGGCGATGGGAATCACGGCCGTGTGTCGGATCGAGCCGCCGGTGAAGATCGCCACGTCGGTCGTGCCGGCACCGATGTCGACCACCGCGACGCCGAGATCCTTCTCGTCGTCGGTCAGCACGGCCGCGGCCGAGGCGGTGGGCGACAGGCACAGCTGCTCGACCTCCAGCCCGCAGCGGCGCACGCACTTGAGGATGTTCTCGGCTGCGCTCTGCGCGCCGGTGGCGATGTGCACCTTGACCTCGAGCCGGCTGCCGCTCATGCCGATCGGCTCTTTCACCTCGTGGCCGTCGATCACGAACTCCTGCGATTCGACCAGCAGCAGCCGCTGGTCGTTCGGGATGTTGATCGCCTTGGCGGTCTCGATCACGCGCGCCACGTCGTGCGGCGTGACTTCGCGGTTGTCGCGCACGATCACCATGCCGGTGGAGTTCTGGCCACGGATGTGGCTGCCGGTGATGCCGGTGTAGACGCGCTCGATCTTGCAGGCGGCCATCATCTCGGCCTCCTTCAGCGCCTGCTGGATCGACTGCACCGTGGCGTCGATGTTGACCACCACGCCGCGCTTCAGGCCGTGCGAGCTGGCCACGCCCAGCCCCGCCACGCGCAGCTCGCCGCCGGGCATGACCTCGGCCACCACCACCATCACCTTGGCGGTGCCGATGTCGAGCCCGACAACGAGATCCTTGTATTCCTTGGCCATCGATGTGTTTCTCTCAATCCGTCGTGGTGTCGCTCGCCGCGGCCGGCGCGAGCGGGCCCTTCAGCCGAAGGGCGTAGCCGTCGGCATGGCGCAGGTCGGCGTGGTCCCAGTTGCGGCGCTGGCGCGTGGCCACCTGGGTGACCGTGCGGACGAAGCGCGCCGTGCGGGCCAGCACCTCCTCGTCGCTGCCGCGCCCGAGCTCGAGCTCGGCCCCGTTGTCCAGCTCGATCTGCCACGAGCCGCGTCCCGACAGCGCGACGCGCGCCGGCGCCACGTCCAGCGGTTTGAACACCGGCAACAGGCGGCGGTACATCGCCAGGATCGCGGCCGCGGCGGCATCGTCCTCGCCGGCGAACTCGGGCAGGTTGTCGTCGTCGATGTCGCCCAGGTTGGCCTCGAAGACCTCGCCGTAGGAGTTGACCAGCCGGTCATTGCCCTCGTCGCCCTTCCACACCGCGACCGGGTGGTGCTCTTCCATGCGCACCACCAGCCGGTTCGGGAACACGCGCTGGACGACCACGCGCCGGACCCAGGGCACCGCCTCGAACGCGCGGCGCGCGGCCTGCAGGTCGAGCGTGAAGTAGTTGCCCGCCAGGCGCGGCGCGGCGTTGGCGCGGATCGTCGCCGCGCTGTTGCGGGTGACCTCGCCTTCGAGCCGGATCGCCTTGAACGCGAAGGCCGGCTGGCGCGCGACCCAGGCCGCGCCGGCGGCGAGCAGCACCACGCCGGCGAGCACGACGATCGCCAGCGCGGTGGCGTTCATCATGCGCACGTCGGGCGGCAGGCTGCTGGCGGCGGCGGCCATCTCGTTCACGGCTCCTTCCCGACGCGCTGGCTGACGATCGAGTCGAGCGTCGCGCCGGCCAGCAGGTGCAGGCAAAGCTGCTCGT
>NZ_DATFAN010000005.1:0-24967 GCF_035254525.1 Ideonella sp. | reverse complement strand
GCACGGGCCAGGTGCTCGCGCGCGATGACGTCGAAGGGCCGGCCCTGCAGCTCGGCCTGGGCGTTCATCGCGATCATCTCGGCCTCGTCGATGCGGCCCTGCTGCCGCTCCAGGGCCGCCCAGGGCGCAGGGAACCGCCGCGGCACATCCAGCCGGTACAGCAGCACCGCGTCATAACGCGGGAAGTGCGCGGCATCGTCGATCAGCACGCGCAGGCCCAGGTGGGCGATCTTCGCGTCGGTCGTGTAGATGTCGATCACGTCGACCTGGCCGGCAGCGATGGCCTCGTAGGCCAGGCCGTGGTCCAACCCGGTGGGCCGCTGCGGCAGGCGGTAGCGCGCGGCCAGGCCGGGCCAGCCGTCGGCGCGGCCGATGAACTCGTTGCTCAAGCCCAGGCGCAGCGCCGGCTGGCGCGCCAGGTCCGACAGCCTGCGCAGGCCCAGGCGCTCGGCCGTGTCCGCGCGCACCGCCAGCGCATAACCGTCGTTGAAGCCCAGCGGCACGTCGACGCCGAGGCCCAGCGGCGCCAGCGCCTCGCGCATCGCCACCAGCGTCATCGGGCCCGGCTGCTTCAGGATCTCGAGCGCGATCGTGCCGGTGTATTCGGGGTACACATCGATGCTGCCGGCGCGCAGCGCCTCGAACACGATCGCGGTGTTGCCCAGGCCCGCCTTGACCTCCACCGCCGGCTGCCCGGGCGCGGCACGGGCCGCCTGCGCGAGCACCTCGGCCAGGATGTAGGACTCGGTGAAGCGCTTGGAGCCGATGCGCAGCGGCTCGCCGGCCCGCGCCAGGCCGGCCAGCGCGAGCAGCAGGATCAGGGCCAGACCGGTCGTTCGCGTCATGCGGCCAGCTTCGGGCAAGCCGGCCGCGCGGTCAATGCATCATGGCCCCGGGCACGGCCCGCCATGGGCCATGGCGGCGGCGAAGCGCTCCTTCAACTGCGCCGGGGCGACGTCCTCCTTGTGCGTCGCGATGAGCCACTTGTGGCCGAACGGGTCGACGATGCCACCGGCGCGGTCGCCCCAGAACTGGTCCATCAGGGGCATCTCGGGCTTGGCGCCGGCCTCGAGCGCGCGCTTGACGATCTTGTCGCAGTCCTCGACGTAGAAGGTCACGATCGTGGCCGAGCCGCCGATGGCCTGCGGGCTCAGGCCGCCCATCTCGGGCCGCTCCTCGGTCAGCATGAAGCTCGCCGGGCCCACCTTCAGCTCGGCGTGCACGACAGCACCGGTCGGGTCGTCGAGCCGCACGGCCACTTCCGCGCCGAACACGCGCTGGTAGAAGGCGATCGCGTCGGACGCGCCCCGGATGGTCAGGTAGGGCATCGCGCCGATCGGCGCGGGCACGGGGTTCACTTTGGGCATGTCGTCGCTCCTTGGGTGGATGGTGAAGCGCCAGTCGCGCCTCATCCACACGACGAACCCGGCCGGGCCGATTCGACAAGGGTGGGCGCCGGCTTTGTAACCGGCGCCACCCGGCTGTCAGCGGGCGCCGGCAAGCTCCCCACGGCGCGGCACCAGCATGAAGGCGCGCTGGTCGGCGCCGGTGAGCTTGTTGCGCGCCTCGCCGACGATGACGCCATCGGTGTTGATGGCCCAGGCCTGGCGGAGCACCCAACCGGCCTTGCGCACCGACATGTCGATCTCGTCGTTGAGGTCGTGGATCGTCGTCCCCTTCCACAGCACGGCGTGCCAGGGCAACACGCCCTTTTCCGGCCGCAGCCAGCTGTAGCCGACGACCACCCCGGCGTCGTTGATGCCGTAGGCGCAGGCGTACTTGCCGCCCAAGGTCCCCAGATCGACCACCTCGCCGTTGGCCCACAACGCGGCGGGCCAAGTCTCGTTGCCACCCCGGCTGCTGCAGCCGACGACGGTGCCGGCGTTGTTGATCGCGTAGGCGTAGCTCGCGGTGCCGCCCAGGGTGCCCAGGTCGGTTGGCACGCCATCAAGCCACAGCGTGGCATGCGAGGCCCCATCGTTCGTGGTGCTGTAGCCCGCGATCAGGCCGGCGTTGTTGACCGCCCTCGCCACGCCGAAGCTGCCGCCCAGCGTGCCCAGGTCGATCAGCGCGCCGTCACGCCAGAGCGTCGCGTGCCTCTCCGTGACACCAGGCAGGTCGCTGGCCCCGACGATCCAGCCGGCATCGTTGATGTCGTGGGCATCGCTGGTGGTTCCCCCCAGCGTTCCCAGGTCTTCCCGGATCAGATGCCTCCAGCGGGCCGCGTGCAGGGCCTTGCCTTTCGGCGTCCGCACCGTGCCGACGATGACGCCCTTGCTGTTGATCGCCGCTGCCCGGGCCTGCTCGGGCCCGAGCGAGGTGGCAATACCCTTGGCCCAGCGCACTGCGGTCTGCCGGCCGGACCCGCTTGCGCTGACACCGACCACGACGCGGGCGTCGTTGATGTCGTAGGCGGTGGCCCAGTCGCCACCCAAGGTGCCGAGGTCGATGAACTTGTATTCCGCGGCCCTGGCGCCGAAGGCCAACAGCGCCGCGGCGACCAACAGCAAGCAGCGGCAATCTGGAAGGCCAGCGAGATGCAATGACGGCGATGGCTGGTCCATGGATTCCCCCTGGCAGGTCGTGTGGCGCCACTCTGCGACGCGGCCGGCATCCCGGTTTGCGATTGATCAGCCGCGGGCCATCCCGGTCGGCCGGGTCGAAACCGGGCGCCCCCGGCCCCCCACCCGCCCCACGGCTTGACGGCGCGCAAGCGCGGGCCCGCGCGCCCCACCGCGGCCTTCAGCCCGCCCGCTTCGCGCCGATAAGCTGTCGACGAAGGCCGGTCCCCGCGCGGCCCGGAACGAGCATGCCCGCGAACGCCACCGCCCCGGACGACCCGAGCCAGGTCAACCCGCACTACCTGAACCACGTGGTGGCGACCACCGCGCACCACGTGGTCGAGGTGACGGAAGACATCGTCACGGGCAACGGCATCAAGCTGCTTGCCAAGGGCGCACGCATCGACCCCGCCGTGCGCGAGCGCCTGCTCGAGCACAAGCTGCGCAAGCCGCTCGAAGAGTGCGTGCAGGTGGTCGGCGGCGTCGTGCCCGAGCGTTTCGGCCCCATCGCCGAGGAACTGCTGGCCCGGCACCCGCTGATCGCCGCGCTGTGCACCGGCCCGACGGGCGCCCAACCCATCGCGCTGTCGCTGACACGACTCAAGCTGTCGATGCCGGTGCAGTCGCTGCTGACCGTCTACTGCGAGTACCAGGGCGATCGCCTCGCCCACACGGTGGGCGTCGCGATGCTCGCCATGGCGCTCGGCCGCCGCCTCGTGCCGGGCGATGTGGATCGGCACCGCCTGCTGGCGCTGGCCGGCCTGGTGCACGACGTCGGCGAGCTCTACATCGATCCCCGGCACCTGCAGCGCGGCACCCGCCTCGAGCCCGAGCAGTGGCGCCACATCGCCAGCCACCCGGTCATCGGCGACCGTGTCCTGCGCGCCATGGAGGGCGCCGGCCCCGCCGTGGCCCAGGCCGTGCTGCTGCACCACGAGCGCCTGGACGGCTTCGGCTACCCGCGCGGCGCGGCCGGGCCGGACCTGGCGCTGGACGGCCAGATCCTCGGCGCCGCCGAGTGGCTGATGGCGCTGGTCGAGTCCGGCCTGACGCCGCTGGCCCGGGCCCGCGTGGCCACCCGCATCATCAGCGGCGAGTTCAGCAAGGAGCTGGTGCAGACGATCTCGGCCGCCGCCGTGGAGAGCGAGGAGATGCTCGCCGCCTGGACCGCGCCGACGCCGCTGGAAGATGCCGTGCCGCGGGTGGCCCGCATCGCCGCGACGATGCGCCGCTTCGCGCAGACACAGGGCTGGATCGAGGAACGCATCGCCGAGGCCCGCGGCGAGCTCAGGCAGGCGCTCAGCTCCGGCATGGAGCGCATGGAGCGGCTGCAGACCGCCTTCACCAGCACCGGGCTGGATGCTGCCGACCCGGAGGTGTTGCTGCGCCAGCTGGCCGCGCTGCACGACCCGCAGGTGCACCTCGAGGTGATCACCATCGTGCGCGAGATCGAATGGCGGCTGCGCGCGCTCGAGCGCGATTCGCTGCTGCGCACCGGCCTGCTCGGCGCGCAGGACGATGCGGTGATGCGCGAACTGGTCGGCCGCCTGAGGGGAAGCGACGCGCCGGCGGCGGCGCCCGCCCCGCCGGCGTCAACCCAGCCCGCTCAGGGCGGCTGAGGCGGGCGCGGGCCGTCGTTCAGCCGGCCCGGTTGCGCATCCAGTCGGCCGTGCCGAACAGCGATTTCTCGAGCCGCTCGCGCAGGCCCGGTTCGACGTTGCACTCGGCCATCGCCTGGAACATGCAGGCCAGCCACTGGTCGCGCTCGATCTGGCCGATCGAGAACGGCAGGTGCCGCGCGCGCAGCCGCGGGTGGCCGAAGCGCTCGATGTAGTGGTTCGGGCCACCGAGCCAGCCGCAGAGAAACCAGAACAGCTTCTGCCGCGCCGCGTGCAGATCCGAGCCGTGCACGCCACGCAGCACGGCGTAGGCCGGTTCCAGGTCCATCAGGTCGTAGAAACGGTCGACCAGCGCCTGCACGCCGGCTTCGCCGCCGAGCTGTTCGAACGGGGTCGGGCCGGGCGCGGGCGCGCCCTCGTCGTCTGAGGTGGTCATGAATTCAATCGCGTCGCGGCGGCCATCACGCCCTGGGCCGCGCTGCTGCCCGGGAAGGCTTCGAGCAGCAGCTGGCGCCGGGTGACGGCCTCGCGCACGGTCTTGTCGGTGCCGACCTCGCCGAGGAATTCGAGCTTGACCGGCGCATCGAGGCCCGGCGACACGTAGCGGTCGACCACCTGCTGCAGCTGGCCGCGGATGGTTCGGCCATCGCCCGGGCGGGTGACCTGGTTGACGATCAGCCGCAGGTCGCGCCGCCCCTGCGTGGCGGCCAGCACCTTGATGGTCGCGTAGGCGTCGGTCAGCGCGGTCGGCTCGGGCGTGGTCACGACCAGCACCTCGTCGGCCAGCGAGACGGTGTAGAGCACGACATCGGAAATGCCGGCGCCGGTGTCGAGCAGGATGCGGTCGAACTGCGGCCGCACCTTGGCGACCACGTCGACGAGCTGATCGCGCACCTCGGGCGTCAGGCGCGAGTACTCGACCATGCCCGAGCCGGCCAGCAGCACGAAGAAGCCGCCGGGCGCGGGCACGATGGCCTGCTCGAGCGTGTTCTTGCCGGTGAACACGTCGTGCAGCGTGATCTTGGGGAACAGGTTCAGCACGACATCGAGGTTGGCCAGGCCCAGGTCGGCATCGAGCACCAGCACGCGCTGGCCCTGGCGCGCAAGCGCGGCCGCGAGGTTGGCCGACAGGAAGGTCTTGCCGACGCCGCCCTTGCCGCTCGTGATGGCGGTGATGCGCGCTTGCTTGGGCGAAGGCGCGATGTTCATCTCGCCCCCTTGGCGCTGCGCGCCGTCCCCCCGAGGGGGAATTCGCCCTTGGGGCGGCCCTGCGTGCTCATTCAAACTCCCCGAAATTCGACGTGCCGAACAGCAAGCCTTTTTCTTCCGCCGTGACTTCCGACATCGGCGTCGGCTCCAGGCAGGTGCGGTTGCGGCCCTCGGCCTTGGCGCGGTAGAGCTGCAGGTCGGCGCGCTCCATCCACAGCGAGGCGGTGGAGCGCACCCACTGCGGTGCGTAGGCGCCGCCGATGCTGACGGTCACGCCCAGCGTCTGCGAGGGCCCGATCTTGATCGGCCGCGCCTCGATGCGCGTGCGCAAGCGCTCGGCCACCGTCTGGCCGAAGGCCGGGGCGCAGTTGGGCAGGATGACGGCGAACTCCTCGCCGCCGATGCGCGCCGGCAGATCCATCGGGCGGACGGTCTCGCGCAGCGCATCGGCCACCGCCTGGATGACCACGTCGCCGACCGCATGGCCGTGGGTGTCGTTGACGCGCTTGAAGTGGTCGATGTCCAGCAGCAGCAGCAACGCCGGCTCGCCGGAACGCGCCACGCGGTCGATCTCGCGGCCCAGGCCGGCTTCGAAGCTGCGGCGGTTGGCCAGGCCGGTCAGGGCGTCGCGGCTGGAGAGGTCGCACAGCGCATCGATCAGGCCCTGCAGCCACGCCACGCTGCCTGGCGCGCCAGGCGGCATCGGGTGCCCCGACTGCTGCAGCAACTGCATGGCCTGCTCGACCCGCAGGGTGGCGGATTTCGTCGGCGGCGGTGGGGCGGATGTACTCACGCGGCGTGAAATTTGGGGCATGGAGGCCCTGCTTCGACGCAGTCTAGCAGTGCGCCTGTGCGCGATTGCGGCCGAAATAGCCAGGGGAACCCGGTCCAACTCCACGAGCCGATCAGGGGCTTGCCGGGCAGACTTCGCAAGGTGCCCTCGGCGGGCGCTTGCCACCCGCCCGCCTGACCGACCGACCGTTCCCGACGCGCCCTCGAACACGATGAGCTCCTTGCTAGATGCCCCCAGCCGGCCCACCCCGGCCGAGACCCTGGACCAGGAGTTCAGCTTCGCCGCGGCCGACTTCGAGCGCGTGCGCAAACTGATCTACCAGCGCGCCGGCATCAGCCTGCACGACGGCAAGCGCGCGATGGTCTACAGCCGGCTGTCGCGCCGCCTGCGCGAAACCGGCCACACCAGCTTCAAGGACTACCTGGCCTGGCTCGAAGGCGCCAGCGGCCCGGCCGGCGACCAGGAGTGGCAGGAATTCGTCAACAGCCTGACCACCAACCTGACCTCGTTCTTCCGCGAGGAGCACCACTTCTTCGCCCTGGCCGACGCGCTGCGCGGGCTGAACCAGCGCAGCCCCCGCATCTGGTGCAACGCCGCCTCGACCGGCGAGGAGCCCTACTCGATCACGATGGTGCTCGCCGAGGTGCTGGGCGCCAGCAGCGGCGCGAAGCTGCTCGCCACCGACATCGACACCAAGGTGCTGGCCACCGCCCAGCGCGGCGTGTACCCGGCCGATGCACGCGGCCTGTCGCCCGAGCGGCTGAAGAAGCACTTCATGCGCGGCACCGGCAGCAACGCCGGCTTCATCCGCGTCAAGCCCGAGCTGGCCCGGCTGATCGACTTCCGGCCATTCAACCTGATGAGCACCCCCTGGTCGCTGGGCGAGCCCTTCGACATGGTGTTCTGCCGCAACGTGATGATCTATTTCGACCACGGCACCCAGCGCAAGGTGCTCGAGCGCATCCACGGCGTGATGAAGCCGGGCGGGCTGCTGTTCGTGGGCCACTCCGAGAACTTCACCGACTCGCGCGACCTGTTCCACCTGCAAGGCAAGACGATCTACAAGCGGGCGTAGCCCAGCGCCACGCCGCCCCCCGAACCCACGCGAAACAGGTTTCATCCATGGCCACCCAGCTCACCGCGGCCTTCGACGGCACCGCCCGCACCGCACCACCGCCCACGCCCGGGGTGTCCGGCCCCATGGGCCGCACCCCCCGGCTGGACAGGCTCAAGGCCCAGCCGCGCAAGCCCGGCGAGGCCTCGTTCTTCTTCTACGACGCGCACTTCAAGAACGAGGCCGTCAAGGTGCTGCCGGGCGAGTACTACTGCGACACCGAGGACCTGCTGGTGATGACCACGCTCGGCTCGTGCATCGCCGCCTGCCTGTGGGACCGCCAGGCCCGCGTGGGCGGCATGAACCACTTCATGCTGCCCGAGGGCGTGGGCGACTCGGGCCGCTACGGCTCCTACGCGATGGAGCTGCTGATCAACGAGATGATGAAGCGCGGAGCCTCGCGCCTGACGATGGAGGCCAAGGTCTTCGGCGGCGGCGCGGTGATCAGCGGCATGAACACGATGAACGTCGGCGAGCGCAACACGAAGTTCGTGCTGGAGTTCCTCGCCACCGAACGCATCCCGGTGGTCTCGAAGGACGTGCTCGACATCTACCCGCGCAAGGTGTGCTTCCTGCCCTTCAGCGGCAAGGCCATGGTCAAGCGGCTGGCGCCGACCAACACCGAGGCCTTGATCGCGCAGGACCGCGCCGCGGCGCAGAAGGCCGCCCCCGCCGTCACCGGCGGTGGCTCGATCGACTTGTTCTGAGAAGTACCGACATGCCCAAGACCCGCGTGGTGGTGGTGGACGATTCGGCGCTGGTGCGCAGCCTGCTGGCCGAGATCGTCAACCGACAGCCCGACATGGAGTGCATCGGCGCGGCGGCCGACCCGTATGCGGCGCGCGAGATGATCCGCAACCTCAACCCCGACGTGATCACGCTGGACGTCGAGATGCCACGAATGGACGGCATCGACTTCCTGTCCAAGCTGATGCGCCTGCGGCCGATGCCGGTGCTGATGGTGTCGACGCTGACCGAGCGCGGCGCCGAGGTCACGATGCGCGCGCTGGAGCTCGGCGCGATCGACTTCGTCGCCAAGCCCAAGATCGGCGTGGCCGATGGGCTGAAGCAGCTGGCCGAGGAGATCACCGAGAAGATCCGCATCGCCTCGAAGGCCCACGTCAAGCGCGCCCCCGCCCCGCCGCCGGCACCCGCACCGGGCATGCCTGCCACGGCCCCCAAGGCGCCCCCAGCGCCCAGCCCGCTGGGCCGGCTGTCGACCGAGAAGATCATCTTCATCGGTGCCTCCACCGGCGGCACCGAAGCCACCAAGGAAGTTCTGATGAACCTGCCGGCCGACGCGCCCGCGGTCGTCATCACCCAGCACATGCCGCCGGGCTTCACCCGCAGCTACGCCGCACGGCTGGACACCTTGTGCAAGATCCGCGTGAAGGAAGCGACCGACGGCGAGCGCATCCTGCCCGGCCACGCCTACATCGCGCCCGGCGGCCTGCACCTCTCGGTGGAGCGCTCGGGTGCCAACTACGTGGCCCGCGTGCGCGATGGCGAGCCCGTCAACCGCCACAAGCCCTCGGTCGAGGTGCTGTTCGAATCCGCTGCCCGCGTGGTCGGCCAGAACGCCTTCGGCATCATGCTGACCGGCATGGGCGCCGACGGTGCGACGGCGATGAAGGCGATGCGCGACGCCGGGAGCTACAACTACGCGCAGAACGAATCGACCTGCGTGGTCTTCGGCATGCCGCGCGAGGCGATCCTGCACGGCGCCGCACACGAGGTGCTGCCGCTGCAGGACATCGCGCCGCACCTGATGGACAAGCTGCGCTCGATGCACGGCGCGCTATTGCACCGAGTCTGACGGCTAGAGGAACAGGGCCTGCAGGTCGCTGAGGAAGTCGAAGCCCTTGACGGTGGGTCGCACGATCGCGTTGTGCGACCCATCGCCGCTTTCGAGCAAGCCCATCGCGCGGGCCTTCTCGATGCCTGCGGCGATGGCCGACGGCGGCAGGCCGGTGCGCTCGGTGAACAGCGCCAGCTCGAAGCCCTCGCGCAGCCGCAGCGCATTGAGCATGAACTCGAAGGGCAGCGCCTTGCGCGCGACCTCGTCCTCGTTCGAGCTGGCCCGGCCGGCCAGGGCCTCGGCCATGTAGCGCGCCGGCTCACGCCACTTCACGGTGCGCAGCACGCGGTGCGGAAAGCTCAGCTTGCCGTGCGCGCCCGCGCCCAGGCCCAGGTAGTCGCCGAATTGCCAGTAGTTCAGGTTGTGCGCGCTGCGGTGGCCGGCGCGCGCATAGGCCGAGACCTCGTAGCGTTGCAGGCCGGCGCGATCGGTGAGTTCGACCAGGCGGTCCAGCATCTCGGCGCTGGTGTCCTCGTCAGGCAGCACCGGCGGCCTGAGCGCGAATGCGGTGTTCGGCTCCAGCGTCAGGTGGTACAGGCTCAGGTGCGGCGGCGCGAACGCCAGCGCGGTGGCCAGGTCCTGCTCCAGCTCGGGCAACGTCTGGCCCGGCAGCGCGTACATCAGGTCGAGGTTGAAGGTGTCGAAGCTCGCCGCGGCCTCCTCGACCGCGGCCAGCGCCTGCGCGCGGTCGTGCACGCGGCCCAGCGCCTTCAGCTTCTCGTCCGAAAAGCTCTGCACGCCGACCGACAGCCGCGTGACGCCCGCGCCGCGAAAGGCCCGGAAGCGCTCGCGCTCAAAGGTGCCGGGGTTGGCCTCCAGCGTGACCTCGCAGCCCGGCGCCAGCGGCAGCAGCGAGCGCAGGTCCGACAGCAGCCGCGCGATGCCCTCGGGCGAGAACAGGCTGGGCGTGCCGCCGCCGATGAACACCGTGTGCACCGTGCGACCCCAGACCAGCGGCAGGCTGGCCTCGAGGTCGGCGCGCAGCGCATCGAGGTAGCGGACCTCGGGCAAGGTGTCGCTGTTCCTGGAGGCGCCGATCTCATGGCTGTTGAAGTCGCAATAGGGGCACTTCTTCAGGCACCACGGCAGGTGCACGTAGACCGACAGCGGCGGCAGCGCGCCGAGCTGCAGCGTGCCCGGGCGCAGGTAGCGGTCGGCGGCGTTCGCGTTCGACATCACAGATGCCAAGCGTCGCGCATCAGCACGAGCATCTGCGCCGCCGCGATCGCGCGGTGGCTGTGGGCGTTCTTGGTCGCGGCGGGCAGCGCAGCCACCGTCCGGCCCAGCGCCGGGATGAACATCAGCGGGTCGTAGCCGAAGCCGCCCTCGCCTTCCGGCGCCGTGAGGATCTCGCCATGCCAGCGGCCGAAAGCGACCAGCGGCTCGGGGTCGGCCGCCGAACGCAGCGCGACCAGCGCGCAGACGAAGCTCGCCCGGCGGTCGGCCACGCCGGCCAGGCGCTCGAGCAGCAAGACGTTGTTCGCCGCGTCCTGTGCGCGGCGCTGCGCCTCGCGCTCCAGCCCCGGCGCGGGGCTGCAAGGTGCATAGACGGCCGACTGCACGCCGGGCTGGCCGCCCAGCGCGTCGACGCACAGGCCGGAATCGTCGGCGATGGCCGGCAAGCCGGTGGCTGCCGCGGCGTGCCGTGCCTTGGCCAGCGCGTTCTCGATGAAGGTGTGGTGCGGCTCCTCGGCCTCGGCCACGCCGAGTGAGCCCTGTGTGACCAGCTCGATGGCCAGCGGCGCGAACAGCTGCCCCAGCTCGGCGAGCTTCTTCGCGTTGTTCGAGGCCAGCACCAGCCGCATCGTCCGGCTCACTTCACGAGCGGCAGGGCGAGCGCGTCGCGCTGCGCCCCCACCAGGTCGCGGATCCCTTGGGCCGCCAGCGCCATCAGCTGGTCCATCTCGGCCTGGCTGAACGGCGCGCCCTCGGCCGTGCCCTGCACCTCGACGAAACCGCCCTTGCCGGTCATCACGACGTTCATGTCGGTGTCGCAGGACACGTCCTCGATGTACTCCAGGTCGAGCAGCGGCGTGCCACCGACGATGCCGACCGACACCGCAGCCACCGCATCCTGGATCGGCGAGGTGCTGATCTTGCCTTGCGACAGCAGCACGCTCACCGCGTCCTGCGCGGCCACGAAGGCGCCGGTGATCGCCGCGGTGCGGGTGCCGCCGTCGGCCTGTAGCACGTCGCAGTCGAGCGTGATGGTGCGCTCGCCGAGCGCCTTCAGGTCGAACACGGCGCGCAGCGAGCGGCCGATCAGGCGCTGGATCTCCTGCGTGCGCCCGCCTTGCTTGCCGCGCGCGGCTTCGCGGTCGCTGCGGGTGTGGGTCGAGCGCGGCAGCATGCCGTACTCGGCCGTCACCCAGCCCTCGCCGCTGCCCTTCTTGTGCGGCGGCACGCGCTCCTCGACCGAAGCGGTGCACAGCACCCGCGTCTCGCCAAACTCGATCAGCACCGAGCCCTCGGCGTACTTGGTGAAGCCGCGGGTGATGCGCAAGGGGCGCAAGGCATTGGGCGCGCGGCCCTGGGTGCGTTGGTAGGTCATCGGGATCCTTCTTCAAAGCAGACCGGCGCCCCGTGGGCGCCGGTCAGTGGTGTGTGCGCCGCTCAGGGCCGCTTCTTCGCCGAGCGCTGGATCGCCTCGTTGATCTCGCGGATCGAGCGCTCGATCTCGGCTTCGTCCAGGTCGCCCGTCACGGTTTCGCCCAGGCTCGCCTGGATGGTCGAGGCGAACACGTCCTCGCCCAGGCTGCGGGTCGAGACGCCGGCGGCCGAGTCGCTCTCCTCGACCGCTTCCCATTCGACCGCGAGCACGGTGACGTTGTCGCCATGCTGGCCGCCGTTGCGCAAGGCGCGCTCGACCATCTCGGGCACCGCATCCGACAGCGAGCGAGTCGCCAGCAGTTCGACGATCTCCTCGTCGTCGAGCTGGCTCCACAGGCCATCCGAGCAGACGATCAGGCGGTCGCCCGTCTGCAGCGTGACTGGGCCGACCGTGTCGACCACCGGCTTGCCGGGGCTGCCCAGGCAGGTGAAAAGCACCGAGCGGTTGAACTTCGCATCGATCGGCACAACCTGCGACAGCGTCTGCTGCAGCTCGGTGTACGAGTGGTCGCGCGTGCGGGCGACCAGCTTGCCGCCGCGCACGAGGTACAGGCGTGAATCGCCGCAGTGGGCCCAGAAGGCCGCGCGGCCCTGCAGCACGCAGGCGACGACCGTCGTGCGCGGCGTGTCGACCAGGCCTTTTTCGGTGGCGTAGCGCAACAACTGGTGGTGGCCCGCGAGGATCGCATCCTGCAGGAAGCGCAGCGGGCTCTTCAGGCTGGACTTGGCCTCGCGCTGGAAGGCGGCGGCCAGCGTCTGCAGCGCGAGCTGGGAAGCCACTTCGCCCTCAGGGTGACCGCCCATGCCATCGGCCAGCGCGAACAGGCCCGAATCCCGCGTGTAGCAGTAGCCCATGCGGTCTTCGTTCTTCTCGCGGCCACCCTTTCGGCTGACCTGGTAGACGGAAAATCTCATCGTGCCCCGGTCTTCAGGTTCTCGATCTGCAATTTGAGGCGCTCAGTGAAGCTGAGCGAGGTATAGCGCCGTTCGGTCTCGCGCGACAACTCTTTTTGCAACGCGAAAACACTTTGCGGGCGGGACAACGGATCCAGCGACATGCACCACTCGGTCACCTCGATCAGGTTGTCGGAGTAGGTGTTACGCATGCGGGACATCGACAGCGTGAGCCGATCCTTGTCGATGCGCTGCGGCGCATCGGTCGGCGGGTAGCCCTGCATGCAGGCGTAGATGCAGGCGCCGATGGCGTAGATGTCGGTCCACGGGCCCAGCGAGCCGTCGCGGCGGTACATCTCGGGGGCGGCGAAGCCCGGCGTGTACATCGGGCGGATGAAGTTACCTTCCTTGCTCAGCACCTCGCGCGCCGCGCCGAAATCGAGCAGCACCGCCTTGTTGTCGTTGGTGATGAAGATGTTGGCCGGCTTGATGTCCAGGTGCAGCATCTTGTGCTGGTGGACGATGCGCAGCCCCTTCAGGATCTCGTCGAACAACGAGCGGATCGTCGATTCGCGAAAGACCTTTTCCTGCTTCAGGTCGCGCGCGGTGACGATGAAATCCTGCAGGGTATCGCCCTGCAGGTAGTTCATCACCATGTAGACCGTTTCGTTCTCGCGGAAGAAATTCAGCACCGACACGACGCTGGGGTGCGAGATCTGGGCGAGCGAGCGCCCCTCTTCGAAGAAGCTCTTCAGGCCCAGGCGGTACAGCGGCTGCTTCTCGGGCTTGACGCGCGGCACCAGTTCGCCCACCGAGCGTTCGGCCAGCGAGGCGGGGAGGTATTCCTTCAGTGCAACGAGGTGGCGTTCTTCGTCTTCGGCGAGGTACACCACGCCAAAGCCGCCGGCTGCCAGTTTCTTGACGATCTGGTAGCCACCGACCACGGTGCCCGCGGGCAACGGGGCGGGTTTTGGCTTTGACATAATCGGGTTTTTG
Source organism: Ideonella sp. (assembly GCF_035254525.1). Taxonomy (GTDB): domain Bacteria; phylum Pseudomonadota; class Gammaproteobacteria; order Burkholderiales; family Burkholderiaceae_C; genus Ideonella. The sequence goes on along the minus strand of NZ_DATFAN010000005.1, from coordinate 11,313 downwards.
CTCGGTGCAAAAGCTTCATGCCAGTTTACAGCATGACCGGGTTCGCGAGCGCCAGCGCCGCCCCGGTTGCCGAGGGTGAAAACCACCCCGGCGGCGTGACCGTGGAAATGCGCACGGTCAACAGCCGCTTCCTCGATATCGCCTTTCGCCTGCCCGATGAATTGCGCCAGGTCGAGCCCGCGCTGCGCGAGTTGCTGACCGCCGGCCTGCGGCGCGGCAAGGTCGAGGTGCGCGCGCAACTCGGCCGCAGCGCCGACGAGGGCCTGCCCCAGCCCGGCACCGAGCAGCTCAACCGCCTGGCGCGGCTCGAGAGCACGGTCCAGGGCTGGCTGCCGAATGCCACCGCGCTGTCGGTGCACGAGGTCCTGCAATGGTGCCGCGGCGGCGCCAGCGCCAACGCCAATGCCGGGCTGGACGAGCTCACGGTGCAGGCCGCGCGCAGCGCCATCGAGGCGCTCAAGGAGGCGCGCGGGCGTGAAGGCGCCCGGCTCGCGCAGATCCTGGCCGAGCGCATCGCGACGCTGCGCACCCTGGCCGCGCAGGCCGCGCCGCTGGTGCCCGCCGTCGTCCAGAAGCAGCAGCAGCGCTTCATGGAGCGCTGGACCGAGGCGCTGAATTCCGCCGCCGGCGGCGGCAATGCCGGCGCCGTATCGGCCGAGGCCGCGCGCGACCGCGCGCTGAACGAAGCGGCGGCGTACGCGATCCGCATCGACGTGGCCGAGGAGCTCTCGCGCCTGGTGTCGCACCTGGACGAGATCGAGCGCCTGCTCGGCAAGGGCGGCGAGATCGGCAAGCGGCTCGACTTCCTGATCCAGGAACTGCACCGCGAAGCCAACACCCTCGGCTCGAAATCCTCGGCGCTCGAACTGACCGGCATCTCGGTCGACATGAAGGTCGCGATCGAGCAGATGCGCGAGCAGGTCCAGAACATCGAATAGCGCGGCTCATGGAAACACCCGGCAACCTTTTCGTCGTCGCGGCCCCCAGCGGGGCCGGCAAGTCCAGCCTGGTCAAGGCCCTGCTGGAGCTCGATTCGCACCTGTCGGTCTCCGTCTCGCACACCACCCGCGCGCCGCGCGGGCAGGAGCAGCACGGGCGCGAATACTGGTTCGTCAGCCCGGACGAGTTCGCCGGCATGGTCGAGCGCGGCGAGTTCTTCGAATGGGCCGAGGTGCACGGCAACCGCTACGGCACCTCGCGGCTGGGCATCGAGGCGCGGCTGATGGCCGGCGAAGACGTCGTGCTCGAGATCGACTGGCAAGGCGCACTGCAGATCAAGCAGTTGTTCCCCTACGCGGTGCTGATCTTCATCCTGCCGCCCAGCTGGGACGAGCTCGAGCAGCGCCTGCGCCGGCGCGGCGAGGACCACCCCGAGGTCATCGACGCGCGCATGGTGAATGCCCGGCACGAGGTCGCCCAGGCCCGGCATTTCGACTACGTTATAATCAATAGCTTGTTCGAGACGGCGCTTTTCGACATGAAAACCGTCGTGCACTCTCAACGGTTGAAATACGCGGCGCAGCGCCGCGCCAAGTCGGCCGTTTTCGCGGCACTCAATCTCGATTGACTCACCGCGCCTGCTCCCAACGAGATCCACCCATGGCCCGCATCACCGTCGAAGACTGCCTCGCCAAGATCCCCAACCGCTTCCAGCTGGTGCTCGCCGCGACCTACCGCGCCCGCATGCTGAGCCAGGGCCACGCGCCCAAGGTCGAGTCGAAGAACAAGCCCGGCGTGACCGCCCTGCGCGAAATCGCCGCCGGCGAAGTCGGCATCGAGATGCTGCGCAAGGTGCCGACCTGACATCCGGCGAGCGCTGACCTTCCCCATCGACGGGCGCCTTCGGGCGCCCGTCGCGCTTTACGGCTGGCACAAACTCGCCGCATGTGTCGACTACGCCGCGAAAATCCCTGCAGATGCCTCCAATGGTCGGCCTATCGTCGATGCGGCCCGAGCCGCCGTCTCGGCCGGGCCCGTGCGCCGAACGGAGAACCGCCGCCCCCATGACCCCGAGCCGGACCCTGATGCCGACCCTGCTGGTGGCAGCCACGCTGCTGATGTACGCGCTGGTCACCGGCGGCCGCGCATTCGACGTGGTGGTGCCGCGCGGCGACTTCCTGGCGCTGCATGCCCTGATCGAAGTCATTTCGGCGGTCGTGTGCATCACCGTCGGCGTGACCTCCTGGCAGGTGGTCGACCAGCGGCGGCGCCATGCCGGCCGCGCGCTGGGCAGCGCCTTCATCGCCGTCGGGCTGATCGACATGCTGCACCTGCTGAGCTATGCCGGCATGCCCGATCTCGGCTCACCCAGCAGCACGCACAAGGCGATCCTGCTGTGGCTGCTGGCGCGGCTGGTGCCGGCTGTGGCCTTGCTCGCCTGGTCCTGCCCCTGTCCGGCCTGGCTCGCCCGGCGGCCCGGGGTCTCGCGCGGCGTCCTGGCAGCCAGCTCGGTGGTGCTGGCCGGTGCCGCCGCGGCCGCGCTGTTCGTGCCCGAGCGCTTCCCCGCGATGTTCGTGCCGGGCGTGGGCCTGACGCCGCTGAAAGTGGGCCTGGAGCTGTCGCTGATCGGGCTGTACCTGCTCGCGCTGCTGGCCATGCAGCGCCGCCTGGCCCGCGCCAATCCCGACGACCGGGCCGACGAGGCGCCGGTGCTCATGGCGCTGCTGCTGATGGCGCTGTCCGAAGGCTTCTTCGTGGCCTACAGCGACAGCGTCACCGACATGGCCAACCTGCTGGGGCACGCCTACAAGGTGGCTGCCTACGCTTACCTGTTCCGCGGCCTGTTCCTGAACCAGATCCGCCGGCCCTTCCTGCGCCTGGCGCGTGCCCATGCGGCGCTCGAGCGCCGCAGCGGCGAGTACCGCGAGCTGATCGAGTTGGCGCCCGAGGGCGTCGTTCTGGCCGATGAGAAAGGCCGCATGCAGGTCGTCAACCGGGCCCTCGAAGAAATGTTCGGCTACCGGCGCGACCAGTTGCTCGGCCAGCCGCTGACGATGCTGATCCCGCCGGCGCGGCGCGAGCACCATCGCGAGGCTTGGCGCAGCTACGCCACGAGCCCGCCGGGCCAGCGCATCACCCTGGCCGACGGCACCCGGGGCCTGCGCGCCGACGGCCGCGAGATCGACCTCGAGGTGGCTTTCAGCCTGACCGACACCGCCGCCGGCCGGCGCACGACCGCCTACGTGGCCGACGTGTCCTACCGCCAGCAGCACCAACGCGCGCTGGAACACCGCAGCACCCACGATCCGCTGACCGGCCTGCCCAACCGCTGGCTGCTGGGCGACCGGCTCGCCGAGGCCGCCGAAGCGGCCAGGCAGCAAGGCAGCCTGGTGGGGCTGCTGCTGCTGGACATCGAGCACTTCCACCTGATCAACGAGACCCACGGCACGCAGGCCGGCGATGCCCTGCTGCGCGAGGTGGCCGAGCGGCTGGCCAACGGGCTGCGCGCCGACGACACCGTGGCCCGCCTGGGCGGCGACGAGTTCGCCGTGCTCGTCACCGGCCTGGACGACGCCAGCCAGGCCCGCCTCGTTGCGCGCAAGCTGCAGGCCACGCTGGCCCCCGGCATGTTGATCGGCTCGTCGACCTGGCCGCTGGCGGTGAGCATCGGCCTGGCGGTGTTCCCGCGCGACGGCGAATCCGCCGGCCAGGTGCTGCAATGCGCCGAGTTGGCGCTGCACGAGGCCAAGCGCCGCGGGCGCGCACAGATCACCGCCTACGACGCCGAGCTGGGCGAGCAGCTCAAGCGGGAGGTGCAGATCCGCACCCGGCTGCGCCTGGCGATCGAGGAAGACCGGCTCGCGCTGCACTACCAGCCGCAGGTCGACATCGCCAGCGGCCGCGTCAGCGGCTTCGAGGCGCTGCTGCGCTGGCACGACGAGGAGCTGGGCCACGTCTCACCGGCGGCCTTCGTGCCGGTGGCCGAGCGGGCCGGCCTGGTGCAGGCGATGGGGCAGCGCGTGCTGCAGGCGGCGTGCCGGCAGCTGCGCGCGTGGCGCGACGCGGGCGTGGTCACGCGCGTGGCGATCAACCTGTCGCCGCTGCAGTTCCGCCAGCCCGGCCTGGCGCGTCAGATTGCCCACGAGTTGCGCCGGCAGCAGCTGCCAGCCGACACGCTGGCGGTCGAGATCACGGAATCGGCCGTGATGGACGACCCATCGGCGGCGGCCGAGCAGTTGCGCAGCCTCACCGCGCTGGGCATCGAGGTCCACCTCGACGACTTCGGCACCGGCCACTCCTCGCTCGCCTGGCTGAAGGCCTTTCCGATCTCGACCATCAAGATCGACCGTGGCTTCGTGCACGACATGATGAGCGACGGCAGCGACGACGCCATCGTGCGCGCGGTGATCGGCCTGGCGCACACGCTGGATTGCACCGTCGTCGCCGAGGGTGTCGAGCATCCGGCGCAGCTCGAACGGCTGCGCACGCTGGGCTGCGAGGTCTATCAGGGCTGGCTGTTCAGCAAGGCACTGCCGCCCGACGAGGCGCTCGCGATGCTGACCCGGGCGGGCGCGGCACCGGCCCGCCCGACCACCGGCGTGGTGGCGGCGTAGGCCGCCCGCCGAAGCCGCGCAAGCCCACCCGGCGGTGGCGGCCGGCCGCCTAGGCTAAATTCGGGGCATGGGTATTCGCTCCTTCGCCGCCGAACTGCTGCCGACCGCGCTGCAAGGGCGGCCGCGCGTGCAGGCGGCGGTGTCGCCGCCGAGCGCGGAAGTGAACACCTTCGCCGGTTTGTCCGCCAAGCTCGGGCACCTGCCCAAGGGCGAGCTGAAGTCGATCCGCGACGCCTACAAGTTCGCCGACGAGGCCCACCTGGGCCAGTACCGCGCCAGCGGCGAGCCCTACATCACCCACCCCATCGCGGTGGCCGGCCTGGTGGCCGACTGGAAGCTCGACTCGCAGGCCATCCAGGCCGCGTTGATGCACGACGCGATGGAGGACTGCGGCATCACCAAGACCGAGCTGATCGAGCGCTTCGGCGCCACGACAGCCGAACTGGTGGATGGCCTCACCAAGCTCGACAAGCTGAACTTCTCGACCCGCGAGGAAGGCCAGGCGGAATCGTTCCGCAAGATGTTGCTGGCGATGTCGCGCGACGTGCGCGTGATCCTCGTCAAGCTCGCTGATCGGCTGCACAACATGCGCACGATGAGCGCGATGAAGGTGGACAAGCGCCACCGCATCGCGCGCGAAACGCTCGACATCTACGCGCCCATCGCGCACCGGCTGGGCCTGAACCAGGTCTACCGCGAGCTGCAGGAGCTGTCGTTCACCTACCTGAACCCCTGGCGCCATGCCGCGCTGGAGAAGGCGGTGCAGCGCTCGCGTGGCTACCGGCGCGACATCGTCTCGCGCGTGCAGAAAGATGTGGCCCAGGCCTTCGCCGAAGCGCGCGTGAAGGTCGAGGTCAGCGGGCGCGAGAAGACGGTTTACTCGATCTACCGCAAGATGCGCGAGAAGCACGCCGGCTTCGCGTCCGTCAACGACATCTTCGGCTTTCGCATCGTCGTGCCCACCCTGCCCGACTGCTACCTGGCGCTCGGCGTGCTGCACCAGCTTTACAAACCGGTGCCCGGGCGATTCAAGGATTACATCGCGATCCCCAAGGCCAACGGCTACCAGTCGCTGCACACCACGCTGGTCAGCCCGCTGGGCACGGCGGTCGAGTTCCAGATCCGCACCGAGGCCATGCACGCGGTGGCCGAGGCCGGCATCGCCGCCCATTGGCTTTACAAAGTCGGCACCCGGGGCGGCAACCCGTCGGATGTCGCGCAGCGCCTGGGCGCGCTGTGGCTGAAATCGCTGATCGACATCCAGGACGAAACCCGCGACGCCGGCGAGTTCCTCGAGCACGTGAAGATCGATCTGGTGCCCGACGCGGTCTATGTCTTCACGCCGATGAGCAAGATCCTCGCGCTGCCGCGCGGCGCGACGCCGGTCGACTTCGCGTACGCGATCCACTCCGACGTCGGCGACCACTGCGTCGCGGTCAAGATCAATGGCGAGCCGGCCACGCTGCGCGCCGAGCTGCGCTCGGGCGACGTGGTGGAGGTCATCACCGCGCCGAACGCACGGCCCAACCCGGCCTGGCTCAACTTCGTGCGAACCGGCCGCGCGCGCTCGAAGATCCGCCACTACCTGAAGAACCTCGAGCAGGAAGAGTCGCAGTCGCTGGGCGAGAAGATGCTTGCCCAGGCCCTGCGGCTCGAAGGCCTGGCGCTGCCCCCGATCGATCCGGCCGGCCCCGACACCATCTGGCCCGCCGTGCTGCGCTGGAGCGGCAACCGCAGCCCCGCCGAGCTGCTGACCGACATCGGCCTGGGCAAGAAGATCGCGACCATCGTCGCCAAGCGCATCGCACAGGATCTGCGCGAGCTCGGCCACAAGCCCGATGCGGTCACGCTCAGCCTGGGCCGCTATGCCCAGCCCGAGGGCGAGACCGGGCAAGGCCTGGTCGTCATCGACGGCGCCGAAGGCGCGAGCGTGTCGATGGCGCCGTGCTGCCGCCCGATCCCCGGCGACCAGATCGTCGGCTACCTCGGCCGCGGCGAGGGCCTGACCGTGCACACCGCCGACTGCCAGGTCGGCCAGCGCCTGTACGAGCGCGACCGCGAGCGCTGGATGCAGGTCGAATGGGCCGAGGAACCGACCCGCCCCTTCGAGACCCAGCTGCAGGTGCTGCTGCACAACGGCAAGGGCGCGCTGGCGCAGGTGGCGCAGGCCGTCAGCCGCGCCGAGGCCGACATCACCCACATCGACATGGGCGACGAGCGCCCGGGCGAGACGGCCGACATGAAGCTGCTGGTCAGCGTGCGCGACCGGCTGCACCTGGCGGAGGTGCTGCGCACGCTCAAGCGCACGCCGGCGGTGCTGAAGGTGAACCGCGTGCGGCCGTAGCGCATCGCGGCCGGCGGGGCGCCCGCCAGCGTCAGCCCTGGCTCGACAACGCAGCGGCCCGCTGTTGCAGCTTCACCATGGCCGCGTCGAACACACGGCGTTCGTCTTCGCTCAAGGCTTCGAGCAGGAAGGCTTCGCGCGCCTGCACCATCGGCACCAGCTTCGCGTAGAGCGCGCGGCCCGCTGGCCTCAGCCGCAACAGCCAGCCGCGGCCATCGTCAGGGTCCGGCAGACGCTCCAGCAGGCCCTTGTCTTCCATCCGGCCGACGGCGCGGCTGACCTGCATCTTCTCGAGCGTGGTGGCCTCGATCACGCGTGAGGTCTTCACCGAGCCGGCCTCCGCCAGCGCCGCGAGCACGCGCCACTCTTCACGCGTCAGGCCGAAACGCTCGCGGTACACCTGCGCCACGGACTGGCTCACGGCCTCGGCCAGCAGGGCCATGCGGTAGGGGAAGAAGCGCTGAAGATCCATCGCCGACAATCGTAACACTCGATACGATATTGAGCCAGATCAAAGGATGTGCTTGCCGTCATTTAGTAACCGTGGTTACTATATCGACCCGCACCACACCATCCGGAGACGCCGAATGAAGATCCAGCGCATGCACCACGTGGCCTACCGCTGCAAGGACGCCGAGCAGACCGTCCGCTGGTACGCCGAGCACCTGAACATGGACTTCGTGCTCGCGATCGCCGAAGACCGCGTGCCCAGCACCAAGGCCGCGGACCCTTACATGCACGTGTTCCTGGACGCGGGTGGCGGCAACATCCTGGCGTTCTTCGAGCTGCCCACCGCGCCGGCCATGGGCCGCGACGAGCACACGCCCGACTGGGTGCAGCACATCGCCTTCAAGGTCGACAGCGTGCAGACCCTGGAAGAGACCAAGGCGAGGTTGGAGGCGGCCGGCATCCCCGTCGTGGGCATCACCGACCACACGATCTTCCGGTCGATCTACTTCTTCGATCCGAACGGCCACCGCATCGAGCTCGCCGCCGACACCGCGACACCCGAGCAGATGAAGCAGCTCGACGCGGTGAAGTGGGACATGCTGGCCGAGTGGTCGCGCACCCGGCGCGCCCCCAAGCACGCCGCGTGGATGCATGCATCCGAGTTCTCGCACTGACCGCACCAGCGCCGGAGCCAACATGCTGAAGACCTATACCTATCCCCGGTTCCCGTATCGCCAAAGCGACGAGCAGCGCACCGGCACCCTGAAGCGCCACCCGGTGGTCATCATCGGCGCCGGGCCGATCGGGCTCACCGCTGCGCTGGAATGCGCGGCGCGCGGCATCCCGGCCGTCGTGCTGGACGACAACGACACGGTCAGCGTGGGCTCGCGCGCCGTGTGCTACGCGAAGCGCCCGCTCGAAATCTGGGACCGTCTGGGCGTCGGCGAGCGCATGGTCGAAAAGGGCGTGCGCTGGCAGGTCGGCAAGGTGTTCTTCCAGAACGACCTGGTCTACACCTTCGACCTGCTGCCCGAGGCCGGCCACAAGATGCCGGCGATGATCAACCTGCAGCAGTACTACCTCGAGGAGTACCTGGTGGAGGCCTGCGGCCGCGCCCCGGGCGTGGACCTGCGCTGGAAGCACAAGCTCATCAGCCTGCAGCAGCACGCCGACCATGCGACGCTCACGCTGGAAACGCCCGACGGCGTGTTCCAGGTGGAAGCCGACTGGGTGATCGCCTGCGACGGTGCGAACAGCGACACCCGCCGCATGGTCGGCGCCGAGTTCACGGGGCAGTTCTTCCACGATCGCTTCCTGATCGCCGATGTGGTGATGAAGGCCGCCTTCCCGACCGAGCGCTGGTTCTGGTTCGACCCGCCCTTCCATCCCGGCCAGAGCGTGCTGCTGCACAAGCAGTGCGACGACGTCTGGCGCATCGACTTCCAGCTCGGCTGGGATGCCGACCCGAACGAAGAGAAGAAGCCCGAGAAGGTGATCCCGCGCATCCAGGCGATGCTGGGCAAGGACGTGGAGTTCGAGCTCGAATGGGTCTCGGTCTACCAGTTCGCCTGTCGGCGCGTCGACAACTTCCGCCACGGCCGCGTGCTGTTCGCGGGCGACGCGGCGCACCAGGTCTCGCCCTTCGGGGCACGCGGGGCCAACACCGGCGTGCAGGACATCGACAACCTCTTCTGGAAGTTGAAGCTGGTGATGGACGGCCATGCGGCGCCGAGCCTCATCGACACCTACCACGCCGAGCGCGCCTACGCGGCCGACGACAACCTGCTGAACTCCACCCGCTCGACCGACTTCATCACGCCCAAGAGCGCCACCAGCCGCGTGCTGCGCGACGCGGTGCTGGAGCTCTCGCACGACGAGGCCTTCGCGCGCCAGCTGGTCAACAGCGGCCGCCTGTCGACGCCGACGCCCTACGTCGAGTCGAGCCTGAACACGCCCGACACCGACGAATTCCAGGGTGCCATGGTGCCGGGCACCAACGCCGCCGACGCGCCGGTGGCCAACGCCGCCGGCCAGCGCGGCTGGCTGCTGAACCACCTTGACCACGGCTTCACGCTGCTCAGCTTCGGGCCGGCACCGTCGGCCGAGGTGGCCTTCGGAGGGGTCAGCGCGCGCGTGCTGAGCATCGGCCGCGACCTGGCCGACGTGGACGGCCTGCTCGCGCAGCGCTACGACGGCCAACCGGGCACCGTCTACTTGCTGCGGCCGGACCAGCACGTGGCCGCGCGCTGGCGCCAGTTCGACACGGCACGCATCCAGCAGGCGCTGGCCCGCTGCCTGGGACATTGAGCAAACAGAAGGAGACGACGATGCCGCTGATCCGCACCCCCCAGATCGCCGACCCCGACGGCTTCTACGAGGAGCTCGTCGACGCCCAGCGCGAGTTGCCCGACGCCGCCGCCCAGAAGATGCTGGCCAAGCTGGTGCTGCTGCTGGCCAACCACGTGGGCGACCGGCAGGTGCTGTCGGAGGCGATCGCGGTTGCCGCTCAGGCCGGTCAGGCCGCTCAGCGCGGCCGGTAGCCCAGCTGCGACGACACCTCGGCCGCCGCGCGCTTCACCGCGGCGGCCATCGGCGACGACCAGCCTGCCGCCACATGGTCCTGGTGGCCCAGCAGCGTGATCACCACCGCCGGCTCGCCATCGTGGTCGAAGGCCGGCGCACTGAAGGCGTTGACGCCGGGAATGGGCCGGCCGACGGCCCGCGTGCAGCCGTGGCTCGCCAGCTCCTCATGGGCTGAGGCGAGCTGCGCGTCCAAGTCGGCATGGCCGGCCCCGGCCCGGGCGGCCGGGTCGCCCAGCGCCGCGCCCGCCATCGCGTCGGCCACGCGCTCGGGGCCCATTGCGCCCGCGAAGGCGCGGCCGGTGGCCGTGCCGAAGACCGACATCACGGTGCCGGCACGCATGGCCACGTGTAGCGGCTGGCGGGCATCGATCATCCGGATCACCGTCGGCCCGAAGTTGCTCCACACCGCCAACGCCACCGCCTGGCCGGTCTCGGCAGCCAGCGCATCGGCCACCGGCTGCGCCACCCGCACGGGATCGCACTGGTGCAGCGCCGCCAGCCCGAGCTGCAGCGCCGCCGGGCCCAGCGCGTAGCGGCCGCTGGCGCCGTCCTGCTGCACCAGGCCCAGGCGGCCGTAGCTCACGAGGTAGGGGTGCGCCCGCGAAGGCGGCAGATCGGCCTTCGCCGCCAGATCCTTCAGCGTCATGGGGGCCGGGTACTCGGCCAGGGCGAGCAGCAGCCGCCCCCCCACCTCCACCGACTGGATGGCCCGCTGGCCCTTGCCGGCCTCGTCGTCGTTCATGTCCATTTAGCCATTCTCGCAAAGCCATTTGACAATGACAAATATTTGGCTAGACTGCAAAGCCATTCGTCATTGACAAACCTCAATCGGAGACAAGCATGAGCACGAAGGCCTTCGCCAGCCACGCCGACACCCAGGAAAAGAAGGTCACCTTCGAGCAGCTCTCCGAGCACGCCTGGGCCTACACCGCCGAGGGCGACCCCAACACCGGGATCATCATCGGCGACGACGCCGTGCTGGTGGCCGACACCCAGGCCACGCCGGCCATGGCGGCCGACGTGATCCGCCGCATCCGCGAAGTGACCGACAAGCCGATCAAGTACGTCGTGCTGACCCACTACCACGCAGTGCGGGTGCTCGGCGCCAGCGCCTACGGGGCGCAGCAGATCCTGGCCAGCCATGACACCTACGACCTGATCGTCGAGCGCGGCGAGGCCGACAAGGCCAGCGAGATCGGCCGCTTCCCGCGCCTGTTCAGCAATGTCGAGACGGTGCCGCCGGGGCTGACCTGGCCCACCATCACCTTCAGCGGCAAGATGACCCTGTGGCTGGGCAAGCTGGAAGTGCAGCTGCTGCAACTGGGCCGCGGCCACACCAAGGGCGACACCGTCGTCTGGCTGCCGCAGGAGCGCACGCTGCTG
>NZ_DATFAN010000004.1:0-20504 GCF_035254525.1 Ideonella sp. | reverse complement strand
GCATCGTCGGCAGCCTGGCCGAGGCGCTGGACGGCGTGACCTACGCCTGCGCCACCGCGATGACGCCGCGCGACTTCGGCCCCCCGACCTTCGCGCCGCGCGAGCGCTTCGCCGCGCTGGCCGCCGAGGGCCACCGCGTGGCGTTCATCTTTGGCGGCGAGCGCTTCGGGATGGCCAACGACGACGTCTACCGCTGCCACGCCTGCCTGAGCATCCCGACCGACCCCGCCTACGGCTCGCTGAACCTGGCGCAGGCGGTGCAGGTGCTGGCCTACGACTGGCGCCAGGCGCTGGGCGGCTTCACCGTCGAGGCGCGCACGCCGCCGGTGGCGTGGGCCGACGGTGCGGCGGTGCAGGGTTTGCTGGCGCACTGGCAGCGGGCGCTGGTCGAGATCGGCTTTCTGGACCCCGCGGCGCCGAAGAAGCTGCTGCCGCGGCTGAACCAGCTCGCCAACCGGGCGGCCCTGACGGCCGAGGAGGTGCACATCCTGCGAGGCATCGCGACCGCGATGCAGCGCTGCGCGGCGGCCAAATCCCCCGTGCCGCCGAAAGCTTGAGCGGCGGCTACACTGACTGCCCACCTCCCTTGGAACCCCCTGAACCGGGACGCACCATGTTCGCTCGATTGCGCGAAGACGTTGCCTGCATCCTCGAGCGCGACCCCGCGGCGCGCACGACCTGGGAGGTGCTGACCTGTTATCCGGGCCTGCATGCGCTGGTGCTGCACCGGCGCGCGCATTGGTGCTGGACGCATGGTCTGAAGTGGCTGGGCCGCTTCATCTCGCACCTGTCGCGCTGGCTGACCGGCATCGAGATCCATCCGGGCGCGACGATCGGCCACCGCGTCTTCATCGACCACGGCATGGGCATCGTGATCGGCGAGATGGCCGAGATCGGCGACGGGTGCACGATCTACCAGGGCGTCACGCTCGGCGGCACCTCGCTCGTCAAGGGCGCCAAGCGCCACCCGACCCTGGAGCCCGGCGTGATCGTCGGTGCCAACGCGGCGGTGCTTGGCGGCTTCACCGTCGGGGCCGGTGCCCGCGTCGGCTCGGGCGCGGTCGTGACCAAGCCGGTGCCTGCGGGCGCGACCGCCGTGGGCAACCCGGCGCGCATCATCGTGGCCGAGCAGGACGCGGCGCGCGAGGCCACAGCGGCCAAGCTGGGCTTCTCGGCTTACGGCGTGACGAACGGCGACGATCCGGTCGCGCAGGCGATGAAGGGCCTGATCGACAACGCCGGCTCACACGAGCACCAGATTGCGCTGCTGTGGCAGGCCATCGAGAAGCTCTCGGCGCGGGCGCGTGAACTGCCGAGCGAGCAGTGCGTGCCGCAGGACGCCCAGACCACCGAGGCCTTCGACGCCGAGCGGCTGAACCGGCTGGTCAAGTAGCGGGTAGAACGAAGGCCGGCCGGCGACCCAGGGGTCAGCGTCGGGCCGATTTGGGCCGGAAGGCGTCGCACACCTCGGGGTCGGTCTCGAGGTAGGGGCCGCCGATCAGGTCGATGCAGTACGGAACGGCGGCAAAGATGCCGGCGGATGGCGGCGTCGCCTTCGGCAATCCTTCCAGCGTCTCGGCGATGGACTTCGGCTGCCCGGGCAGGTTGATGATCAGCGCCTTGCCGCGGATCACCGCCACCTGGCGCGACAGGATCGCGGTGGGCACGAAACGCAGGCTGATCGCGCGCATCTGCTCGCCGAAGCCGGGCATCACCTTGTCGGCCACGTCGAGCGTGGCTTCGGGCGTCACGTCGCGCGGGGCCGGGCCGGTGCCGCCGGTGGTCAGCACCAGGTCGCAGTGCGCCTGGTCGACCAACTCGACCAGCGTGGCGCCGATCTTCGCCCGCTCGTCGGGGATCAGCCGGGTTTCCCATTGCACCGGGTTGCGCAGCGCCCGGCCGAGCCAGGCCTGCAGGGCGGGGATGCCCTGGTCTTCGTAGACGCCGCTGGAGGCGCGGTCGCTGATCGAAACCAGGCCGATCCGGACCGGATCGTGGGAACGGGCGGTGTCAGTCATCGGGGTCCTCGTCGTCTTCGGAAGGTGCGGCCGGCGCGGCCGATGCCGTCAGGGCGGCCTTCACGATCTGGAACAGGTCGCGGTAGGCGCGGCCGTGGCGCTGGTCGGGGGCCTCGGCCTTGGCGTCCTTGCGGGCGGCGCGCAGCAGGCTGCGCAGTTGCTGCGCGTCGGTGTCGGGGAACTGGTTCAGCCAGCGGGTGACGGCGTCGTCGTTCGCCAGCAGCTCCTCGCGCCAGCGCTCGGCCTCGTGCAGCGCGAGCGTTTCCTGGGCGCTGCCCAGCTTGAAGGCGGCGACCGCCTCGCGGATCGGCGTGTCGTCGGTCTGCCGCATCAGCTTGCCGATGAACTGCAGCTGGCGGCGGCGGCCCTCGTGCGAGCGGGTGCGGCGGTACTCGGCCAGCGCGTCGCGCAGCGGCTCGGGCAGGTCGAGCCTGGCCACGCGCGACGCGGGCAGCTCGGTCAGCTCCTGGCCCAGGGCCTGCAAATCGTGCATCTGGCGCTTCAGCGCGGACTTGCTGGGCCGGTCGGGGCCGGTCGGGCCCTCGTCAGGGTCGAAGGCGGATTCGGGATCGGCGGGCGCGCGGCGCATCGGGGAAGGCTTGCTTTCAGTCGTGGGCGAGGTCGCTATGATTGTCCGGCAATTCACCCACCCATACGATGACCGCACCCACCGCCGCCCGAACGGGCTTTGCCTACAGCCGCGAACAGTTCCAGCAGATCGTCGAGGACGTGCTCGGCATGGCGCGTGAGCTGGGCACCAGCGACGCAGGCGTCGAGGTCAGCGAAGGCAGCGGCATCAGCGTCTCGGTGCGCAAGGGCGAGGTCGAGCATGTCGAGCGCAACCGCGACAAGTCGGTCGGCGTCTCGGTCTACCTCGGCCAGCGGCGCGGCAACGCGAGCACCTCCGACTTCTCCGCCGCCGCCCTGGCGCAGACGGTGCGCGCGGCCTACGACATCGCCCGCTTCACGGCCGAGGACCCGGCCGCCGGCCTGCCCGATGCCGAAGACCTGGCCAGCGCCGCCGAGGTGGCGCTCGACCTGGATCTGTTCCACCCCTGGGCGCTCGACGCCGAGACGGCCGCCGAGCTGGCCCGCCGCGCCGAGGCGGCGGCCTTCGCCGTCGACAAGCGCATCGCCAACTCCGACGGCGGCTCGGTCTCGGCCCAGCAATCGCACTTCTGGGCCGGCAACAGCCGGGGCTTTCGTGGCGGTTATGCGAGCTCGCGCCATTCGCTGTCGGTGTCGCCGATTGCCGGCAAGGGCGCCGACATGCAGCGCGACTACTGGTACACCTCGATGCGCGATGCGATGGAGCTCGCATCACCCGAGGCGGTGGGCCGCTATGCCGCCGAGCGTGCGCTGGCGCGGCTGAAGTCGCGCAAGGTGCGCACCTGCGAGGTGCCGGTGCTGTTCGAGTCGACGGTGGCGGCCGGGCTGCTGGGCTCGTTCGTGCAGGGCGTGAGCGGCGGGGCCTTGTACCGCAAGGCCAGCTTCCTGCAGGACAGCCTGGGCCAGGCGATCTGGCCCGGGCACATCGACATCTCGGAAGACCCGCACGAGCGCCGCGGCAAGGGCAGCGCACCCTTCGACGACGAGGGCGTGCGCACGCGGGCGCGCCAGGTCGTCAGCGGCGGGGTGGTGCAGGGCTACTTCCTGTCGAGCTACTCGGCGCGCAAGCTCGGCATGAAGACCACCGGCCACGCCGGTGGGTCGCAGAACCTGCGCCTGACGAGCCGGCTCACGCAGCCCGGCGATCACCTCGAGCAGATGCTGCGCAAGCTCAACCGGGGCCTGTTCGTCACCGAGCTGATGGGGCAGGGCGTCAACTACGTGACGGGTGACTATTCGCGCGGCGCCGCCGGCTTCTGGGTCGAAGACGGGCGCATCGCGTACCCTGTGCATGAGATCACCATCGCGAGCAACCTGCGCGACATGCTCAAGGGCGTGGTCGCCGTGGGGGCAGACGCCTACACGATGGGGGCGAAGACGATCGGCTCGGTGCTGATCGATCGCATGAAACTGGCCGGTAGCTGATCTCGGGGTCAACCCGAATTTCAGCCGCTTGCAAGCTTGGGCGGCCGATCATGCACCACGGACCGTGGCCGAGTTGTGACGGGCCAGGCTGCGCGCGGGTATTCCCCGCTCGTGACCGCCTGGGGGCACTTCTAAGATTCGCCGCGTCTGATTGTCTGTTCCCTTCGCAACAGGAGACTCTTGATATGGAACGTCGTTCCTTCGTTCGTGGCGCCGGTCTGGCCGGCGTGCTGGCTGCGGGCACCGCACCGGCCATCGTGCACGCGCAGGCCAACATCCGCTGGCGCTTGGCATCCAGCTTCCCGAAGTCGCTGGACACCATCTTCGGCGCTGCCGACGTGTTCGCGAAGAAGGTCAAGGAGATGTCGGGCGGCAAGTTCGAGATCTCGGTCCATGCCGGTGGCGAGCTGATGCCCCCGTTCGGCGTGGTCGACGGCGTGCAGAACGGCACTGTCGAGATGGCTCACACGGCGCCGTACTACTTCTTCGGCAAGGACGAGACCTTCGGCCTGGGCTGCGCCATTCCGTTCGGCCTGAACAGCCGCCAGATGACCGCGTGGATGGTCGAAGGCAACGGCATGAAGCTGATGCGCGAGTTCTACCGGAACTACAACATCATCAACTTCCTGGGCGGCAACACCGGTGCCCAGATGGGCGGCTGGTACCGCAAGGAAGTCAAGACGCTGGCCGACATCAAGGGCATGAAGATGCGCATCGGCGGCTTCGGCGGCAGGGTGCTGGAGCGCATCGGCGGCGTGCCGCAGAGCATCCCGGGCGGCGAGATCTACTCGGCGCTGGAGAAGGGCACCATCGACGCGGCCGAGTGGGTGGGCCCGTACGACGACCAGAAGCTGGGCTTCAACAAGGTCGCCGGCTTCTACAACTACCCCGGCTGGTGGGAAGGCGGCCCGCAGCTCGACTTCTACATCAACACCAAGGCCTACGACGGCCTGTCGGCCGAGTACAAGGCGATCATCGAGGCGGCCTCGGCGATGGCCCACATCGACATGCAGGGCAAGTACGACGCCAAGAACCCGGCTGCCCTCAAGCAGCTGGTGGCCGCCGGCACCAAGCTCGTGCGCTTCCCGAAGGACGTGATGGACGCCGCGTTCAAGGAAGCCATGGCGCTGTACAGCGAGCTGTCGGGCAAGAACCCGAACTGGAAGAAGGTCTACGAGGACTTCGCCAACTTCCGTCGCGACCAGAACCTGTGGTTCCGCTTCGCCGAAGCCGGCTTCGACGACTTCATGCAGCAGCAGAAGCTGTAGCCCCCGCGCTCCCTTCCGGAAGGGCGGCCCATGGGCCGCCCTTTTTTGTTGAGCCAGGGGCTTACGCGAACTCGACCAGGTAGACGGCCGCGCCCGCGAGGTAGCCCAGCAGGGCCAGGAGGCTGATGTGCTTGAGGTACCAGCCGAAGCTGATCCGCTCCAGGCCCATCGCGGCGACGCCGGCCGCGGAGCCGATGATCAGGATGGAGCCGCCGGTTCCGGCGCAGTAGGCCAGGAACTCCCAGATGAAGTGATCGGCCGGATAGTCGGCCAGGCTGTACATGCCCATCGACGCGGCCACCAGCGGCACGTTGTCGACGACGGCGCTGGCCAGCCCGATGCTCATCACGATCAGGTCCAGGCGCCCGATGGTCCGGCTCAGCCAGGCGGCCAGCGAGGCCAGCAGGTGGGTGTGCTCGAGGGTGGCCACCGCCAGCAGGATGCCGATGAAGAAGACGATCGAAGCCATGTCGATCCGGCTGAGCGCGTGCACCAGTGTCAGGCGTTGCTTGTCGTCTTCAAGCTTGCGACGATGAACCAGGTCGCCCACCAGCCACAGCAGGCCCAGGCCGAACAGGATGCCCATGAAGGGCGGCAAGTGCGTGATGGTCTTGAACGCCGGCACGGCCACCAGAATGGCCAGGCCGAGGAAGAACATCAGGTTGCGCTCGAACGGGGTCGTGTGGTGATCGGCATCGGAGCCGTCGCGAGGCGGGCTGATGACCGGGCGGCCGCGAAGCAGGAAGGCGGTCACGCCCAGCGGCACCGCCAGGCTGGCGAGTGAGGGCAGGAACAAGGCCTTCATGATCGACAGGCTGGTCACCTGCCCGCCGATCCACAGCATCGTGGTGGTCACGTCGCCGATCGGGGTCCAGGCGCCGCCGGCGTTGGCGGCGATGACGATGACGCCGGCGAAGAACAGGCGATCGTCCTGCTTGTGCAGCAGCTTGCGGATCAGCGAGACCATCACGATGGTGGTGGTCAGGTTGTCGAGGATGGCGCTGAGAAAGAAGGACACGATGCCGACCAGCCACATCAGGCTCGAGAGCCGGGCGGTCTTGATGCGGGCCGTGATGACGTCGAAGCCGTTGTGCGCGTCGACCACTTCCACGATGGTCATCGCGCCCATCAGGAAGAAGACGATCTGGGCCGTTCCCATCAGGGTCTCGCCCAGCTGCTCGCTGACCCGATGCGCGTCACCTGCGAGCAGCGCGTAGATCGTCCACAACAGGCCCGCGCCGATCAGCGCGGATGCCGACTTGTTGACGCCGAGCGGGTGCTCCAGCGCGATGGCCACATAGGCGGCGACGAAGACGATGACGATGGCAGTCAGCATTGCCGTCACTTCTTCGGCGGCTCGCCGAAACCCTGCATCGGGTCGAAGGCGTCGCTGGCCGCCGGCCCCGCACTCGCCGGACCAGAAGGTTGCTCTTCTTGCCTCATCTGCTCGAGGGCCTTGTCGGCGTCGATGTGGGTTGTCTCGCCGATGCCACCCACCACCATCGCCGGCACCGCGACGACCGCGGCCACCATGATGAGTTGCAGCACGATGAAGGCGATCGAGCCCTTGTAGATCTGCGGCGTGGTCACGGCCGGGATGGTCTGGCCGGTGATGCGATCCTTGTAATCGGCCTTCGCGGCCACGCTGCGCAGGTAGAACAGCGCAAAACCGAAGGGCGGCGTCAGGAACGAGGTCTGCAGGTTCATCGCGATGATGACGCCGAACCAGATCATCACGGAATCAGGCGGGATGCCGGGCAGCATGGCCGGCAGCAGTTTCTCGGCCACCGGCACCAGCATCGGGATGACGATGAACGCGATTTCGAAGAAGTCGATGAAGCAACCGAGCACGAACACCAGCAGGTTGACGACGATCAGGAAGCCCAGCGCGCCGCCAGGCAGCTTCGCGAACAGGTGCTCGACCCAGATATGGCCGTCGGCCGCGTTGAAGGTGAAGCTGAACACCGTCGAGCCGATCAGGATGAACAGCACGAAGGTGGCGAGCTTGGCGGTGTTCTCGAGCGCCTGGTTCAGCAGTTTCAGGCTCAGCTGGCGCCGGCCGGTCGCCATCAGCAGCGCACCGAGCGCGCCCATCGCCCCGCCTTCGGTCGGCGTGGCGATACCGAGGAAGATGGTGCCCAGCACGAGGAAGATCAGCACCAGCGGCGGGATCAGCACGAAGGTCACGCGCTCGGCCAGCCGCGACAGCAGGCCCAGCTTGAGCGCGCGGTTGAGCAGCGCCAGCAGCAGCGCCAGCAGCGACGACACCGTCATCGACATGATGAGGATCTCGTCTCCCGGCGCCGCGGTCTGGCGGCCGAGCCAGGCGTTCATCAGGCTGCCGTGGACCTGCGACCAGGCCCAGCCGGCGGCGGCGCACAGCGCCAGCAGGATCAACAGCGACCGGTGGCCACTGGCGCCGTTGGGCTCACGGTAGATCCGCGCCTCGGGCGGCAGTGCCGGCACCCACGCCGGCTTGACAACCGCGACAACCGCGACGAATGCGACATACAGCGCCACCAGCAGCAGGCCCGGGACCAGCGCCCCGGCGTACATGTCGCCGACCGAACGGCCCATCTGGTCGGCCAGCACGATCAGCACCAGCGACGGCGGGATGGCTTGCGCCAGCGTGCCCGAGGCCGTGATGGTGCCGGTGGCGATGGTGCGGTTGTAGCCGTAGCGCAGCATGATGGGCAGCGAGATCAGGCCCATCGAGATCACCGCAGCGGCGACCACGCCGGTGGTCGCGGCGAGCAGCGCGCCGACCAGGATCACCGCGATCGCCAGGCCGCCGCGCACCGGCCCGAAGACCTGGCCGACAGTTTCGAGCAGGTCCTCGGCCATGCCCGAGCGCTCCAGGATGATCCCCATGAAGGTGAAGAAGGGAATCGCCAGCAAGGTGTCGTTCTGCATGATGCCGAACACCCGCAGCGGCAAGGCCTGGAACAGGGTCGAGCCGAACAGGCCGACCTCCATGCCGACGAAGCCGAACAGCAGGCCGGTGGCGGCCAAGCCGAAGGCGACCGGGATGCCGGTCAGCAGAAAGATCAGCAGACCGCTGAACATCAGCGGCACGAAGTTCTGCGCAATGAACTGGCTCATCAGCGGCTCCCCCCGTTGTCGCCCCGGCCGTGCGGGATCGCTGCGGCGGCGAGCTCTTCGACCAGTTCCTCTTCGACCGATTTGGCGTGCATGTCGGTGAAGGGCTGGTCACGCTGACCGGTGAGGAAGGCCACCCGCTTGATCAGCTCCGAGACCGACTGTGCGAGCAGGATCGCGAAGCCGGCCGGGATCAACGCCAACACCGGCCAGCGGATCAGGCCGCCCGCGTTCTGGCTCATCTCACCCGACACCCAGGCGTTGTGGAACAGGGGCCAGCCCAGGGTGATCATGATGATCGACAGCGGGATCGTGAAGACGATCATGCCGAGTGCATCGATGATCGCGTTGGTGCGGGTGGACAGGCGCGCCGAGATGAAGTCGATGCGCACATGCCCGTTGTGCAGGAAGACATAACCCACGCCCAGCATGAACACGCCGGCGAAGAGGTACCACTGGATCTCGAGGAACGAGTTCGAGCTGTAGTTGAACAGCTTGCGCACGATGGCGTTGCCGGCGCTGATGAGCACCGCTGCCAGTACCAGCCAGCGGATGAATTTGCCGATAGCCTCGTTGAACGAGTCTATCCAGGCCGAGAGGCGCAACAGGGGGGCCAAGGGAGTCTCCTGGAAGGTCGCGAGCGCGATGGTCCGATTCTGCGTGAGGCGAAGGTGGCCCCAGGCGCGGTGTAACCCGCACCTGGCGCAGATCGGTTGACGCGGCTCCAGGAGCCAGGCGCTGAAAGCGCGCTGAATCGCTACTTCTTTGCGGCGTCCTGCTCGGCTGCGCGCTTGAAGACATCCATCGGGTCTTCCTCGGCCGCCGACGCCGGCGTGCCGTCGGGCGCCGGGGCCTGTTCGACGGTGCGGCCGCTGCCCATTTCCTGCAACAGCTCCGTGGCCTTGTTCAAGTCCACCGGCTGTTCCTTCTCGAGGAAGATCGTCACTGTCTCGGGGACGAAGATGACGACGGCCACCAGGATGAGCTGCATCGCCACCCAGGGGATCGCGCCCATGTAGATGTCCTTCGACTCGACCTTCTTCGGCAGTGAGCCGTTCTTGAACAGCGTGTCGGAAATGCCGCGCAGGTAGAACAGCGCGAACCCGAACGGCGGGTGCATGAAGCTGGTCTGCATGTTCACGCAGAGCATCACGCCGAACCAGATCAGGTCGATGCCCATCTTGTCGGCCACGGGGCCGAGCAGCGGCAGGATGATGAACGCGATCTCGAAGAAGTCGAGGAAGAAGGCGAGGAAGAAGATGAAGACGTTGACGACCAGGAGGAAGCCCACCTGACCGCCCGGCAGGTTCGACAGCATGTTCTCGATCCAGCGGCCGCCTTCGACCCCCTGGAACACCAGCGAAAACACGCGCGAGCCGATCAGGATGAAGACGACCATCGCGGTGATGCGCGCGGTGCCGGCCATGGCCTCGCGCACCAGCGGCCAGGTCAGGCGCCGGTGCATCGCCGCCAGGATGAAGGCCCCGACCGCACCCATCGCGCCGGCTTCGGTCGGCGTCGCGATGGCACGGCTCATGCCGGGCAGGCCGCCCATGCTGCCGAGCACGGCGAAGATCAGGATCGCAGACGGGATGATGCCGCGCAGGCACTTCTTCCACAGCGCCCAGCCTTGCAGCGTCCGGGCGTCCTTCGGCACGCCGGGCACGTGGTGCGGCTTCACGCGACTCAGCACGAAGGTGTAGAGGGCGAAGATCAGCACCTGCAGGATCGAGGGGCCCCAGGCGCCTTTGTACATGTCGCCCACCGAGCGGCCGAGCTGATCGGCCAGCACGACGAGCACCAGCGATGGTGGCACCACCTGCGTGATCGTGCCCGAGGCTGCCAGCACGCCGGTGGCGTAGCGCATGTTGTAGCCGTAGCGCATCATCACCGGCAGCGAGATCATCGCCATCGCGATGACCTGGCCGGCCACCGTGCCCGTGATCGCGCCGAGGATGAAGCCGACGATGATCACGGAGTAGCCGAGGCCGCCGCGGATCGGGCCGAAGAGCTGGCCCATCGAGTCCAGCATGTCTTCGGCGAGACCGCACTTCTCGAGCAGCGCGCCCATCATCGTGAAGAAGGGGATCGCCAGCAGCAGGTCGTTCGACAGGATGCCGAATACGTTCTGCGGCAGTGCGCCCATGAACTCGGGCGGGAACCAGCCCATGTGGATCGCATACAGGCCGCAGGCCAGGCCCAGCGCGGCCAGCGAGAAGGCCACCGGGAATCCGATCAGCATCACGATGATCAGCCCCGCGAACATCAGCGGGGGAAAACTCTCCATCGTGATCATTGCAGCGGCCTTTCGTAGTGCATGTCCATTTCGTAGGCGTGCATCAGCCAGGCAACGCGCTTGATGATTTCGCCGATTCCTTGCAACAGCACCAGGCCGAAGCCCAAGGGAAGCGTCAGCATCGCCGGCCAACGGATCAGGCCGCCGGCGTTGTTCGACATCTCGCCGGACAGGAACATGCGGGTGAACAGCGGCCACGCGAACCAGATCATCGTGACCATCACCGGCACGAGGAAGACCACGAGTCCGAACAAGTCCACATAGACCTTGCCGTGGCCCGACAGGCGGGCGTAGATCAGGTCGACCCGCACGTGCTCATTGACTCGCAGCACCTGGGCCGCGCCGAGCATCACGCAGGCGGCAAAGAGGTACCACTGCACCTCCAGGAACGCGTTGGAGCTGATGTCCAGCCCGTAACGGACGACCGCGTTGGTGGCGCTGATGAAGCACGAAAGGATCACTGCCCACGCAGCGATCTTGCCGAAGCGGTCGGTCAGCCAGTCGATGGCGTGGGCGAGGGCGAGCAGGGATTTCATCGCGCACTCCTGTCTCGGCTACAGGGGCGCGTGCGGGTGGTGTCGGGCATGGCGGCAGCTCCGGATTGGGTGGTCGTCCGTGGCGCAACGCCCGGCCGAAGGCCGGGGCTGTGCGAACCGCCTGCAATGTATCGACTGGTGCCTGAATCGCGCCTGAAACGACGGCGCGATCAGGGAATGCCCCGAGAGCGGGGCGGGTGGTCAGCGCGCCTGGGCTGCGACGAACAGCCGGGTCGAACGCGCGCCCGAGCGGCAGAACGCCAGCACCGGCCGCGGCAACTCGGCGAGCAGGGCGCCGAAGGCGGCGATCTCCTCGGGCGATTGGTACGCGCCGCTGACCGGCAGGAAGCGGTACTCCAGGCCGGCCGCGCGCGCGGCGGCCTCGACGCTGGCGTTGGTGGGCTGGTCGGGCCCGCCTTCGAAATCGGGCCGGTTGTTGATCACGCTGCGAAAGCCGGCGCGGGCCAGTTCGGCCATGGCTTCGGCATCGAGTTGCGGCGCGACGTAGACATCGTCGGCGACCGGGCGGATGGGCAGGGAGGCTTGCATCGCGGAATTTCCTCGAAAGATCATCTGGACAGCGCTTGCTTGACGGCGGCAGAGACCAAGCCCATGTCGGCCTTGCCTGCCAGCTTCGCCTTTGCCGCGCCCATCACCTTGCCCATGTCGCCGGGGCCGGCGGCGCCGAGCTCGGCCACAAGCGCGGCAATTTCAGTGCCGATCTCGTCGGCCGTCAGGCGCTGAGGCAGGTAGGCCGACAGCACGGCGACCTCGGCGGTCTCCTTGTCGACCAGATCGGTGCGGCCGGCCTGCTGGAAGGCGGCGATCGAATCCTTGCGCTGCTTGATCAGCTTGTCGACGATGCCGATCACCGCGGCATCGTCGAGCACCACGCGCTCGTCGACTTCCTTCTGCTTGCAGGCGGCCAGCAGCATGCGGATGGTCGACAGGCGATCGGCTTCCTTGGCGCGCATGGCGGCCTTCATGTCCTCGGTGATGCGGTCTTTCAGGGTCATCGGGTGGCTCCAGGGCAGAAATGCAAAAAGCCCGCAACGGCGTCCCGCGCGGGCTATTTGTGTGCGGCGCGCGAACCGCTGGGCTCGCGCTGGCGGGCGATCAGTACAGCTTCTTGGGCAGCTGCATGCTGCGCACACGCTTGTAGTGGCGCTTGACCGCCGCCGCCTTCTTGCGCTTGCGCTCGGACGTGGGCTTCTCGTAGAACTCGCGGGCGCGCAGTTCGGTCAGCAGGCCCAGCTTCTCGATGGTGCGCTTGAAACGGCGCAGTGCCACGTCGAACGGCTCGTTTTCCTTGACACGGATGGTGGTCATTGACTGAAGAATCCTTCGGGATGGATGCGCTCGGGGCCTTGCGCCGATGCGGGGCTGAAAACTCTTCTCTTGGGCTTTCAGCGCGCCCGCATCGAACTCGAGTTTCGCAAGATCGACACGCGGTTTGCCAGCAAAGACAGGGATTCTACTCTGGAATCGTGGGCTTTGACAAATCTGCAGGGACAGCGCTGGCGTGGCGGGCGGCGAGGGCTTCGGCACAGGCAAAGGCACTGGCCCACGCCCACTGGAAGTTGTAGCCGCCGAGCCAGCCGGTCACGTCGACCACCTCGCCGATGAAGTACAGCCCGGGCTGGAGCCGGCTTTCCATCGACTGCGAGCTCAGGTCGCGCGTGTCGACGCCGCCGGCCATCACCTCGGCCTTGCGCCAGCCTTCGGTGCCGGTGGGCAGCAACTCCCATTGCTGCAGCCCGGCGGCCAGGCGGCGCAGCGCGGCGTCGGGCAGTTGCGGCATCGGGGTGTCGGCGGCCGGCCCGTGCAGCGCGAGCCAGGTGTCGGCCAGGCGCTGCGGCAGCCAGGCCGCCAGCTCATTGCCCAATTGGCGGCGCGAGTGGAGCTTGGCCCGCGCCAGCATGTCCGCCAGATCCGCGCCAGGCGCCAGATTGACGCGGATCGCCTGGCCGGGCCGCCAGAAACTGGAGATCTGCAACACCGCCGGGCCGGACAACCCGCGGTGGGTGAACAGCAGGTCCTCGAGGAACTCGGTGCGCACGGTGCTGCGGCGCGCCGGGGTCTCGGTGGAGATCGCCACCGGCAGCGCGATGCCGGCCATCGGCACGAACGGCGCCCAGGCGGCAGGGTCGAAGGTCAGCGGCACCAGTGCCGGCCGCGGCTCGACGATGCGGTGGCCGAAGCGCTCGGCAAGCCGCAGGCCGAAGTCGCTCGCGCCGATCTTGGGCACCGGCAGGCCGCCGGTCGCGACCACGACCGCATCCGTGGCGATTTCGCCTCGATCGCTGGCGACCACCCAGCCATCGGCTTCACGCCGCACGCCAATCACCTTGCACGGCTGCCAGCGCGTCACGCCGCCGGCTTCACATTCGCGCAGCAGCATCGAGATGATCTGCTCGGCCGAGTCGTCGCAGAAGAGCTGGCCCTTGTGCTTCTCGTGGAAGGCGATGCCATGCCGGCGCACCAGCGCGATGAAATCGGCCGCGCCGTAGCGCGCGAGTGCCGAGCGGCAGAAGTGCGGGTTCTCGGACAGGAACTGTGCCGGCGACGCCTCGCGGTTGGTGAAGTTGCAGCGGCCACCGCCGGAGATGCGGATCTTCTCGCCGAGCTTCGCGGCATGGTCGATCAGCAGCACCTTCAGCCCGCGCTGACCCGCCTGGGCAGCGCAGAACAGGCCGGCCGCGCCGGCGCCGATGATGACGGCGTCGAATCGATCCACGCGCTGATCAGCCCGCGACGGCCTTGTAGAGCATGTAGGCCGCGAGGGCGTAGAGCAGCACGGCGAAGGCGCGCTTGAGTTGCCCCACGTTCATCGCGTGCGCGGCGCGCGCGCCCAGCGGGGCCATCGTCACGCTCGCGATCGCGATCACCACGAGCGCGGGCAGGTACAGGTAGCCCACCGCGCCAGGCAGCGCGCCGGGGAGGTTCCAGCCGCCGATCACATAGCCGAGCGTGCTGGCGATGGCCACCGGCACGCCGAGCGCGGCGCTGGTGGCCACGGCGTTGTGGATCGGCACGTTGCACCAGGTCATGAACGGCACGCTGACGAAGCCGCCACCGGCGCCGACCAGGCCCGCCAGAAAGCCGATGCCCGAGCCCGCGGCGGCCTGGCCCATCCAGCCCGGCATCTGCCGGCTGGGCGCCGGCTTCTTGCCGCGCAGCAGTTGGGTCGCCGAGAAGGCGACGAACAGGCCGAACACCAGCGCCAGCACCTGGCCTTTGAGCAACGCGAAGGCGCCGGCGCCGGCGAGCAGGCCGCCGACCAGGATGCCTGGCGCCATGCCGCGCACGATCGCCCAGCGCACGGCGCCATGTGCATGGTGGGCGCGCACGCTCGACAGCGAGGTGAACAGGATGGTCGCCATCGACGTGGCGATGGCCATCTTCACGGCGAGGCTGCTTTCGACCCCGCGGTGGGAGAGGATCAGCGTCATGAACGGCACCAGCAGCATGCCCCCACCGATGCCGAACAGCCCCGCCAGGAACCCCGCACACACGCCAAGCGCGAGCAACTCGGCGATCAACACCGGTGGCAACAGGTCGAGAAACCCCATCAGGCGCCCAGCAGGTCGAGCACCGCGCGCCATTGCGTTGGCGTGACCGGCGTGATCGACAGGCGGTTGCCCGGCTTGAGCAGCACCATGCTCGCCAGCGCGGGCGCGGCGCGCATCTCGCGCAAGGGCAGCAGCCGGGTCTTCTTCACCAGCTTCACGTCGACGTGGAGCCAGCGCGGGTTCTCACGCGTCGACTTCCGGTCGAAGTAGGGGCTTTCCGGGTCGAACTGGGTTTCATCGGGGTAGGCCGTGCTCGCGACCTCGGCCAGGCCGGCGACGCCGGGCTCGGCACAGGACGAGTGATAGAACAGCACGCCGTCGCCGATGTGCATGGCATCGCGCATGAAGTTGCGGGCCTGGTAGTTGCGCACGCCCGTCCAGGGCAGGGTCTGGTGCGGGGCGTGGGCGAGATGGTCGATCGACGCCTCGTCGGGCTCGCTCTTCATCAACCAGAACTGGGCCATGCGCTGTTCTTGTGGTTGTTCTTGCAGGAAAGGGTGTCCACCGCAAACCGTGGGCCGCATTCCTGAACCCAGGGATTCAGGTGGGCGAGGTCAGCACCGGCGTCGGGTTCATCTGACGCGAGACGATCACACCAGCCGGGCAATGTTCCAAGCCCCGGCTCGCGAGAGCATCGGTTCAAGGAAATATAAAACCCACGCGGATGCGATGGACGGTGTCGATTCTAGGCGCTGCGGCCGACCTGCGGCGCAGGGGATGTCACAGAAGTTGACCGTCGTCGCCCAGCGTCGCGTCGAGGCGGTCGATCAGGCTCGCGATCAATGCATTGCCCTCGGCCTCGCTCAAGGGCGTGTCGTCGTTCGACGCGCGCGCAGGCGGCGCCGCAGGGCGCTCGGCCAGGCGATAGGCGAGGTTCAAAGCCGCGAGCACGGCCATGCGTTCTCGCGCCTTCACCTTGCCGGCGTCGCGGATCGCGCTCATCTCGTGGTCCACGGTCGCCACCGCGGCCTGCAGCAGCGTCTCGCCGCCTTCGGGGCAGGCCAGCAGGTAGCTTTGGCCCAGGATCGTCACTTCCAGTTGCTTCATTCACCTGCCCCCGGGACCGCACGCTCGGTGGGCAGCCGGTCGAGCAGCGCATCGATGCGCGCGCGGGCTGCGGCCAGCCTCGACTTGAGGCTGTCGCGCTCTGCGGTCAGGGATGACAACTGCTCGTTCAGCAAGGCATTGGTGCGGGCGAGCTCCTCGTGGCGCAGCACGAGGCGGTCGATGCGCTCGGCAAGTTCCGGCAGGCGTGACATGGGCCTCGGCGGGGTAAGGCTGGGGAAGTGATCGATTGTAGGCGCGCGGATTGCTGCGTCGGTCGCCCGACCGCTGGGGGATGACCTTGGGGGATGTACCATTGCCCGCGTTGGTGCTCTGGGCCGCACGTCGCAAGCGGCCCGAGTTAAACGGGAAGCAGGAAGGCCGCCGCTGCGCATGCAGAGGCTTCAGGCCCCACCTGCGCTGCCCCCGCAACGGTCAGCGGATGACGCTGGCGCGGCCTGTCCTGGCCGCCCAGTGCCCCGGCGCCTGCCCTTGACGCCATTGCGCGATGCCTCCTCACAGAGGCAGCGCGCGGGAAGGCTGCAGGCGCGCACCCCGCCAGCCCGGATACCGGCCAACAACCAGGAGGCGGGTTGCGCGAGCGGCCCGCCGTTTCGGTGATGCGCTTGCGGGGACGCTGGCGCACACGTTTGCCAGCCTCTTGCACCCATGAAGTACCCCTGTCTTGCGCTGCGGCGATCGGCTCCGCCCGCGCGCGCCAGCCTGCTTGGCCTGGCCGCTGCGGCCGCATTCGCTTCGCCCGTGGCGTCCGCGTCGGCCGCGTCGGCCGCCACGCCGGAAACCCTCGTCGTCACCGCCGCACGCATCGAGCAGCCCGTGCCCGACGCCTTGCCCAGCACCCGCGTGCTGACGCGTGACGACATCGAGGCGGCCCAGAGCGCCGACCTGGCCGAGCTCCTGCGCCAGACCACCAGCGTGGACATCGGCCAGACCGGGCCGCTCGGCTCGCAGACCAGCGTGTTCCTGCGCGGTGCCGACAGCCGCCAGGTGCTGGTGCTGGTGGATGGCGTGCCGTTCGCGCGCGCCGACTTCGGCACCGCCTCGTGGCAGCACCTGCCGCTCGAGCAGATCGAGCGCGTCGAGATCGTGCGCGGCAACCTGTCGGCGCTCTACGGGGCGCAGGCGGTCGGGGGCGTGGTGCAGATCATCACGCGCCGCGGCAACGGCGTATCGGTCGACATCGGTGGTGGCTCGCAGGGGACCGCCTTTGCCAGTGCTTCGGGCGGCGCCCGATTCGGCGAGGGCGCCACCGGCACCAGGCTGTCGGGCACGCTGTCGCACCGCCAGACCGAGGGCTACAGCGCGAAGAACCCGGCCACCAACCCGGGCGCCAACCCAGACCGGGACGGCGGCGAGCAGAGCGCGTTGTCGGCGCAGCTGGAGCAGGGCTGGGGCGAGGGCCAGCGCACCACCGTGAGCCTGCTGCTCGACCGCACCCGCAGCGACTACGACGGTTTCACCGCTGGCCAGGACGACCGCCTGACCAGCCACGTCGACAGCCTGGGCCTGCAGTCGCGCCATGCGCTGGCCGCAGGCTGGGAGCTCGGCATCGATCTCGGCCGCAACCGCGAGCGCTTCGATGACCCGACCGGCTACGCCATCGACGGCGAGGCGCGCAACGAGGCGGCCGGCCTGCAGCTGCAGTGGCAAGCCCTGGCCGGGCACACGCTGCAACTGGGCGTCGACAGCCGCCGCGAGCGCTTCGTCGACAGCAATGCGACGGACGGCAACAGCCGCCACACCGAGGGCGTGCGTGCCGGCTGGCTGGGCCATTTCGGCGCGGCCGACGGCGGGCTCGACGTGGAGGCCGCGCTGCGCCACGACGACAACAACGTCTACGGCAGCGACACCACCGGCCTCGTCGCACTCGGCTGGCGCTTCGCGCCGGGCTGGACGCTGACCGGCAAGCTCGGCACCAGCTTTTCGCCGCCCAGCCTGGTCGACCAGCAGTACGCCGCGCCGGGCGTGACGCTGAAGGCCGAGAAGGGGCGCGATGCCGAAGTCGGCCTGCGCTGGCGAGGCGACGGCGGCTGGGGCGGATGGTTCGCCCGTGCCACGCTGTTCGCGCAGGCCCAGCGTGACCGCATCGCCTTCGATCCACAGACCTTCGAAGCCGGCAACATCGGCCATGCCCGCAATCGCGGGGTCGAGCTCGTCGGCGAGGGCCCCATCGGCCCGGGCGTGCTCGGGTTCGAGGCGACCTTCCAGGATCCGCGCGACGAGGACAGCGACACCGCGTTGCTGCGCCGCGCGCGCGAGTCGGCGGCGCTGAACTACCGCGTCACGCTGGCGGACTGGCAACTCGGCGCCTGGCTGCACCACACCGGCCGCCGGCTCGATGTGGATCCGTCGACCTTCGCCTCGGTCTACAACCGGCCGCGCACGACGCTCGCACTGACCGCGCGCTACGCATTGGCCCGGAACTGGTCGCTCGGCTTCAAGCTCGACAATGCGACCGACGAGGACACGCCCGAGGTGCTGGGCTACACCGCGGCGCCGCGCGCGTTCACGGTGCAGTTGCAGGGCCAGTGGCGCTGACGGATGAACATGCCGATACCGCTGCGCTGGAGCCTGGCGCTGGCCACCGCCGTGGCCGTGCTGGCGGCCGCGCTGGCCGCGGGCAGCGGGGGCTGGGACGCGGGTCTGATCCTCGCGCTGCGTTGGCCGCGGGTGCTGGCGGCGGCCGGGGTGGGCGCCTTGCTCGCGCTGGCCGGGCTGGTGATGCAGGTGTTGCTGCGCAACCCGCTGGCCGACCCTTACGTGCTCGGCACCTCGGGCGGCGCCTCGGTGGGCGCGCTGGCCGCGCTGCTGGCCGGCGCAAGCCAGTGGGTCGGCGCCGGTGCGGGGGCGCTCGGCGCGGGGGCCTTGCTGCTGCTGCTGGCCCGCTCGGCGCTGGCGGCAACCGATGATGCCTCGCCCCGGCTGATCCTCGTCGGTGCGATGCTCGCGGCGCTGTTCGGCGCCGTCGCCACGCTGTTGCTGATGCTGACGCCGGACGAGCGGCTGCGCGGCGCGATCTTCTGGCTGGTCGGCGACCTGTCGGCCGCGCAGGACGGCGGCCTGTGCGTGGCCGGTGCGGCGCTGCTGATGGCCGGGCTGCTGTGGCGCGGGCATTCGGTCGACCGCCTGATGCTCGGCGCCGAGGTGGCTGGCCTGCTGGGCGAGCCGGTGCGGCGCCTGCGGTTCGAGCTGTTGGTCGCGGCGTCGCTGGCCGTGGGCCTGGCAGTGGCGACGGCCGGGGCCGTGGGTTTCATCGGCCTCGTCGTGCCGCAGGCCTGGCGCCTGGCCGGCGTGCACCACACGCGTGAGCTGGCCGGCCTGTCGGCGCTGGGCGGGGCCACGCTGCTGGTCGGCGCCGACCTGGCGGCCCGCATGGTGGCTGCGCCGATGGAGCTGCCCGTCGGCGCGGTGATGGCGCTGCTCGGGGCGCCGTGCTTCATCGCCCTGCTGGTGAAGGGGGCACGCTGATGGACGCGTCGACCACGCCACTGGCCGAAGCCCGGGGGCTCGAGCTCTGGGCCGGCACGCACCGGCTCGTCGTCGGCCTGGACTGGCAGGTGCATGGCGGCGAGCGCTGGTGCCTGATCGGCCGCAACGCGGTCGGCAAGAGCAGCCTGCTGCGCGCGCTGGCCGGCCTGCCGGTCGCGGGCCGCGCGGGCGAGGTGCGCTGGCGTGGCCGGCCGCAGGCGCATTGGCCGGCGGCCGAGGCTGCGGCGCTTCGCGCGTGGATGCCGCAGCAGCCGGTGGACCGCTTCGCGCTGCCGGTGCGGCGCCTGCTCGAACTGTCGGTCGTGCGGGCCGATGGTGACGCGCCACTCGATGCCGACCTCGCGGCGCTGGACATCGCCGATCTGGCCGATCGCCCGCTGACCCGGCTGTCGGGCGGTGAGCGGCAGCGCGTGGCGATCGCCCAGGCGGCGGTGCAGGGCGCGCCCTTGCTGCTGCTGGACGAGCCGATCGCCTTTCAGGATCCGGCGCACCAGGGCCTGGTGGCCCGCTGGGGGGCCGATTGGGTGGCGCGCCGCCCGGGCCGGGCGCTGGTCATGAGCAGCCACGACATGCACTGGGTGGCCCGCGCCGCGACCCATGTGCTGGCCCTGCTGGGCGACGGCCGCTGGCGCGCCGGCACGGCGCAGCAGATGCTGCAGGCCGAGCCGCTGCGCGAGATCTTCGGCTGCGACTGGCTGGCCGCCGGCGGCAGCTGGCTGCCCGCTTGAGTCACTTGCCAAACCAAGGTCTTGCGCGGATCCGGCCTCGCCGGCCTGCTGCAAGCGCCCCCTCCGGGGGCAGCGACCGGAAGGGTGCGTGCGGGTCCTATACCGGCCGCATCTGCCGCAGCGCCCGCGCCAGCTCGATCACGGCCATCGCGTAGTAGCTCGACCAGTTGTAGCGTGTGATCACGTAGAAGTTGCGGGTGCCGGCCACGTAGCTCGGTTCGTCGTCACCGTTGTAGAGCTGCACCAGCGCCATCGGCCCCGTGTGGGCGCGGCCGGCGTCGTCGAGCCTGGCACCGTGCTCGGCGAGCTGCTCGGCAGTGAAGCTCGGCAGGATGTCGGGCACCAGCAGGCGGGCGCGCTGCTCGATGTCGGGCGGCGGCGTGACCGCGAAGTGCGTCG
>NZ_DATFAN010000003.1:0-4429 GCF_035254525.1 Ideonella sp. | reverse complement strand
GCCCGCACGAGCAGTTGATCGACGGCAAGTGGACGCGGATGTAGGCCGCGCTGCGACGATCGTCAAGCAGCGAGCTGCGCCAGCGCTTCGTCCGCGAGCGCCAGGCAGGCGGTGAGCCCCGGCGACTCGATGCCGAAGAGGTTGAGCAGACCCGCCACGCCGTGCCGGGACGGCCCCTGCAGCACGAAGTCCTCGGCGGGCGCGCCCGGCCCGGCCAGCTTGGGACGCACGCCGCTGTAGGCCGGCTGCAGCGCGCCCTCGGGCATCCCGGGCCAGTAACGCCGCACTTCGGCATCGAAGCGCGCGGCGCGGCCGGCATCGACGCGGTAGTCGATCTCGTCCGGCGTGGCCGGCGCGATCCACTCCACATCGGGGCCGAAGCGGGCCTGACCCGCCAGGTCGAGCGTGAGGTGCACGCCGAGTCCGGCCGCGTCGGGCATCGGATAGACCAGGCGAGAGAACGGCGAGCGGCCGGACAAGGCGAAGTAGCTGCCCTTGGCGTAATGCGGCCGCGGCACCCAGCGCGCGGCCAGGCCGCTCATGCGAGAGGCCACCGCCGGCGCCCACAGGCCCGCGGCGTTCACCACCACCCGCGCCGCCAGTTCGCAGGCGGCCTCGCCGCCGACCTGCACCACGTGGGCGCCGTCGCCCAGCAGCACCGCCTCGACCGGCGAGCGCAGCGCGAGCGCGCCGCCGGCCGCTTCGAGCTCGCCTTGCAGCGAGAGCATGAGCGCGTGGCTGTCGACGATGCCGGTCGACGGCGACAGCAGGGCCTCGTCGGCGTGCAGCGCCGGCTCCAGCCGCCGCGCCTCGTCGGCGCTCAAGGGCCGCAGGTCGAGCACGCCGTTGGCCGCGGCCTGGGCAGCGATCTGGCGCAGCCTGGCCGCCTGCTCGGCCCCGTTGGCCACCAGCAGCTTGCCGCAGCGGCGATGTGCGACCCCGTGCGATTCGCAGTGGCGCAGCAGCAGTTCGCGCCCCCGCACGCACAAGCGTGCCTTGAGCGAGCCGGTGGGGTAGTACAGCCCGGCGTGGATGACCTCGCTGTTGCGCGAGCTGGTGGCCGTGCCGATGGCATCGGCCCGCTCGAGCACGATCGTCTCGAGTCCGCGCTGCGCCAGCGCGCGGCCCACCGCCAGGCCGACCACCCCGGCACCGATCACGATCGCGTCGACCTGGTCCATCGGGCGATTGTGCCGAACGGCGGCAGGCGCTCGGGCCGCTCCGGGGCGCGGCCGCCGGATGTCGCTGAACTACATATGATCGTCACGCACAACGTAGCCCGCTTCACTACGTGCGCAACGGTAATCGCCCGCGTAGTTACGACGAATACTCTTGTAATAGAGCGTTCGAATGGAGGGCTCTCCACCTTGTGGGCGGGCGTGCAGAAGTAATAGAACTACTTGCTGGCTGAAGCCTTGTTCATGCCTGCACAACCCACCACAGGAGAGAGACCCATGACACCACATCAGCGGACCCGGCACGCCTGGATGGCGGCCGCCTGCCTTGTCGCGGCGAGCTTCGCACCCGTCGCTACCCAGGCCGCGGGCTTCAACCCGCGCGACACCTCGGTGCAGCTTTTCGAATGGAGCTGGAACGACATCGCCACCGAGTGCTCCCAGTGGCTGGGTCCGCAAGGCTACGGAGCGGTGCAGATCTCGCCGCCGGGCGCGTCCAAGAACGCCAATGGCTGGTGGGGCGTGTACCAGCCGGTCAACCACGTCAACCTGACCAGCCGCATGGGCACCGCCGCGCAGCTGCAGACGATGATCAACACCTGCCACGCGGCCGGCGTGCGCGTCTATGCCGACATCGTCACCAACCAGCTGGCCGACGGCAGCAGCGCGGCCAACGGCGTCGCGACCGACGGCTCGAGCTGGGACTCGGCAACGCTCAGCTACCCGTACTTCAGCGGCAACGACTTCCACTCCTACTGCAACATCCAGGACGCCGACTACAACTCGCCGGCCGGCCGCAACAACGTGATGCTGTGCCGCCTGGGCGGCCTGCCCGATCTCGCCAGCGAAAGCAGCTACGTGCAGGGCCAGGTCGTCAATTACCTCAACACGCTGCTCGACATGGGCGTGGACGGCTTTCGCATCGACGCGGCCAAGCACCAGCAGCCGAGCGCGCTGCAGTCGATCTTCAGCGCGGTCAAGGCCAGCCACCCGACGACCAAGGCGGGCGAGCCGATCTGGATCACGCAGGAGGTGCTGCCCGACGGCGAGGTCAATCGCGCCGACTACTTCCCCATCGGGACCATCAACGAGTTCCAGTTCACCTTCGCGATGCGCGACGCGTTTCGCAACTGGAACGGCCTGAGCCTCGCGTCGATTCCCTCGGTGATGGGCACGTGGGGCAACTGGGGCGGCAGCTGGGGCTTCGTGCAGCCGCAAAACGCCACGATCCTGGTCGACAACTGGGACACCGAGCGCAACGGCAGCTCGCTCAACGCCAGCAACTACACGGGGAGCGTGCCCAACGACACGCAGGGCTCGCACCGCTACGACCTCGCCAACATCTTCATGCTGGCCCAAGGCTACGGCGAGGCGCAGGTGCAGTCGGGCTTTCGCTTCACCAACAAGGATGCCGACCGCCCGAGCGTGAGCCCCTACCTGAACGGCGTGCCGCAGATCAACGTCGCCTGGGACTTCATCCACCGCTGGCAGGACATCTCCAACATGGTGAAGTTCCGATCCGCCGCCGCCGGCCAGCCGCAGGCGAACTGGACCACCGGCAACGCCAACCAGGTCGCGTTCAGCCGCGGCTCGGTGGGCTTCGTCGCGATCAACAACACGACGGGCGCGTGGACCAACACCTTCTACACGGGCTTGCCGGCGGGCACCTACTGCAACGTGGTGCACGGCTCGCTCGACGGGACCGGCAGCGCGTGCAAGGCCGACAGCGTGGTGGTCAACGGCAGCGGCTACGCCTCGATCAGCGTGCCCGCCGACGGCGGCAGCGTCGTGCCGGCGGTGGCCATTTACACCGGCCAGAAGGTCTCGGGCTCGACCACCGGTTGCGCGGTGAGCTTCACGATCGCCAACGCCAACACGGTGTACGGACAGAACCTGCGCGTGGTGGGCAATGTGGCCGCGCTGGGCAGCTGGGCGCCTGCCGCCGGCTTTGCGCTGACCATCCAGGGCTCGGGGGCGAACGTGCCGTGGAGCGGCAGCGTGAACCTGCCCGCGAATGCCGCCGTCCAGTACAAGTACGTCAAGTGGGACGGCAGCAGCGCCGTGTGGGAAAGCAACCAGCCCACGGCCAGCGGCAACCGCGAGTTCACGACCTGCGCCTCGGCCACGCAGTCGCGCGACGACGGCAAATTCAAGTTCTGACTACGAGCAGGTGACCGCGACGATCGACACGTTGCTGTTCACAAGCGTGCCCGTGCCTTGCGCCACCGAGCATGTCTGACCCTGCGGCTGCGTGAGCACGGTCACGTTGTAGGTCGCTCCGGGCGCCAGCAGGGTCGGAAAGACGAAGCTGCTGTTGGCGCCGATGGTCAGCGCGTCGCCGCCATTGTTCTGCAGCGTCACGCTCTGGCCGCTGGCCAGCCCCGACACGCTGCCGCCGACCGACAGGCCTGGCACGCACGCCACCACGATGTTGGTCACCTTGGCGGCATTCGAGTCGATGCTGCCCTGCCCGTTGGTCACGGTGCACGCGAGGCCCGCCGGTTGGACGGCGATGGTGACGTTGTACGACGCGCCCGCCGGATAGTCGGGCGCGAAGGTGAAGGGCCCGTTCGATGCGATCGCAATCGTGTCGCGGCCGTTGTTCTGCAAGGTGACCGCGGTACCGGTGTTCAGGCCGCTCACCGTGCCGCCGATCGTGGTGACCCCGCCGCCCCCGCATGCCGCCAGCAGCGTCGCCAGCCAGGCTGCCGAAAGAATCGATCGACCGTTTGTCATGGCGCCTCCAGGCAAGGTCCGAGCGGTCATTCTCGGAGCAAACCGGCCGCCACGCCGTGGCCATGACACCGATCGTCACCATGCGCTTGATCTTCGTCTATATTTCGATTATTGTAGAAACATCGTATTCGCCGGATCACCCGATGAAGAAGTCCGAACAACCTGCCGTCGCCCGATTCGCTCGCATGCTGGCCGCCATGGGCACCGAGCCGCGCCTGCGCATCGTGCGCCTGCTGCTGGCTGCCCACCCGGAGGGCATGGTGGTGGGCGAGATCGCCGCCGAGCTCGAGATGGCGAACTCGACGCTGTCGCACCACCTGGACAAGCTGCGCAACGAAGGGCTGATCACGGTGCAGCGCGAAGGCACCTTCTTGCGCTACGCGGCGGACACGAGCGGGTTGGAGCAGTTGCTGGGCTTCCTGTATGCGGAGTGCTGCACGCGCAACAAGGCGGTGGAGCCCAAGCGAGTGGTTTGTTGTGGCTGACTGGACTCATTGGAGAAACACATGAATGCATCG
>NZ_DATFAN010000002.1:0-35259 GCF_035254525.1 Ideonella sp. | reverse complement strand
CCGGCCAGCCCGGCCAGCCCGATGGATAGGCGATGGCTCAACGTCATCAATCGGTCTTGCAGGCGCCGGTGTTCGGGTCGGGCGGGTTGAACATGCCGTAGGTCGCCGGACTGAACTCGTCCTGGTCGCGCGGCGCGGGGTGGTCGATCCAGTAACGGATCAGCTTGGCGTTCGGGTCGTCTTCGGTCTCGAAGATCAGGCCGCCGCCATGCAGCATGTTCAGCAGCAAGGGCTTGGCGAGCAAGCGACTTTGCAACGGTTCGCCGGGGATCGTGACCCCTTGCGCCGAGTAATAGTTCTTGTACATGTCGCTGGCGCGGATCACGTCGGCCGTGTTGGCCGCGTCGGTCAGGTCCAGCGGCGTGGCGCTGCGGACCACGCGCAGCGCGCCGCCGGTGCCGGTGGTGTCGTCGTGGCAGCCGCCCCCGGCGCAGGTGTTGGTGCCGCTGCCGCCCGGCACCGGCAGCTCGGCCAGCAGCAGCGGAAAGATGCAGCGCTGGAAGTAGGCAAAGGCCAGCTTGCGTCCATCGGTGCCCGGCGGGTTCGACACGTCGGGCGGGTTGCCCAGCGGGCTGCCGCCGCCGCAGCCGGCCAGCACGAGGGCGGCCGCCAGGCCGGCAGCCGCACGCAGGGATCGTCGCGCAGGTGGTGTCATGGGGTGGGGCAGCCGCTGGCGATCCAGTTGGCGATGGTCGTGTAGTTGGCACTGCCCGCCGGCAGCACGGCCGTCGTCTGGCCCGTCGCCCCGGCGGGGTGCGGAATCGTCGAGGGTCGCTGGAGCAGGTAGTTGGCCGATGGGGTGCAGGTGTTGGAGATCATCGTCAGCGTGACGCCGAAATCGCCCTCGGCGTCGCCGGTCAGCACGAATCGGTTCTCGCTGAATGATATCGACCCATTGCTGCCGACCGGTTGGTGACAGCTTGCGCACTGGGCCTTGAGGATCGGGTGGACCTGCGCTTCGAAGGTCGCCTGGCTCAGGGTCGCGACGGTGCGCACGTTGGCGCCGTCGAAGGGGTTGTTGTAGTACTGGCCGCCCAGGTCGATCCACTCGGCCACCAGGCGCTTCTCGGCCGCGTTGAGCATCGTCGCGTGGTTGGGCGCGGTGTTCGGCGGGGCCGGGTGTGCGGCACGGGCGTCCGCCCCGGCCATCAGGCTCTGGCCCCAGAGGATCTCGACCAGCCGGCTTTGCCGCGCCAGGCCGAGCGCGCCGCCCTCGCTGGCCATGTTGAAGACCAGCGCCGGCAGGCGCTGCAGCACGGGCACCCCGCCTTCGAGCTGCGTCACCGGCCGGCCGTTGGCGTCGAGCAGCGGCTCGCCGACCAACAGCTTCTCGTAGGACACCAGCCGGCCGGTGCCGGCCTGGGTGCCCGACAGGTCGAGCTTGGTGTCGGCGGCGTTGTGGCACGTGGTGCAGGTGTTGGCGCCGCGATCGCGCGACCACAGCGGCTGGATGTGGTCGGGGTAGTTGATGATCCCGTTGGTCGGCGCCGGCGTGGCCAGCGCGCTGTAGCTGATCGAGACCGCGCTGCGCGCCGTGACGCCCTTGCTGGTGTCGGCCCACTCGTCGTTGTAGACGAGGTCGGCCGCCAGCTTCAGTGCGTTCGGGTCCAGGCGCGTGCGGGTCGAGGCCATGGTCTCGCCCGACTGGTGCTGGCTCGCCAGCGCTGCGCGCAGCGTCGCGGGCATGGTGTCGGCGATCGCGCCGGAGTTCAGCGCGCCGCCGCGGCGCGGGCTGTGGCATCCGTCGCAGGTGCGGCGCTCACCCGGGCGGACCTGGATCCAGTTGGTGTGGGTCTGGAAGGCCCGGCCTTGATCGTCGACCACCGCCAGCGCCACCGGCGTATCGGCCGGCACGTGCAGCTTGAACGACCCATCGGGCTCGATCGGCGCGTAGCCGAGGATCTGCTGCGGCTCGAAGTTGGTCTCGCCGATGACTTCCCGCAGCGCCATCGTCGACGACGGCGGCGCCACCGCCCGCACCGCGCGGATGAAGCGCGCCGGCGAGCAGCGGTAGGACGGATCGGCCGGGTCCTTCATGCGCAGGATGTCGGCCACCTGGGCCCGGGTGTCGTTCGCGTCGGTCGGCGTGGTCTTCGGGATCGCGGCGGTGCAGCCTTCGGGCAGGTCGGCCCCGGCCAGCACCGCGTCGCCCATGCGGCCCAGGCCGTCGGTGTCGTAGACGCTGCGCACCTCGAGCAGGCCCAGGCCTTGCGCGGCGAGCGTCGCGTCGACCGAGGTCGGGTCGACCACGTTCGGCCCCGGGCGCGAGACGATCGGCACCGGGTCGGTGTACATGAAGCCCGGCGGCGGCGCGGCCACGTTGAGCCAGGTCTGCTTGGCCGGATCGAACATGTAGATCGCGTACGGCGGCGGGACGTTGTTCTGCAGTTCGTCGGCGGCCGCGTCCTCGAGGGTTCGGTTCTCGTCGGACAGGCGCACCAGCTCCTCGTCGGTCAGCGTGGCGCACGACACCACGTCGGTGCCACGTGACACCTCGCACGGCCGGTAGGCCACCAGCAGGCGGTCGGTGCCGTCCCACAGCGGATACGGCGTGGTCACCCGGCCGTAGCGCGACAGGCCGCGCTCGATGTTCAGCACCTGCTCGGTGGCGGTGGTCTGCCCGCCTTCGGCCGGCACGCTCGAATTGGCCGGCGTGTTCTGCTCGGAGTAGTTGGCCACGTCGACGAAGACCAGGCCGCCGCCTTCCTGCGTGCGCGACAGCGGCATCAGGTCGGACGCCACGAAGCCGGCGTACTTGCCGCTCGGGTCCATGTCGCGCGGGTGCAGGAAGCTGTTGCCCTCGCTGTGCGCGCCGTACAGCACGAACAGGTCGGTGCCATCGGGCTTGACGCGGAAGATCTTGAAATGGTTGCGCCCGCCGACGTGGTCCCAGCGCGAGAACATGATGTCGCCGTTCGGCCGCACCACCGGGTTGCGGTCGTGGCTCTGGTTGAACGAGATCTGCTGGATGTTGGTGCCCTGCGCGCTCATCGTGTGCAGGTTGAACACCCGCTCGCGCTCGTACTCGTCGAGCGCGTAGTAGCTGCGGCCCAGCGCCTGGTTGACCTTGCTCTTGGTCTGGCGGTTGGACGTGAACACGTAGCCGCGGCCGTCGGGCAGGTAGGCCGGGTCGACGTCATCGTCCTCGGTCGAGCTGGTCAGCCGGCGGAACTTGCCGGTCGTCAGCGTCGCGCCGGTCATGTCGTATTCCCAGATGTTCCAGCGGCCGGTGCAGGCGGGCTGGCCGTCGACCTGGGAGGTG
Source organism: Ideonella sp. (assembly GCF_035254525.1). Lineage (GTDB taxonomy): Bacteria > Pseudomonadota > Gammaproteobacteria > Burkholderiales > Burkholderiaceae_C > Ideonella. Next base: position 31,997 of record NZ_DATFAN010000002.1, on the reverse strand, counting down.
TTCGAGGTCGGGCACTTGAGCGAGAAGACGATCTTCTTGCCGTTGTACGAGACCTCCGGGTCGGAGGCGTCGCCGTTGCCCTGGGTGATGGACTCGGTCAGGTTGTGCTCGGTCGCGCTGGGCGACGACATCTCCTTGACCATCAGGTCGCCGCCCGGTGCGCTCGGCGCCCCGTTGGTGGGGTTCACGCTGAGCGTGTTGACGCGCTTGACGTAGGCGAACGGCACCGCCCCTTCGATGCTGAGGCTGTCGGCGTCCGACTTGTCCGAGCCGGAGCAACCGGGCAGCGCGGCGGCGGCCATGAGGCCGAGGGCGACGGCCCAGGCGGCGCGGCCCGGCATCGTCAACTTGGCATGGGGTGGCATCGGGTGGCTCCTCGGGCAGGGAATCGGGTGGGCTCAGGCCGGCGGCAGCAGGCCGGCCGAGTGGTGCAGGTGCCCGGCCGCGTCGACGACGACCGCGTCGACACCGGGCAGGGAATTGATCAGGGCCATGCCGCGCTCGACGCCCAGCACGAACACCGTCTTGGACAGGGCTTCGGTGGTCAGGCCATCGTCGGCGACGATGGTGACGCTGCGCACGCCGGCGGCCGAGCGGCCGGTGCGCGGGTCGATCAGGTGGTGGTGGCGTACGCCGGCGCGCTCGAAGAAGCGCTCGTAGTCGCCCGAGGTCGAGATCGCCGCGTCCTCGAGCGGCAGCACGGCAACGACGCCGCCTTCGCGCCGCGGGTCGCGCACCGCGATCATCCAGGGCCGGCCGCGGCGATCGCCGAGCACGTGGCTGTCGCCGCCGGCGCTGACCATCGCATGGGCGATGCCGCGCTCGCGCAGGATCGCGATGCAGCGGTCCACCGCGTGGCCCTTCGCGAAGCCGCCGAGGTCGATGCGCATGCCCGGGCGGCCGAAGCGCAGCGTGCCGGCTTGGGCGTCGAGCAGCAGCTCCTGCCAGCCGATCGACTCGCGCGCGGCGGCCAGCGCCGCCTCGTCCGGCGCGATGCCGGCGCGGTAGTCGTAGAGCTGGCCGACGCTGGCGTAGCTGATGTCGAAGGCGCCGTCGGACCAGCGCGAGAACTCGATCGCGCGGCCGATCAGCATGGCCATCTCGCTCGACAGCGGTACCGGGCCACGGCCGGCGTCGCGGTTGATGCGCGACAGCTCCGAGTCCGGCTTGTGCGGGCTCATCGTGCGGTCGATGCGGTGCATCTCGGCGATCACCGCGGCCATCGCCGCCTCGCCGGCCGCCCGCTCGTCGGCCCACAGCTCGACGTTGATCGCGGTGCCCATGATCGCCTCTTCGCGCCTGAGCCAGCCGGCCGGTACCGCGGCGGCCCACGGCCGCGCCGCGGCCAGGCCGGCGAAGCGTGAACGCAAGGAGGACAGACCGAGGGCCATGGCGGGATTCGAGGCGGGCAATGCGCGAAGATCGACGGGATGGTGGAAGCCGGGGGTGACCGCCGACGAGCGCGGCCGACATCGGCGTCGCGCAAATGTAACTGCGAGCCTGGGTGGATTCGGCCGGGCGTCGCGGCGCCGGGCGCTCGATGTGTATGTATTCGCAACACCGCGCAGCGGCGAGGCAGCCCGCGCGCCGAGAACAATGTCACGCCGCCTTCGCGCCCTGCCTGGAGACCACGGCGCCGCCCCACCTCTCGGGCCGCGCCACCGTTGGTTACCGCATGCATGGCCTGGACACCGGCGGGGCCCCGCGTCGGCTATCCGGGTTCGCCCTGAGTGCGCCGCGTGCCGGACAACTGCCGCGCCTTCATGCCCCTGTTCACGCCATCGGGCTGGCGCCACTCTTGCTTGAATGAGCGTACCGGTGGTGTATCTTCAATCCGGAGAGTGCCCGCACCGGGGCTTGAAATGGCGCCCCCATGCTCGCCTTGCTCGCTTCCCCCCCAGAGGGAGCGCTCAGTGGCTTCGGGCGGCCGGGCGCCACCGAGATGTCGACGGAGGTTCGCATGTCCACATCCGCCCAACGCCTGCCCGCCGTCAGCGGCATGCTGCCGATCGCGCGCATGCGCAGCGTCTTTCGCATCGACGAGGTCGAGAAGAAGCTGCAGAAGCTGCCGCCGCGTGAGCACGAGAGCCTGCGCAGCACCTATGAGCGCATGCTCGAGCGCGGCCCCGATCGCTTCCAGGTCAAGCCCTCGGGCCTGCCGGTGATGGACCGGCTTTACGACGAACTGCCGAATTTCCACGAGGTGCTCGACGACCTGAAGCGCCAGCTCGCGCTGTGCCAGGACAGCCGCGACGCGCTGGAGTTGACGCCGATGCTGCTGCTGGGCCCGCCCGGCGTCGGCAAGACCCACTTCGCGCGTGCCGTGGCCCACCTGCTGGGCACTGGCATGGGCTTCGTCTCGATGAGTTCGCTGACCGCCGGCTGGGTGCTCTCGGGCGCCTCCAGCCAGTGGAAAGGCGCCCGGCCCGGCAAGGTCTTCGAGACGCTGATCGACGGCCCGTATGCCAACCCGGTGATGGTGGTCGACGAGATCGACAAGGCGCGCGGCGAGCATGCCTACGACCCGCTGGGCTCGCTGTACAGCCTGCTCGAGCACGATACCGCCGGCAGCTTCACCGACGAGTTTGCCGAGGTGCCGATCGATGCGAGCCAGGTGATCTGGGTCGCCACCGCGAACGACGAGCGCGCCATTCCGGACCCGATCCTGAATCGGGTCAATGTGTTCGAAATCCAGATGCCCGATGCCGATGCGGCGCGCGCCATCGCGCTGCGCCTGTACCAAGGCATCCGCGCCGACCACGACTGGGGCCAGCGCTTCGAGCCGGCACCGCGCGAGGACACGCTGGCGCACCTGGCCGAGATGCCGCCGCGCGAGATGCGCCGCGCCTGGATGACCGGCTTCGGCAACGCCCGGCTGGACGGCCGGGACGCGGTCGAGCCGCGCGACCTGCCGGCAGCATCGTCCAAGAAGGGCTCGATCGGCTTCATGCACTGATCTTGTCTAGGCAGGGCCTGGGTATCATCCCCCGATGTCTGCCTCGCTTGACGGCCGCCTGGTCGTCGCCCTGTCATCGCGCGCGCTGTTCGATTTCGAGGAAGAGAACCAGGTCTTCGAAGCGAACGACGACCGCGCCTACATGCAGCTGCAGCTGCAGCGCCTGGAGCAGCCCGCGCTGCCCGGCGTCGCGTTCTCGCTCGCCAGGAAGCTGCTCGCCTTCAACGTCGACCCGGCGGCGCCGCACGTCGACGTGGTGATCCTGTCGCGCAACGACCCGGTCTCGGGCATGCGCGTGTTCCGCTCGGCGCAGCACTACGGCCTGCCGATCGAGCGCGGCGCGTTCACCCGCGGCCAGAGCCCGTGGCGCTATCTGCGGCCGCTGGGCGCGCAGCTCTTTCTTTCGGCCAACCTGGCCGACGTGCGCCAGGCGCTTGATGCCGGCGTGCCGGCGGCCCAGGTCTACCCGCATTCGGCGCGCGCCTCCGAGGCCCACCCGAACGAGCTGCGCATCGCCTTCGACGGCGACGCCGTGCTGTTCTCCGACGAGGCCGAAGTGATCTACCAGCGCGACGGGCTCGACGCCTTCCAGCGCCACGAGGTCAGCCGCGCCAGCACGCCGCTGCCGCCGGGCCCGTTCAAGCCCTTGCTGGAGGCGCTGCACCGGTTGCAGCGCAGCGCCGGTGCCGGTGGCACGCACTTGCGCACCGCACTGGTGACGGCGCGCAGCGCGCCGGCGCACGAGCGCGCGATCCGCACCTTGATGGATTGGCAGATCGAGGTCGACGAGGCCATCTTCCTCGGCGGCCTGCCCAAGGGCCCGTTCCTGCGCGAGTTCGAGCCCGACTTCTTCTTCGACGACCAGACCGGCCATGTGGCCAACGCCGCATCGCATGTGCCCTCGGGCCATGTGGCGTCCGGGGTGCGCAACCTCGGCACGCCGTGACACCGCGCCCCGTCGGCGGCCGGGCACGCTGAACGGCGGCGGGCGCGTCAGCGCCCCTGCCGTTCGACCAGCGCGGTGATGGCCGTCGTCTGGAACTCCGACGCCAGGCGGGCCAGCCGGGCCGCGAAGGGCGCGTAGCGCGGGTCGCGCTGGCCGAGTTGCTCCGCGCGCTGCCGCAAGGGCCCCATGTTGCCGATGCGGGCGAGCCGGCGCAGCTCCTGCATCTCGTCGGGCGGCGGATAGACCAGCGCGGCGTCGTCGGCCGCCGCGGCGGGGGCCGCCTCGCGCACCCAGGCCAGGTTCATCAGCGAGGCCAGCGTGTCCAGCAGCCGGTTCTGATCGATCGGCTTGGGCACGAAAGCGTTCGCCCCGGCCGCGCGGCACGCCGCCTCGACCTCGGGCGTGACGCTGGCCGAGGTCGCGACGATCGGCACTTCGCCCAGCCCGGGCAGCTGCCGCAGGCGGCGCGTGGCCTCGGGCCCGTCCATCACGGGCATCATGACGTCCATCAGCACGAGGTCGGGCGGGGTTCGCCGGACCACGTCCAGGCATTCCTGGCCGTCGCTCGCCTCGATGACCTCGAATCCCAGCGCCTTCAACCCTTCGTACAGCACGAGGCGGTTCTGCTCCACGTCGTCCACCACCAGCACGGTCCGGCGCGGGCCCCGGTAGCCGGTCGGCCGGCCCAGCGGCCGCGCCGCCGCGGGGGCTGCCTGGCCCACGGGCACTTCGATCTCGAACCAGAACACGCTGCCTTCGCCCGGCTGGCTCTGCACCGCCACGTCGCCGCCCATCAGCCGCACCAGCTGTCGGCAGATCGCCAGCCCGAGGCCGGTGCCGCCGGCCCGCCGCGGCGCCTCGGATACCTGCTCGAAGGGCTGGAACAGGCGCGCCGCCTGCTCCGCGCTGAGGCCGATGCCCGTGTCCTGCACCTCGAAGTGCAGCCGGACCCTCGGGCCGGCGTCGCCCTGCGGGCCGGCCGGCTGGGCCTGCACGCGCAGCATGACCTGCCCGCGGTCGGTGAACTTGATGGCGTTGGACAACAGGTTGAGCAGCACCTGCCGCAGGCGCTGCTCGTCGACGTTCACCGCCTCCGGCAGCCCGGGCGCCGCCTCGCTGGTGAAGATCAGCCCCTTCTCTTCGGCCCGGATGCGGACGACGTCGCACACCGCCTGCAGGAAGACCGGCAGGTTGACCTCGCTCGGGTAGAGCACCAGCTTGGCGGCATCGATGCGCGCCAGGTCGAGGATGTCGTCGATCAGCCGGAGCAGGTGGGCCCCGCTTTCCTCGATGACGCGCAGCCCCTTCGCCTGGGCTTCGGTCAGCGCCTGATCGCGTTGCAGCAGTTGCGCGAAACCCAGCACGCCATTGAGCGGCGTTCGCAGCTCGTGGCTCATCTGGGCGAGGAATTCGCTGCGCAGCTGCGCCAGCCGCCTGGCCTCGGCCAGGGCCGCCTCGCGCGCCGCCTCGGCGGCCTTGCGCTCGCTGATGTCGCGCGCGACGCCGACCGTGCCCAGCACGCTGCCGTCCTCGTCGATCACCGGCGCCTTGAAGACCTCGCGCCAGACGATGCCGCCCGGGCCGGCCTCGGACTCTTCCAGCATCTTGCGTTGCCGCGTGCGCATGACCTCGATGTCCTCGGCCCGGAACGCATCGGCCTGCTCACGCGGCCACAGGTCGTGCGCCGCCTTGCCGACGAGCTGTTCCGGGTCCTGGTGGTGGACCTGCGCCTCGGCCTGGTTGACGGCCAGGAAGCGGCTCTCGGTGTCCTTGAACCAGGCCCGCATCGGCAGCATGTCGATCAAGGTGCGAAGGTAGCGGGCCTGCTGCCGCAATTCTGCCGTGCGCGCCTGCACCCGCTGCTCCAGGGTCTCGAAGGATCGTTGCAGTTCGCCCAGCATGTCGTTGAAGGCGCGGGCCAGCGCCCCCACCTCGCCCGGCGTGTCCAGGTCCACCTGCCCCAGTCTTTCCAGCGCCGGCGCCTGGGCAGCGCCGCCCTCGCGGCGATCGTCCGTGATGCGCTTGACCGCGGCGGTCAGGTGGGCGACGGGGTCGGTGAATCGCTTGACCCACCACAGGCCAAGCGCGACGCTGATCAGCATCGTGGCGCAGGCCAGCAGCAGGATGGCGTAGACGGTCTGCCGGATGTTGGCGAGCGTGCCGTCGCGGGGCGCCGCAAGACCCAGCACCAGTTGCGTCCGCCCGTCGAGCTGCAGCGGCTGGAAGGCGACGTAGTACGACTTCTGGTCGACCGACACGACGCATTGCTGCGCCGGCTCGCTGCCGCAGCCGGGGCCTGGCCGATCGGGGAGCACCGGGAACGCGCTGTCCAGCAAGCGCGCGTGGCCGCCGCTGGGTGACAGCAGTGCGGGCGCCTTGGCGGTCTTGCTGGCGATGCTCTCCAGCATGGCCCGGTCGATGCGCTTGCGAAACACGACCACGGCCACCACGGTCGCCGCCTTGCCGGGCACGCCCGCCGCGGCCAGCGGCGCTCCGGTCCGGCCCGGCTCGCCCACCACCGACAACTCGGAGAAGAAGCGCACGATGGAATTGGTCGCCGCGTCGGTCATCACATCCTCGATGAAGCCCTGGACCGGCACCACGACTTCGATCGAAACGTCGTCCGATGGCGGAAACAGGATCGAGACGCCCGGCGGGCGCAGGCCCGCGGACAGGCTGTCGTCGACCGCCGGGGCCTTCACGTCCTTCCAGGCGGGCCAGCTGCGCAAGGGCAGATCGCCCTTGGCATCGGCATCCGCCACGACCCAGACCGGCCGGCCGGCGGCATTGCGGATGCTCATGCCGGCGCCCGAAGGCGAGACGGTGTGGCTCAGGCGGCCCATCGAATAGACCTCGATGCCCGAGAAGCCGCCGGTGCGCAGCGCCAGTTGCAGCCGGCCGATCGAGACGGTCTTGCGATAGCCAAGCGTGCGCTTCATCTCGCGATGCTCGCTGGCGCGCGCCGGGTCGTCGATGTTGAACTCGAGCGTCATCAGCTCGGCGAGCTGGTCGAGGGTGGTGACGTCGCCGACCGTCGCGATGGCCACGCCCTGCAGCTGCCGGGTCAGGGCCTGCAGGTCGGCCTGCCAGCCGAGCAGGTCGTTGCGCAGGCCGGCAAAGGCGGCCTGCTCGTTCTGCTGGTTGGTGAAGTACGAGGCGACCAGGGCGTTCAGGGCGGTGCTGAGCGAGAGCACCCCCACCAGCACGAGCACGATCCTCTGCCGGATGCCAACCTTCATGCACCGCCCCGGTCTGCGCCCATCATCGACATCGGCGCGTGCCCCTTCACCGCGGGTACCCCCGGTTGGCCGCGATGTCGTCGTCGATGGCTTGCGCGGCGCGGGTGAGCTCGGCCTGCGCGTCCGCCCCGTCGAGGATGGCGCTCACGGCCGTGGCGAAGGATTTGCTGATCGTGCTGTAGCCCGGCGTGACCGGCCGCGGCACGCCCGCCCCCGAGAACAACTGCTGCGCGAACACCTGCAGCGGAGCCCTCGGCCCGTAGAGCGCCGACCTCGCCAGCGCCGAGCGCCGCGCCGGGACCGCGCCGTTGGAGTTCGTCATGCGCAGGATCTCGTCGACCGACATCAGGTGCGACAGGAACGCCCAGGCGCCGGCCGGGTCGGGGCAGGCGCTGGTGATGCTCCAGCTCCACGAGCCCATGCCAGTCTTCAGGCCGTGCCCCAGGTCGGGCAGGGGCAGCAGCACGAGATCGTCGCCGAGCGCCTCGTGCAGGCTCGCGTACTTCCAGTGGCCCGTCCACAGCAGCGCGGTGCGGCGTTTCTCGAAGTCGTCGTTGCGGTCGCGCACCGCCTGCGTCCACCCCTTGCCGAGCCACATCTGCAGCCGCCGCATCGCGGCCACCGAGGCCGGGCCGTCCAGCACGCCACGGGCCTTGAGGTGGGTGCCGCGGTCGATGAAGTCGCCGCCGAAGCCGGCCAGGATGGGCAGGTAGGCATAGGCGAAGAACTCGCTGGCGCCGGTGTACAGCGCCAGGTTCAGCGGGTAGTCGACGCCGGGCACCCGGGCGAGCTTGTCCATCGCCTGCTCGAACTCGGCCAGTGTCCACGGCCGGGCCACCGTCGGGATGCGCACGCCGGCCGCTCGCAGGTAGCGCCGGTTGGCCCACAGGCCCAGCCCAGAATCGAACTGTCCGAGGCTGTACAGGTGCCCGTCGTACGTGCCCTGCGCGACGATGGACGGCAGCAAGTCGCGCCGCAGCTCGGCGGAAACGAACCGGTCCATCGGCTGCAGATAACCCGGCCAGGCGAACTCGGCCAGGAAGGGCCCGTCGATCTCCAGCAGGCACGGCAGCGTGCCGGTGCCGGCGCTGCTCTGCACCCAGTCGGCGTAGCTGCGGTAATTCGACGAGAACAGCTCGACCCGGTAGGCCGTCTGCGAGCGGTTGAACGCCGCGACAGAGCGCTTGACGGCGTCGGCCTCCAGCGAGTTGAAGGCCACCCGGGTCCAGACGGTGATGGTCTTGGGTGCGGCCGTGGCAGCACTGGCCACGGCCACCAGCGCCAGCAGCAGCGCGGCGCGCACCCATCGCGTCGCGGCGCTACATGGCATAGGCGAGGGTGGCCAGGATCGTGCGGCCATCGACGGACCGCGCGGTGTTCACACCGTTCGCGGTGACTCCACCCGACGCGTTCGGGATCTCGGTGATGCCGACCCGGTCGAAGAGGTTGTTGCCGGTGATCGAGAGCGTCCACTGCTTGTCGAAAGCATAGCCGGCGAAGGCGTTGACCTGGACGAAGCCGGGGTTGGCCAGCCCGCCGCGCGTGGACGGGAACGCCGTCAAGCCGATGATGTTCAGGCCCAACCGGGCGCGGCCCCAGCGGTACGAGGGCGCCAACTGGGCCATGAACTTGGGGTTGATCTGCTCGCCGACCCGCAAGGGGGTGATCTGGTCCGCGGCGATCTTGCCCCGCGTGTACGTCAGGCCGCCGCGCAGGCTGAAATCACCCGTGTCCCAGGCGCCCTCGAGCTCGAGGCCATCGGCTTCGTACTCGCGGCTGCTGAACCGCTCGGTGGTCGAGGTGATGTCCTGGTCGGTGACCTGGGTGGTCGCGTGGAACAGCGTGGCGAACACGCTGGCGTTGCCGCGGCGCCATTTGACCCCGCCCTCGTACTGGGTGACGGTGTTCACCGCGATCTCCTTGGCGATGCTGCCGTCGGCCCGGATGCCGCCACCAAAGAGCACACGCTCGGCGTTGTGCCGGCCGCCCTTGCTGGCACGCGCGAACAGCGCCAGGTCGGGCGTCAGCAGATAGTTGCCGCCCACCGAGTACGACAGGTAGCGCACGGTGGAATCGACCGGCATCCGCGTGGCCGGGTCGACGACGGGCACCGACTGCTCCGGCACCTGGAGAGCGCCGTCGCCGTTCACGTCGAGCGCCCGGGTTCCGCTGGCGCCGGCATAGCTGCCCGAACCGCGCGCGATGTCGTAGCGCAAGCTGGCGTCGAGGTCGGCCGGCCCCTTCTGCCAGTGCACGGCGAGGTAAGGTGCATCGGTGTCGTAGCGCAGGCGGTAGGAGCGAACGCAGCAATTGCCCCAGAAGGGCTCGCCGTAGGCCACCAGCCCGCCTTGCGTGACGACGTTGCCCCGCGCATCGACCACGTCGAGCAAGGCGCTGTCCTGGCCGCGCACCTCCTGCAGGTAGGTGTTCCAGTGCCAGTCCTGATCGATCTCCTGGCGCGACTTGAAGTAGCCCACGGTGACGCTGCCCGATTGCCCCTGGCCCTCGAAGCTGCGGGTGAGCTTGAGGTCGTGGGTGTAGTTGCCCAGGTCGTTCAGCGTGGTGTTGAACAGGTGTGTGCGAACGGCCAGCCCGTTGCCGTTCAGCGTGGCGGGGTCGGTCATGGCCTGCCCGGCCAGCGGGCCGTTCGCGTAGCGCAGCGTCGCCCCGGCGCCGCCGATGGCCGTCGCGAGGGCCGACGCGGTATCGACCTGCGCCGGGTACGGGCCCACGAAACGGCCGGAGGTGGCGGCCACGCGCAGCTTGCCCTCGACGGACCAGCCCGGGGCCAGCTCGTGCTCGCCCTCGAGGCCCAGCGCCCGGCTGCGCGAGTAGTAGCCGTCCCGCATGTCGGTGTGCAGCACCTGGCCGTCGCGGCCGACCGACAGGTCGTCGAGGAAGTAGCGCGACTGCATCGCACCGTGCAGGACGTCGAAACCCGGCAGCGACGCGACATGCGGGTCCGCGGTGGTGCCGGTGATGGCCACCGGCACCGGCAGGTAGACCGGAGCCCGGTCTTCGAGCAGCTTGAAGCTCACGCGGACGAAGCCGCGATCGAAGCTGCGCGTCAGGTTGCCCTTGATCTGCCCGCCGTCCTCGGCCCGGTAGCCGACGGTGCGCGGCCCTTCCCCTTGGCGGTAGAAGCCACCGATGTGGAAGCGCCACTGGTCGTCCAGCGGGCGGCCGTAGTCGAGGTCCACGCGCTGGCGGTCGAAATCGACGCCGCTGGTCAGGGCGATGCTGCCGCCGGGGGCCTCGCCGGTCTTGCTGATGAAGTTGAAGATGCCGCCGGGCGCGTTGCTCACGAAGGTCGCGGCCGAGCCGCCGCGGATCACCTCGACCCGGTCGAGCGTGGCATCGGCGCGCACGAAGGTGTCGATGGTGGCGAAGTCGATGTCGCCGAAGCTCAGCACCGGCAGGCCGTCCTCCTCGAACAGCATCAGCTTCGCGCCGCCGCTCAGGGGCAGCCCGCGCGCGGTGATGTTGGCGTTGCCCTCGCCGCCGGAGGACTGGGCCAGGATGCCGGGCACGCTGCGCAGGATGTCCGATGCGCTGTCGGCGCCGAGCTGCTGGAGGCGTTCGGCGTCGAGCGTGCTGACCGACAGGCTCGAGCGCAGCTTGCTCAGCCGCCCTGCCGTTCCGGTGACCACGATCCGCTCGAGTTGAAGGGGGGTGCCTGCCGTGTCCGCCGGCGGGGTTTCGGACGCCGGGGCTGGCGTCGGCGCCGCCCCCGCGGCGCGCGTGCCCTCGTCGTTGTCCGCCGCCCCGGCCGGCTGGCATGGCAGCAGCACCGCCGCCACGGCCAGGGCCCATCGGGCGGTGCACCGGATGGCGGCAGCGGCCACCTGGCCGGCCTCGGTGCGGTGCTGGATCTTGGCCATGGTCCCTCCATAGGCACTCGTTCGCGGCATGACGGACGGCCAAACCATTCTAGGGCGGGCCCTCTGCCGCGAGACCCGGGTTTTCGCAAGCCTGGCGGGTCTGCTGCAGGGGTTTGCTGGCGTGCGGTGGCATTCCGCGGTATGTTTTCCGCATGGACCTCGCCCGCTGGCTCGGCATCGAGCACCCCATCCTGCAGGCCCCGATGGCCGGCGTGCAGGGGCATGCCCTCGCGGCGGCCGTCTCCAACGCGGGTGGCCTCGGGGCCTTGCCGGCCGCGATGCTGACGCCCGAAGCCCTGGGTGACGAACTGACCCGCCTGACCCGCGCCACCAGCGCGCCCTACAACCTCAACTTCTTCTGCCACCTGCCGCCGCGGCCGGATGCGATGCGCGAGGCGCGCTGGCGCGAGGCGCTGATGCCAGCCTACCGCGAAGCCGGCATCGACCCGGCCGCGATTCCCGCCGGCCCCGGCCGAGCACCGTTCAGCCATGAGATGGCCGACGTGGTCGGGCCCTTTCGGCCGGCGGTGGTGAGCTTCCATTTCGGCCTGCCCGCGCCCGCGCTGCTGGCGCGCGTGAGGGCCTGGGGCTCGAAGGTGCTGGCCTCGGCGACCACTGTCGACGAGGCGCGCTGGCTCGAGGCCCACGGCGCCGACGCCATCGTCGCGCAGGGGCTGGAGGCCGGCGGCCACCGCGGCATCTTCCTCAGCGACGACCTGGGCAGCCAGCTCGGCAGCTTCGCCTTGTGGCCCCAGGTGGCGCGCGCGGTGAAGCTGCCGGTGATCGGCGCCGGCGGCATTGCCGACGCCGCGGGCGTGCGCGCCGCGCGCGAGCTCGGCGTGGCCGGCGTGCAGGTCGGCACGGCCTACCTGCTGTGCGCCGAGGCCACGACCAGCGCGCTGCACCGCGCCGCGCTGAAGACCGACGCACCGACGGCGCTGACCAACGTCTTCACCGGCCGGCCGGCGCGCGGCATCGTCAACCGGGTGGTGCGCGACTGGGGCCCGATCAGCCCGCTGGCGCCGGCCTTCCCGCTGGCCACCGCGGCGATCGCGCCGCTGCGCGCCTGGGCCGAGGCACGCGGGGCCGCCGACTTCTCGCCGCTGTGGTCGGGCCAGAACCGCAGCGGCTGCCGCGAGGGCCCGGCGGCCGAGCTGACACGCGAGCTGGCCGCGGGCTGGGCGTGATCGTCTGAGGGGCCGACGGTGTCGGCCCGCTCAATTGAAAGGTTGTGGCGCATCTCTCAAGGTGAGACGCCGACTCGAGCCAGGTTCAGTCTTCCGCCAATTGGCTCCACACCGGCCTGACCTCTATCGTGGCAACTGCTGCCATTGGGTGCCTGGCTGCGACCTCAACGGCTACATCGAGGCTCGCGCACTGGATGAGTTCGTACGCGCACATCTGTTCGCGCGAATGCGAGAACGGGCCGGGCGAATGACTGACCTCACCATTCCTGACGCGCACAGTGACCGCCTCAGACGCCGGCCGCAGTGGGTTGCCCTGAACTCGAATCCCGCGAGCCTCCATCGACTTGATCCAGCCAATGATCCCTGCAACGAGGTGCTCCGTGGGTGCGAACGCATCGTCGTGGGCAATGATGAGAAGGTAGTGCATTCGGTTCTCTCAGGGTCGACAGGGCGAAGGCGCCCGTCGATCGACGAACGAAGCGCTGAGATTTCGACATCGAAGGACGCTGCGCTCGCCAGTGCCAGGGTCGACCGCCTGCCCGCGCGCATCAACGCGGCGGTTCGTACTGGCGCAGCCCCTGCAGGTCCAGCACCCGCACGCCGCCGTATTCGATCGCGATCAGCCCCTGCGCCTGCAATGCCTTCAAGGCCTCGTTGACCCGCTGGCGCGACAGGCCGACCAGGTAGCCCAGCTCCTGCTGGGTGATGCGCAGCAACTGGCCGACGCCGGGGTAGAGCACCGGGTGGAACAGCGCCGCGAGGTTGCGCGCGACGCGGGTGTCGGGGTCGTTCAGGCGGTCGGTCTCGCGCGCGGCGATGAACTGGCCCAGGCGCTCGTTGAGCTGGTTCAGCACGAAGCGGTTGAAGGGGATGCTGCGTGCGAGCAGGTCGTGGAAGGCATCGACCGGCAGGCCCGCGACCGTGCTCTTGCGCAGTGGCTCGATGTTGTAGCGGTAGGGCTCGCGCTTGAGCAGCGTGCCCTCGCCGAACCAGGCGCCGGGCGGCACGCCGGTGAAGGTGATGGGCGAGCCGGCACCGGGCTCGTTGCTCATCTTCAGCAGGCCATCGAGCACGCCGAACCAGTAGGTCGCCGGGCGGCCGATGCGGCAGATCTGCTCGCCCGGGCCGGCGTGCGCGAGCACGATGCTGGCGCGCGCCATCTGCTGGTCCTCGGGCTCGAGCAGCGTGAGCCACGGGATGCCGGCCAGTTCGGCCTCGCTGGGGGCACGGGCGCGTTCGCGCAGCGGGCGGGCTTCGTGGGCGGACATGGCGACCTGACGCGGAAAAGGTGCGGGAAAGTCCGTACCGGGCAGTCCCGAAGATTGTCGTTCAACCGACAACATGGCGTCAAACTTCGGCCTAGTATGCATTCACGACAACGCGGCAGGCCATCGAAGCCCAGGCCGCAGCCGACAGGAGACACAAGCGCCGTGCAGACCACCTTCGTGCGATTGATGCTCGAGCATGCCGCCAAGCGGCCCGATGCCGCTGCGCTGCGAGAGAAGGAATACGGCATCTGGCAGACGACCACCTGGGCGCAGCTGGCCGAGCGGGTGCGTTACCTGGCCTGCGGGCTGGCGGCGGCGGGCCTGAAGCGCGGCGAGCACATCGTCGTGATCGGCGACAACCGCCCGCGCCTGACCGCCGCGATGCTGGCCTCGCAAGCGCTGGGCGCGGTGCCGGTGCCGCTGTACCAGGACGCGGCGGCCGCCGAGTTCGTCTTCCCGATCAACAACGCGGAAGTGCGCTTCGCGGTCGTCGAAGACCAGGAGCAGGTCGACAAGCTGCTCGAGATCCGCCCGCAGTGCCCGCAGCTGGAGCGCATCTGGTACGACGACCCGCGCGGCTTGCGCCACTACGACGAGCCCGGGCTCGCGGCGATGGAGGCGTTGCTCGAGGCTGGCCGCGTGCACGACCATGCACATCCGACGCTGTTCACCCACGAAGTGAGCCTGGGCCGGGCGAGCGACGTGGCGGCGATGTTCTTCACCTCCGGCACCACCGGCAACCCGAAGGGCGTGGTGCACACGCACTTCTCGCTGCTCGACCGCGCAGCCGCGGGCAAGAGCTTCGACAAGCTGGGCGAGAACGAAGAGGTGCTGGCCTACTTGCCGCCCGCCTGGATCGGCCAGAACATCTTCAGCTTCGCGCAGTGGCTGGCCTGCGGCTACATCGTCAACTGCCCGGAGTCGGCCAGCACGGTGTCGATCGACATGAAGGAAATCGGGCCGAGCTACTACTTCGCGCCGCCGCGCATCTTCGAGGGCATGCTGACCACGGTGATGATCCGCATGGAGGACGCCGCCGCGCCCAAGCGCGCGCTGTTCCACCACTTCATGCGCCTGGCCAAGCGCGTGGGCACCGCGCTGATGGACGGCAAGCCAGTCGGCCTGGTCGACAGGCTGCGCTACGCGCTGGGCAACGTGCTGGTCTACGGCCCGTTGCGCAACACGCTGGGCCTGTCGCGGGTGCGGGTGGCCTACACCGCCGGCGAGGCGATCGGGCCCGACCTGTTCAGCTTCTACCGCTCGATCGGCGTGAACCTGAAGCAGCTCTATGGCTCGACCGAGACGGCCGTGTTCGTCTGCCTGCAGCCCGACCACGAGGCCAAGGCCGACACGGTGGGCGTGCCGGTCGACGGGGTGGAGATCAAGCTGTCGGATTCGGGCGAGCTGCTGGTGAAGTCGCCGGGCCTGCTGAAGGAGTACTACAAGAACCCGACCGCCACCGCCGAGGTGCTGACGGCCGACGGCTGGTACCACACGGGCGATGCCGGTTTCCTCGACGCCGGCGGCCACCTGAAGATCATCGACCGCGCGAAGGACGTGGGCCGCCTGATGGGCGGCGCCAACGACGGTGCGATGTTCGCGCCCAAGTACGTCGAGAACAAGCTGAAGTTCTTCCCGCACATCAAGGAGGCGGTGGCCTTCGGCGACAAGCGCGACCGCGTCTGTGCCTTCATCAACATCGATTTCGAGGCGGTGGGCAACTGGGCCGAGCGGCGCAACCTGCCCTACGCCGGCTACACCGACCTGGCGCAGAAGCCCGAGGTCTACGCGCTGATCCGCGACTGCGTCGAGCAGGTCAATGCCGACCTGGCGCGCGACGAGCTGCTGGCCGGCAGCCAGATCCACCGCTTCCTGATCCTGCACAAGGAGCTCGACGCCGACGACGGCGAGATGACCCGCACCCGCAAGGTCAAGCGCGGCTACATCGGCGACAAGTACCAGGTGCTGGTCGACGCGATGTACCAGGGCCTGCCGGAGCAGTTCATCGAAACGGCGGTGAAGTTCGAGGACGGGCGCTCGGGCAGCATCAGCGCGACCTTGAAGATCCAGGACGTGAAGACGTTTGCTTCGACGCGGGAGGCGGCGTGATGGGGTCTTGGCCATTCGAGGCGGCGGGGCGGGCTGGGAGCCGGTACCCGCTCGGGCTCATGCGTCCGCGCCCTCGCCTGCGGCGAGGGTCCCCTGCGATGCTCGGGCATGTGGCCACTGTCGAACTCGCTCCGCTCACTGCGTTCGCTGTGCTCGAACAATCGCCAGTGAGTCAGTTTACGAGGCTCGCTGCGCTCGCTGCCACATACCCTGCGCTTCTCGGCGCTCCCGAAATCGCCCGAGCGGGTACCGGCCCCCAGCCAGCAACCGTCGGTGGCAGTTCGCCGCGTTCGAATTCAGACCGTGCCAGCACTCCAACGACGGAATCGGCCGGGGGCCGGCGGGCGGTGGGGCGATTTCGAGGCGCCGAAGCGCGCAGGCTTCGTGGCAGCGAGCGAAGCGCGCCTCGTAATCTGACTCGCCGGCGATTGTTCGAGCACAGCGAACGCAGTGAGCGGAGTGAGTTCGACGGCGGCCACGAAGCCGAGCACTGGAGGGAACCCTCGGCGCAGCCGAGGGCGCCGGTCAATGAGCCCCACCGCCTGCCGGCCCCCGGCCGCCGCGCCAACCGCCGCACTACGCACCCCAGCAACTGACCCATGGCCAGCACCCACCGCCCCATCGGCAACGTCATCCTCGACGTGCAGAACATCAGCCTGCGCTTCGGCGGCGTGAAGGCGCTGACCGACATCAGCTTCGACGTGCGCGAGCACGAGGTGCGGGCCATCATCGGCCCGAACGGCGCCGGCAAGAGCTCGATGCTGAACTGCATCAACGGCGTCTACACGCCGCAGGACGGAAAGATCACCTTCCGCGGCAAGACCTTCAACCACATGAACTCGCGCCAGGTCGCCGAAATGGGCGTCGCGCGCACCTTCCAGAACCTGGCGCTGTTCAAGGGCATGAGCGTGGTCGACAACCTGATGACCGGGCGCAACCTGAAGATGAAGACCAACATCTTCCAGCAGGCCATCCGCTGGGGCGCCGCCGAGCGCGAGGAAACCGCACACCGCGAGTTCGTCGAGCACATCATCGATTTTCTCGAGATCCAGGCCTATCGCAAGACCCCCGTCGGCCGCCTGCCCTACGGCCTGCAGAAGCGCGTCGACCTCGGCCGCGCGCTCGCGATGGAGCCCAGCGTGCTGCTGCTCGACGAGCCGATGGCCGGCATGAACGTCGAGGAGAAACAGGACATGTGCCGCTTCATCCTCGACGTCAACGACGAGTTCGGCACCACCATCGTGCTGATCGAGCACGACATGGGCGTCGTGATGGACATCTCCGACCGCGTCGTCGTGCTCGACTACGGCAAGAAGATCGGCGACGGCACGCCCGAGGAGGTGCGCCGCAACGACGACGTGATCAGCGCCTACCTCGGCACCAGCCACTGACGAGCACACGCCATGGGATTCTTCATCGAGACACTCTTCGGCGGCCTGATGGCGGGCATGCTGTATTCGCTGATCGCGCTCGGCTTCGTGCTGATCTTCAAGGCCTCGGGCGTCTTCAACTTCGCGCAAGGGGCGATGGTGCTGTTCGCCGCGCTGGCGATGGCGCGATTTGCCGAGTGGGTGCCCCACTGGCTCGGCACCGACAACAAGGTGCTGGCCAACAGCGTGGCCTTCGTGCTGGCGCTGGCCTGCATGATCGGCGTGGCCTGGCTGGTCGAGCGACTGTGCCTGTCCAGGCTCGTCAACCAGGAGCCCATCGCGCTGTTGATGGCCACGCTGGGCATCGCCTACTTCCTCGACGGCTTCGGCCAGACCCTGTTCGGCTCGGACATCTACAAGCTCGACGTCGGCCTGCCCAAGGACCCGATCTTCCTCTTCGAGCAGACCTTCCCCGGCGGCGTGCTGATCAGCCAGGAGGATCTCGCCGCGGCGGTGATCGCCGCCGCGCTGGTCGCCGGCCTGGCGCTGTTCTTCCAGAAGACGGCCACCGGCCGCGCACTGCGCGCGGTGGCCGACGACCACCAGGCGGCGCAGTCGATCGGCATCCCGCTGTCGCGCATCTGGGTCATCGTCTGGTCGGTGGCGGGCTTCGCCGCGCTGGTGGCCGGGCTCATCTGGGGCAGCAAGCTCGGCGTGCAGTTCTCGCTGTCGCAGGTCGCGCTGAAGGCGCTTCCGGTGGTGATCCTCGGCGGCCTGACCTCGGTGCCCGGTGCGATCGTCGGCGGGCTGATCGTCGGCGTCGGCGAGAAGCTGTCGGAGGTCTACCTCGGCCCGTCGATGGGCGGTGGCATCGAGATCTGGTTCGCCTACGTGATGGCACTGCTGTTCCTGCTGTTCAGGCCGCAGGGCCTTTTCGGCGAGAAGATCATCGACCGCGTGTGAGCGCAGAAGGAGAAGAACATGCTCTATCGTGAGAATGGTCAGTTCAAGACCACGTATCGCGCCGACCAGCAGATCTTTCCGATCCGGCAGGACCGCATCGTCATCGCCGCGCTGCTGGCCGTGGCGTTCGTCGTCGTGCCGGGGCTCGCCAGCGAGTACCTGATGCGAGCGATCCTGATCCCCTTCCTGATCCTGTCGCTGGCCGCCATCGGCTTGAACATCCTCGTCGGCTACTGCGGCCAGATCTCGCTGGGCACCGGCGCCTTCATGGCCATCGGCGCGTATGCGGCCTACAACTTCATGGTCCGCATCGAGGGCATGCCGCTGATCGTGGCGCTGGTACTGGGCGGCGTGTGCTCGACCGCGGTCGGCGTGCTGTTCGGCATCCCTTCATTGCGCATCAAGGGCCTGTACCTCGCGGTGGCCACGCTGGCGGCGCAGTTCTTCACCGACTGGGCCTTCCTGCGCATCAAGTGGTTCACCAACGATTCGTCGTCGGGCTCGGTCAGCGTGTCGGAGCTGTCGCTGCTGGGCTGGACCATCGACACCCCGGCCGACAAGTACCTGTTCTGCCTCAGCTTCGTGAGCATCTGCGCGCTGCTGGCCAAGAACCTGGTGCGCAGCCACATCGGCCGCGAATGGATGGCCATCCGCGACATGGACGTGGCGGCCGCGGTGATCGGCATCCGCCCGGTCTACGCCAAGCTCACGGCCTTTGCGGTCAGCTCGTTCTTCGTCGGCATCGCCGGCGGGTTGTGGGGCTTCGTGCACCTGGGCTCGTGGGAGCCGGCCGCGTTCTCGATCGACCGCTCGTTCCAGCTGCTGTTCATGGTCATCATCGGCGGGCTGGGCTCGATCATGGGCAGCTTCTTCGGCGCGGCCTTCATCGTCGTGCTGCCGATCGTGCTGGACAACCTGCCGTACTGGTTCGGCATCCCGATTGACACCGCACTGGCCTCGCACCTGACCTACATGGTGTTCGGCGCCCTGATCGTGTTCTTCCTGATCGTCGAGCCGCACGGGCTGGCACGCCTGTGGTCGACAGCAAAAGAGAAATTGCGGCTGTGGCCGTTTCCGCACTGACGAGTGCCCTTTTCCACCACCGGAGGTAGACATGTTGAAGATGAAGTCTTTCGCCACCGCTGCATTGATCGCGGCGTCGGGGCTGGCCGCGCTGGCGACCACCCCATCCGCCTTCGCCCAGGCCAAGGAGCAGTTCTTCCCGGTGCTGGTCTACCGCACCGGGGCCTATGCGCCCAACGGCGTGCCCTTCGCCAACGGCTATGTCGACTACCTGAAGCTGGTCAACGCCAAGGGCGGCATCAACGGCGTGAAGATCACCTTCGAGGAATGCGAGACCGGCTACGCGACCGACAAGGGCGTCGAGTGCTACGAGCGCCTGAAGGGCAAGGGCGCGACGGTGTTCCAGCCGCTGTCCACCGGCATCACCTTCGCGCTGACCGAAAAGGCGCCGGCCGACAAGATCCCGCTGATCACCGCGGGCTACGGCCGCAGCGAAAGCCAGGACGGCGGCGTCTTCAAGTGGAACTTCCCGCTGGCCGGCACCTACTGGGTGGCCGCCGACGCGCTGGTGCAGCACATCGCGAAGAAGGAAGGCGGCTTCGACAAGCTCAAGGGCAAGAAGATCGCGCTGGTCTACCACGACAGCCCCTACGGCAAGGAGCCGATCCCGCTGCTGCAGGAGCGCGCACGCACCCACGGCTTCGAGCTGCAGCTGCTGCCGGTGACCCACCCGGGCGTCGAGCAGAAGGCCACCTGGCTGCAGATCCGCCAGAGCCGGCCCGACTACGTGTTCCTCTGGGGCTGGGGCGTGATGAACTCGGCGGCGTTGAAGGAAGCCGTGGCCACCGGCTACCCGCGCGACAAGATGTACGGCGTCTGGTGGTCGGGTGCCGAGCCGGATGTGAAGGACGTCGGCGAAGGCGCCAAGGGCTACAACGCGCTGGCACTGCAGCACGGCGCCGGCCGCAGCAAGGTGCACGCCGAAATCCTGAAGCTGGTGCACGAGAAGGGCCAGGGCACCGGCCCGGCCGAAGAGGTGGGCCAGGTGCTGTACACCCGCGGCCTGATGTCGGCGATGCTGGCCGTCGAAGGCGTCAAGCGGGCCCAGGAGCGCTACGGCAAGGGCAAGGTGATGACCGGCGAGCAGGTGCGCTGGGGCCTGGAGAACCTCGCGCTCGACCAGGCCAAGCTCGACGCGCTCGGCTTCGCCGGCGTGATGCGGCCGATCAGCACGTCCTGCCAGGACCACATGGGTGCCAACTGGGCGCGCGTGCAGACCTGGAGCGGCAGCGCCTGGCAGTTCACCTCCGACTGGATCCAGGCCGACGAGCAGATCATCAAGCCGATGGTCAAGGCGGCGGCGGACAAGTACGCGGCCGAGAAGAAGCTCACGCGGCGTACGCCTGAAGACTGCCAATCCTGACCACCCCCGAGGCGGCTGGCGCCGCCTCCCCCCTCAAGGGGGCCGTGCCAGCGGCCCGGCTTCAGCCGGTTCCGCGGCACGTGCTTGACGACAAGGTATACGCATGAGCAACGTGCTCCTCAACGTCAACGGCATCGAGGTCATCTACAACCACGTGATCCTCGTGCTCAAGGGCGTGTCGCTGCAGGTGCCCGAGGGCCAGGTGGTGGCGCTGCTGGGCGGCAACGGCGCGGGCAAGACGACCACGCTGCGCGCGGTGTCCAACCTGCTCGCCGGCGAGCGCGGCGAGGTCACCAAGGGCAGCATCGACCTGCGCGGCGAGCGCATCGAGCGATTGAGCCCGGCCGACATGGTGGGCCGCGGCGTGATCCAGGTGATGGAGGGCCGGCACTGCTTCGCCCACCTGACGATCGAGGAGAACCTGATGACCGGCGCCTACACCCGCAAGGACGGCAAGGCCGCCGTCCAGGCCACGCTGGAGAAGGTCTACAACTACTTCCCCCGCCTGAAGACGCGGCGTACCAGCCAGGCCGCCTACACCTCGGGCGGCGAGCAGCAGATGTGCGCCATCGGCCGCGCGCTGATGGCCAACCCGAAGATGGTGCTGCTCGACGAGCCCTCGATGGGCCTGGCGCCGCAGATCGTCGAGGAGGTGTTCGAGATCGTGAAGGATCTGAACCAGCGCGAGAAGGTCACCTTCCTGCTGGCCGAGCAGAACACCAACATTGCGCTGCGGTATGCCGACTACGGCTACATCCTCGAGAACGGACGCATCGTGATGGACGGCGAAGCCAAGGCGCTGCGCGAGAACGAGGACGTGAAGGAGTTCTACCTCGGCGTGGGCGGCGGCGACCGCAAGAGCTTCCGCGACGTCAAGAGCTACAAGCGCCGCAAACGCTGGTTGGCATGACCCACCCCCGAAGCGCCTTCGGCGCCTCCCCCTCAAGGGGGCGCCACTGGCGGACCGGCAAAGCCGGATCCGCGGTGGCTGCCTGGAAGCGTGGCGGCTGACGCCGCACGCGTTGCCTGCAACCTGCCCGACCTCACATCATGACCACTGACGATTCCGGTTTCGCGCCGCCGCCGTTCAAGCCGGCCGACGCGCTGGTGCAGTTGAAACGCGGCCTGCGCGACCTGCGCGCGCTGGCCGAGCGCGGCGACGGCTTCGAGCTCAAGGGCGCGCGGGTGATCGAGCTGGCCGCCGGCGAGGCCGCGATCGACGCGAAGCTGGCGCGACGGCCGTCGCGCCAGGTGCCCGAGTGGGACCGGTTCACGCTCGCCAGCAGTGCCGACGTGCGCAAGTTCAGCGACGAAGTGAAGAAGCGCCTCGCGCGCTGGACCGAGGAGGAACGATGAGCGGAATCGGTGGCACGTACTACGACGCGCTCGAGACCCGTCCGGCCGCCGAGCGCGAAGCCGCGCTGCTCGCCGCGCTGCCCGGCGCCGTGGCGCACGCGCAGTCACGCAGCGACGCATTCGCCGAGCTGCTGCGCGGCGTGGACGCCGGCAGCATCACCAGTCGCGAGCGCCTGGCCACGCTGCCGGTCGTACGCAAGGGCGAACTGCTCGCGCGCCAGCAGCGCGACCGCGCCGACCCGAACAAGCACGATCCGTTCGGCGGCTTCTCGGCCATCGGCTGGCGCGGCTTGGCGCGGCCGACGGGTGCGAAGCGCGTGTTCCAGTCGCCCGGCCCGATCTACGAGCCCGAGGGCGAGGCGAGCGACTACTGGCGCATGGCGCGGGCCATCCACGCCGCCGGCTTTCGCGCCGGCGACCTCGTGCACTGCAGCTTCAGCTACCACCTGACGCCGGCCGGCTCGATGATGGAGTCCGGCGCGCACGCCTGCGGCTGCACGGTGTTCGCCGGCGGCATCGGCAACACCGAGCTGCAACTGCAGGCGGTGGCCGAGCTGAAGCCGCACGGCTACATCGGCACGCCGAGCTTCCTGCGCATCCTGCTCGAGAAAGCCGCCGACAGCGGCGTGGCCACCGGCTCGATCACCAAGGCGATGCTCGGCGGCGAGGCGTTTCCGCCCTCTTTGCGCGACTGGTTCACGGCCCGTGGCATTGCGGCCTACCAGAGCTACGCGACCGCCGATCTCGGGCTGATCGCCTACGAGACCACCGCCCGCGAGGGCCTGGTCATCGACGAAGGCGTGATCGTCGAGATCGTGCGCCCGGGCACCAGCGACCCCGTGCCCGACGGCGAGGTCGGCGAGATCGTCGTCACCACGCTGAACCGCGACTACCCGCTGGTGCGCTTCGGCACCGGCGACCTGTCTGCCGTGCTGCCCGGCCCCTGCCCGACCGGCCGCACCAACGTGCGCATCCGCGGCTGGCTGGGCCGCGCCGACCAGACGGCCAAGGTGCGCGGCATGTTCGTTCACCCCAGCCAGGTGGCCGAAGCGCTGCGCCGCCACCCCGAGGCGGGGCGCGGCCGGCTGATCGTCGAAGGCGAGATGGCCAACGACCGAATGACGTTGAAGGTCGAATCGGCTGAAGCCCGCGAGGGCCTGGCCGCCCGGCTGGCCGACACCATCCGCGAGGTGACCAAGCTGCGCTGCGAGGTGCAGCTCGTGCCGCCGGGCAGCCTGCCCAACGACGGCAAGGTGATCGAGGACGCCCGCAAGTACGAGTAGGGCGGCCCGGCGAGGCCCATTTCCCGCGGCTAGACTGGGCCGCATGAGAATCGATTTCGTGTCGGACCTGGTCTGCCCCTGGTGCGCGGTGGGTCTGAACTCCCTCGAGCGGGCGCTCGAACGCATTGGCGGCGGCATTCCCGTCGAGCTGCATTTCCAGCCCTTCGAGCTCAACCCGCAGATGCCGCCGGAGGGCGAGGATGCCGCCGCGCACCTGGCCCGCAAGTACGCGCTGACGCCGCAGCAGCTCGAGCGCAACCGCGCCACGCTGCGCGAGCGCGGCGCCGAGGTGGGGTTCCAGTTCGGCCACCGCGATCGCATCTGGAACACCTTCGATGCGCACCGGCTGCTGCACTGGGCCGGCCTCCAAGGACGCCAGCGCGAGCTGAAGCACGCCCTGCTTCAGGCCTACCACGGGCGGGGCGAAAACCCGGGCGCCCACGACGTGCTGATCCGGCTGGCGGGCGAGGTCGGGCTGGATGCCGAGCAGGCGCGCGAGCTGCTCGCGTCTGGCCGCTATGCGGCCGAGGTGCGCGCCGAGGAGCGCCGCTGGCAGGAGCTGGGCATCAACTCGGTTCCGTCGGTCATCGTCGACGGCCAGTACCTGATCCAGGGCGGCCAGCCGCCCGCGGTGTTCGAGCAGGCGCTGCGCGAGATCGCCGCAGCGCCGCCACCTGAACCCGCCCCCTAGAGCGAGGGCCGCGGCGGGCGGCATGTCCGGATCCGGGCCGCGCGGTGCGTCATTGCAGGTGTCGGGATCGCCACGGTGCTGCCGCGGTGCCCCGGCGTCATGCCACACCTCACCTGCTCAGGAGTCTTTCATCATGATCCACGCTCGTCTCCCCCTCGCCGCCCGCAGCCTGGCTGCGCTCCTGGTTGCCGCCGGCGCCGCGGCACCCGCCGGTGCCGCCGTCTGCAACAACGTGACCTTCTGGTTGACCAACACCTCGGACGGCCCGATCCTCGTCACCAAGGTCGGCTACCGCGACCTGGACAGCAGCAACCCGAGCAAGCGCTGGGTCGAGAACGTCAAGGACTTCTCATGCCCCGCCGGCCAGACCTGCGCGACGAACCCGCAGGACCTGGGCTCGGCAACGCGCCCGCGCGAGAACCACGAGCTCACGGACATCCAGTTCCTTCATTCCCACCAGGACATCTACGGCAACTGGAAGAACGAGGTCTGGAGTTCGAAGAACGTGCCAGCCAGCATGACCTGCACCGACGACCGCGATTACGGCGCCTACGACGTGAACTGAAGGCTCGCCGGCGCTCAGCGCTCCACGATCACGAAGTGCTTGCGCATGCGCTCGACGACCTCGAACGAGCCCATGAAGCCCGGCGGCAGGAACACCGCCTGCCCCGGGCCGAAGCTTTCGGCACGGCCCTCGGCGTCGTGCACCCGGCACAGGCCTTCCAGCACGATGAAGTACTCGTGCTCGCGCGGGCCGAACTCGATGCGCCAGCGGCCTGGCTCGCACTCCCAGATGCCGGCCGCCACCCCCTCGGCCGCGTTGTCGTAGAGCACCCAGGTGCGGCGCTCGGGGTCACCCACTTCGCGCCGCTCGTGACGCGGGTGGTCGATCTCGGGCGCGATGGCGGGGGCGGGGTCGAAACGGATGACGCGGGGCGTGGAGTTCATGATGCAGCGCAAACCAGGGGCACGACAGTCAGCATCCTAGTCCGTACAGGGGCCGCCCTTACGTAGTTCCCGACATGGCGGCGCGCCGCTGGCGGCTAGCATGGATCACCCTGTACTGATTCACCATCAGGAGACACCGATGATCAAACGCCTTGCCCTGTCGCTGACCGCCGCCATGCTGGCCGGCACCGCCCTCGCCGAGTACCCCGAAAAGCCGATCACCATCGTCGTGCCCTTCGCTGCCGGCGGCCCGACCGACAAGGTGGCGCGCGACCTGGCCGAGGCGCTGCGCAAGCCGCTGGGCGCGACCATCGTGATCGAGAACGTCGGCGGCGCCGGCGGCACCCTCGGTGCCACCAAGGTGGCCAAGGCGGCTCCGGACGGCTACACCATCCTGCTGCACCACATCGGCATGGCGACCTCGCCGGCGCTGTACCGCAACCTGCCGTACAAGACGCTGGACGACTTCGAATACATTGGCCTGATCAACGAGGTGCCGATGACGCTGATCGGCCGCACCTCGCTGCCCGCGAACAACTACGCCGAGCTGGTCAAGTGGCTCGAAGCCAACCGCGGCAAGATCAACCTGGCCAACGCCGGCCTGGGCGCCGCCTCGCACCTGTGCGGCCTGCTGCTGCAGCAGAGCCTGAAGATCGACATGACGACCGTGCCGTACAAGGGCACCGCGCCGGCCATGACCGACCTGCTCGGCGGCCAGGTCGACATCATGTGCGACCAGACCACCAACACCTCCACGCAGATCGAGAGCGGCAAGGTCAAGGCCTTCGCCGTGACGACCACCAAGCGCCTGACCACGCCGGCGCTGGCCAAGCTGCCGACGCTGGACGAGTCGGGCCTGAAGGGCTTCAATGTTTCGATCTGGCACGGCCTGTACGCGCCCAAGGGCACGCCCAAGGCGGCGCTCGACAAGCTCAATACCGCGCTGAAGACCGCGCTGAAGGACGCCGAATTCGACAAGCGCGAAGAAGCGCTGGGCGCGGTGATCGTGACCGACGCGCGCGTGAACCCGGCCGAGCACAAGAAGTTCGTCGAGGCCGAGATCAACAAGTGGGGCCCGGCCATCAAGGCGGCTGGCCAATACGCTGACTAGTTGTTAGCCCCACGCCTCCTTCCGGGGGCTGCCCCCCGAGGGGGCTCGCGCAGCGGACCGGCGAAGCCGGATCCGCGCACGCCACTTGGATGGGGCGGCGCTGCGCGCGCCCCTTCTTCCTCCTCTCTATTTCGCGATGAGCAGGAGGAGGGAGCGGGCTTCGAGGCCGTAGGTGGTGTATTCGCCGCCGATGAAGGCTTCGCTGCCGGGGGTGGCCATCGTGTTGGGGCCGTCGTTCCAGGTGGCCGTGTCGGTCACGCGGTACCAGTTCTTGCCGGTGCCGGGCCAGGGCAGCGTGAAGTTCACGAGGCCTGACCAGCCGTTGTAGGCGACGTAGATCGCGCTGGCGCTGTCGCCGAACTCGCTGCCGTCGATGCGCCAGGCGATCGCGTGGTTGCTGGTGTTGGTGAAGTAGGCCGAGTCGGCCACGCCGCCGTCGGGCTTGAACCAGCGCAGCTGCTCCATCACGTTGCCGTTGTTGTCGCCCGCCGAGTAGAAGTTCGCCGGCCGCAGCGCCGGGTGCGCCTGGCGGAAGGCCATCAGCCGCGTCGTGAAGGTCTTGTGATTGCTGGCGTTGGTGTCGAGCGTCCAGTTGAGCCAGTTGGCCGACGAGTCGAGGTTGTAGGCGTTGTTGTTGCCCTGCAGCGTGCGCAGCATCTCGTCGCCGCCGGTGATCATCGGCACGCCGGCGCTGAGCAGCATGAAGGCCAGGCCCGTGCGGTTCGCGCGGCGCTGGGCGTAGGCGTCGCCGCCCTGGTCCCAGCTGTTGTTGTTGTCTTCGCCGCCATCCGAGGGTCCATACGGCCAGGCCTGGTTGTTGACCTTGCTGTTGTAGCTGTACAGGTCGCGCTGCGTGAAGCCGTCGTGCGCGACCATGAAGTTCACCGAATGCCAGGGCTTGCGGCCATCGTCGCCGTACAGGTCCGACGAGCCGGCGAAGCGCGTCGCCAGCTCGCCGGTGGTGACCACGTCGACGCCGAGCTTGTTCTGCGCCTTGCGCATCGAATCGCGGAACTTGCCGTTCCACTCGGCCCAGCCGCTGGGGAAGCCGCCGACCTGGTAGGAGTTGCCGCCGATCGCCCAGGGCTCGGCGATCAGGTCGGTGCCGCTGCCGCCGTTGGCCGGCCGTGGCGGCAGTTCGGCGACGATGCGGTTCAGCGCATTGCCGCTGTCCATCTTGTCGAAGTTGAAGCAGCCGTGCTCGCAGGTGTTGCCCAGCACCGAGGCGAGGTCGAAGCGGAAGCCGTCCACGCCCAGCGTGTTGCGCCAGTAGGCGAGCGAATCGACGATCAGGTTCTGCGCCGTCGGGTTGTGGGTGTTGTAGTTGCCGCCGACCCCGGTGTTGTCCCACGAATACTGGAAGTTGCTGGTCAGCGCGTAGTAGGTGGGGTTGTCCAGCCCGCGGAAGGACTGGATGTTGTAGACGGTGAGGCCGTCGGTGCCGCCCCAGGCGCCGCCCTCGCCGGTGTGGTTGTAGACCACGTCGACGTAGACCTTGATGCTGGCGTCGTGGAAGGCCTTGACCATGGCCTTGAACTCGCGCGTCGGGCCGCCGGCGCTCTTGTCGGCGCTGTAACGGCGGTCGGGCGCGAAGTAGTTCAGCGTCATGTAGCCCCAATAGTTGTCGCCGGTGTCGCCGTTGGGGTCGACGTCGTTGGTGTCGTTCTGGGTCTCCTGCACCGGCAGGAACTCGACCGCGGTGACCCCCAAGCTGGCCAGGTAGCTCGCCTTCGCCGCGGCGCCGGCGTAGGTGCCGCGCAAGGCCGAGGCGACGCTGGTGTCGCTGCGGGTCAGGCCGCGCACGTGCACCTCGTAGACCACGTCGTCCTTGAAGGCGCGGGTGGGCTTGGTGCCGGTGGACTGGCTGTCGGCCGCGAGCACGACGCCCTTGGGCGCGCAGGCGCCGCTGTCCTTGTTGCGGTGCGTGGCGCCGGAGGCGTAGATGGTGCCGTCGGTGCAGCTCGGCGTGTTCATGTCCTGGCTGACCTCGCGCGCATACGGATCGAGCAGCAGCTTGTTCGGGTTGAAGCGGTTGCCGTTGCCATCCACGTCGCTCAGGAAGCCGACACCGGTGCCCTTGGCCCAGCTGCTGTCGTAGGGCCAGTTCGGGCCCCAGGCGCGGTAACCGTAGTAGACGGGCCCGGTGATGCCGTAGGTGTTCTGCAGCGTCGCGACCGAGACCGACTTGGACCAGACGTTGGTCGCCGCGTCCTTGGTCATCACGTACTTGACCGTCTCCTGCGCGCCCGAGGCGGTCTTGTAGATCCAGACTTCGATGCGGGAGGCGCGCGACGAGAAGACGCGGAAGTTGATGTTGCTCTGCGTGCCGTCGTAGCGGCCACCCAGCGACAGGGCGTCGATGGCCGCCGCTGCCGGGCCGGCGGCCAGCGCCAGAACCACCGCCCACCCGGCGCGCCAAGCGCGCACCCCACGCCACCACCCCGTCAGCCCACGCATGCCCAGCTCCTCAGGTAGTAATACTAGGCGCGCATGCTAGTGACGACATCGCAACTACACAACGCCAGAAGCCTCCAGACTTACCCGCTATCGAGCAATTGCGCCGAGAACGACGAGCCGATGCCTGCGGTGCGCGTAGTCTTTATGTAGTCAAAGTACGCCGCTAGCCGCGACCACTGAGCGCTTCCCAGCGCTCCAGCAAGGCCATCAGCGCGTCCTCGATCGCAGCGTGGCGGCCGGTGACCTCGGCGATGCGCTGCGGCGATTCGCTGTACAGCGCGTTGCCGCCGATCTGTTCGGCCAGCTGCGCCTGCTCGGCCTCCAGTGCCGCGATGCGCGCCGGCAGCTCGTCGAGCTCGCGCTGCTCCTTGTAGCTGAGCTTGCGCCGCGTCGCCGCCGCCGGCTCGGCCTCGCGGGCGGCCGGGGCCGGCGCCGCCGCAGGGCGGGCTGCCGCTTCCGCCGCCGCGCTGCGCGCGGCCTGGGCCTGCCAGTCGGCGATACCGCCTTCGTATTCGCGCCAGCGCCCGCCACCCTCGGCGACCACGGTGCTCGTGACGACGTTGTCGACGAAGCGACGATCGTGGCTGACGAGGAAGACCGTGCCGTCGTAGTCCTGCAGCAGTTCCTCGAGCAGTTCGAGCGTCTCGATGTCGAGGTCATTGGTCGGCTCGTCGAGCACCAGCACGTTGGCCGGCCGCGCGAACAGGCGCGCCAGCAGCAGGCGGTTGCGCTCGCCACCCGACAGGCTCTTGACCGGCGAGTTCGCGCGCTGCGGCGCGAACAGGAAGTCACCCAGGTAGCTCATCACGTGCTTGCGCTGCGTGCCGATCTCGATCCACTCGCTGCCGGGGCTGATCGTGTCGGCCAGCGTCTTCTCCGGGTCGAGCGCCTCGCGCATCTGGTCGAAATAGGCGACCGTGAGGTTCGCGCCGGTGCGCACGGTGCCGCTGTCGGGCGGCAGTTGGCCCAGGATCAGCTTCAGCAGCGTGGTCTTGCCGGCGCCGTTGGGGCCGATCACGCCGACCTTGTCGCCCCGCAGGAAGATCGCCGAGAAGTCGCGCACGATCACCTTGTCGCCGAAGGCCTTGGACACCCCCTCGAGCTCGGCCACCAGCTTGCCCGAGGCACCGCCGCGATCGATGTCGAGCCGGACGCGCCCCTGCTGCTCGCGGCGCGCGCGGTGCTCGTCGCGCAGCTTCATCAGCCGCTGCACGCGCGCGACGCTGCGGGTGCGGCGCGCTTCGACGCCCTTGCGGATCCACACCTCTTCCTGCGCCAGCAGCTTGTCGAAGCGCGCGTTGGCCAGCGCCTCGGCTTCGAGCTCGCGCTGCTTGGCCGCCTCGAAGGCCGCAAAGTTGCCGGGGTAGCCGCGCAAGGCGCCGCGATCGAGCTCGACGACGCGGGTGGCCACCGCATCCAGGAAGGCGCGGTCGTGCGTGATCAGCACCAGCGCGCCGCGAAAGCCATTGAGCAGCCCGGCCAGCCAGTCGATGGCGTCGAGATCCAGGTGGTTGGTCGGCTCGTCGAGCAGCAGCACATCGGGCTGCGCGACCAGCGCACGGGCCAGCGCAACACGTTTCTTCGTGCCGCCGGAGAGCTGCGAAATGACGTCGGCGGGGTTCAGCCGCAGGCGCTGCAGCGTCTCGTCGACGCGCCGCTCCCAGGTCCAGCCATCGAGGGCCTCGAGCCGGGTCTGCACGGCATCCAGATCGTCGCCCGGCGCGTGCGCCTCGAAGCGCTCGCGCAGCGCGCGGGCCTCGGCCACGCCCTCGGCCACGGTGTCGAACACGGACGATGCCTGGTCGAACACCGGCTCCTGCGGCACGTAGATCACGCGCACCCCGGTCTGCACCTGCAGGCTGCCATCGTCGGGCCGCTCCAGCCCGGCGAGGATCTTCAGCAGCGAGGACTTGCCGGTGCCGTTGCGGCCGATCAGGCCGACGCGCTCGCCGGATTCGAGCGAAAAATCAGCTCCGTCGAGCAGGGGCACATGGCCGAAGGCGAGGTGGGCGTTGGTGAGGGTCAGCAGGGCCATGCCTTGATTGTCCCTGTTGGGCAGCCTGGCCACACCACGCAGGCCGCAGACCTTGACCGCGGCCATCGGACGGCGGAGCATCCAATGAAGACACTCCCCAAGAGGACGCACCATGAATCACGCGCCCCTCGGCTCGCTGGGGCGGCCACGCCTGACCCCGCTCGCCGCGAGCCTTGCCGCATCGTCGTTCACGGCGCTCCTCGCAGGGCCCGCGATGGCCCAGCCCGCGGCCGCCCCACCCTCCGCCCCGGCCTCCGCGCCGGCGCCCGACACGGCGGATACCGCCCCCGCGCCCGGCCGCCAGGCCGATTCGTTGAACCTCGATCGCGTCGTCGTGACCGCCACCTCGATGGCCAAGTCCAAGCTGAAGAGCTCGCTGTCGGTGACCACCATCGACGATGACCTCGTCAAGGCGCTGAACCCGCAGACGCAGTCCGAAGTGCTGCGCCTCATCCCGGGCATCGTCGACCAGGGCGGCAACGGCCCGGGCGGCAACGCCAACATCACCGTACGCGGCCTGCCGGTCACCACCGGCGGCTCGCCGTTCGTGCAGATCCAGGAAGACGGCTTGCCGACCGTGCTCTTCGGCGACATGAATTTCGGCAACAACGACTACTGGGTCCGCTTCAACCGCTCGAACAGCATCGAGGCGGTGCGCGGCGGCTCGGCCTCGGTGCTGGCGTCGGGCGCTCCTGGCGCGGTCATCAACTACGTGTCCGACACCGGCGAGGCGGGTGGCGGCTCCATCGGCCTGGAAACGGGGTTGAACCACGACCTGACCAAGGGCACCTTCTCGGCGGGCGGCGCGCTCGCTCAAGATCTGCACTTCCACGCCGACGGCTTCCTGGTCGAAGGCGCCGGCCTGCGCGACCAGGGGTTCAACGCGCAGAAGGGCTACCAGATCAAGGCCAACCTGACCAAGGACCTGGGCACGATCGGCTATATCCGCTTCAACCTGAAGCTGCTCGACGACACCGAGCCGCTCTACACGGCGTACCCGTCGCTCGTGCATGCCGGCTCGAGCGGTTTCAGCCGCCTCTCGCCGTTCCCGGGCTTCGATGCCCGCACCGGCTCCACCGTCGGCGTGTACAACGAGGTGATCAACGTCGTCGACAGCACGACGGGCCAGTTGACCCAGCACAGGTCCGACGGCCTGCATCCGGTGGCCAGCGCCTACGGCGCCCAGTTGCACCTGACGCCGGGCAGCGGCTTCACGGTCGACGACAAGTTCCGGTACACGCAAATGCGCGGCACGTTCTCGACCAACTTCATGGGCCTGGGCACGGCGGCGAGCGTCATCGGCTCGACGGTCAATGGCCAGACGGTGGGCAGCATCGTCTACGCCAACGGCCCGTCCAAGGGCCAGCCGTTCGACGGCACCTACCTGAACACCGGCACGCAGATCTTCACGCGCATGCGCGACATGGGCAGCGTTGCCAACGACCTCAGTGCGGGCAAGACCTTCGACCTCGCGGGCGGCAAGATGCACGTCACCGGTGGCCTGTTCTACATGGACCAGCACATCGTGCAGGACTGGCACCCGAACGCGCACTACCAGACGCTCGACGGCGTGAACCCGGCGGGCCTGGACCTGGTGAGCACCACGGGCCAGCTGCTGACACTGAACGGCGTGTCCGGCTACAACACGGCCTGGGGCTCCGGCGTCAATCGCTCATACGACATCAGCGCCGCGAACACCGCGCCCTACCTGAACGCCAACTGGGAAAGCGGCCCACTCCAGCTCGACCTGG
>NZ_DATFAN010000001.1:0-17851 GCF_035254525.1 Ideonella sp. | reverse complement strand
AGGTCCTTCGTGGCGGCTTCGCCCGGGTGGATCTTGTTCTCCACGCCGTCCAGGCCGGCCATCAGCAGCGCGGCGAAGGCCAGGTAGGGGTTGGCGGAAGGATCGGGGAAGCGCGCTTCGATCCGGCGGCCCTTCGGGTTCGCGACGTAGGGAATGCGGATCGAGGCCGAGCGGTTCTTGGCCGAGTAGGCCAGCTTCACCGGGGCTTCGAAGCCGGGGACCAGGCGCTTGTAGCTGTTCGTGCCGGGGTTGGTGATCGCGTTCAGCGCACGGGCGTGCTTGATGATGCCGCCGATGTAGTACAGCGCGAATTCCGACAGGCCCGCATAGCCGTCGCCGGCGAACAGGTTCTTGCCGTCCTTCCAGACCGACTGGTGCACGTGCATGCCCGAGCCGTTGTCGCCGACCAGGGGCTTGGGCATGAAGGTCGCCGTCTTGCCGTAGGCGTGCGCCACGTTGACGATGATGTACTTCTGCAGCTGCAGCCAGTCGGCGCGCTGGACCAGGGTCGAGAACTTGGTGCCGATTTCCATCTGGCCGGCGTTCGCGACTTCGTGGTGGTGCACTTCGACCGGAATGCCCAGCTGTTCGAGCAGCAGGCACATCTCCGAGCGCATGTCCTGGCCCGAATCGACCGGCGGCACCGGGAAATAGCCGCCTTTGACGGTCGGGCGGTAGCCGGTGTTGCCGTGCTCGTATTCCTTCGAGCTGTTCCAGGCGCCTTCTTCGGATTCGATCTTGAAGAAGCTGCCGGACATCTCGTTGCCCCAGCGCACGCTGTCGAACACGAAGAACTCGGGTTCCGGGCCGAAGTAGGCCGTGTCGCCCAGGCCGGAGGCGCGCATGTAGGCCTCGGCGCGCTTGGCCAGCGAACGCGGGTCGCGCTCGTAGGGCTTGCCGTCGTGCGGGTCGATCACGTCGCAGGTCAGCAGCAGCGTCGGCTCTTCGAAGAACGGGTCGATGTTGGCGGTGTTCGGGTCCGGCATCAGCAGCATGTCGGACGCTTCGATGCCCTTCCAGCCGGCGATGGAGGAACCGTCGAACGCGTGGCCGGCGGTGAACTTGTCTTCGTCAAAGGCGGACACCGGAACGGAGACGTGCTGCTCCTTGCCACGGGTGTCGGTGAAGCGGAAGTCGACGAACTTGACTTCGTTGTCCTTCACCATCTGCATCACATCGGCGACGGTCTTGGCCATCAAAAAGGCTCCTGGCGGATGAATTGTGTGGAACGGGATCGAGGGGTCGATGCCGCCACCAGGGCCCGCGCCAGCCCGTGCCGGTGCGCGCCCCGTGGCGACCACGGCGCGGGCAATGTAGCAGAATCCATGCCCATAAATGGTGATCGCCGATGCCCCCGGCGTGGGCATGGTGCCGGGTCCGTGCGCAGGATCAAGCGGCGGACCAGCCGAGCAGGCGCAGCGCCTCGTCGCCGGGCGGCAGGCGGATCTCGCCCTCGTCGGCGAAACCCAGCTCCTGCAGCAGCGTGATCGAGCGGCGGTTCGCCGGCGTCACGATGGCCACGATGCGCTGCAGCGCAAGCCGCTCGCGGGCCCAGTCCATCACCGCACCGGCCGCCTCGCGGGCATAGCCCTGGCCGCGCCCGGCCGGCACGAAGGCGTAGCCCAGGTCCACGTCGACCAGGTGGTCGCGCTTGATCAGACCGCACATGCCGATCGGCTCCCCATCGGCCAGCCGCTCGACCAGGTACAGGCCGAAGCCGAGGCGCTCGCACATCGCCCTCGGTCCCTCACGCAGATAAGCCTCGGCTTGTTGGCGTGTGCCCACGTCACGCTTGCCGATGTGGGCGATCCAGTCCGGGTCGTTGAGCAGTTCGATCACGAAGCGCTGGTCGGCCTCCAGCGTCGGCTCGAACCAGCGCAAGCGCAGCCGCCGGGTGCGCAGGACCTCGCGATGCACCATCACAGGGACTCCATTCGCACCATTATGGTTCATTCTGTTCGCACCTATTCAGTGCTCACCACCACCCCCGGCATCGCCGCCAAGCCCGCCTGCAGCGCCGCGAAGGCCGTCTCGACCGCAGCCGGGTCGCCCTTGACGCCCAGTTCGATGTGACGGCCGCGCTGCGGGTGGTCGACGCTCGGCAGGCTGAAGACGCGCACCCCCAGGTGCTCCGCCTCGATGGCCTCCATCAGCGGCGTCAGCGTGGCCTCCATGCTGCCTTTGACGAACAGCGCGCGCTCGGCGTGGGCCGGCGGCTTCAGGTGGCCATAGCGCGTATCGAGCAGCCACTCGATCATCGGGTGGGCCATGACCGGGAAGCCCGGCACGAAGTGCACGTCGCCCAGGCTGAAGCCGGGGATCTTGTTGTACGGGTTGGGGATCAGCGTGGCCCCCTCGGGGAACACGCCCATGTTCAGCCGGTGCACGTTGTCGGGCCGGTGCGGCTCGTAGGCGACGCCCTGCTCGGCCGCCACATCGCGCATGCGCTCCTCGATCAGCGCCTGGGCACCGGGGTGCAGCCGCAGCGGCCGGCCGCTGGCCGCGGCGGCGCACTGGCGCGTGTGGTCATCGGGCGTCGCGCCGATGCCCCCGCAGGAGAAGACGATGTCGCCGCTGCCCATGGCCTCGCGCAGCTCGGCGGTGATGCGCGGCCGGTCGTCGCCGATGTAGCGCGCCCAGGCCAGCGCGTGGCCGCGCGCGCCGAGCAGCTCGATGACCTTGGGCAGGTGCTTGTCCTGCCGGCGCCCGGACAGGATCTCGTCGCCGATGATGATCAAGCCGAACGCCATCACAGGGGCCCCATGCCGTCGGGCAGCGGCTCCACCGGCGGCGGACCCGCTTCGACGACCACGCCGGCGGTGGTGGCGCTGGCACGCAGCTCGTGCAGCGCGGCCAGCAGGTAGTGCGCGAACCACAGCGACGAGAACGCGAACACCAGCGTGTACAGCCACACCGTGGCCGCCACCATCAGCGGCGCCAGCACCAGCGCCAGCGCGCTGACGGCCCAGATCAGCGTCGGCGCCGCGCCGAGGAACCCGGTCACGACGCCGAGCAGGAGCAGCTGCCAGCGGTGGCCGGCGATCAGGACGCGCCGCTCGTCGCGGCTGGCGTGCTCGGCCAGCACGTCGAAGCTCATCACCCGCGCCGTCAGCCAGCCCCAGATCAACGGCGGCACGATCAGCACCGCGCCGGGAATCAGCCACAGCGGCAAGGTCGCGAAGATCGCGAGCAGCGCCAGCACGGTGGCGCCGAGCGACCATAGCGTGCTCTGCCAGAAGGCCGCTCCCCGCCTGCGCTCCAGCGCGGGAAAGCGCCGCTCGGCCACCAGGCTGACGATCGCCGGTGTCATGAACAACGCCACCAGCAGCAGCGAGGCCACGATGACCAGCGGCGCGACCAGCGCGATCAGGATCAGCACGACGATCATCGCGCGGAAGTGCGGCCCCATCATGCTCTCGACCCACTTCAGCCCGGCCTCCACCAGACCCCAGCTTTCGAGGGCATCGCGCACGCTGGCGTAGGCGGCGTCCCAGAAGAAGTACGCCCAGCCCAGCGTCAGGCCGCCGGCGATCAGCAGCGGCAGCAGCGACAAGCCGATCACGCGCGGCATCAGCAGGTAGGCCAATGCGCGCCAGAACGAATCCAGCAGCAGTTTCATGAAGAAAGCATACCCCCACGCCCCCTGCCGGGGGCCGGCGATTCGCGCGGCCGGAAGGCGCTAGCGGAGGTTGCCGGTGTGGCCGAGCGAGTAGCGGCCGGGCAGCGGCCAGACGGTCAGGCCGTGCGGCTCGGCACCGACCTTGACCTTCGCCACTTCGCCGCTGGTCGTGTCGAAGCGGTAGATCACGTCGTCGTAGCGGCCGGCGAGCCAGAGCCAGCGGCCATCGGCGCTGACGTTGCCCATGTCGGGGCTGCCGCCATCGGGCACCGCCCAGCGGGCGACCACCTTCTCGGTCGCGAAATCGATCACCGTCACGCCGCCGTCGGCGCGCTTCGGGCCGTGGATCTTGTGCGATCCCCGGTTGACGACGTAGAGCTTCTTGCCGTCGCGGCTCGGGTACAGGCCGTGCGTGCCGATGCTGGTCGGGATGAAGCCGATCTCCTTGAAGGCATCGCCATCGATCACGTGCACGCCGTCGGCATGCATGTCGGCCACGTAGAAGCGCTTGCCGTCCGGCGAGATGCGAATGTCCTGCGGCATGCCCTTGGTCGCCGTGCAGACCTCGGTCTCGCCCGGCTCCCAGACCTTGCCCGGCGGCGTGCGCGGCGCGGCCGTCTCCTTGAAGCGCGTGGCGGGCATCTGCAGCTTCAGGTAGCCCAGCGCTCGGCGCTCGACCAGGTCGACCTTGACCAGCGCACCCGTGAATTCGCAGGTGAAGATCGCGTAGCGGCCGTCGATCGAGAAATCGGCGTGGTTGACACCCGGGCAGCCGGGCACGTCGATCGAATACTGCAACGCCATCGTGACCGGATCGCGGAAGTCGAGCCGCTTGCGCGCTTCGGCCACGACGATCGCCGACTTGCCGTCCGGTGTGGCATACATGTTGTACGGGTCGTCGACGGCGATCGGGGTGCCCGGCTTGCCGGTGCGCGGGTCGATCGGCGTCAGGCTGCCGGTGTTGCGGCCCTCGGCATTGTTGGTGACCCACAGCGTGCGCAGATCCCACGACGGCACGATGTGCTGCGGCCCAGGCCCGACCTTGAACTTGTCGACCACCTTCAGCGTCTGCGGGTCGACGACGTAGACATCGTTCGAGCGCAGGTTGGGCACATAGACGCGCTCGAGGTCGCCGGCCAGCTCGGGCCTGACCTTGCCCGCAGCCGTCTCGCTGTAGACGTTGCGGGAGTCGACCACCGGCGGCATGCCCGGCACGGTGGCGACCGCCGAGGGTGCCGGCGTGCCAGCGGCTGCGCTGGGCGCCGCGCCGCTGCGGGAGTGCGCCGCGATCGCGACGGCGACCGCCAGCACCATGCCGACGGCCGCGGAACTGCGCTTCAGGTTGCGCTGCTTGCTCATGAGGGAATTCGAAAGGGGGAAGAACTGCTCGATGACGGGGCCGGCGGGAGCCGGCCGGGCCGGTTAGCGCGGCTGCGCCAGGCGCTGCCGAATGGCCTTAACGCTAGTGTCCACGATCAGGTCGACACCGACTTGCCCCAAAGCAAGGGTGGCGCGGCGCGGGTCGCCTTGCACGCCGTCGCGTTCACCCGGCTTCGGTGCGCGGCCGAGGCGGTCGGTGCGGACCAGGGCGGGTTCGGTGGCCAGGGTCAGTGCGGTGTCGGCCAGGCCGGCGTGCGTGCCGATCTCGTCGGTGCCGAAGCCGCGGGCGCGCAGCGCTTCGACATAGGCGCCCTGCGTCACCTGGTAGTAGTCGAGCAGCGCATGGGTGCGGCAGGCCGGCTGCTTCGAGCGCGGCCGCGCGCGCTCGAGCCGATCGGCCACGCGTTCGAGGTTGCGCTGGTAGCCGCCGTGGTCGCCCAGCAGCACCACGTCGCGAAAGCCGTGGTGGCACAGGCTCTTCGCAGCCGATTCGAGCACCGCCTCGAAGGCCGCCTCGGGGATCGAGACCGTGCCGGCATACCGCATGTGCGCCGCCGGCGGCTCGATCGAGCCCTCGGGCACATAGGCCAGCACCGGCGCGACCAGCGTATGGCCCAGCCCTTGCGCGATCTTCTGCGCCAGCACCCGCACGCGGGCGTTGTGCTTGCCGAGCGCGAGGTGGGCGCCGCTCTGCTCGGTGCCACCGATCGGCAGCAGCACCGTCGTGTCGCCGGCGGCGATGCGATCGCGCAGCTCGGGCGAGGTCAATGCATCGAGCTCGACCGGCTCGCCGCCATGGGCCGACCCGGCCAGGGCCAGCAGCGCCGCGGCGGCCGCCCGGCG
This sequence comes from Ideonella sp., assembly GCF_035254525.1. GTDB lineage: Bacteria > Pseudomonadota > Gammaproteobacteria > Burkholderiales > Burkholderiaceae_C > Ideonella. The sequence continues at coordinate 12,009 of NZ_DATFAN010000001.1, read as the reverse complement.
CGCCTCAGTCGTTGTCACCACCCAGCAACCCGCCTAGCAGCCCACCGGCGGCAAAGCCACCCAGCACCGAGCCCTCTTCGCGCGAGCCGCCCATCTGCGGCGCGGCGGCGAACACGCGGCTGGCCAGGCGCGAGAACGGCAGGCTCTGCAGCCACACCGTGCCAGGGCCGGTCATCTTCGCGAAGAACAGGCCCTCGCCGCCGAACAGCGCGGTCTTGATCTTGCCGACGTACTGGATCTCGAAGTTCACGTTCGGCGTGTAGGCCACGACGCAGCCGGTGTCGACCATCAGCGTCTGGCCGGGCAGCAGCTCGCGCTTGACGACCGTGCCGCCGGCGTGCACGAAGGCCAGGCCGTCGCCCTCGAGCTTCTGCATGATGAAGCCCTCGCCACCGAAGAAGCCGACCGACAGCTTCTGCTGGAAATGCAGGCCGATCGAGACGCCGCGCGCAGCGCACAGGAACGCATCCTTCTGGCAAATCAGCATGCCCCCCAGCTGGCTCAGATCCATCGGGATGATCTTGCCGGGGTACGGCGCGGCGAAGGCCACGCGCTGCTTGCCCGAGCCCTGGTTGGTATAGACGGTGATGAACAGCGACTCGCCGGTGATCAGCCGCTTGCCGGCGCCGAGCAGCTTGCCGAGCAGGCCGCCGCCCTTGTTGGACCCATCGCCGAAGATGGTGTCCATGCCGATGGCCGCGTCCATGAAGAACAGGCTGCCGGCCTCGCCGACCGCGGCCTCGCCCGGGTCGAGCTCGACCTCGACGAACTGCATCTCCGAGCCCTTGATCTCGTAGTCCACCACATCCATTGACATTTCGTACCCCCACGCCCCCTTCCGGGGGCTGCCCCCCGAGGGGGCTCGCGCAGCGGACAGGCAAAGCCGGATCCGCGCACGCCACTTGAAATGGAGCGGCGCTGCGCGCGCTCCGCCATGCCCATCACTTCAAGGCTTTGAAGCGCATGCGGTGCGGGCGGGCGCCCTCCTCGCCCAGGCGCCGCTTCTTGTCTTCCTCGTACTCGTGGAAGTTGCCTTCGTAGAAGTACCACTGCGATTCGTCCTCGACCGCCAGGATATGGGTGCAGATGCGGTCGAGGAACCAGCGGTCGTGGCTGATCACCATCGCGCTGCCGGCGAACTCGAGCAGCGCGTCTTCGAGCGCACGCAGCGTTTCGACGTCCAGGTCGTTCGACGGCTCGTCGAGCATCAGCACGTTGCCTCCCTGGGCCAGCGTCTTGGCCAGGTGCAGCCGGCCGCGCTCGCCGCCGGACAGTGAGCCGACGAGCTTTTGCTGATCGTTGCCCTTGAAGTTGAAGCGGCCGAGGTAGGCGCGGCTGGGCATCACAAACTTGCCGACGATGATGTTGTCCAGCCCGCCCGAGACGTCTTCCCACACCGTCTTGTCGTTGGCCAGGTTCTCGCGGCTCTGGTCGACGAAGGCCAGCTTGGCGGTCTTGCCGATCTTGACCTCGCCCGAATCCGGCTTCTCGGTGCCTTGGATCATGCGGAACAGCGTGGACTTGCCGGCGCCGTTCGGGCCGATGATGCCGACGATCGCACCGGCCGGCACCTTGAAGCTGAGGTTGTCGATCAGCACGCGGTCACCGAAGCTCTTGGTGACGTTGACGAACTCGATCACCTCGTTGCCCAAGCGCTCGCCCACCGGGATGAAGATCTCGTTGGTCTCGTTGCGCTTCTGGTATTCGACGTCGGAGAGTTCCTCGAAGCGGGCCAGGCGCGCCTTGCTCTTGGCCTGGCGGCCCTTGGCGTTCTTGCGCACCCACTCCAGTTCCTGCTTCATCGCCTTGGTGCGCGCGTCCTCGGTCTTCTGCTCCAGCTCCAGGCGCTTTTCCTTCTGGTCCAGCCAGTCGGAGTAGTTACCCTTGTACGGGTGGCCGTAGCCGCGGTCGAGCTCGAGGATCCACTCGGCCGCGTTGTCGAGGAAGTAGCGGTCGTGGGTGATGGCCACCACGGTGCCCGAGAAGCGGCGCAGGAACTGCTCGAGCCACTCCACCGATTCGGCGTCCAGGTGGTTGGTCGGCTCGTCGAGCAGCAGCATGTCGGGCTTGCTCAGCAGCAGGCGGCACAGCGCGACGCGGCGCTTCTCGCCGCCCGAGAGCTTGCCGATCACCGCATCCCACGGCGGCAGGCGCAGCGCGTCGGCCGCGATGTCGAGCTGGTGCTCGGTGTTCTCGCTGCCGGCGGCGGCGATGACGGCCTCCAGCTCGGCCTGCTCGGCGGCCAGCTTGTCGAAATCGGCGTCCGGCTCGGCATATTCGGCATAGACCTCGTCAAGCCGCTTCTTCGCCGCCAGCACGCCGCCGATGCCCTCTTCCACCGCCTGGCGGACGGTCTGGTCGGGGTTCATCTGCGGCTCCTGCGGCAGGTAGCCGATCTTGATGCCCGGCATCGGCGTGGCCTCGCCCTCGATCTCCTTGTCGAGGCCGGCCATGATCTTCAGCAGGGTCGACTTGCCCGAGCCGTTCAGGCCCAGCACGCCGATCTTCGCGCCGGGGAAGAAGGACAGCGAGATGTCCTTCAGGATCTGCCGCTTCGGCGGCACGATCTTGCCGACGCGGTTCATGGTAAAGACGTACTGGGCCATGGCTTTGTGAGGTCGCGAGAGGGGTCTGGAGGAGCGCGGGCCTTGCACCAGCGCGGGCCCGGCACGCGACGCCGGGAGGGGCACGCGCTGGTCGGGCAAACGATGATTATCGCGCGCCGGCCGAAAACCGGCCTTGGTAGCGCCGGCTGAACGCGCGCCCTGGTGGTTCTTCAACAAGCATCACGACGGCCGGGGAGGCCCGATGCGACAAGGGCCCTGCCATGCCCACAATCGGCCGCACGGGGCCCCAGCGCCTCGCCAGAACCCCTCACCCATGGAGCCCTTTCCCCGCATGAAGACCGTCTTCCAACGCGCGTTGATCGCCGCCGCCGCTGCCTCGGCGCTGGGCGCCCCCTTGGCCGCCGGCGCCAGCCCGGCCCAGGTCGATGCCGACCTGCAGCGCACCGAGTTGCGTTACGTGGCCGGCGAACTGCTCGTGCAGTTCCGCCCCGCCCAGTCGGCTGCCGCGCGCGACGCCGTGCTCGGCCTGCTCGGCGCGCGTTCGGCCAAGCTGCTGCGCCACGCCGCCCACGAAGGCGAACTGCACCTGGTGCGCCTGCCGCAGAACCTGGCCGTCAGCGAGGCGATCCGCCGCCTGCGCGCCCAGGCCGCCGTGCGTTTCGTCGAGCCGAACTGGCTCTACAGCACCCAGGCCGCGCCGAACGACCCGTACTACCAGAACGGCAGCCTGTGGGGCGTCTACGGCGACACCTCGCCGCTGAAGCAGAACCAGTACGGCAGCCAGGCCGCCGAGGCCTGGAACGCCGGCAAGGACTGCTCGAGCGATGTCGTCGTCGGCATCATCGACGAGGGCGTGATGACGACCCACCCGGACACCGCCGCGAACATCTGGGTCAACCCGTTCGAGATCGCCGGCAACGGCATCGACGACGACGGCAACGGCTTCGTCGACGACGTGAACGGCTGGGACTTCGTCAGCGACGACAACTCCACTTTCGACGGCGTCGGTGACGACCACGGCACCCACGTCTCCGGCACCATCGGCGCGGTGCGCAACAACGGCATCGGCACGGCCGGCATCTGCGGCCAGGTGAAGATGGTCAACGCCAAGTTCCTGGGCGCCAACGGCGGCACGACCGCCGACGCCATCCTGGCGATCGACTACATCACCGACCTGAAGACCCGCCACGGCCTGAACCTGGTCGCGACCAACAACTCCTGGGGCGGTGGCGGCTTCTCGCAGGCACTGAAGGACGCGATCGACCGCTCGGGCGCGGCCGACATCCTGTTCATCGCCGCGGCCGGCAACGGCAATCTGCTCGGCGTCGGGCAGAACACCGACAAGAAGCCGAACTACCCGTCGGCCTACACCAGCGAGAACATCATCGCGGTCGCGGCCATCAACAAGAAGGGCGCGAAGGCCGGCTTCTCGAACTACGGCCTGACCTCGGTCGACCTGGGCGCGCCGGGCGTGGGCATCTGGTCGACGGTGCCCAAGCTCGTCAACGGCGTGCTGACGCCGGGCTATGCCGCCTACGACGGCACCTCGATGGCGACGCCACACGTGACCGGTGCGGTGGCGCTGTATGCCTCGCTGCACCCGGGCTCGACCGCGGCGCAGATCAAGGCCGCGGTCCTCGGCGCGACCGTGCCGACGACCTCGATGGCCGGCAAGACGGTGACCGGCGGCCGGCTCGACGTCAGCGGGTTCTGACGCCTGCACCAGCAGGAGCAAGGCCGGTCGCTGACCGGCCTTTTTCATTCGCGGGTGCCACATCGCCGCGTGCGTGATCGCGGCGTTTTCCCCTCCCTATGGTGAGGGGTCGACAGCCCGGGGCCGCTCGTCAAGTATCGAGGTCCGTCAAGGGGCCCGCCGCCGCCCGGCCCTGCGTCCCATGGGTTACCGCCCGACATTGGGCGCCATCCCGTCCGCCCTGGAATCGCCAAGGAGCTCCACCATGCCCCGCTTTGCCCCACGCTTCTCGTACACGCTGATTGCCGCCGCGCTGGCCACCCTGACCGGCGGTGTGCTGGCCGGCGGCCAGCCCGACAAGGTCGTCGCCGAATTGCAGCAGCCGCACCGCCAGTTCGTGCCCGCCGAGATGCTGGTGCAGTTCAAGCCCGGCGTCGCCCAGGCGCTGCGCCAGGCCGCGCTCGACAAGGTCGGCGCCAAGTTCCTCGAGCGGCTGCGCGGTGACCTGCACCGGATCAGCCTGCCGCAGGGCGCCAACCTCGCCGCCGCGGTGCGCGCGCTGCATGCACAGGACGCCGTCGATTTCGCCGAGCCGAACTGGGTCTACCAGACCACCAAGGTCTCGGACGACACCTACTACGTCAACGGCTCGCTGTGGGGCATGTACGGCGACACCTCGCCGCTGTTCCAGAACCAGTACGGCAGCCAGGCCGGCGAGGCCTGGGATGCGGGCCACTTCAGCTGCAAGGGCGTGATGGTCGGCGTCATCGACGAGGGCGTGCAGTACACCCACCCCGACTTGAAGCCCAATCATTGGAAGAACCCCAACGAGATCGACGGCAACGGCATCGATGACGACGGCAACGGCTTCATCGACGACACCCATGGCTGGGACTTCGACGCCAACAACAAGAGCGTCTACGACGGCACGCAGGACGACCACGGCACGCACGTCTCCGGCACCATCGGCGGCAAGGGCCGCAACGGCATCGGCGTGGCCGGCATGTGCTGGAAGATCAAGATGCTGCACGTCAAGTTCCTGGGCGTGGGCGGTGGCACGACCGCCAACGCGATCAAGTCGGTCGACTACGTGACCGACCTGAAGCAGCGCCACAGCCTGAACCTCGTCGCGACCAACAACTCGTGGGGCGGCGGCGGCTTCTCGCAAGGCCTGAAGGACTCGATCGACGCGGCCGGCGCCGCCGACATCCTGTTCATCGCCGCGGCGGGCAACAACGGTTCGAACAACGACAGCGTGCCTTTCTATCCGGCCAGCTACACCAGCGCCAGCCTGATCGCCGTGGCCTCGCTGAACAGCAACGGCACGATGTCCAGCTTCTCGAACTACGGCGCCACCTCGGTCGACCTGGGCGCGCCCGGTGCCGGCATCTTCTCCACCGTACCGACCAACTCGTATGCGTCGTACAGCGGCACCTCCATGGCCACGCCGCACGTGACCGGCGCGGTCGCGCTGTACGCCAAGACCCACCCGGGCCTGACCGCGGCGCAGCTGAAGGCCGCGATCCTGAACACCACGACCCCGACCGCCTCGATGTCGGGCAAGACGGTGACAGGCGGCCGGCTGAACGTCAGCACCTACTGAGCCGCGGCCATCCAGGCGCTGCGATGAACAGGGGCCGGGCATCCGGCCCCTTCTTCCATAGGAGAGTCCGATGCCTCGATCCTCTCGCCTGACCCTGCGCTGGCTGGCCGCGCTGGCCTTCGGCGCCCTGTGCGGCGCTGCCCTGGCGGGCGGCCGGCCCGACAAGGTGCTGGCCGAGTTGCAGGAGCCACATCGGCGCCACCTGCCGGCCGAGCTGCTGGTGCAGTTCGAGCCGGCGCTGAGCGAGGCCGCCTACGCCGATGCGCTGGCGCGCGTCGGCGGCCGCTTCGCCGAGCGCGTCAGCGGTGACCTGCACCGCATCGTGCTGCCGGCCGGCACCGACCTCGCGGCGGCGATCCGCACGCTGCACGCCACCCCGGGCATCGACTTCGCCGAGCCCAACTGGCTCTACGAAGCCGACACGGTGTCCGACGACCCGTACTACACGACCAACAAGCTGTGGGGCATGGAAGGCGACTCGTCGCCGCTGTTCCAGAACCCCTACGGCAGCCAGGCTGCCGAAGCCTGGGACCGCGGCCACACCGACTGCGGCAAGGTCATGGTCGCGGTGATCGACGAGGGCGCGCAGTTCAAGCACCCCGACCTGAAGCACAACTTCTGGGAGAACCCGTACGAGATCCCGGACAACGGCATCGACGACGATGGCAACGGCTTCATCGACGACACCCGCGGCTGGGACTTCGCCCGCGACGACAAGAGCACTTATGACGGCGTCGGCGATGACCACGGCACCCATGTCTCCGGCACTATCGGGGCGCGGGGCGGCAACGGCAAGGGCGTGGCCGGCGTGTGCTGGAAGGTCAAGCTCATCAACGTCAAGTTCCTCGGCACGGCCTCGGGCTCGACCGCCAACGCGATCAAGTCGATCGACTACATCACCGACCTGAAGACCCGCCACGGCCTGAACCTGGTGGCGATCAATGCCTCCTGGGGCGGCGGGGGCTACTCGCAGGGGCTGAAGAAATCGATCGAGCTCGCTGGCAAGGCGGACATCGTCTTTGTCGCGGCGGCCGGCAATGACGGCGCCGACAACGATGTCACGCCGCACTACCCCTCCAGCTACGACAGCCCGACAATCATTTCCGTGGCGGCCATCGGCAGTGCCGGCCTGCTGGCCGGCTTCTCCAACTACGGTGCGACCTCGGTCGACCTCGGCGCGCCTGGGGTCGCCATCTTCTCGACGGTGCCGACCGACAACTACGCCGCCTACAGCGGCACGTCGATGGCCACGCCGCACGTGGCCGGCGCCATCGCGCTGTATGCCTCGTCGCACCCGGGGCTATCGGCCCGGCAGCTGAAGGAGGCGATCCTCGCCACGACGATCCCGACCCCGTCGCTCGCCGGCAAGACGGTGACCGGCGGGCGGCTGGACGTCAGCGGGTACTAGAGGCCCCCACGCCCCCTTCCGGGGGCTGCCCCCCCGGGGGGGCTCGCGCAGCGGACCGGCAAAGCCGGATCCGCGCACGCCACTTGAAGGGCGGCGGCTCCTTCGGAGCGCCTTTTTGGGCTGCGGGCCGGCACGGGCCGCTGCCGTTACAATGCGCTCACGCCCCCCGAGGTCCAGCCTCGGCGGCGGCTTGTCAGTCCTGACAGCGCTCACCTCTTCAGGCCGAGCGCATTCGTTTCCGGCCGGGCCCCTGGCTGGTGCCCCGATGTCCATCGCGGGCGGCGGGCCGGCTTACGCTCCAAGCGAGCCTCAATGACCTTCGAATCTCTCGGCCTGGCCGAACCGATCGTTCGTGCCGTGCGCGAACAGGGCTACACCCAGCCCACCCCGATCCAGGCGCAAGCCATCCCCGCCGTGCTCAACGGCGGCGACCTGATGGCCGGCGCGCAGACGGGCACCGGCAAGACCGCCGGCTTCACGCTGCCGCTGCTGCATCGCCTGGCGGCGCAGGGCCCCAAGCGCGACGCCAAGGGCCGCATCGCGATCCGCGCGCTGATCCTGACCCCGACGCGCGAGCTCGCCGCCCAGGTCGAGGAAAGCGTGCGCACCTACGGCAAGTTCCTGCCGCTGCAATCGATGGTGATGTTCGGCGGCGTCGGCATGCAGCCGCAGGTCGACCGCCTGCGCAAGGGTGTCGACATCCTCGTGGCCACGCCCGGCCGCCTGCTGGACCATCACCAGCAGGGCACGCTGGACCTGAGCCATGTGCAGATCTTCGTGCTCGACGAAGCCGACCGCATGCTCGACATGGGCTTCATCCACGACATCAAGAAGGTGCTGGCCGTGCTGCCGGCCCAGAAGCAGAGCCTGCTGTTCTCGGCCACCTTCAGCGACGAGATCAAGGCGCTGGCCGACCGGCTGCTGAACCAGCCGGCGCTGATCGAGGTCGCGCGCCGCAATGCCACCGCCGACACCATCGCGCAGAAGGTGCATCCCATCGGGCGCGACGGCAAGAAGGAGTTGCTGGCCCACCTGATCCGCCAGGGCAACTGGCACCAGGTGCTGGTCTTCACCCGCATGAAGCACGGCGCGAACCGCCTGGCCGAGTACCTGAACAAGGTCGAGATCAGCGCGATGGCGATCCACGGCAACAAGAGCCAAGGCGCGCGCACCAAAGCGCTGGCCGAGTTCAAGAGCGGCGAGCTGCAGGTGCTGGTGGCCACCGACATCGCCGCGCGCGGTATCGACATCGACCAGCTGCCGCACGTCGTCAACTTCGAGCTGCCCAACGTGCCGGAAGACTACGTGCACCGCATCGGCCGCACCGGCCGCGCCGGCGCGCAGGGCGAGGCGATCTCGCTCGTCTGCCCCGACGAGGAGCTGTTCCTGCGCGACATCGAGAAGCTGATCAAGCGCCAGATCCCGCGCGAGGCGGTGCCGGGCTTCAACGTGCCTGCCGGCGAGAAGGCTGAGCCCATCGTGCTGGGCCGCATGACGATCGGCGTCGGCGGCACGCGGCGCGGTGCCGGCGGTGGTGGTGGCGGTGGTGGCGGCAACAACCACCGCGGTGGCCGCGGCAACGAGCGTGCGCCCGGTGCACCGCGCGGCGGCGAGGCGCGTGGCGAACCCCGGCGCGATGGCCGTCCCGCCCACGCCGCGCCGGCCCATGCCCCGGCCAAGCCGGCCCACGGCCATGCCAAGCCGGCCCATGGCGGCGCCCGCACGGCGGCCCCCGCGCAGCCGGCCCGCGCCCACAGCGGCCACGGCGGCGCCAAGCCGGCGCCGGCCACCGCCAGCTTGTTGCGCGGCAAGCGCTGAGCGGCACAGGGTGAAGGGCCGGCGGACTTGCCCGGCCCGTTCGGGAAGTGGGACACTGCCCCATGGACCGCACCCGCCCCATCGACCCCCAGACCCTCACCTGGCTCGAGCTGGGTGAGGCCCAGCGACTTCTGATCGACCAGTTCCCCCGCCTGGTGTTCGGCCTCGATCTGGCCGGCCACATCCAGTGGATGAACCGTGCCGGCGCCGAGACCCTCGGCTTCGAGCCGGGCGAACTGCGCGGTCAGCCCTTGATCGGCAGCCTGCTTCGGCGTGAAGAGGTCGAGGCCCGCGCTGCGATGCTCGGCACCGAGTTGCGCACGCGCGTCCCCGCCGACGCCCGGGTCTTCAGCGCCAGGCTGCAACGCGGCTTGCCCGACGAACACGACTGGCTGCTGCGCAGCAAGGGCGGCGAGCCGCGGCAGACGAGGCTGTCGCTCGGCACGCTGCGCGATGCGCACGGCGTCGTCACCGGTCTGATCGCGGTCGAGCGGGCTGCTGAGACCGCCATCGATGCGCCGATCGCGATGGCCCACCACGACAGCCTGACCGGCCTGCCGAACCGGGCTGTGCTGCAGGACCGGGCCGAGATGGCAATCCAGCGGGCGGCTCGCGCCGGCACGCAGATCGGCGTGCTGCTGATCGAGTTCGACGGCTTTGCCGCCCTGTGCGAGCAGCACGGCCCCAGCTTCGGCGACGACCTGCTGCGCGCGGCCGCCGGCCGCCTGCATTTCGAGCTGCGCAAGACCGACACCGCGGTGCGGCTCGATGACGGCCAGTTCGCGGCGATGCTGGTCGACCTGCACCACGCGGGCGAGGCCGAGATGGTGGCGCGCAAGATCGCGGCGGCGTTGGCCGGCCCGGTGAACACGGGCATCGAGGTGCTGCACCCGAAGTGCCGGGTTGGCGTGGCCGTCTACCCGCAGCACGGCGACCAGCTGCTGCGCCTGCTCGAGGCCGCGGAAACCGCGTTGGCGCAAGCGCGCACCGAGCCCGGTGCCATCGTTCGAACGGCTGACTCTGCCGGCAGCGCGGCCGCCTGAGATCTTGGCCCCTACGCCGCTTCGCGTCGGTCCCCCAAGGGGATCAGGCCGCTTGGGGCGGCCCGGCGCGGCCTGAGATGTTGGCCCCTGCGCCGCTTCGCGTCGGTCCCCCAAGGGGATCAGGCCGCTTGGGGCGGCCCGGCGCGGCCTGACGCATGCAACTCGACTTCCACGGCGCCGCCGATTGCGTCACGGGTTCGCGCCACCTCGTCACCTGGGGTGGCCAGCGGGTGCTGCTCGACTGCGGGCTGTTCCAGGGCTTCAAGGTACTGCGCGAGCGCAACTGGGCCAGCCCGGGCTTCGACCCGCGCGAGGTCGATGCCGTCGTGTTGAGCCACGCCCACCTCGACCATTCCGGCTGGCTGCCGGTGCTGGTCAAGCAGGGCTATCGCGGGCCCATCTACTGCTCGCCGGCCACGCGCGACCTGGCCGAGGTGCTGTTGCTCGATGCAGCGCACCTGCAGGAGGAGGACGCGCGCCGGGCCAACCGCTACGGCTATTCGCACCACGCGAAGGCGCTGCCGATGTTCACCCGCGCCGACGCGAAGAAGGCCCTGGCCTGCTTCAAGCCGCTGCGCGAAGGGCAGGCGGCCCGCATCGACGGCCTGTCCGTCACGCTGACGCCTGTCGGCCACCTGCTCGGCGCCTGCGCGGTCACGCTGGCCCATGCCGGTGAGCGCCTGGTCTACTCGGGCGATCTCGGGCGCAACAGCGACCTGCTGATGCCGGCGCCGCAGGCGCTGACCGAGGCCGATGTGCTGCTGGTCGAATCGACCTACGGCAACCGCCTTCACCCGGCCGAGGACGCCGCGGCCCGGCTCGGCCAGATCGTGCGCGACACCATCCACCGCGGCGGCTCGGTGCTGCTGCCGGCTTTTGCCGTCGGCCGCGCGCAGGCGCTGCTGCTGGTGCTGCAGCGGCTGAAGGCCGCTGGCGAGATCCCGCCCCACCTGCCGATCTACCTCGACAGCCCGATGGCGATCGAGGCGACCGACCTGTACCGCCGCCATCGCCGGCTGCTGCGCGTGCCGGGGCGCGAGATGGCCAGGCTGTGTGACGGGGTGCGCATGGTCACCACCGGCGCGCAATCGCAGCGCCTGGCCGCCTCGCGCATGCCCTCGGTCATCATCTCGGCCAGCGGCATGGCCACCGGCGGCCGCGTGCTGCACCACCTGAAGGCCATGGCGCCGGACCCGCGTCACCACGTGGTGTTCGCCGGTTTCCAGGTCGGCGGCAGCCGCGGCGCCCTGCTGGTGGCCGGCGCGCGCGAGGTCAAGATCCACGGCGAGTGGGTGCCGGTGCATGCCGCCGTGACCCACCTCGAGGGCTTCTCGGGCCACGCCGACCAGCGCGAACTGCTCGCCTGGCTCGGCCACTTCCGCCGCCCGCCGCGCCAGACCTTCGTCGTGCACGGCGAGCCCGACGCGAGCGACGCGCTGCGCCAGCTCATCGCCAAGGAGCTCGGCTGGCCGGTGCGCGTGCCGCCCCAAGGCGGCCGCTTCATCGTGTAGCCAAGCCACGCATGGCGGCGCCCCGCAGGGCCGCCGCCTTCAAGTGGCGTGCGCGGGTCCGGCTTGTATGGTGTGGGGGTTGGGGTGGAGGGCCTGAGTCCGGAATTCGGCCTGGACCGACTGGCGAAGACTGCCCCCACCCCGCCTGCCAGCGTCGATAAGGAACTGCGCGGCCCTGAACGAGTGCGACCGCCGATCTGAGCGCAAGCCAACGCGGCTGGCGGGTTTCCACCCCAACGACGCTCATTGTCGACAGTGGAGACCTGACCATGCAAGATCGAGTGGTGTTCGTGGGCGTGGACGCGTCCAAGGCCGAGCTGGTGGGCCATGTTCACGGCCAGCAGGGCAGCCAGGCGCTGCCCAACG